>JAWKRM010000004.1:0-158537 GCA_041389625.1 Polyangiales bacterium
GCGCGAAGCGCATCGATACGCATCTTGCGTCGGGCATCCACGGCGACAGGCACCACCGCGTCCGCGGGTAGACCGAGCACGCGTGCGGCGCGTCGGTTGCTGTAGTGCGCGTCGGCCCCCACGAAGAGCACGAGCTTCGTGAGGGGAAATTCGCCGCCCCCGGTCGCGCGGTGACGCGCGGCGAGCAGCGCCGTCAGGTTTCCGAGGGAGCCCCCCGACGTGAAGACGCCGTCGGCCGCACGAAAGCCGAGCTTGCCGCCGAGCCAGCCGAGCAGGTGCCGCTCGAGGGCCGTGGCCGCGGGGCCCATCTCGTAGACGGCCATGCCGTTGTTGAGGAGCCCGGACACGAGCTCCGCAAGCGCGGCGGTGGGCAAGGTGGCAGCGACCTGATGGCCCACGTAGCGGGGGTGGTGGAGGTGGTTCGATGCCGCCAACACGTCCGCGAGCAGCGTGTCGAGAGACGCGGGCTCGGCGTGGTCGTAGTCCACCTGAAATCGCGCGAGGGCATCCTTGGGCGCGATGGGCGGAAGTACGGGTCCGTGGCCGTCGAGTGCGCGCGAAAGGTAGTCGGCGAGCACGTCCACCGTCTGATGCGCACGGTGGCGGAACGCTTCGGGGTCGAAGGCTGCTTTGAGGGAGTCGTCGCCGTTCGAACTAGCCATGGTGCGCGTGCCGCAGCATCTCACGGGCGGCTTCGCGCGTCTTCTGCGTCACTTTGATGCCACCGAGCATGCGTGCGACTTCCGCCTCACGTTCCTTTGTGTCGAGGGCGACGATTTCGCTGCGTGTGCGGCCGTCCTCCACACCCTTTTCCACGCGGAAGTGGTCGCTCGCGAACACGGCGATCTGCGGAAGATGCGTGATGCAAAGGACTTGGTGGTGCGCGGCGACGTCCCGAAGTTTGCGTCCGATGACCTCGGCGACCGCACCGCCGACGCCCGCATCCACTTCGTCAAACACATAAAGCCCAGCGGTCCGGAGACCCGCGAGAACACGCTTGATGGCGAGGAGCGAGCGCGAGAGTTCGCCGCCACTCGCCACCTTGCGGAGGGGGCGCGCCTCCTCGCCACGGTTTGGCGAAATGAGGAACTCCGCACGGTCGACGCCGCGGGGCGTGAGGCGTGCGCCGTTGACTTCGAGTTCGCCGTCGCGGCCTTCGAGTGGTTCGACGGCGACGGTCACCTCTGCCTCGCCCATGCCAAGGGAAGCGAGCTCTTCGCTGATGGCTTTGCCGAGCTTCTTGCCCGCGCGCTGGCGGGCTTGGGTGAGGTCCCTGGCGAGGGCGCGGGCGGCGTCCCAGGCCTTTTCGCGATTGCGCCTGAGCGCATCGAGGCGGGCTTCGTGATCGTCGAGCTCGCCGAGTTCTGCGCGGATGTTCTCGCTTTGCTGGAGAACGCGGTCGATGGAACCGCCGTACTTGCGCTTGAGGCGGTTGAGCGCGTCGAGACGGTCTTCGATTTCCGAAAGGCGCTCCGGGTCCACGGAGACGCTCTGCGCGTAGCGGCCAAGGTCCCGGGCCGTGTCCTCGAGCACGGCCCGTGCACCGGAGAGTTGCTCGGCCAGGCCATCGAGGCGCGGGTCCACCTTGGACGCCTGCTCAAGTTCGCTCTGAATCCGGGCGAGGGTCGTGGTGAGGGCGTCGTCGCGGGCGTAGAGCGCGTCTTCCGCGCCGCCCGCCGTACGCGCGAGATATTCCGCGTGACGGAGTCGTTCGCGCTCGATGCCGAGTTCCGCGTCCTCCCCGAGCACCGGCGCGACTTCGTCGATTTCGCCGAGCTGGTAGCGCAGTAGGTCTTCTCGCTCACCGCGCGCGCCGATGCGCGCCTCGAGATCGCGAAGGTCGCGATCGGCGGCCTCGAGGAGCGAATGGGCGTCGCGCATGCGCGCCACGCTCGTTCCCAGGTCCGCGAAGGCGTCGAGGTAGTCGAGGTGCTGCGCGGGATGGACGAGCGAATGATGTTCGTGCTGTGACGAAATGTCCGCGAGACCTTCGGTCAGCGTGGCGAGTTGAGTCGCCGTCACAAGCTGCCCGTTCACGTACGCGCGCGACTTGCCGCTCGCGAGCACAACACGGCGCACGACGATTTCGTCGTCCGCCTCCACACCCGCCGCCTCAAGGCGTGCCTTCGCCGCGGGGTCGCCGTCGATGTCAAAGAGGCCCTCCACCTCCGCTTCCTTCGCGCCCGTGCGAACGACGTCGGGACGCGCTCGACCACCAAGCAGGAGCTCAAGCGCATCGATGAGAATCGACTTTCCTGCGCCGGTCTCACCGGTGACGACGTTCAGCGCACCGCCGAACTCAACCTCCACCGCATCGATGATCGCAAAGTTCTTTACGCGCAGGCACGTGAGCATGGACGGAGACCTCGACTCGGGTTTGCGTCCCTATCGGTCGCGCCGATGGCGGGATGCGCCGTTTATCGCGCACGGGCCTTGGGCCGGCAACCAACCCGGCGGACGATCGCCCTTTCGTCGGGTCCCGGGCCTGCTAGGCTCCCCGGCCCATGGGGCGGAAAACGTTGGTCTCGCGCGCCTCGACGGCGATCTTCCACATGACGATGGGGGCCCTTGTCCTTGTCGTATCACCGGCCCATGCGGATCCGAAGCCGGCGTCGAGCGTCGAACCGAAGGTTCGCGTGGCAGTGCTCCGCTTCCAGGGATCGCGCGCCGAACGATATCGCGTCGCCGTGGAGCAGGGGCTCGCCGACGACCCGCGCCTTGAGGTGGTGCCGCTCTCGGAAGTGGAGCGGGCACGTCGAAGCTTCGGTATCGAGCCCCGCGCCACGCCCAGCGAGATGGTGGATGTGGCGGAGGAATTGCGTCTTGACGCGTTCGTGGCGGGTACGGCCTCCAAGGGGTCTCGAATTCGCGTGAAGACGACGGTGCATCGCGCGGAAGATGGCGAGCGCATCGGCGGCTACGCGTGGACGCTGCGTCGGCATGCATCGTCACGCGTCATCCGCGAAACCGCGGCCGCACACCTCGCCTCGGACATCGCACGAACGGGCGAAGGAACGCCGTGGTACGAGCGTGGGCACCTCTCGGACGAGCAGGTGGCCGATGTCATGTCGGAAACGGATGAGGAGGTGTCCTCCGCAAACCGTTGGCGGTGGCTACGGCTTCAGGTCGTTGGCGGCACGCTGCATCGCTCGTTTGGTGCGACGGCGACCGTACTCAACAACGGGCGCGAGCCCGGCGGACCCGCGGTGCTCAAGGAGCGTCGCGCATACGAAAGCGGCGGGCTTGGACACCTTGAAGCGGGGGTGGAAGCCGAATTCTACCCGGGAGCCATCGGTGATTCGCAGGCGTTTCCCTGGCTCGGCGTGCTCGCGAGCTTCCGCCACTCCATCGTGCTGTCGACCGATTCGTGCCTCGAACGGACGCCCGTCAACGCGCCCTGCGCCGGCGCCGATCGCTTCGAACTCGACACCTCGACCCTCGACCTGTCGTTCGGCCTCCGTGCTCGCTCGAGGCTCCTCGGCAGCGGTTGGCAATCGCTCGTGGGCCACGTGGATCTTGGCTGGCGCATGTTCGCCTTCGACATGGCGAGGGAAGACCTGCTGCGTCTTGAACGGTACAGCGTCATTCCGCCGCTCACGTACCAGACGCTCTTCGCTTCGGTGGGGGTCGACTACGGCGTCGCAGAGGTTCTCGAGCTCGGCGCCCGAGCGGGTTACCACCTGGGCCTCGGCATCGGGCGGGACGCACGCGAAGTGTGGGGCGTGGACAGCTCCGGCGGCGCGGGCCTCGACCTCGGCCTGCGTGCCCGCGTGGACATGGGGCAGTGGATTACCCCGGGCCTCTATGTTGCCCTCGACGCGTCGTACTTCAATTTCACTTCCACGTTCCGCGGGCAGACCGCGTGTGTGAATGCGCCCTGCGACGACGACGCAACCGATCGGTGGGAGCCGTGGCCCTCCGATCCCGCGGACCCGAACAAGGTCACCGGCGGGATTCGGGAGAGCGTGACCGATCACTACTACCGGCTCTCCTTCGCCATCGGCTACGCGCTCTGAGTTCCTGGCACCGCCTGCGAATGCGGACGTGCGCTACGCACAACGTTGCTCCGCAACGCGTGGGGGCCACCAGCGCGATTTGGTGTCGGAAATGCTTGGGGGTCCTGGGCTTTTGGGGGGCGTGGTCCCGTGGATGCATTCCGCGGGCAAGTGGGTAAGCTCCGCCCCCTCCCATGGCTTCGTCCCGTTCGATGACCTCCTCCAAAGACATCCGCCAAGCATTCCTCGAGTACTTCGAGTCGAAGGGCCACTCGCGCGTCGCGTCGAGTGCACTCGTTCCAGCGAACGACCCGACGCTCATGTTCGTCAATGCGGGCATGGTGCAGTTCAAGGACGTGTTCACGGGCAAGGAAAAGCGCTCGTACTCGCGGGCGACGACCTCGCAGAAGTGCATCCGCATCAGCGGCAAGCACAACGACCTCGAGAACGTGGGCGTAACCGCGCGTCACCACACGTTCTTCGAGATGCTCGGGAACTTCTCCTTTGGCGACTACTTCAAGAAGGACGCCATCGCGTACGCGTGGGAGTTCGTTACGAAGAACATGGGCGTTGATCCGAGCCGTCTCGTGGTCACCGTTTTCGGTGGGGAAGACGGCGTTCCCGCCGATGACGAAGCGGCGCAACTCTGGAAAGACGTCACGGGTTTCGACGATTCCCGAATTCTCCGCCTCGGCGCCGCCGACAATTTCTGGCAGATGGGCGACACGGGGCCGTGTGGGCCGTGTTCGGAGATCCACTGCTGGATCGGCGACGGCACGGGCGACGTGAAGACCTTCGGCGACGAGCCGCTTCCCGACGGTACGGGCTGGACCGAAATCTGGAATCTCGTGTTCATGCAGTTCGAGCGGCACGCGGACGGTCGCCTCGAGCCGCTCCCCAAGCCCAGCATCGACACGGGCATGGGCCTTGAGCGCCTCGCCGTCCTCAAGCAGGGCGTCCAAAGCAACTACGACACGGACTTGCTCCGACCCGGCCCGTGGATTTGGCGGCGGAGATCTCCGGCAAGAAGTACGGCGGCACGTTGTCGAAAGGACGACATCTCCATGCGTATCGCCGACCACGCGTACGACGGCGTTCCTAATCGCCGGGCGTGTTCCCGGATCGCGAAGGTCGAGCCTACGTGCTCCGCCGCGTCATGCGCCGCGCCATTCGCCACGGACATCGTCTTGGGATCGACGAGCCGTTCCTTCATCGCTGCGCGCTCAAGGTCGTGGAGGAGATGGGGAGCATCTACCCTGATCTCGAGGAACGCCGTTCGCTCATCGCGGAGATCACCCAGCAAGAGGAGGAGCGCTTCCGCCGCACACTCAAGCGTGGCCTCGACCTCCTCTCCGAGAACAAGGAGTGGGGGAAGGATGCGTCCGGTGCGCGCCTCCTGCCCGGCAAGGTGGCCTTCGTGCTTTACGACACGTTCGGCTTCCCGCTCGATCTGCAGGATGTCATCGGCGAGGAGCAGGGCTTTCGCGTCGATCACGACGGTTTCGAGAAGGAAATGGAACTCGCGCGCGAGCGAAGTGCCGGTTCAAAGGTGGGCGAGGCGGCCGTGGGCGCCGTTTACCATGCGCTCGCGGGTGAGATCGGGAAGACAGTCTTCACCGGGTACACGACCGAGAAGGACAGCGGAACCGTGCGCGCCTTCGTCCGTGGGGGGGCGCGCGCGGATTCGCTGCGCGCGGGCGACGAAGGGGAGATCATCGTGGACCGCACGCCGTTCTACGGTGAGAGCGGCGGACAAGTGGGCGACCGCGGCGTGATCACCGCAGGCGCCGCGCGCTTCGTCGTCACGGACACGCACAAACCCGTCGATGGGTTCTGGGTTCACCGCGGTCATGTGGAGGCCGGCGAGTTCAAGGTCGGCGCAACGGTGGACCTTGAGGTCGATCACGCGGCGCGCTCCGCCACGCGGCGGAACCACAGTGCGACGCATCTTCTCCACTGGGCGCTCCGTCAGGTGGTGGGGCCAACGGCCATGCAGAAGGGCTCGCTCGTGGGGCCCGACCGCCTCCGCTTCGATTACAGCGGCTCCAAGCCGCTCACCGACGACGAGATCACTCGCATCGAGGAGCTCGTGAATGATGCCGTCCTCGAGAACACGGCGATCACCACGAACGAGATGGCCATGGACGCGGCGAAGGCGAGCGGCGCCATTGGCATCTTCGAAGAAAAGTATGGCGACACGGTGCGCGTGCTCACCATTGGACCATCGAAGGAGCTTTGCGGCGGTACGCACGCGTTCCGCACGGGCGACATCGGGTCCTTCCGTGTGCTCACCGAGTCGGGCCTTGCCGCGGGCGTGCGGCGTATCGAGGCGGCGACGGGCAAGCAAGTGCTCGCGCACCAGTTCAAGGTCGAGCGCGAACTCCGGGAAGTGGCCACCCTTCTCAAGGCGCAACCCGGAACCGTGGCGGACAAGGCCGCCCGTGCCGTCGAACGCCAAAAGGAACTCGAGCGCGAAGTGGAAGCGCTCAAGAAGAAACTCGTGTCGGGCGGCGCCGGCGGCGACCTGACGCAGGACGCGAAGGACGTGGGCGGCGTGCGGGTGCTCGGCAAGACCGTGGACCTTGGCGACGCGAAGGCGCTTCGCGAACTGGCGGATGGCCTTCGAGACAAAATGGCGCCGGCGGTGATCCTCCTCGGGTCGAAGGCCAAGGACGGAAAGGCGCTCCTCGTGTGCAGCGTGTCGAAGGAGCTCACCAAGCGTTTCCAGGCGGGGGCCATCATCCGCGATGCGGCGGCCATCGTGGGTGGAGGCGGTGGCGGACGCCCCGACTTCGCCCAGGCGGGCGGCAGCGATCCGAGCAAGCTCGATGAGGCCGTGAACCGCGTCTATTCGCTCGTGACGCCCGCCTAGCCTGCGCGTTTCCCCGGTTGCTTGTGGCCGGACGTCGCCGTCCGGTACGATTCTGCCGTGGATTTCTCGCACGTGGATGCGGAGCTCGCGGCCCTCGGCAAATCGGACGCCGACGTTGAGCGAGTCCTCAACGAGGTACGTGGTGCCGCGCCCCAGGACCCCGTCGCCTTCGACCAGTTACTCGAGGACTTGGCGGCGGGGGCCGCCGTTCGTATGCCGCTTGAATTCGCGAAGCCCGAGCGAAGGTCGAGTGCGCCGCCACCGCCGCGGCCCGCGAGCGCGCCGGCGCCTTCCCCCGTGGAACTCGACCTGCGGTCGCGGGAAGTCGTGGTCGACATGAGTTTCGAAGAGGGTGCCTACGACAGTGCGCCCGCACCGGCGCCCGAAGCGATGGCGAAGCGGCCTTCGTCCGTACCGCCGCCTGCTCCGCGTGAGTCGACGAGCGAAGTGAACATCGAGGCGATGTTCGACGACGTGATGGACGAGGGCACCGGGAGCGAAGCCATGGAGCTCCTCGCGGACATTCCCGCCGATCCTGCCGAGGTGCGGGTCGGTCCGAGGAGTGACATCAGCGAGCTCTCTCCCGTGGCTGCCGCGGCCGATGCCGACGATGCGGGCGCTACCTCGGAGCACGCCTTGCCCGAATCGGACGTGGATGACGACTTCGAGTTCCTTGGCGAAGACGAGTTCGAGGAGCTCGACGTGGACGTCCTCGAGGAAGAAGACGTCTAGAAATAGAGGGTCATGCCCATCGTGGGCAGCAGACCGACGGCCGTATCGGTTCCGCGGCCCGTGAGCCGGCCGTCGACGACCTCTTGGTACTCGGGCGAGTTTTCCTGCGAGACGTTTTCAAGCACGAAGACGCGGATCGCGGTGTTCACCGCAATCCAGCTCGTGAGTCGGGCTTCGACGCCAAACCCAGCTCGTGCCCCCACGTGGATGTATTCGACCGTTTCGCCGGCCGCGGGGCTGAGCCCGGTGTCGTTTGAGGCGGCCGAGACGCCGAGGGACACGCCGACCGTGAAATAAAGATTGCGCCATGGAGCGCGGGTTCACGAAGAACGTGCGTCGGCGAGGAGCGGCACCTCGACTCGCACGCGGCGATTGTAGTCTTACCCGCCAAAAGAGCCCGATCCCGCCGTCAGTGCAAACCATGACATGCGCGGCCGGTAGCGAATGCGCGGCGTGAAGCCAACGAAGAACGAACGCGGGCCGAACACCGCGCCGAACTCCACGTGTGCACCGAGTTGCCGTTGTCGCGCTGGTGAAAGGGGGAGGCGCGAGCGGGGACTTCGATGAGCACGGGGGGATGTTCGGGCAGCGCCGGGACCGGAGGATGCGCCGCCGCGGGAGGCGGCGGTGGTGGCAGCAGCGGTGCGGGCGCCGGCGCGGGCGCGGCACCGGGGGGGTGGTGCGTCGTGGGCAGGTGCAGGCGTGGCGCCGGGGGGACGGCGCGCTTGGGGCAGGCAGAGGTGCCGGGGGTAGGTTGGGCGGCGGCGGAGACGCGGTGCCGCCGAGCGTCGTGCGTGGGAGCGGGCACCACCGAGGAGTCGTTCGGGGTGGACTCGGTGCGACCTTGCGCAGGATCGGTCGCCGAGGTGCGAGGGGGGGATCCGCGGCGGCGCGGTTCACCGCAACACCACGCCGCAAGCGTGAATCAAGTCGCGTGGACGAGGACGTGCCGGAGCGTCGCATGCGCCGAACTTCGAGGGCGTGACGCAGCCCGGTGGCCCCGACCAGCGGCGCCCGGCGCTCGTGGGCGCGCACGTCGCAGCGGACGCGCGACTCAAATGTCGACGCGTGCGAGGGGCTGCACGGTGAGCTCGGGCGCGAGCTCCTGGTAGCTCAGCACCAGCACGTCGGGCAGGTCCACTTCGATGAGTCGTCGCACAGTAAATCTCGGTGCGTGAGCAGGTTGGGCGCATGTCCGGTGTGAGCCGCACAGGTGCGCGTTCCCAGTCGAGGTGAAGATCTCGCGCGCGAGATCCGGTGCAAGCGCGAGTAGGAACCCGCCACCGTCCGCTGGATGGCGTCGCGCACGGCTTCCTCGATCTCGAGGCGCAAGCAGGTACACGGGAACGACACCACCCCTGCGCTACGCGAACGAGATGTGGCGCTTGAGCGTGCTGCGTACGAGGCTCCGTGAGCGCCACCGGGTCCCTTTTCGTGCGGCGCGTGGGACGCGGGGCCTCAGGATCTCGCGGAGTGGTCGGATGCTCACGCCCTCGTCGACGAGCCGTCGCAGCACCTCCGAGAGGAGCTGGAGCGACACGGGTTTGGGCACGGCGTTTCGAACGAGCGCGGGGTACAGGCGCTCCGAGCTGAGCGCCTGGGTTTCCTGGAGACCCACGAACTCGGCGGCGCGGCGGCGGATGGCGCGCGCCGTGTGTTGCGCGACCACGGCCTCGCGAGGGTGACCTGCGTGTCGCGTGGCGACATCGCCGCTTCCCACAGGAATCTCCTGCACGAACGTGAACGCGTACGGAGGAAGCTGCGCATTCGTTCGCGTTCGGATACTCCGGTACCGGAAGACCCAGTTCAAAGACAGGGTGCGCGGTAGCTCGGCGAGCGCCGTTTGAATGGCGTCGTGGTCGTCCGTCGCGAGGCGTTCGCCGAGATCCACGGAGATCGGAACCACGGCGGGGATGGATAACGGCGCCGCGGCGGCCTGGCGTCCGGGGATGGCTGGCGCGCCGTCGGTGCCGGTGGTTCGAGGCGGCGTTTCGCGCAGACGCCGCGCACCAAAGAGGAGGAGGGCGCCCAACACCACGAACGGAATCGTTGGCAGACCGGGGATGGCGGCAAGCACAAGGAGAAACACGCCCGCCACGGCCAGGGCACGCGGTTGCTCAAGGACTTGGCGGGCGATGTCGCCGGCGAGGGAGCTGTCGTCGTGCTCGGACGACACCCGCGTGACGACCAGGCCCGCCGCCGTGGAGATGAGGAGGGCCGGGATCTGCGAGACGAGGCCGTCGCCAATGGTCAAAAGCCCGTACACCTTGAGGCTTTCGAGGGCGCCGAGGTGCCGCATCCCGACGCCGATCACGAGCCCCGCGGCGATGTTGATGAGGGTGATGATGATCCCCGCGATCGCGTCGCCTTTAACAAACTTCATGGCGCCGTCCATGGCGCCGAAGAACTCGCTCTCGCGCTGAACGCGTCGGCGTCTCTGTTGCGCCTCGTCCTGCGTGATGGCACCCGAGCGGAGCTCGGCATCGATGCTCATTTGCTTTCCGGGCATGGCGTCGAGCGTGAATCGCGCACCCACCTCCGCCACCCGCTCGGAGCCCTTCGCGATGACGATGAATTGAATCAGCGTCAAGATGAGGAAGATCACCGCACCCACGACGTAGTTGCCGCGAACCACAAAGGTCCCAAAAGAGTGGATGACGTCACCGGCGTTCGCCTGGAGGAGAATGAGGCGCGTCGAAGATACGTTCAGCGCAAGGCGATAGAGCGTCGTCACGAGCAGGACCGTCGGGAACGACGCGAACGCGAGACCGCTGCGCGCGTAGAGCGCGACCAGGAGGAGTACAACGGCGAGGGAGATGTTGCTCGCGAGGAGCAGATCGAGGAGCGCCGTCGGCAGCGGCACGATCATCATGCCCACGATGAGCACGACGAGTGCCGCAAGCAGGACATCGGCGTAGCGGTGGAACGCGGAAGGCTCGGCGCGCGGAAGGGCGTGCTCCATGGGGGCGCGAGCCTACCGAGAAGCGGCCGCGGGGATCAATCCGCGGTCGGGAGAGCTCGGTTCAGATGGCGCGGCGCCCTTCAAAGGCGCGGCCAAGGGTGACTTGGTCCGTGAACTCAAGCTCGCCGCCGTGGGGCACGCCGCTCGCGATGCGCGACACACTGGCGCCGGTGCCCTCAAGCACGCGTGACACATAAAGCGCCGTGGCTTCGCCCTCGACGCTGAGCGGGGTGGCGACGATGACTTCGCGCACCGAGTCACGCTTCACGCGCTCGGTCAACGCATCGAGGGGGAGGGCGTCGGGGCCCACGCCATCGAGGGGCGCAAGCAGACCATGGAGGACGTGGTACCGACCGCGGAACGTGCCGCTGCGCTCGATGGCCACGAGGTCAGGCACGCGGGCCACGACGCATAGATGGCGTGCGGGTCGCGTCGCGGGTCGCTGCAGATGGGGCACCGCGCATCGGTGCCGAAGTTCCCGCAGTCGACGCGCAGCGGCGAACGCGGGCGTGAATGCTGGTCAGGCTCTCCCCGAGGGCACGCGCGAAGGCCGAGTCCGAGTCGAGGACGTGGAACGCGAGTCGCGTCGCCGTGCGCTCCCCGATGCCCGGGAGGCGCCCGAAGAGGTTCACCAGTTCGGCGATCGGGTCGCGTGGGTCGCGAAACGAATCCACGGGGGCTCTGTTACATCAGGCCGGGGATCTTGAGCCCCCCGGTGACCTTCTCGAGCTCCGCGTCCACCATTTCGCGGCTCTTGGTCAGCGCCGCGTTGCAAGCGGCGACCACGAGGTCTTCCGTCATGCTCAGGTCTTCGCCCTTGAGGAGGGCCGGGTCGATCTGCACGCGCACGAGTTCCTGCGCGCCGTTCGCCGTGGCCTTCACCTGATCGTTGCCGGCGGAGGCTTCCACGGTTTCGGTTTTGAGCTCTTCACGGCGCTGCTCGACCTTGCGTTGAAGGCGGCTCGCCTGCCGCATGAGCTCATTCATTCCTCCGCGAAACTTCATCGTTCTTCTCCCTGGTGCGCACCGCGATGGGCGGGTCGCGCGTTACTCGTTCTCGTACTGGACTTTGACATTCCCCGCGGCCTCGGGGAACACCTGGAGTGCTTCGATCACGCGCGGGTGATTGAGGGCGCGTTTGCGTGTCTCCTCGCGCGCTTCGTCGCGGCGGGTCTGCTCCATCTGCGCGACGGTCTTGCCCGCGACGGGCGCATCCTTGTGGTAGCGAATCTCGACCTTCGGCGAGCCGCCGATGGCGCGCCCGACACCCTCCGAGATGATGCCCTGGCCCTCGGGGGTCGCGGCCTGGCGACCGTAAAAGGCGCCCTCCGCGAAGCTGAGCACAACGCGTGCGGGGCCGACTTCCACGGGAAGCGCATGCTCAAGCACGGCCCCGAAGGCGGGTTTTCGATCGCGCACGTCCGCGACAACCTTTGCCCACGCTTCGGTGGCGTCCATGGTCGGGGGGTCAGCCGGCGCAGTCGCCGGAGCCGCCACGCTCGTCGACGGTGGTTCGGGCGCAACCTTCGGGCTGGCGGGGCGCGGGGAGGGCGCGGAATTCGTCGGGGATGGTTTCGGTGACGCCGCCGTCTGGGGAGCGATGGGGCCGGATGCGGTGGCGCCCCGGGATCCGGTCGGACGCGACGGAGGCGCGGAAGCGGGGCCGGATGCGGATCCCCCGGGGCGCCCGCCGCCCGTCGGCGCAGGGCCGCCGCCAGCGCGACGCGCGAGATCCTCCACGCGCGCCATCAACGTTGCGATGCTCTCGAGCCGTGGTCGGGACGCGAGGCGAACGAGTCCCATCTCAAGCACTGCGCGGGGAACGCTTGCGCGCGCAATCTCATCCACCAACGCCGACAGGCCAGCGAAGGTGCGCTGGAGTTCCTGCACGTCCACCGACTTGGCGAGGTCCGTGGCGGCGGCAAGTTCCTCGTCCACGAGGTCGAGCAGGTCCCCCGGTTCGCCCGCGGTGACCGCGAGGACGACCAAGTCACGCATGTGGCCGAGGAGCTGCTTGGCAAAATGCAGGATGTCCGCGCCTTGGTTCGCCGCGGAGGTCAGGAGCTCGAGTGTGCGACGCGGGTCGCCCTCGAGCAGTGCCTGGGCGACGGCTTGTACGCTTTGTCGGTCGGCAATTCCGAGGACCCGCGCCAGTTCCGCACCCTCCAGCGTGTCGCCCGACAGGGCGACGACTTGGTCGAGAAGCGTGAGCGCATCACGGAGGGAGCCCGCCGCTTCCCGCGCCACGAGCTGCACCGCCGCGTCGTCCGCGCCAATGTGTTCGAGATCGAGGATTTGCCGCACCCGAGCCGTGACGGTTGCCTGGGGAATAAGCCTGAAATCGTAGCGCTGGCAGCGTGAGCGGATGGTGATCGGCACCTTGTGCGACTCGGTTGTCGCGAAGATGAATTTCACGTGCGCGGGCGGCTCTTCGAGTGTTTTGAGGAACGCGTTGAACGCTCCCGCCGAGAGCATGTGCACCTCATCCACGATGACGATGCGGAAGCGGTTGCGGGTCGGTTGGAACGGAATCGTTTCCTGCAGACGCCGCACATCTTCAACGCTGTTGTGCGACGCGCCGTCAATCTCGAGGACATCCATGTCGACGCCCGCAGTGATGTCGATGCACTGTGCGCATTGATTGCATGGAGATGGCGTGGGGCCCTTCTCGCAGCAGAGCGCTTTGGCAAGGAGGCGCGCGGTCGTCGTCTTGCCGACGCCGCGCACGCCGGTGAAGAGGAACGCATGCGCGACGCGGTTCGACGTGATCGCATTGCCGAGCGTGCGTGTGACGTGCTCCTGCCCGACGAGGTCGTCGAAGGTTTGCGGTCGATACTTGCGGGCGAGAACGGTGTAGGTCACTGGCGGTGGGCGAACGTAGCAGCTCGAGCCTGGGTTGGAATGGACGAGGGGCGTACGCACGCGCCGTGAGCGCACTTGCATCGCTGTCTGAAAACGCACGATCTGTCGTTAGGTTCCTAACGTGCCGTGCGAACTTGGTGAGGACACCCACAGTGGCGCACATGTATGTATTTGTTCAATACCCTAGTAAAACCCGGGTTTTTAGGGGTACGTGCGCAAGGGTGGGACTTGGCCCGAGATGTGCTGTATAGCGCGCGCGATGACGCAGCGTGGCAGCTCACTCCTTGCGATGCTCGTGCTCCTTGGGGCACCGGCATTCGCATCGGCGCAGTCGGGGCAGGTCGATCCCGAAGCGGGTGAAGACCCCACTTCGAGCTCCGAGGGTGGCTCCGTGTCGGAAGACGCGGAGGGCGGCGAGGCGGACCCCGAAGAGGGCGAAGGCGAAGGCGAAGACGAGGCGGCGACCGACGAGGCGGGCGGCAACAAGGACAAGAACCGCGTTTCGTCGAACCTCGTCAATCCGGCCATGACCGCGGGCCCCGTGGGACCCGGCGCCGCACAGCAGATGGCGAGCTCCGGCGGCTTCCGCCTCATTCCTTCCCTGTCGACTTCCGTGGGGCAGGGAAGCTTCGTTGCGAATCAGCATGCGCGGAACGCGTACGTCGACTGGTCGTTCAGCATCACGCCCATGTACTCGCTCCTCAACGGCGCGCTGAACCTCTCGGGCAGCTTTGCGTTCATGCAGGAGCTCACCGACTCCGACGGCGACACCTATAACCAGCGTGTCCTCCTTTCGGACGCCAACGTTGGCGCCTCGCACCTTCTCTTCACGATTCCGTACGTCGACGTGGCGTTCATGGTTGGCGCACGCGCGTTCTTCCCCACGTCCCTCGCCTCCCAGACCCAGACCTTGCTGGTGGGTCTTCGGGGAAATATCGCGCTCATGCGCACGTTCGGGCCGGTCACCCTCTCCTACAACGGCTCATTCCGAAAGAATTTCCACCAGTACCAGAGCCCCGTTTACGACGTCACCGACGTGGACAGCAACACGTTCATCGCGCGCGAAGGCGGCAACGAACGTGTCGACGCCCTCCTCTATACGGCGGGCGGGAACAACATCTCGTACATCTTCTCGAACTCACTCAGCGTGAACGTGCAGATCATCGCCGGCCTTTCGGCGAACATTTCGTACCAGATCTCGAACGCGTTCACGTACGCCAGCTACCCGAAGGATTCGCTCGCGTCGGGCAACGCGACGGCGGGCCGCGGTCAACGCGACTCCTTCGGCACGAACATCTCGGTCTCCTATGCCTTCCCGTTCGTGTTCCTCACGCTCGGTCTTTCGAACGGCTCGTCGCCGATGTCGGCGGACAACAGCCACCTGCGTTTCCCGTTTTGGGATTTCGAATCGCAGGCCAACAACCTTTCCTCCATCTACCTGAATGCCATGTCGTTCATCTCGATCGACGGTTCCGGAGTGCACTTCTAATCAGTTACCCGTCTCTTAAGTCGACAAGTAAGGGAGAACACGCAAATGAATCGGAAGACCAGTCTCACATATCGAAACGTGGTGGGCGCCCTCGTGGTGGCATCCATCGCCGTGCTCGGTGGGTGTGCGGAATCGGTGGGAGACATCGATCGCACGCAGCCGAACCTGATCCACAAGTCCGTATTCCAGGGCGAGTGGTTCGTTCGGCAAACCGTGATCGACGTTCCGCCGACGAGTTACCACTCGTTCGTGGGGCAGACCGGTGAGATGGACATGATCCGCTGGGAGATCCAGGAAGATCTGCTCATCGGCTATCGGTCGTACGAGTACATCCCGGGGTCGGACGAGAACACCACCGATTCGGGTTCGGGCGTGAACCAGCAGCCGGTGGCCGACGGCCAGGGCGAGGGGCGCAATCCCGACGAGTACAAGGAAAACCCGATCGTCGCCTACCCGATCACTTCGCACGTCGACATTCAGCGCGACTACAACCCGCGCACGGGCGAGCAGACCAACGTGCTCGTGGAGAACACCTTCGATCGCCCGTGGTACGAGCGCGAGTACATCCGCGTCGACTGGACGAACCCGCAGGTCACCAACTGGCAGTTCCTTCGTGGCGCCAGCGACACGGGCTATACGTCGTCGTTCTACGCTCAGCCGTCGGAGAAGGGGCCCGACGCCCTCCGCCTCGAGCGCAGCGAGAAGGGTGACGTCAACTACCTCGACTTCACCGAGCGCATGTTCGCCGAGCCCGACTACGGCTGCCTCCTCATGGCCTACTACGGCGATGTGGGCGACTGCACGGGCGCAGAGATCAAGGTCCGCACGTCGTTCCTGAAAGTCGACCCGGAACGCGAGCGTGTCTACGAACCGGCGGTGTACGACGACAAGCGGATGGGTGAATTCGGTTTCTTCCGAACCGAGCGCAACACCTACGACCGCAAGCGTGGCGTCACCTGGACGGGCAAGATCTTCCTCGCCAACCGCCACGACGTTTGGCAAGCGAGCTACAGCGGGTTTGATGCGGAGGGCAACCCCGTCGTGATCCCGTACAAGGATCGTCAGCTTCGTCCCATCGTGTATGCGCTTTCGCCCGGTTACCCGGAGTCGATGCTCAACATCACCGCGCAGATCGGCGTGCAGTGGGACGCCGTGTTCAAGAATGCCGTTTCCGCGGCGCGCGGCCAGACGATCGAGCAGCTCACGGCGGACCTCAAGGCGCAGACGGGCAACGAGTGCCTCTTCTGCATCGACCAGAACACGGATGGCCACGCTCGCATCGGTGACCTCCGCTACAACTTCATCTACTGGGTGGACAACAACCAGGAAGTCAGCCCCCTCGGGTACGGCCCCTCGCAGGCCCACCCGGAGACGGGCCGCATCGTGTCGGCGGAAGCCTTCATGTACGGCGCCGCTGTGGACACGTACTCGGAATACGCCCTCGACATCGTGAAGCTCCTGAACGGAGACCTCACGGAAGAGCAGGCGCGCCTCGGCGACTACATCCAAGAGGCGGTGGCATCGCGTCGCCCGGCCGTCGCGCCGAAGCAGATGGCGCGTTACCAGGGCATGCGCCTCAACGATCCGTACTTTGAACGTCAGCTCCTTGGCTGGGATCGGGTGAGCAACATCAACGAGATCATGGGTCGCGAACTCCCCGCCGGCCGACCGGGCTACGTGGAGAAGCAGTTCGAGAAGGTTCGCGGCACGAGCCTCGAGACCATGCTCATCAACGACGAAATGATCATGGCGCAGGGCCGCGGCCGGTTCCAACCGGGCGATGCGCTCCCCGCCGACTTCATCGAGGACGTGTCGCCGGCCAGCTGGGCGACGCCCGACGCGATCGATCGTGACAACGATCGCCGCATCGTTGCCGAGCAGAACAACATCTGGCTCGCCGACTTCTCGGACCCGAACACCCTCGGGCTCGCGAAGGAGATGAAGAAGAAGATGGAGGCCGAGGGCTGGACCTACGACCAGGTTTACCAGCATCTGCGTGAGCAGATTTACCTCGGCGTGGCCCTCCACGAGGTTGGTCACACCCTCGGCCTTCGCCACAACTTCGGTGGCAGCGCCGACCCGCTCAACTACTTCGACGAGTACTGGCCGCTCCGCGAGCGCACCAACTTCATCCTCGAGAAGCAGGGCCTCACGGCGGCGGACGCCCTCGCGGCGAACTGCTCCGTGATCACCGCGGAGAACGAGACGGCTTGCGGCGAGCAGGTCGACGGCAAGATGACCGAGTACCAGTACTCGACCATCATGGACTACGGCGGCCGGTTCAACTCGGACATCCACGGTCTCGGTAAGTACGACCAGGCGGCCATCGCCTCCGGTTACACGAACCTTGTCGAGGTGTTCGCGGATGAGGCGGTGCAGGGCATGGTCCAGGGTCTCCCGGACATGCTCCGTCAGGTGGCGTCGTTCACGAGCCCCGTGAACGGTTCGCTCGCCGAGATCATCGATTACCAGATGTACCCGCGGTACTTCGGGACGATCGAGAACATGAAGGCGCGTAAGTGGATGCCGCGTTCCGACTTCCAGCCCCTCTGGGATGCGGATCTCACGGAGATCAAGGCGGCGTCGGAGCAGGGTCGCGCGCCGGTGCTCACCGCACCGGTCCGCGTGCCGTACTACGCCTGCTACGACGAGTACCGTGACTCGACGGCCCGCTGCCATACGTGGGACGTGGGCGCGGACGAGTTCGAAATCACGCAGAACTGGGTCGACTACTACCGTGCGTACTACGTGTTCGACTCGTTCCAGCGCGACAAGGTGAGCTACTCGCCGTTCAACACGTACTCGCGCGTTCTTGGTCGGTACTTCATGCCGATCCAGAACATGTACCAGAACTGGGTGTATGACCGGATCACTGGCTACGACACCTGGGTGGACGACCGTTCGCAGCACAACGGCTTCAAGTCGGGCTCGCTCCGCGAGTTCTACGCGACGCAGGGCATGCTCAACGGCTTCCAGCTCTTCTGGGAGGTCCTCGCGACGCCGTCCTACGGTTCGTACAAGAAGGAGGGCGACGAGTACGTCCTCATGGATTACGAGAAGCGTGCGGACGCGGACCTCTACGTCCCGCCGGGCGTCGGTCGTCGTTCGTTCTCGGTGTACGACAACGAGTCGGGTTACTTCCTCTTCAATCGGGTGACCGAGTCGGGGCAGTACTACACGCAGCTCGCAGCCCTCACGGCCCTCATCAACTCCCGGAGCCGCGTCGGCTTCGGTCAGGACCGTTCGGCCGACTCGCTCTCGTGGGCGCTTCCGTACTACATCGTCTTCAAGACGGACGTGGACAACCTGTTTGGCAGCGTCATCCAGGAGGACTCGAAGTACATGGCGCCGCAGATCGTCAAGGGTGAGCTCCAGTACCACACCCTCGACGACCTCGGCACGGAGCCGGACACGGGCGTGGATGGCCACATCAAGCTGGACATCCCGTGGACGACGCGCATCTATTCGATGCTCTACGGAACGGCCGCGCTGAGCGCCACGTACGATCTCTCGTTCGTGCAGGGTGCGCAGGTGGCCATCGAAGGCAGCGGCGAAGTTCTCCAGCCCGCACCCGGGTTCGAGACCGTCCGGTTCCAGGACAAGGCGTCCGGTCGCGTGTACGCGGCCTACCGCCCGACCGAGGCCGACGGACACCGTCGCGTTGCGGCGGAGATCATCGAACAGTGCAACGACCTCCAGGCCATGGCCGACGCGGTTGCTGCCAAGGGCGATGCGGCCACGGAAGAGGAGAAGGCTGCCGCGCAGCAGGCTCCGTACGACATCAAGAGCAAGATCAACGACCTCGAGATCCTTCGAGGCATGTACAAGCTCTTCGGTACGGCGTTCTGAGAAGGCGAGGGGCCTAGCGGCCTCGACCACGTGGACGGGCGTCGAGCTGGTTACGGCTCGGCGCCCGCCGCGTTTAACACGGCGGTTTGCGCGTGCTTGGGTCGCGTGCTTCGGTTCGGTGCGTGAGTATCGAAGTTCGGATTCGTGAGCTTGTGGCGTCGGCCGACGTGGTCCTCTTCATGAAGGGGACGCGACGGGCGCCGGAGTGCGGTTTTTCGTCGTCCGTTGTCGATATCCTCGACGACTATCTCGATGAGTACGCCACGGTGAACGTGCTCCGCGACCCGGAAGTGCGCGAGGGGATCAAGGCCTTCAGCGACTGGCCCACCATTCCGCAGCTCTATGTGCGCGGTTCCTTCGTGGGCGGTGCGGATATCATCAAAGAGCTCCAGCGAAACGGCGAGCTTGCGGGCGTGCTCGGTGCGGAGACGCGGGCGGTGACATCGCCCGAACTCTTGGTGACCGAAGAAGCCATCGCCGCGCTCGAACGCTTCGCCGAAGGGGGCGAGAAGCCGTGCGTACGTCTCTCGGTGGACCGGTCGTTTCACAACGATTTGTCCTTCGATGTGCCGAGTGACGGGGACTTTGTGCTCGACCACGCCCGATTCACGTTGCTCGTCGATCGCGCCACCGCACGGCGGGCTGACGGCGCCATCATTGCGTGGCTTGAAACGCCGGAAGGGGGCGGATTCAAGATCGAAAACCCCAACGCGCCGCCCACCGTGCGTCCCCTGGCGCCACGCGACCTCAAGAAGATGCTCGATGCGGGCAAGCCCATCGAAATCTTCGACGTGCGCGAGCCCGAGGAGATGGAGGTTGCGCCCTTCGCCGGTGCGCGCCCCCTCGACGCCGCCGGGCGAGCGCATCTCGACGCGCTTTCACGCGACGTGCCCGTCGTATTCGTGTGCCATCACGGCATTCGTTCCGCCGGCGCAGCCGAGCACTGTCTCCGGGCGGGCTTTCGTGAGGTCAGTAACCTCACGGGTGGCATCGACGCGTGGTCGCGTGACGTGGACCCGTCGGTGCCCCGCTACTAGGGGCCGATGAGGCGTGGCGTTCCGCCGCTAGAACGCTTGATCGAGGCGAAGCGACTTCGCCCAAGCATGGACGGCGTCGTCGAGGGCCTCGCGTTGGTAGCGTGGCGACTCGCCGATCAGGGCATCCACGCGCGCGACGTACGCGTCGCGTGCCGCACGGATGTCGTCCGCGCGATCCGCCAAGTACGACCTCGACTCCCAGTGAACCAACGGGACCGCCCAGCGGTCCACAAGCTTCGCACTCTCCTGGCCCGGCGCTTCGGCGTGGTGCGCGCGCATGAGGACTGCCTGGTGATCCGGCGCCATGCGTGTGTAGGTGCGGTGCGTCAGGTGATCTTCGCCGCGTAGACGCGAGAGCGGAATCGAACGATCCCCGAGCGCAATCGAACCCGTTTGCGGGTGTTCAAGTGCCGTTGCCGCGGCGTCGAGGGTCCGCGCCGCGTCACGGAGATCGTTGGGTAGCGCGCGGAACTCGAATCCCACGCGGTTCGGCTCTCCGTACTTTTCGGTGCGAAACCCCACGAAGCGGGGTTTGATCTCATCGGTGAAGGTGACGTTGCCGGTGCGAATGGCCTGTCCGATGCGTTCGAGTTCTTCGCCCACGTAGGGGCCTCGGTGCGAGTACGAGACCCAGTGCGCGCTTTCTGCGTAGCTCCGGAGCATGTCGCGTTCGTCGAGGTGCCGGAGGAGCGCGATCAGTTCGGGTGCGGCGTTCCCGTCGGGGACGAAGCTCAGATGCCATTGCATCGAGCCGCCGACCTGGGCTTGAACGCGATTGGCGAGGTTCATGAGCCCGTGCTGTGTGGGGAGTCCTCCCTCAGAGCGCAGCTCAAAAATGCGAGATTCGATTTCCCCGGAGCGAGCGTCGCGAACGTCGAACTCTGGCGTCACGTCCATGGCGAGCTCTTCGGGAGCACCCGCGCGTTTGACGAGCGAGCGGAAACCGTCGTCCACGGCGCGCTGGCGCGCGGAGGCGGGGTGGAGGAGTCGCTTCGTCCGGTCCATGACGCCTTCGGGGCCATACCAATCGAAGAGCGCGTCGAGGCGCATCGACTCGACCTCCATGCCCCATTCGATGCGTGAACCCATGGCCTGTCGTGCCTCGCGCCAGCGTGCCGGAGCCGTGGCGAGGTCGAGGCCAACCGCCTGTTCTCCGTACCGGACGAGCCGACGGGGCACCGAGGCGAGGAGCGCTTCGTCCGCGCGCCGTGCCGTGCGTGTCCAAGCCTCCGCCACGTGCACGAGCTCCGCGGTGCCAGCCTGTCGCCCGACCGTGACCTCGGACACGTGGTCGGCATGCGCCGCGGTGAGGACCCGACCGTTCGCGTGCATGCCCGGTGGCCCACCGGCCGCGGAGTCGGTGATGTCGGTGACGAACGCGTCGCCGAGCGCACCCATGGCGCCCGCCCCAACGAGGGCCACGAGCGACACGGCCAGCAGCTCGACGCTGACCTGTCCGCAGTTTGCGCGGTGCACGGGAAGGGACATCGGTGCTGGATAGAGAGCAAGGCGCATACCAGCGGGCGGTGCCGGATTGCCCGGCATTTCATACGGGAAACCCGCGGCGTGGGGGTCCCGGGACCGGTGTCCCCTGGGCGGCGGGACCCCAACTTCGCATGCGAAAACGACGCGAATGGCCTACAAACGCCCCGTGACGGAACCGACCTCCACCCTCGAAACGGCCCTTCGCTCGCGCATCCTCTGCCTCGACGGCGCCATGGGGACGATGATCCAGCGGCACAAGCTGGAGGAGGCGGACTACCGCGGTGACCGCTTCGGGAAGCATCACATCGACCTCAAGGGCAACAGCGACATCCTCGTCCTCACGCGACCCGATGTGATCGAGTCGATCCACGACGAGTACCTCGCCGCGGGTGCCGACATCGTCGAGACGAACACCTTCAGCGCCACGTCCATCGTGCAGGCGGACTACGAGCTCCAGGCCCTGGCCCGGGAGCTGAACCTGGAGGCGGCGAAGGTTGCACGTCGTGCCGTCGACCGCTGGACGAAGAAGACACCCGATCGCCCACGCTACGTCGCCGGCACCATCGGGCCGCTCAACAAGACATTGAGCCTCTCGCCGGACGTGAACGACCCCGCCAAGCGGGCCGTGACCTTCGACGAGGTGAAGGACGCCTACGCCGAGCAGGTACGCGCGCTCCTCGACGGCGGTGTGGATGCGCTGCTCGTCGAGACGATCTTCGACACGCTGAACGCCAAGGCGGCCCTCGTGGCCATTGAAGAGGTGTTTGAAGCGGTCGGGCGCCGCGTGCCGATCATGATCTCGGTCACGATCACCGATCGTAGCGGTCGCACGCTTTCGGGGCAGACGGTCACGGCATTCTGGGCGTCCATGTCCCATGCCAAGCCACTCAGCATCGGCATCAACTGCGCCCTCGGTGCGGAGGAAATGCGCCCGTACATCGAAGAGCTTTCGAACGTCGCCACGTCGTACATCACCTGTTACCCGAACGCGGGTCTTCCGAACGCCTTCGGTGGCTACGACGAGGCGCCCGCGCGCACTGCGGAGCTTCTCAAGGAGTTTGCCGAGGCGGGGTTTGTGAACGTGGTCGGTGGCTGCTGCGGCACCACCCCCGATCATATCCGCGCCGTGGCGGATGCCGTGAAGGGCATGCCCCCGCGGGTCCGGCCCACGGGGGACGGACTCACGCGCTTCAGCGGCCTTGAAGATCTCACCGTCCGCCCCGACTCGAACTTCCTCATGGTCGGGGAGCGCACCAACGTGACGGGCTCGAAGAAGTTCGCTCGCCTGATCAAGGAGGGCCAGTACGCCGAGGCCCTCGACGTGGCTCGCGAGCAGGTGCGCGGTGGCGCCAACATCCTCGATGTGAACATGGACGAAGGCCTCCTCGAGTCGGAGAAGGCCATGACGCGATTCTTGAATCTCATTGCGTCCGAGCCCGACGTGGCGCGCATTCCCATCATGATCGACTCGTCGAAGTGGAGCGTGCTCGAGGCGGGCCTCCGTTGTGTTCAGGGCAAGAGCGTCGTCAACTCCATCTCGCTCAAGGAAGGCGAGGCGGATTTCCTCGCGAAGGCGAAGACCGCGCGGCGTTTTGGCGCAGGCGTGGTTGTCATGGCCTTCGACGAACAGGGGCAGGCGGAAACCGTCGAGCGGAAGGTCGCCATCTGCGAACGCGCCTACAAGCTCCTGACGGAGAAGGTCGATTTCCCGCCCGAGGACATCATCTTCGACCCGAACATCCTGGCGATCGCCACGGGCATTGAAGAACACAACGAGTTTGCCAAGAACTTCATCGAGGCGGCGCGCCTCATCAAGGAACGCTGCCCCCGCGCAAAGATCAGCGGTGGCGTGAGCAACCTGTCGTTCTCGTTCCGCGGGAACGATCCCGTGCGCGAAGCCATCCACTCGGCGTTCCTGTTCCACGCCATCAAGGCCGGGATGGACATGGGCATCGTCAATGCCGGGCAGCTCGTCGTCTACGAAGACATCCCCGAGGAGCTCCTCGTTCATGTGGAGGACGTGATCTTCAACCGTCGCCCCGACGCCACCGAGCGTCTTGTGGAGCTCGCCGACAAGTACAAGGGCGAGGGCACGAAACGGACGCAGGATCTTTCCTGGCGTGAGGCGCCGGTGGAAAAGCGCCTGTCGCACGCGCTTGTGCACGGCATCGTCGACTTCATCGTCGCCGATACGGAAGAAGCTCGGCAGAAGTACCCGCGCCCGCTCCACGTCATCGAAGGCCCTCTCATGGACGGCATGCGCATCGTGGGTGATCTGTTTGGCGCCGGAAAGATGTTCCTTCCGCAGGTCGTGAAGAGCGCCCGCGTGATGAAGATGGCCGTCGCCCATCTGACGCCGTTCATGGAAGAGGAAAAGGCGCGCTCGGGCGACAAGAGCTCGAACGGGAAGGTGCTCCTCGCCACGGTGAAGGGCGACGTGCACGACATCGGCAAGAACATCGTGGGCGTCGTTCTGCGCTGCAACAACTACGACATCGTCGACCTCGGCGTGATGGTGTCGGCGGACAAAATCCTGAACACGGCCGTGGAAGAAAAGGTGGATGTCGTCGGGCTGAGCGGCCTCATCACACCGTCGCTCGACGAAATGGTGCATGTGGCCAAGGAGATGGAGCGCCGCGGCATGGAACTGCCGCTCCTCATCGGCGGCGCAACCACGAGTCGCCAGCACACGGCGGTGAAGATTGCGCCCGCGTACCACCAGAGCACGGTGCATGTCCTCGACGCTTCGCGTGCGGTGAACGCCGTCTCAACGCTTCTCGACCCGGTACAGAAGGCCAAGTTCGACGTGGAAAACCGCGCCGAACAGGAAAAACTCACTCGCCTGTTCAAGGCGAAGCAGAAGCCCATGCTTGCCATCGAAACGGCGCGTGAGAACGCCATGCCGATCACGTGGCGAGAGGAGGATGTGGCCACTCCGAGCTTCACCGGTCGGCGCGTCGTGGACGACGTACGCCTCGAAGATCTCGTCCCCTACATCGACTGGACGTTCTTCTTCACGGCGTGGGAACTGCGCGGCAAGTTCCCGAAGATCCTTGAGCACGCGACCTACGGCGCTGCGGCCCGCGAGCTCTATGACCACGGTCGTGCGCTCCTCGACCGCATCGTGAAGGAAAAGGCGCTCACGCTTCGCGGCGTCTATGGCTTCTGGCCAGCGAATCGAGACGGCGACGACATCCTCGTCTGGACCGACGCATCCCGAAAAAAAGAGCAAACGCGTTTCTCCATGTTGCGGCAGCAGCAGGTGAAGGCGGGCGACGAGCCTTATCTTTCACTCGCCGACTTCGTCGCCCCGGTGGCGACGGGCCTTTCCGATCACATCGGTGCGTTCGCCGTGACGGCGGGCATTGGCACGGACGACCTCGTGGCGCGCTTCGAGAAGGAACACGACGACTACCACGCCATCATGTCGAAGGCGCTGGCCGACCGTCTCGCGGAGGCCTTCGCGGAGTACCTCCATGCGCGCGCGCGTCGCGAATGGGGCTACGGCAAAGATGAAAAGCTCACGAACGAGGAGCTCATCGACGAGAAGTACCGCGGCATTCGCCCGGCCTTTGGCTACCCCGCATGCCCCGATCACACGGAGAAGACCAAGCTATTCGAGTTGCTTGGCGCCGCGAAGGAGGGGATCACGCTCACGGAGAGCCTCGCCATGCTCCCGGCCGCGAGTGTGAGCGGCATCTATCTGGCCCACCCCGCGTCGCGTTACTTCATGGTGGGTCGCATCGATCGCGACCAAGTCGAGGACTACGCCAAGCGCAAGGGCATGACCCTCGCCGAGGCGGAGCGCTGGTTGAGTCCGAACCTCGGATACGACGCCTAGAGACCGCCCCGAGTCGGCTCCGAACGGGTGGTCCCTGACCACGTTGTGCGGACGCCCTCGAGCACGTCGTTCACGAAGGTCGCGGCCGCGATGGCACCCCCGTGCGCCGTCGCGAACGGTGCCTTGATCGCATTCCAGATGGCCTGACGCAGGTTCGGCGTTCCGCCAGTCGCGCGGAGTTGTGCTTGCGCGGTTCGGAGCGCGGTCCGCACGGGCAGTAGCAGGATGCGCACCAGCTTCGGGGCCAGCGAGGAGGCCTTCGCGTCGCCCGCGCGCGCGGCCGCTTCGCCTGCTCCCGCCGCCTGTGTTCCGAGGGCAGTGGCGTCGTCGGGACCGACTTTGGCTGTGTTGGTGTGCCGTTTGGCGTCGCTTCCGTCCGCTGTCGGGGCGCGGGGACCCGTCACGGTGGCGCCATGCGCATCGCCGTCGATGTCGTTCCCCATGGAACGGCCGAGCCCCAAGAAAGAGAGCGAGATTGCCAGGCCGACCACCCAGGCGATGATCTGGTACTCGACCTTGGCCGAGCCCCGAGTGTTCGCGATCATCGGAGTCTCACCTCGGCGATGCCGTCGTGGTCAGAGCGGCCTTCGGAAGACACGGCGTGACTGTCGACGATCTCCGACCCCCGTGTCACCCAAACCTGATCGATGTCGGAGCTCTGACCATCCGCATGCTTGTCGCCGATGTCCGAGCTTTGGGCGAGCACCAGGCCATGGTTACCGAGTGTCTTTTCGACTTCGGGTCCGCGCTTGTTGAAGTCGCCCGTGAGCACCACGTCGCGGCCTTGGCCGCGTTGGTAGTCGACGAGCGCCGCGAGGTGCTGGAGCTGGGCACGGGCCGAACCGATATCGTCCTCCGTGCTCAGGTGGACATTGATGAAGGCGGTTTCGCCTCCCTCGGGACCGCGCGCGACGGTCACCAGGGCCGAGCGTGATTCCGCTTTGCGCGATGGCGCCTTCGGCCGGTCACCGCAAGTGAATCCGGGGCGGAGCCCAAAGAACGAACCGTCACAATCGTTGAATCGCTTGAGTTCGCGCTCGTACTCCGCGTGCTCCTCGTCGCGGAAGAATTTGTCGTCGTCCGCGCGACGCTGGGCCATGGCTGCGCTCCACGCATCGGCGGTCAGTTCACCGTTCTCGTAGCGCCGTCGAAGCTCCGTGGCCGAGTTTTCCCCTCCGGCGAAAATCTCTTCGGAATTCGGAAGGACTTCGTTGTACGCGCCGACGATTTCGTATTCGGGGCCCAGGTACATCGCGTTTCCGTAGGCCACGTTGGAATCGCCTTTGTAGGTCTTGAGGAACTCCGACGTGCCCTCGACCAACCATCCGTCCTCGGTGCGGTAGACGACGAGTTCGTCGTTCCATTGGTTTGAGATCTGGCACGGGGGGGCACATTGAAACTCTTCCGGGGAGAGGTGCGAATAGCCGTTCCGCGTGTAGCGCCGACCGTCGTGGCCCGCGAACACGCCAAAGCTCCCGTACGCCGCGGTGAGAATCGAAAGGGCGGTGTCGTCCGTTCCGGTGCGTTTGGTCGCCCCGCGGTAGTTTTCCTGGAGCCCGACGAACGATGCGCCGGATGTCCGAATCAACTCGCCCAGGGCGGTTCGATTGTCCGCCCGACGGTACTTGTCATCCTTGGCGCCGCTGGCCGTGTTGACGCTGAGCGCGCGGGACTCCCCGGCACGAAGCGGCGGAAGATCGCCGATCGTTCCCTTCGGCTCCGAGGGGGCGGGCGTATGGTTCTGCCCGTCCGGTGTGGTTCCCGACATGGCGACGACCTGCACGTTTCGCCCATTCGGAATCACGCCAAGGCGTTCGAGCAGTTCGGAGTACCACCCCCTGCCCGAGGCTTCGCCGCTCCTTGCGTCGGTGGGGGCGGTGCGAGCGGGTTCGACGGACAATCCGGGATGCCCAACCTGGCCCGGCGATTGCGCGGGGGCGGAGCCCGCCGCCTGCACGGCCACGGACGGCGCGGTGCCATCTCCGCTGTTCGTTCCGATGGCGTCTTCCTGTGCCGTGCCGAGCAGGCGGATGCCGCCCACGCCGATCACCGCCACCGTGGCGACCAGTGCGACCTGCTCGACCGAAGCGTGGCCCCGCCGACGCGCTCTCCCTTTCCTTGCCCAGCGTTCGATGGGGGAATGGATGTGCAATCCTTGTACCGAGCCGGCCGCGTGAATTTTCAGAATAGTTTCGTAGCCGGTCGGGGGCTCAAACGGGACAGAAGTACGCACTCCGGCGCCCGGCACGTCCCTTGGGGGAACCACCGTGGCGCCGTGGGCGTGGACCCCGAAGGGGCTACTTCGCGCGGAAGACGATCATCCCGTGCGTCAGGTCGTACGGGGAGAGTGCGACGGTCACGCGATCGCCAAGGATCACGCGGATCCTGAACTTGCGCATACGGCCACAGAGCTGGGCGCGCACCTTGGCGCCCGCGTCCGTCTCCACTTCGAACTGCCCGCCTGCGAAGACCTGGGTGATGACTCCGTCCAGCTTGACGTGATCGTCGCGCTGATTGTCTTCGTCTGCACCGAAGTCGTCGTGAAAGTGCCGACCGCGTCGTTTCTTCGCCACTGGGTCTCCAGGAAAACAGGGGGGTATCGATAGGGCCCGCCATCTTATTCGTCCACGCTCGCGGCGCAAGGGCACTGAATTACGTCGGATCTGGAGGGATTTGGCGCTTTTGCGATCGGGCGCGAGGCGTTATGGATGGTGGCCCATGAGCCTCGTGGTGCTCGAAGACCTCTCCCTGACCCTGGGGACGAAGACGATTGTCGCAAACCTCGACCTCCGGATCGGTGCGGGGGAGCGCATTGGTTTGGTCGGGCCGAATGGGTCCGGGAAGACTTCGCTCCTTCGGCTCATCGCGGGCCAGCAGCAACCGGACGGCGGGCGCGTGCGCCGTCGGGTGGGCCTCCGCGTGGGCTACCTACCGCAGGACATCGCGATCACATCCACCGCGGGCCTCAAGGAGTTTGTCCTCGCGAGCGTGCCCGGCAAGGCCGCCCTCGACGACGACATCAAGGCCACGGAGGCCGAGCTCGCGGAAGTTTCCGCCGATCCCAGACGGGAGGACGACGCCCTCGAGTGCGCCGCACGTCTTGCGGAGCTCCATGATCAGCAAACGCATTTCGATCTGTTCTTCACGGAACACGAGGCGACGCGAATTCTTTCAGGCCTTGGATTTCAGACCAGCGATCTCGAACGCAGCATCGCCGAGTTCAGCGGCGGGTGGAAAATGCGCGCCGTGCTCGCTGCGCTCCTCTTTCAGCGACCGGATTTGTTGCTGCTCGACGAGCCCACAAACCATCTCGACATGCCGTCGGTGGCGTGGTTTGGCGCGTTCCTCAAGCGGTACAAAGGTGCGTTCATTCTCATCTGCCACGATCGCGAGTTCCTAAACGAGCAAATCGCCCGCGTCGTGACGTTCGAGCCCGAGGGCGTTCGCTCGTACCAAGGCGACTACGAGCAGTACCGAAAGCAACGCGCGGAGGAGGAGGTGATCCTCCGCAACAAGAGTAGAAACCTTGCACGCGAACGGGAGAAGGCGGAGGAGTTTATCGACCGATTCCGCGCCAAGGCGTCGAAGGCGAGTGCGGTGCAAAGCCGCATCAAAGCCCTCGAGCGCATGGAAGAGGTGCACGAATACGAGACCCGGCGGGTCATGCGGTTTCGGTTTCCAGCCTGCGAGCGCGCGGGCAACGAGGTGCTTCGGGCGGAGGGGCTTGCCCGACGCTATGGCGAACGGACGGTGTTCGAGGGACTCGATCTTCGTGTTCAGCGGGGAGAGAAGATCGCGATCATCGGTGCGAACGGGGCGGGCAAGACCACGCTCCTGCGGATCCTCGCGGGTGAACTCGAGTCCAGTGCGGGCGCCGTGGAGCGCGGCCACAACACGACGTTCGCCTACTACGCCCAGCACCATGCGGAGAAGCTTCACCCGAAGCTCTCCATCTACGACGAGGTGGCGAGCGAGAATCGCGACCTCACGATGACGCAGATCCGAACGTTGCTCGGATCCTTCCTGTTTAGCGACGACGACGTGGAGAAGAAGACCAGCGTGCTTTCCGGCGGCGAACGCGCCCGCGTTGCGCTCGCGAAGATGCTCGCCGCGCCCGGCAACGTCATGCTCATGGACGAACCGACGAACCACCTTGATCTCGAGTCGAGCGAGTCGTTGGCGGAGGCCCTCGTCTCCTACGACGGGACGCTCCTCTTCGTGAGCCACAATCGGAGCTTCGTTCGGCGCCTTGCGACCCGAATCTGGGACATGGAGGGCGGAACGCTCTCGACGTACCCAGGTACCCTCGACGAGTACCTCGAGTTCGAGCGTCGGCGGAGGGAAGGGGAGGGGACACCGACGGATGGTCCGATGGGCGGGCGTCCGCCCGAGGCACCGGCACTCGCCGCGGCGGAGCGACGCCCGGCGAAGGGCACGCGTGAAGAGGAAAAGGAACGCAAGCGCCGCGAAGCGGAGGAGCGCAAGCGTGTGCGCGTCGTCGTGGACCTCGAGCGTCGGGTGGGCGAACTCGATGGGAAGATCACCGAAGCCCAGGATGCGCAGAAGCGCCGCGGGGAAGCCATTGACGGCCCCGAAGCGCAGGCGGATGCGGACGTCCGCTTCCGACTCATCGCCGAGTACCAGAACGGACACGAGGCGCTCGAGGCGTTGCTCGCGGAGTGGATGGAAGCGAGCGAAGCCCTCGAGCGTGAGCGTGAACGGCTCGGCGTCGAGTAGGCCGCCTTCGGGGTGAGCCGGGCACGGCAGTCGAGGGTGGCACGGCGGGTTAAAAGCATTCGGGGGACGCGGCATGGGCCACGTCCCCCGAGCTTTATGGTTTGCGCTTCGGCGCGCCCGAAGGCGGCTCCGCGCTCAGGTGACTACGGATAGCAGACCGCGTAGTCGCCCTTCGAGTAGTTGCCCGTGCACTGGGTGTTCGCCGTCACGCACGCCGAGAAGGCGTCCGATTCGGCCTTGCAGCTCTGCTGGACGCACGACTGCGTGGTGCAGTTGTGGTCCGTGACGCAGCAGCGGTAGGCGCCGTACTGCGTGCCGCAGCCCTTGTTCGCCGAGCAGTACTGCTCCTGGTAGGCCAGGCAGTACATGCAGTCGACCGAGCCACCGCTCGTCGTCGGGATCGGCGCAGCCGTGTCCGACGCGATGCAGTTGTTGACGCAGGTGAAGTCGCCCGCGGGGCAGGACGCCAGGCAGGTCTTCGTCGAGGTCGTGCAGAACTCGTAGCCGTCCGGCAACGAAGCCGGCGGGGTCGCGCAGGCGCGCCCGCCGGTGCCGCCGCCGCCACCACCACCCGAACCGGTGGCGTAGCAGCTGTTGAAGAACGACGAGCTCACGTCATCGCAAACCGCCGAGACGGCCGGCTTCATCCAGCAGGACGAATACGCCGAATCTTCCGATGCGCACATGGTCTGGTAGCAGGTGTCCGGGTCGGACGCGGTTGCGCACTTCTGCTCATAGCAGCAGCGCGAGCCACCGCTCTCGGCTTCGCAGCCGCTCCAGTCCGGGCACACGACGTAGTTGTTCGACACGCACGCCGCGCAGTCGTCGGAGGCCGTGTTGAGGCAGTCGGACACGCAGCCGAGGTCCGTCTTGCACGCCTTGAGGCATGCCGTCGCCGCCGCGTCGCAGGGGTTCGCCGTGTCGCCGGCCGTATCGCCCCACTTGGGCTGCTTGTCGCCACAGGCGCCGCCGGTGTTGCCACCGCCGCCACCGCCGCCGCCGCCGCCACGGCCCGCCGCGAAGCAGACCTGGAAGAACGTGGAGCCGAAGTCGTCGCAGAGATCCGAGACGGCCGGCTTCATCCAGCAAGCGGCGTAGGCCGACTGCTCGTTCGCGCACATCGAGTCGTAGCAGGTGCTCGGGTCGGACGCGGATGCGCACTTCTGCTCGTAGCAGCACTGGTTCGCGCCGCTTTCGACCTCGCAGCCGTTCCAGTCCGGGCACACGATGTAGTTCTGCGACACGCAATCGACGCAGGTTTCATCCGCCGCCGCGAGACAGTCGTTCGCGCACGAGGAATCCTTGCCGCACGCCGTGAGACAGGCTGCGACGGTCACGTCGCAGGGCGTCTCGACATCGCCCGGGTCGTCGCCCCACTTCGGATCCGGGTCCGCGCACGCGCCAGCGTTGCCGCCACCGTTCGTGTTGCCGTTGGTGTTGCCATTCGTGTTGTTGGCGCGACCACCATCCGGGAGGGTGTTGCCGCCCGTGCCCGCGTCGCCCGGGGGCGGGAGCACGATGGGCCCATTGTTATCGCCGCCGCCACCGGGCGGGATCACGGTGCCGCCGGTGCCGGGGCTCACGTTGTTGTCGTTGCCCGTCGAACCGAAGCACTTCGGGTTGCCGGCCGCGATTTGAGCCGCGGTACACTTGGATTCGCTGTCGCCGCCGCAGCCGACGAGGCCGATGGCGATCGTCAGTCCGATTGCGCTGATGAGAGCCTTGTTCACTTCACGTTCTCCTTGCTTCTACTACTCGGTTCGACCGATTCGCCATCGCGATGCGGGTAGGTTCCCTTGGCCACGCCCCCGCCAAACGTTTCCGAACTGGCCAGGCATTGCACAGCCAAGCCCCTCGGGCCAGCCGACAAACCCGGATTCTTCCCGTGCCCGCCGCACGGATTCACCCTCCGGAAATTCGCGGGTGATCTCCATTAGTCGACCGACACCGTGAGCGTGTAGGGATTGCACGATGCGGTCCACGTGGAGGCGCGCACGCGAATGATCGCGGTACCCGACTCGTTGGTTCCATCGCAGCTCGTGGAAATCTTCACGATCGCTTCGCCGCCCACCGTGTTGGCAAGGCAAGCGTGTCCGTCGCCTTCGTCTTCGCTGCCCTCGTCGCAGCTGCCGCCACCGCCGCCGCCGTCGCAGACGTACCAAACGGCAAGATCATAGACGTCGCCCGCGGGAATGTCGTTCAGGGTCACCTTCACGTCCGGGTTGCCGAAGGTCGTGATACCGAATTTGTCTTTGACCGTGGCCACGAACCAATCGCTATCGATGTCGCTGTCGATGGCGAAGTCGGTCCACGTGGCGCTCGACTTGGGCGAATCCGTGAACTCGCCGAGCGCGTACGCAGATTCTTGCTTGTCGTTGGGTTCGGCGAGGTCCGCGTTGCACGCGCCCGTGCACTGACCGCCCACGCAGGCCGCGTCGCCGTCGCAGCCGCCACAATCGAGGGTGCCGCCGCACCCGTCGTCGATGGGACCGCAGGCAACGCCTGCGCTCTCGCAGGTGGGCCCGGATGGGCATACGCATGCGCCGCCCTGGTTCTCGTAGCCCGCCGCGCAGCCCTGCTCGCAATACCCGTCGCTGTTGCAGGTTGCGCCTTCGCCCGCGCAGGGTGCGCCGCACCCCAAACGGCAACCGTTCTCGGGAAAGTTCGCCGTGTCGTCAACGCATTCGCCGTCGCAGCCGTGCTGGCCCCGAGGACAATCCACGAAGCTGCCGTTGCCGCCGTCGAGGCTGAAGTCCGAGCCGTAGTCCGCCGTGTCGCCGCCGCGGCCGCACGCGGCAGCGACGAGGCACAGGGCGAGCAAGCCCGAGGTTCGCCCGGCGAACGCGCGCGTGTGGTTCATGGACAGCGCTTGCTCCACCGGCGACGCCCGAGGAACGCGCCTGCGAGCACGAGGGCAAAGAGCCCGACGCCCCGGGACGTGCCACGGGTGGGTGCCACGGAGGAGCCGCCGCAGCCCGCCGCGGGAGCCTTGGCGCCGTCACCGTCGATGCTGTCGTCGGTGTAGCCGAAGGAATCATCGAAATCGGACGTGTCGACGCTGCCGTCGACGTCGGCGGACGGATCATCCGCCAGGGTTCGCGCGCGCTGGAGTGCGTCCTTCGGGCGGCGGAAGTTGATGTCGTTGATGGCGATGCTGAGCATCCGGCGGTCGTCCGGCCACGGACCCCATGCGGGCTTCTTGTAGGAGCCGAGGAGTTCGAGCTTGTTGATGTGGAACTCTTCGCCTTCGGGCGTCTGCATGGCCACGAAGAACTCGTGGTACGCCTTGTTCATCTGCTGCGCCGACGTGCGGAGGAACATCGTCCACAGCATCGTGGTGGGCGTGAGGTCCGAGTACACGTCCCACGTGTAGAGCTTGATCTCGTACTTCGTGTTCACGCTGTACGTGAGGTCGAGGGCGCCATTGACCTGGGTGCCGGTGCCGACGGCGCAGCCGTAGCTTTGCTCCCCGCCCATGTATTGATTGCAGTACTGCGTTTCGCCGAAGTCCTTGGAGTAGGCGTACTGGGCCGAGCCTTCGCCCTTGAGGCCTGCCCCGTAGGCCGCCGTCATGGTGACGCCGCCGACTTGGTCGATGCCGTAGTCATCCTTCGGAATGGACCAGTCGAAGCGGAAGCCGCCGTAGTTGAGCTGCGGGTCGGTCTCAGCGCGCATCTGGAGCACTGGACCGTGATCAGGACGAATGAAGTCCCACGTCCCGTTCGCGCTGTGTTCAAGCACCCACTTGTCGGCGCGGTTCGGGCTATTGACGGCCTTGATGACCGCCACGAAGAAGTCCGAGCCCCGCGGCACCGACGATTCGAACCAATAGAACTCGGCGTTGAAGAGGACAGTGTTGTTGTCCTCGTCGCGTGCCTCCGCATTGAGCGTGTTCCCGATGAACTTGCCGACGACGCGCGTCGTGGCTGGATCGCCCTCGCGACCCACGCTCACCGCGCCCATCGTGATGTCCGTCTCCGGGTTGTCGAGCGAGTCGCCACCGCGAAGGATGAGCGCGCCGCGATACGTCGTCTCCGCCTCGACGAGGCTATTGGCGCGCGGCGTGATCTGCGGCTCATCGTTCGGGTCCTGGCCGGACGCGGGATCGTCGTTCGGATCCGGGCTTTGCGACGGGTCGTCCCCCTGGGCGAGCGCGATGGAAGCGACCTGCATCGTCGACAGAAGCGCCATCGCGAACGGGAGCCAAGAGCATCGGGGGAAAGCCATCCAAGTCCTCTTCCTGCTGCGAAATCGACGCAGCGCGGTGGAGGTGTGCAAACCTGGTGCCACGGGTAACTGTGGGCTTTCCGTGGCGAATATGAGGTGGATCACACATGAGTGGCCACCCGGTTGGCCGGCGGGCCGAGCAAACTGGCAACCGGGCTTGCCACCCCCGGGGGCGCGGCGCTACGCATCCCATTCGATGCCCCTCGCCGACAAACTCCGAATGCCCGCCCGCGCCGATGCGCTTCCCGGACGGCGTGAGCCGCTCCACGTAACGCCCAGTCACGTGGTGCTCGGCACGCCGACCATTGAACCGTTTCCCGAGGGGACGAAGCTCGCGATGTTCGCGCTTGGTTGTTTTTGGGGCGCGGAGCGCCTGTTCTGGAAAGCGCCCGGCGTGGTGAGCACGCAGGTTGGGTACGTCGGGGGGTTCACCGAGAACCCGACATACGAAGAGGTTTGCTCGGGTCGCACGGGTCACGCCGAAGTCGTGCGCGTCGTGTACGACCCGGCGAAGATCTCCTACGCCGCGCTCCTCAAGCTCTTCTGGGAGAATCACGATCCGACCCAGGGCATGCGCCAGGGCAACGACGTCGGCACCCAGTACCGATCCGCCATCTACACCTACGACGAGGGGCAGCGCGAGGCTGCGATGGCATCGCAGCGGGAGTACGGGCAGCGGCTGCTCGATGCGGGGCACGGACCCATCACGACGGAGATCGTCGGTGAGGGACCGTTCTTCTACGCCGAGGACTACCACCAGCAGTACTTGGCCAAGAACCCGAACGGGTACTGCGGGCTCGGCGGCACCGGCGTTGTGTGTCCGACGGGGCTCGACGCCTAGCGCGATCGGCTTCGAGCGTGGGAACCACCGTGGAGTACCTGTCCAAACACGTCATCGTGGGCGCCGGCATCTCGGGCCTTGGTGTCGCGGCCGCGTTCAAACGAGCGGATATTCCGTTCGATGTGTTCGAAGGCGAGCAGGGCGTTGGCGGGAACTGGCGGCATGGCGTCTACGAGAACGTCCACATCATCTCCTCGAGGAAGACCACCGAACTGACCGATTGGCCCATGCCGACGCACTGGCCGGACTTCCCGAGTCAGGCGCAGATGCTCGAGTACCTCGAGGGCTACGCGCGTCATCATGATCTCTACCCCCACATCACCTTCGGTCGACGCGTGCGTTCGCTGGCGCCGACCCCCGAGGGGACCTGGGTGCTCACCTTCGAGGACGGTGAAGTGCGCACGTACGGCGGAGCGGTCGTGGCGAACGGACATCACTGGGACAAGCGCATGCCGACGTATCCCGGGACCTTCGACGGGGTGATGATCCATTCGAAGGACTACAAGTCACCGCGTTCGCTCGAGGGAAAACGCGTACTCGTGATCGGCGGAGGCAACTCCGCGTGCGACATCGCCGTCGAGGCCGCTCGGTTCGCGTCGTCGGCGCACATTTCCATGCGTCGCGGCTACTGGTTCATGCCGAAGACGCTCTTCGGCATCCCGTTTGTGGAGCTCATGAAACCGTGGATGCCCATTCCGGCTCAGCGCGCAATGATTCGTGCGCTCCTGCGCGTCGCCGTGGGGCCGTACGCGAACTACGGCCTCCCGCACCCCGATCACCGTATTTTTGAACGGCATCCGACGATCAACTCGGAGCTGCTCTACTACCTTCGGCACGGTCGGATCACGGCGCATCCGGATGTGGCGCGGTACGACGGCCACACGGCGGAATTCGTGGACGGGAGTCGCGCAGACTTCGACCTGATCGTCTGCGCGACGGGCTACCACGTGAGCTTCCCGTTTGTTGCGCCCGATGTGGTGCGTTGGGGGGCGGATGGAATGCCTGATCTCGTGGGCGGGCTCCTGCCACTTCGTCACAAGAACATCTACTTCTTCGGCACGGGGCAGCCGCGGTACGGCGCGGGCCCCCTCATCACGGAGGGCGCGAAGGCGTTGGTTGCGCTCATCGCCGCGCAGAAGCGCATGGAGGAACCCATCGGGGCCGTGCTCCACGGTCTCGGCGTGCCGTCGATTCAAAGCTGGCTCCTCGACCCCCATCGTGTCTTGCGCGAGTCGAAGTTCGTCGCGAAGTTCGCGCACCGACTCCCGGACGTGAATCGCGTGCGACGTCTCGGTGCCGCCCTCCGCGCCGCGCGCGCCTAGACGCTATGGGCCGCCGCGGAGGAGTTTCTTCGCTGCATTGCGCGCAACCAACGTGTAGCTCCGCTGCTTTTCCGCGATCTTGAGTTCGGGTTTCGGCATGGCGCGCAGGACGCGAATGCAACCCTCCTCGGAGACGCGAGGGTTCGTGAGGAGCGCCCGCCGCACGAGGTTTGAATGAAGCCAGGAGGCGTTGCCGACGATTTGATCGAGAATGGGCCTGGGACACGTGCCCATGCGGGCGATGCGGGCCACCTCCGGCGGCGTGATCCGAGGGTTTGAGAGGAGCGGTTCCCACACCGCCTTGCCGCAGAGGCGCTCGATGGCCACGCGCTCGTTGAGCTCCCCCGTTCGGGCGAGCTTGAGCTGTTCCGCCAGGGTGAGCTTGCGGACGCGTTCGTTCACGTTGGCGGGAACGCGGCGATCCGGTGTGTACATGTCGCGCGGGCGTTCGGCGCCGTCGGCGCTTTCCGATTCGTCCTGGTCCGTGTCGGCGAGCTCCGCGTCGTCGTCGTTGGCGTACGCGCCTTCGTCTTCCGCCGAGAGCTCGTCTTCCGGTGCGTCGAGGGGTAGGTCGTCCGGTGGATCGAGCGACGCATCGTCGATGACGTCAGCGCTTCCGTCGAGTTCAAATGCGGTGGCGTGCGGATCGGTATCCGGCCGGTCGTCATCCAGGTCACCCGGTGGAGGCTCCGCGGCCGTGGGGGGCTCCGTGGGCGTTGGTGGTGGACCCGCAAGTACGGCATGCAGCGCCGCCGTCGCCGCCGCATGGTCGACCGCGAGTTCGAGCCCAGTTCCCACGAGCGCGCCGGCTTCGCTCACCATGACGACACGCGCCGGGAAATCCACGTGCGCTCCGCTCGTGTCGAGCACGACCCGTAGCGTCACTTCGTCGAACACCGCGGCGGTGGGGGGGCCGTGGACGAAGGCCCGACCGTTTCGGAAGTTCTGCTCGATTTCGCGCTCGAGGGCCGCGTTCGAATCGAAGTGCTGTTCAAGAATCATCGACTTGGCGGCGCTCCACGCGACGGCGCCGGACCCCACCAGTCTATCGATCCCCCCGGAGATCACGAAGGGAAGTGGTTGCATCGACCGGGGAAGTGCCTCGATTCATCAAGTGTTGAAGTGATTTCGAGGGCTTGCCGTGCGTACGCTGGATCGCTACATGAGGGCAATGCACCTGCATCGGTCGCAGTGGCTCGACTTGGTGGGCGGCGTCCTCTCGGCGCTCTGTGTCGTGCATTGCCTCGCGCTTCCGGTCCTGGTGCTCGCACTGCCGTTCCTTGTGACGCAGGCCTTCGAGACCTGGTGGGCCGTGGGTCTTGTGGCGGTCGCCTCCACGGCCATCCTCGCGGGGAGTCTCTCGCACCAGCGGTGGACGCCCTGGATTCCGTTCATGGTCGGGATCGCGCTCCTCGCGTCCACGCACATTACCTCCCTCGATCATAGCCCGGAGGGCATTACCCTCTCGGCGCTCGGGGGGCTGGCCATTCTCGGTGCCCATTGGCTCAACTTCCGCGCGAGTCGTGAGGCGGGCTGCTCGCACCATCATTCCGCGGCCTAAGTAGCGCCCCGTCCGCCAGAGTTGAGCTGCCGGTTCGGCATGTGGCAAAATCCCCACCCATGGGGATGGCTTCTCATCGGTTGGTCCTGCGCGTGCGGTTCGGGCACGGCGCACTTCTTTGCTGCGCGCTCGCGGCGCTGACGCCCGGTCTCGCACTCGCACAGGCTGGCGATGGGACCGCGGCGCCGGACGCATCATCCGCGCGTGACCCGGAACATGACGCGCTTGCCAAGCAGCACTACGAACTCGGCACGAAGCACTACACGGCCTATCGATACGAACAGGCGCTGACCGAATTCCTTGAGGCGTACCAACTGAGCGATCGTCCCGCGCTCCTCCTCAACATCAGCCTTTGTTACGAGAAGCTCGGGGACTTCGCGCATGCGAAGGAGTATTTGGGCCGATACCTGGATGTTGCGGACCTCACCACCGAGAAGCGCACGGAGCTCGAAGAAAAGCGGGACCGTCTCGCCGAGCGACTCGAACTCGTCGGCCAGCAGGGCCGCGTGGTCAACGTGGGGCCAGAGGTCAACAAGACGCAGCCGGGGGAAACCCAAACGCAACCTGCGACCGCAACGTCGGAGACGCAGCCGACCGAGTCGCACGACGAATCATCCTCGCGCCTTTGGACGTGGATCGTGGGGGGCACGGCGGTCGCGGCGCTCGGGACGGGCGCGGTGCTTCTCATCCTCGCCGGGTCCGAGTACAGCGACCTTGAGAAGAAGTGCGGCGCGGTCGGTTGCACCGACGCGCAGGTGGACGCGTCGTCCGGGCCCGGAATGCAGACCGCAGGCGGAGTGATGCTCGCCGTGGGCGGTGCGCTCGCGGTGACCTCCGTGATTCTCTACTTCCTCGAGGGCGATTCCGGTGAGGAGTCGCCGCCGAGCACGCAGGTGGGCATCGGCCCGACGGGAATCTCCCTTTCCGGGCGGTTCTAGGGGAACCGAGCCCTAGGACATCCAGGTGGCGTCGCTCTGCTTCGCCCACTTCATGGTGATCTTTCGATCGCGGGTCCAGAAGCGGTAGCCGTCCCAACCGGTGATGTTGCCGTGGCCGAACTTGCTGTGGTTCCAGCCGCCGAATCCAAATGGTTCGCGCGGAACGGGCACGCCGACGTTGATGCCGATCATGCCGGCCTCGGCGCGCTCCGTGAACTTGCGCGCCACGTCGCCGCTCGTTGTGTAGATGGCCGCCGCGTTTCCGTACGGATTGCTGTTCTCGATATCGAGCGCCTCGTCGAGGGTCTTGACGCGGAGCACGGTGATGACCGGTCCAAAGATTTCCTCACGTGCGGCCGGCCAGTCGGCCTTTGCGCCGTCGATGATCGTCGGTCCGACCCAGTAGCCGCCCGCGTCGCCCTGCTTCTTCCGGCCGTCGACGAGGATCTTTCCGCCCGCCTTCTCCGCATCGTCGATGTAGCCAGTGATGCGCTTCTGGCTCGCTTCGTTGATGATGGCGCCAAGGTCCTTGCCCATCTCGATGCTCGAGGCGCGCTTCGTGATGGCGTTCAGGATCGGGTCGACGTCGCCGACGGCGAGGAGCACCGACGCGGCCATGCAGCGCTGACCCGCGCAGCCGGTGAACGAAGCCACCACGTTTTCTGCGGTAAGTTCCGGGTCGGCGTCGGGCACCACGATGAGGTGGTTCTTTGCGCCGCCGAGGCAGAGCATTCGCTTGCCGGTTGCCGCGCCGCGACCGTAGACAATCTTCGCCACCTTCGTGGAGCCGACGAACGCGATGGCTTGGATGCCTTCATGGTCGCAGAGCGCTTCGACGATTTCCTTGTCGCCCTGGACGATGTTGAAGATGCCCGTGGGCAGGCCCGCTTCCTTGAAGAGTTCCGCGAGGCGCATGGGTGCGAGCGGTACCTGCTCCGACGGCTTCAGGATGAACGCGTTCCCGCCGACGATCGCCTGCGGGATCATCCAGAGGGGCACCATGAGGGGGAAGTTGAACGGCGTGATGCCGGCCACGACGCCCACCGGCTCGTAGACCACGCGGCAGTTTACGCCGCGACTCACGTCGAGCTGTTCACCGGCGGACACGTTCGGCAGTGCGCATCCGTACTCGATGCACTCGATGCCCTTCTCGACTTCAGCGACCGCCTCCTCGTAGGTCTTGCCGTTCTCGTGCGACACGAGCCACGAAAGCTCCGCGAGGTTCGCCTCCATGAGCGCCTTGAGGCGATAGAACACCTGCGCGCGCTCGCGGATGGGCTTGGCGCCCCATGCCTTCTGCGCTTCGCGGGCCACGGCGACGGCGCGATCCACATCGCCGACGGTCGAGAGCTTCACGTTGGCGATGGCCTTGCCGTGCCGCGGGTTGATCACCGGAAGCGATTTGCTCGACGAGGGGGCCTGCCACTCGCCGCCGATGTAGTTGATGGCGTCGGCGAAGGGAGTGAGGGCGTAGTTGGTGGCGTTGAATGCGGGGATCGTGGTCGTCATGGGACGCTCCGTTCGAGGTGCTTGCCATACCGCAGATCCGGTGGAGATGCAGGGCGAGCGGGTGTGAGGAAACTCTGGGCCGTGCCCATCGGCCTTGGGCGCGCCTCGCCCACGTCATGGGAGACTCCCCCGGCCCATGACCACCCGAGAAAAGAAGCTCAGCACGTCGATCAAGCTCACGACGCATCCAGGGGGCCACGGACCCAAACCCATCCCGGTCGTGTGGGGGGCCAAGACGACCAAGGAGCGCGGACCCATCATCGCGACGTTGACGGATCCGTCGAAACGGAACGTCATTGGAACGCACTCGGGCGCGTACTCGATCTACCGCGCGCTCGCCGTGGCGGCGGGCGCCCTCGATCCGACGCGCATGGCAGACCTCACGAACACCGCGCCGACGGATGACATCGGCCCGCATGCGTCTTGGGCAGATCCCGCGCGAATCGTTTCGATGGATCCGTGGGGCGCGCTCGTCAGTCACGCATTCAAAGAGTACCTCGATCAGGGCATCGACATTCGACCGACCATCGCCATCACCAAGGCGCACATCAAGTTGCCCGAGGTGGAGGTCGCTGTGAAAGCGGGGCGCATTGAGCCCGACGGCGAGATCCTCCGTGCCAACGGCGATTGCCTCGTGACCAAGGCGGCGGTGGAGCCCGTGTGGTGGATCCCCGGGGTCGCCAAACGTTTTGATTGCGACGAGGCGACGCTTCGTCGACTGCTCTTTGAGCAAACGGGCGGCATGTTCCCCGAGCTCGTGACGCGGGGCGATCTCGACGTGTTCCTCCCGCCCATCGGCGGGCAGACCGCGTACATCTTTGGCGATCCTTCGAAGCTCGGCGACCGGAACACGAAACTCACGTGTCGCGTGCATGACGAATGCAACGGCTCCGACGTGTTCGGGTCGGACATTTGCACATGCCGGCCGTACCTCACGCATGGCATTGAGGAGTGCATTCGCGGCGCGCAGGCGGGCGGTGTCGGGCTCATCGTGTATTCCCGCAAGGAAGGCCGCGCCCTCGGTGAAGTGACCAAGTACCTCGTCTACAACGCCCGAAAGCGTGCCCAGGGTGGCGACCGCGCCGATGCATACTTCGCACGCACCGAGTGTGTCGCCGGCGTGCAGGACATGCGCTTTCAGGAGCTCATGCCCGACATTCTTCACTGGTTCGGCATTTCGAAGATCGACCGGTTCATCTCCATGAGCAACCTCAAGTACGACGCCATCACGGGCTCGGGCATCGATATCGTTGAGCGCGTGCGCATTCCCGACGAACTTGTTCCAGCCGACGCGCAGGTTGAGATCGCCGCGAAGAAGGCCGCCGGCTACTACAGCGATGGCGAAGTGCAGGACCCGACGGAACTCGAGTCCATCAAGGGGCGATCCTACCGCCCACCAAGGGCCTAGGTGCATCGTGACCGATCTTGAAGACAAGGCGGCGGTCCGCTTCCTCCGTTCGCTCGAAGCGGTGCGGGAGCGCTCGGAGAACATCTACGCCGCCGGGCTCCGTGGTGAACTTCGGCACTTCCGCGTGAACGAATCGGCCCTCGATGCGGTGGCCGAGGAGGTCGTGGCCGTCACACGCGAGAGCTATCCGGACCTGCGTGTTCCATACCACAGCCGCTGGAACCACTTTCGCGCGGGCGGCATCGATCGCGTGGCAGAGCTCGACCAGCACCTCGCGGAGTTGGAGCCAACCGAGCGTGCCCGAGTCCATGTCGACCTTGTGGTCACCAGCGTGCTCCTCGACGCGGGTGCGGGCGACGCGTGGCGCTTCATGGATCGCGATGCGAACGCCTACGCACGGTCCGAGGGCCTCGCGGTGGCGAGCCTTCGCATGTTCGAGGCGGGTGCCTTTTCGGCGGACCCGGCGCGCCCCTTCCGTGCCGACGCGGACGCCCTCCACCGTCGACGAGCACGTCTTGGCGCGTGGATTTCAGGTGCGCGAGGACAATCCTCGTGGGTCTCCGCGGTCGTGCGGCGCTCCTTTCGAGCTCGGCGGTGCGGTACGTCGGGCGCCGCACGTGTTTGGGGCCGTCGATCCGCGCGTCGGGAACCTCGTCGACCACCTGCTTGAGCACCTCGAGGGAGATGCGCTCCCTGCGACGCAGATTTTCCGGCACGTGGTCACATGGTTTGCTCCCATCTGGCCCGGGCGCCTTGAGCTCGCCGGCGAGAACCTGGGCGACGTTTGGCTTCATCCGCACGCGGGTGGAAGCGGGCGTTCGGCGGGGCTCGTCCCGTTTCACAAGCTGAGCCAGTGGCTCACCTACTCGATGCTCGAGCCCTTCGAGTGGCTTGGGGTGCGGGTGACGGGCATTGGCGCGTTGACCGGTCTCCCCGAGTACCGAAATGGCGGACTCTTCGTCGACCTCGGTGCCCTCGAACCGATGCACGCCGACGTGCTCGGTGTCGCCCACCGCCCAGGCGCCGAAGTCATCGTCGAGTGGCGTGCACTGACCGTGGCGCTCCTCGACCGCACCGCGGAGCGAGTGCGTGCGAGGCTCGGGAAAACCGCCGAGGAAATGCCGCTCGCGAACGTACTCGAGGGCGGTACGTGGGCCGCCGGGCGCCGAGTGGCGGCGCGTCTCCGGCCCGGTGGGCCGCCACCCATCCGCATCGAGAGCGACGGGACGGTGTTTTGACCGTGGCACAGGCCCGGAAACCAGCCTAAAGCAACCCCATGCCCGGCCAAGTCACCGTCGTCGATCACCCGCTCGTGCAGCACAAGCTCACGATCATGCGTAAGAAGGAAACGAGCACCGCGTCGTTTCGGAGACTCGCGCAGGAAGTCAGCATGCTCCTCGCCTACGAGGTGACGCGCGACTTACAGCTCACGACCATCGACATCGAAACGCCCGTGGCACCCATGAAAGCGCCGACGCTCGAAGGGAAGAAGATCGTGTTCATCTCGATCCTCCGCGCGGGCACGGGCATCCTCGACGGTATGCTTGAGCTCGTGCCCTCCGCGCGTGTTGGGCACGTGGGCCTTTACCGCGACCCGAAGACGCTCATGGCGGTCGAGTACTACTTCAAGGTTCCGAACGAAATTGAGGACCGCGACGTCATCGTGGTTGACCCGATGCTTGCCACCGGCAACTCCGCCGCCGCCGCCGTTGAGCGCATCAAGGAGACGAAGCCGCGGTCCATCAAGTTCGTTTCGATTGTCTCGTGCCCGGAAGGTATTCGTACCTTCCACGAGCACCACCCCGACGTTCACATCTTCACCGCGGCCGTCGACGAGAAACTCAACGACCACGGCTACATCGTGCCGGGGCTCGGCGACGCGGGCGATCGCCTGTTCGGCACGAAGTAGTCGAACGTCCTTCTCTACCGGCTCACTTGAAGAAGCCGGCGATCACCAGGGCGATTTTGACCTCGTCCTGGAGGGTGATCTTTGCCGCGATGCTGTCCGTGCCGACGCCGTAGTCGTTGCGGTCGATCGTGAGTTCGCCGCGGTAGGTGTACTCCTCGACGCCGGCCGCGTTCTTGGCCTTCACGGCCTTGAACGGGAACTTAATCTTCTTGGTGACGCCGTGCATGGTGAAGTCACCTTCGACGACGATGCCGCCCTTGCCCTTCTTCGTGACCTTCGTCGACTTGAACGTGATCTTCGGATACTTGGCCACATCGAAGAAGTCCGCCGAGCGAAGGTGCTCGTCGCGTTTCGCGTTCTGCGTGTTGATGCTTGCTGCGTCGATCTCGACGTTGATGTCCACGTCCTTGAGCTGCTCGGGGTCACCCTTGATGTTGAGCGCGTACTTGTCGAACCAGCCGTCCACGTCGAAGAGCGCGGTCTCCGCGACAAAGCGGATTCGGGTGTGGTTGCCGTCCGTCTGGAAGGTCTGAGGCTCGGCGGCGGCCTGCGATGCGGGACCGACGAGGCTCAAGGCGAGCATGGGAAGCGTGAATCGAAGCGAGCGAATGGACATGAAAGGGTTCTCCTTATGGGTGTGCGGTACGCACAGGGGATGAACGCGGTTACCTAGGGCGGGGGCCCGCCGGCGCAAGGGACGCCGCCCAGCGACCCGAGATTCACCGCTTTGCCGCGAATACCTGCGGTTCGATGGGTAGACGCCGGGCGCCCCAAGTTCCCGGGGGGCCCTCGAATCGGCCGGCGAGCGCCGCGCCGCACCCTACGCAGTGGCCCCCGTGGTCGAGGCGGTACTCGAGGAGCCGGTACCAGTCGCGTCGGATGACGGCTTCGCCACAGGACGCGCAGTACGTCGTGTCGCCCTCCGCGTCGTGCACGTTCCCGGTGTAGACGTGCTTGAGTCCGGCGCCGCGCGCAATCGCGCGCGCCCGCGTCAGCGTCGTTGCTGGCGTTGCGGGAACGTCGCGCATCCGGTAGTCGGGATGGAACGCTGAAAAATGGATGGGAATGTCGTCTCCAAGTTCGCGGCCAACCCATTCCGAGAGGCGGGTGATCTCTTCGTCGGAATCGTTGTGGCCTGGAATCAAGAGCGTGGTGATTTCGGTCCAGACGTTCGTTCGATGAACCAAATACCGAAGCGTGTCGAGCACCGGCTCAAGGTGGCCGCCTGCCACGTTGCGGTAGAACGACTCGCTGAACGACTTGAGGTCCACGTTGGCCGCGTCCATGTGTTCAAAGAGCTCGGCGCGAGGCGCGTCCGACACGTAGCCGGCGGTGACGGCGACGTTCTTGATGCCTTCGGTGTGACACGCCTTTGCGACGTCGATGGCGTACTCGAGGAACACCACGGGGTCGTTGTACGTGTATGCGACGCTTCGCGCGCCATGCGCCCTCGCGGCCTGGGCGATGGCGTTTGGGGCCCCCGTGGTGGCCAGGGTGTCAAACGCCCGCGACTTCGAGATGTCCCAGTTTTGGCAGAATTTGCAGCTTAGGTTGCAGCCCGCCGTGCCGAAGGAAAGGACGGCGCTGCCCGGCAGAAAGTGCGCGAGCGGTTTCTTCTCGATGGGGTCCATGCAGAAACCGCTCGAACGCCCATAGGTCGTGAGGACAATTCCCTCGCCCTCCCGCGCGCGCACGAAACACAGGCCTCGCTGACCGTCCTGAAGCGCGCACGCGCGCGGGCAGACGTCGCAGCGAACGCGGCCGTCGTCGAGCGCGGTCCAGTGCTTCGTGGGCACCGTGGACGATCGATGCGCTTCACTCGCACTCATTCATTAGACCATGGGCTCGTCGCCGCACCACCGCAACCTCGCGCCGCCGTTGACAGGCGTGGCGTTCGTGCGCATCAAGTGGGTGTGACCGACGATTCACAGGTGCGTCCGCCAGCCGTGGCAGGCGCGTTTTATCCGGAGGATCCGCGCGAACTCACGCGGACCATCGTTGAGTTGCTTGCGAACGCTGCTGTGGCCGAAGCAGGCGCACCGGTGCCGCGTGCGCTCATCGTTCCCCACGCCGGCTACTTTTACTCGGGTCACGTGGCGGCCGTGGGATTTGCGCGATGGCGTTCGCTCCGGGGGAAAATCAAACGTGCGGTGATCCTCGGGCCGAGCCATCGCGTGCCCCTCCGCGGCGTGGCGTTTCCAAGCGTTTCCGCGTTTCGCACGCCCCTCGGCGACATGCCGGTGGACCGAAGCGTGGTTCGGATGTGCGCGGACCTCCCGTATTTCCAGGTTCGGGACGACGCGCATGCCTTCGAACATTCCATCGAAGTGGAGTTGCCATTTCTCCAGGTTCTCTTCGGCGACATCGCCATCGTGCCCCTGGTGCTTGGCGATGTGCACCCAACCGACGTGCGTCGGATCGTTGACCGCCTTTGGAACGATGACGACACGGTGCTCGTCGTTAGCAGCGACCTGAGCCACTACCTCCCGGATGGAGAGGCGCTGCAGCGCGACGCGGCGACGACCGCGGCCATGGAGACCCTCGACGGAGATCGCCTTGGACCCGAAGACGCCTGTGGCTTCGTGGGCGTTCGTGCGGTGCTTGAACTCGCTCGGCAACGCGGCCTTCACATGTCGACGCTGGCCGTTGCCAACTCGGGTGCGGCGTCCGGGGACCGGTCGCGCGTCGTGGGATACGGTGCATATGGTTTCGCTTAACGGCCTGGAGGGCATGGATCTCCGCATTCTTGAGTCGGTGGCGCGTCGCGCGATCGAGCAGAGGATTCGAGGCGGCGCCTCGTGGTCGCCGGATCCTGCGGAATTTGACGACGTATACGCGGTGCCCGGTGCGACCTTCGTGACGCTACGTCGGCACGGTTCACTCCGGGGCTGCATCGGGCAGCTAGAGCCGACGACCTCCGTGATCGAGAGCGCGGCGCGAAATGCGGAACTCGCGGCCCTTGCCGATCGCCGTTTCTCGCCCGTCGGCGCCGACGAGCTTGGGGACCTCGATGTGCATGTTGCCGTGCTGGGTCCACTCGAGCCGGTGTCGTTCACATCGGAAGACGAACTCCTCGCTTCGCTCACGCCGTTGGTCCACGGCCTCGTACTCGAGGCGAACGGTGTCCGCGCGACGTTTCTTCCTTCGGTGTGGGCCCAGATCGCGGACCCGCGTACGTTCCTGCGCGAATTAAAGCGAAAGGCCGGGTGGGATCCCGGCCTTCCGCTCCCCGCGTCGACGGCGGCCTTCCGCTACGAGGTCGCGGAAAGCCCATCCGAAGACGCGTCCTAGGACGCGAGCACGTAGGCGAACACGAGGGGCGCCACGATCGTCGCGTCCGACTCGATGATGAAGCGCGGCGTTTCCTTGCCGAGCTTGCCCCACGTGATCTTCTCGTTCGGCACGGCGCCGCTGTACGAGCCATAGGACGTGGTGCTGTCGCTGATCTGGCAGAAATAGCCCCAGAGTGGCACTTCGCGCTCGAGATCCTGATGGAGGAGCGGCACGACGCAGATGGGGAAATCGCCCGCGATGCCGCCGCCGATCTGGAAGAAGCCGATGGACGACTTCGACGATTGCTCCGTGTACCAGCGAATGAGCGCGTCCATGTAGTGGAGCCCGCCCTTGACCGTGTTCAGGTGCTTGAGCTTGCCCTGCGTCGTCCGTGCGACGAAGACATTGCCGAGGGTCGAGTCTTCGTAGCCCGGGACGAACATCGGAATGTTCTTCTCGGCGGCCGCGAGCAGCCACGAGTCCTTCGGGTCGATTTGGTATTTTTCCTTGAGCAGGCCGCGGTTGAGGATTTCGTAGAAGAACTCATGCGGGAGGCGTGACTCACCCTTGGAGTCCGCCTCGCCCCACACCTGCATCATCGCCTTCTCGACGCGCCGGAACGCCTCTTCCTCGGGGATGCACGTGTCCGTGACGCGGTTCATGCCCTTCTCGGCGAGCTTTACCTCGTCCTCGGCCGTGAGCGCGCGCCAGTCGGGGATGCGCTGGTAGTACTCGTGTGCGACGAGGTTAAAGACGTCTTCTTCGAGGTTCGCGCCGGTGCAGCAAATCGCGTGCACCTTCCCTTGGCGAATCATCTCTGCGAGCGAACGCCCGAGCTCCGCTGTGCTCATGGCGCCTGCGAGTGTCACGAGCATCGTCCCGTCGTTGCTGAGGTGCTTGACCCAAGCCTCGGACGCGTCGATCACCGTCGCCGAATTGAAGTGGCGATAGTGGCGCTTCATGAACTCTTTTACCGTTCGATACTGCTCCGTTGCGTTCTCAGACATGGCGGGCGATCTAGCGTAAAATCGCCGGTGGATCCATGTCTGATGCGTCAAAGCTCACGGTATTTTCGCAACCGGCCATCGCTCGTCTCGGGCGCTACGAGGTGCTCGGGCGCTTTGCCGAGGGCGGCATGGCGGAAGTTTTTCTCGCGCGAGAGCGCGCTCCGGGCGGTGCCACGCGCATTTTGGCGCTCAAGCGGATGAGGCCCCACGTCGCGCGCGACGCAGCCGTGCGCGAGATGTTCGAGCGCGAGGGGCGGCTTGCGATGGAGTTGCGTCACCCGAATATTTGCCCTGTTTTCGAATACGGCGAGGACGGAGGCATTCCCTTCCTGGCCATGGAGTGGGTCCACGGCGTGGCGTTGAGCGAACTCATCGAGCGCGCGCCTGGCACGTTGCCCATGGAGTACGTGCTCCGAATTGTCAGTGATGTTGCCGCCGCACTCCACGCGGCGCATACCGCGCGAAGCGCCGACGGCACGCCACTCCGCATCGTTCACCGCGATGTGACGCCGGAAAACATCATGATCGCGTTCGACGGCACCGTGCGGCTCCTCGATTTCGGGATCGCGAAGGCGGCGATTCAGCGGGGAAAGACCGAAGAAGGGATCTTGAAAGGGAAGATCGGCTACATGGCGCCCGAGCAGTTTGCGAAGGGGTCGGCCGAGGTCGACGCCCGTGCCGATGTCTTTGCCCTTGGTGTCTGTTTTTACGAGGCACTCGTCGGAAAGCCGCTCTTCGAGCGAGAGAGTCACGCCGAGACGATGGCGGCGATCGTCGTGGGTGAGCTGCCGGCGCCGCCGTCGCACGAGCGCGCGGACATTCCCATGTCCGTCGATGCGGTTTTCCGGCGCGCCGTGGCGAGGCACGTGGGTGACCGGTACGCCACCGCGGATGACTTCGCGCGGGACCTGGAGCGTGCGGCGGCGTCGGACCCCGCGGGGCCCGTGCGTGCGACGGCCCTCGCTGCCCTCCTCGACGCTGTCTTTCCGGGAGAACGCGACGCTGCGCCCACGCTCGACCGGACGCCGATCGCGGGACTCGAGCAGGAGCGTGCAAAGGCGGCGCGGGATTTGGAGCGACCTTCCATGGAGGCCGAGCTCGACCAGCTCAGCGACGAAGTGGCATCCGCGAGCAAGCGCAAACAACGGATGCTCATCGTGCTCGCAGTTGCGGTGGTGCTCTTGGCCGCCCTGGCGGTGGCGATGGCGGTGATGAACGCGCCGTCGCCCGGCGGCCCCGCATCCCCCGTGCCGGGTGCCGTCGAGCCGTAGCCGGACTTCTGCGCGCCTTGCAACTCGCGGGTTCCGTGCGATCACTCGCCGCGGAGAACCCCGATGAAGACGTTTGAACGCATCGTGCGCTGGTCCCTGGTGGGAGCGATCCTTGGAGGCGTGCTCGCCGCTTGGTGGGCACCGAGCCTGCTCCTGCTGATCCCGAGCACCATGGGAACCCTCGTGAATGGAACGCTCTGTCCCTGCGATGAAGCCATCCGGAGCGTGTCGGCTGCGGTGGTGAAGTGTCAGATTGCGGGCATCTTCGTCGGCGCGTTCACCTTCGGCGTGCTTGGTATTTTCGTCGAGCGATTCCGTAAGAATCGCGCGGCATCCAAGGAACCGCCCGCGCCGCCGGCCGCCTGAGCGCTGCGCCGTCGCAAGGTTTTCGCCCCGCCTTCGCGCTCGACGAAGTCCCTTGGCGTTACACTCCCTGAGTGACGCCGCCTCGACGTAAGAAGTCCGACCAGGAACCGGCCGTCGATACGCCGATCTACCTCGGCAACTATTCGAACGGCGAGATGTTTCACTGGCAGACGGAACGCGAGCGGAGGATCCGCGAGTACGTACTCAAGGAGGCGGGCGAACGTGCGCGAAGGCATGGAATCGATCGTCGTTCGTTTCTCTCGAGTGCCATGGGGATGGCGCTGACGCTGGGTGCCCTTGAGCTAGGCCAGGGTTGCAGCTCCTCCAAATCCAAACGCGGCATGGACCCCGGCGGAAACTTCGACGCGACCGAGCCGGACGACGCCGACGCGTGCGAGGCGGTTCTTTCACCCGGGGACACCTTCATTTTCGACGTGCAGACGCACCACATCGACCGCGTCACGAGTGGGAATGCGTCGTTCCTGAACGGCATCTCGTACGCGCACTGCGGCAAGGGGCTTCTCGGTTGTCTCGGGTTTGATGAGTTCCTCGAACTCGTGTTCCTGGAAAGCGATACGACCGTGGCCATCCTCACGACCGTGCCGTTCAAGCCGCAGGACATTCCCCTTTCCAACACGGACATCATTCGCTCGATGGATGCTGTCAATGGCGCGGCGAAGGGGACCCAGCGCCTTCTCAATCACTGTGCCGTGCTGCCGAACTACGACACCGAGAATCAACTCGTGATGATGGAAGACGTCGCGAAGTCCCGCGGTGTGGTCGGATGGAAGAGCTACACGTCGTGGCGCCCGTCCTCGACCGGGCCTGGCTACTGGCTCGACGACGATGTGGGCCGTGCGTTCATCGAGAAGGCGCGTTCGCTCGGTCCGAAGATCTTTTCGACCCACAAGGGGCTTCCTCTGACGAGTTCGGACCCCGCGTATCTGGACCCGCAGGATATCCCGCGCGCGGCGAAGCTCTACCCTGACTGTTCGTTCATCGTTTACCACTCGGCATACCACTTCGGTGGGTCGACCGAGGGGCCGTTCGAGCGCGTGGGTGCAACGGCACGCGTGGGCACCAACTCGCTCATCAACTCGATGATGGATTCCGAAGTCGGACCGAATGAGAACGTCTACGCGGAGCTCGGAACGACGTGGGGTGCCGTCATGCGAACGCCGACGAAGGCAGCGCATCTGCTGGGCAAACTGATCAAGTACGTCGGCGAAGACAACGTGCTTTGGGGCACCGACGCCATCTGGGGCGGTTCGCCGCAGCCGCAAATTGAGGCATTCATGGCCTTTCAGATCTCGCCGGAGTTTCAGGAACAGTACGGCTACCCGGCGCTCACGAAGGAGCTCAAGGCGAAGATTCTCGGCCTGAACGCAGCGCGCCTCTATGACATTGATGTCAGCGCCACGCGCTGTGCCGTGAAGAACGGACCCCTGGCGGACGCGAAGCGGGAACTCGATGAGCGGTTCGGCAAACGCCGCTGGGCCACGCGACGACCCGCGATTCAAACCTGGCAGGACTACGTGGCGAACGCCCGTGCGCACGAGAAGTTGGGCCTGCCTGGGTAGTGAGACCACCTACGTCTGCCGCGCGTGCGCACAGCCGAGGCGGGACGGCGTGTCCGAAGGTCGCCCCGTCGCGGCGGCGACGGTATGCTTTATCGCGTGAATCTGCTTCGCCCACCTTTCCCACGATGGTCAGCTGCGCTGCTGCTGGCCGGCGTGATCGGCGGATGCCCCGCACCGGACCAGTCGCCACCGGCGAAGTCGTCGCCGCCCATCGTGTTCGACGACGTGGAGCCCGACGCGGGGGAACCGATGGCGGATTCGAGTGTGACGCCGCAGTGCTCACCGCCGACCCACATGATCCTTCGCTCGATGCCCGACGGCGCCATCATCAACCCGGGTTGGTCGGGAATCGCCCACAACATCGGGATTCCGGACAACGTGGTGTACGCGGCCAAGGTGTTCGACTGCGATGAGTCGTGTACCAAGTGCTTCTTTCGTGGGCCGGTGAGTCATTCGCTGCTTCCGTTCAATGCGCAGCGCTGTATCCACGATACGACCAAGACCTGCGAGTCCGACTCGGATTGTCAGGGAGGGCCTTGTCGATTCTTTTATGGCCCTGGGCTCGAGACCATCTTCAACGTCGGGATCGAAGTGCCCGTGTGCATTCGCAACTACTTCGAGGACCTGACCACGCCGATGGCAAACGGGCTCGCGGGGAACCCCGACACGTCACCGGTTCAGGGAACTGTCGACTTCGGGACGGGCGACATCACAGTCACGACGCTTAACCTTCACACCGAGGAAACCTTCGGCGTCTGCAACAAGTGCATTTACGACCTCGAGTACGCCGACGGGCAACGGAACGGACAGTGCGAGTCGGGTTTCCCGCCGCCGTCCTGCGACACACAGGGCGCGGGCGCGGGCGGTCAGAAATATAGCCTCGATTGCGAACTCGCCTTTGAACCGCTCGGGGAGTTCACATTGCAACTCGGCCCCATGCGTACCGGGAAACGGGAGCTCGTGCTCACGGACCAGAGCCCCGACTGCGGGGCGGCGGCCGGCAAGTGTTGGTGCGGTGTCTGCGATGTGCCGGCGGGGAAGATGTGTTCCAAGCAGTCGGATTGCGAGGGCGCCTGCCAACCCGCGCCGCGCAGCAAGCCCGATGCATGTGAAACTTGGACGATTTTCGGAACGCAGAATGACCCGTGCATCGTGACGGACGTCGAGCGGAACCTTGGAAAGTGCACAGCATTGGTCCCCGGCACGCCGGGTCCCGATGTGTGGCCGTTGCCCCTCACACGTCCCAACACGAGTTGTTTTGGCGGTGGTGGTGCCATCGACAGCAAGATCGTGGCGCTCGGGAACCGAGTTCCGTTCAAGGACGGGAGGTCGGTCCCCACCTTGGCTTCGATTGCCTGCGTGCCGCGATCTTCGGATACGCTCACCGACACCACGGGTGGATTCCCGGGGGTCGGGTTGTTCGAAGTGAAGCTTGAAGTCACGGCCGTGGGCGGTTCATCGGAGGGGCAATGAGGCAAGGTTTGGCCACATTCATCGTGTGCGCGGTGTTGGTCATGGGATGCGCGCAGGAACACGGCATCGCGCCGTCGTTCGTGGACGCGAGCCTGAGTGCGCCAAGCGACGCGGGCCCGGACTCGAGCAAGGGCGATTTGGACGGGAACGTCCCGACGCAGTGCCAGCCGCCAACGCACATGCTCGTGCGCCTCATGCCCGAGTCGGCGTCGATTCGTCCGGGGTGGTCCGGCCTCGCGCACAACGTGGCGCTCCCGAAGAACGTTGCATACGCCGTCGAACTCTTTGGCTGCGATGAAACGTGCACGCAGTGTTACTTCCGCGGGCCGGTGGCACATCCGTCGCTTCCGTTCAATGCGCAACGGTGTGTTCACAATGCGGCGCAGCAGTGCACCGAGGACAGCGACTGCGGTTCAAAGGGGCAGTGTGCCTTCTACTACGGGCCGGGTGTGGACACGACCATGCGCATTACGGATGGGTTCGAGGTCCCGATCTGCATTCGCATGTGGTTTGAGGAATTGTCGGAAGCCCTCGTGAACGGAGGGAACGCGGATACCTCGCCCGTGCAGGGCAGCATCAACCTCGTGAATGGCAACATGACCGTCACGTCGCTCAACCTCCGCACGGATCAGCGGCCCGCGCTTTGTCCCAAGTGTTTGAACGATACCGGCGGTCCCGGTGACGGCGTACGCGAAGGGCACTGTGAGCAGCTCATTGGGACGGGGCCATCCTGCGACGTTCAGGGCGTGACGTCGGGGAATTCGGGCTTCAGTCTCGACTGTGCGCCCATCGGCGACTCCATCGGTTCGTTCGCGCTTCAGAACGGTCCGATGCGCACGGCGGATGTCTTCTGGGAACTCGACGATCAGAGCCCGGACTGCAGTTCCGCGGCGCCGGGCCTCAAGTGTTGGTGCGGCCAGTGCAACTCGCCGGCGGGGAAGGCGTGTTCGAAGGACAACCAGTGCGACGATTTCTGTGGCCCCGCCCCGAGCATGCGGCCCGACGCCTGCGGGGACTGGACGCTCCTCGGTGGGCAGACCGACTTGGCATGCACCATTACCGACACCGAGCGAAACACGGGGAAGTGCACGGCGGTCGTGCCTGGCATCCTGAATCCTATTTTCAACACCCCCATCGTTCGGCCGAATACCTCGTGCTTCGGTGGTGATGGCATTCCTGGGGCGAAGATCCGCGTCCTCGGCGAGCCCGATGCGTTTGACGCGGGGCACGCACAACCCAAGCTTGCGTCGCTCGCGTGCGTTCCGGCGTCTGGGTACCCACAGGTCGATCAGTCTTCCGGCTTCCCCGGCCTCGGCGCGTACGAAGTGCAGCTCGACATCACGCTGATTGGCGGCAGCTCGACGCAGGAATAACGCGCGCTAACGAACGAGCGCCATGGCGTCCTCAATCATGGCGGGTGACGGCGTCACGTAGTGGTGGAATGCGCCGCACATGTTCCAGCCCATGCAGACGCTGTCGGCGATGAATTCCATGGCCCGATCCGTGTTGCCGCCGGTGTACTTGGCGGCAAAGTCGTTGAACCCCTGCACGACGACGGGGTCGTTGTTCACGTAGGCGCGCATGGTCGCCGCGTGTGCGAGTTCGTGGCTCGTGACGGCGAGGACGAAGTCGGGCCCCTTCGAGAGAATTGCCGGCGAGATGTACACGGTCTCGGCGGCACAGCCGTGCACGGGTGCCGCGCCGGTGGAGCAGTAGACGCCGTAGTGGCCCTGGTATGCCTCAAGGCGCCAGTTGACCGTGTTCGCGTACGGCAGCCCGCTCACGATGTCCATGAGCTGCTCGTACGGGCTCTTCGCCGGGGGCGGCGGGGGAGGCGGTGGAGGCGCGGGCGCCGGCGGAGGCGGCGGCGCGGTGGTGACGGGCGCTTCCGCGGCCGGGGGCGGCGAAGCGCTCGGGATCTCCGGCGTGTGATCGTGGCCGGCGTGCGGCTCGGCGAGTCGAGGGTCGCTGTCCATCGCGACGCCGAGTCCGTCCTTCGAGGCGCCGTCCTTGCCCCCGAACCATGAACCGACGAAGGACTTTGCGTTGGCGAGGGCACCCGTCACCGCGTCCACGCCGGTGGCGAGTATCGCCTTGGCCGTCCCCGCGAGGGAGCGCGCCGCGTCACCGATGCCGGACAGGGATCCGAGCGCACCCGACACCAGCGCACGGGCGGTCGACGCCGTGGCGCGCGCGCCCTTGGAAACGTTCCGTACCGCGGCGTTTGCTACGCGGCTCGCATGGCAAACCGGGTTCCAGCCGCACCCGTCACCTTCGCCCGCCGCGGCGCTCGCTTCCGATTCGCCGTTCCCGCTCGCCGAATTGTCTGCGCTTCCATTGGGCGCCGTCTCCGCCGCCTCGCCCGACGTCGCAAGGCCTTCTGCCGCCAGATCGCCGCTTGCGATGGCGGCCGCCGCGCCGCTCGCCGTCAGGTCAACGCCGTTCGCGGTGCGTGCATCGCCCGCCGTGTTGCTACCCGTTCCCGACGCATCGGTGGAGGTGCTTGGGGAATCGCTCGCATCGGCGGACTCGCCGCCGCCCGCGGCCATGATGCCGATGCTCGCCGCGGGGACGGCCGCCACCCGGTGGATGCCTCCCGCGTTGCCGTCGATGGCGTCGGATTGCACCGTGCCAAGGTGGATGAACGCGCCCACGCCCGCGATGGCCACAAGGCTCACCACGGTGAGTTGCTCGATGGAAACGCTCCCCTTCCGTGATTTCGACGACATGCGCATTCCCCCCCCCCTTGCCTCGGTACAAAGCAAGAACCGTGCGCCGCGTGTGTGCCCCAAAAATCCACGCATTTAGAGGGGGCAAGTTCACCCGCGCACGAATCGTGCGCTGGCGATGTGATCGCGCCCGGGGGTGCTGCCCCCGCCCGGGAACGCGAGTCCGGGGTGGGTCGACCCGATGCCAATGGGGCGGGCCGAGGGCAATTATTGGCGTGGATACGCGAGAATCGGCTCCTTCGCCGATGCGTTCCAGCCGAGCTCCGTGGTGATCCGAAGATCCTTGCCGTTCGCGGCGAATGCGATGGCCTCGCCCTGCGGCTCGACGCCCTTTGTCAGAATGCCCGTGTCGACGATGCAGGGCTCGGTCTTGAACGCGTCGGCCCAGGTCACGCCGTCTGCGCGGTGCCAAAGCCAGATCACGTCATACGTTCGGATCACCGCCTCGGCGCCGTCGGGGGACATGTCTCCGCCCGTGGTTGCACCCACGTTGTTGTTGCCTCCGGTGGGGAACTGGATCGTGTGCACAAGCTCGAGCGTGCGCGGCTGGGCATCGTTAAAGGGCGCGGCGGCAAAGAAGACCTTGGCGGTCCCAGAAGCGCCATGTTTTGTCACGATGTACACGTCGCCCTGTCGTGGGTCCACGAGCAACGTTTCCGCATCGTAGCTTTCGCTGCCCGGGTACTTGAAGTCGATGCGCACGGTGTTCGCGACGGGGTGATTGCCCGGTGCCGCGTCGCTCGACACGGTCGGCTCGGGCACGCGCAAAAGGTAGACGGCATTCCGGGGCGAGTTGCCTCCGATGCTTGCGAGGTACACGTAGGTTTCGCCCACCGCGGGTCCAGGGCCGACGGCGATGTCTTCCCAGTCATTTTGCTGGGACGTGGAGACGACGAATGTGCCGCGGTTCGAGCCGTCGGCGCCGAGTGCGAAGAAGCGTTCGGTGTCGCCCGAGTCGTTGTGCGTCCAGTAGATTCCCGAGTTCTTCTTGCTGGCAGCGAGACCGGAGGCCTCGAGGATGTCGAGGTTCGCGATGGAACCAACGGTCGTGCGTGTGCCCCACGTCGGGCACTGCCACGGTGCAGATACGTCCGCGTCTTGGTGCGACGCGTCGTCGGCCGGACCGTCCGTGGCGGCGTCACCCTCGCTTGAGGCGTCGTCGAGCCCGGCCGCGTCCCGCTGGCCGGCCTGCCCATGACCGCCGCAACCGAGCAACGCGAAGAGGCAAAACGCGAGTCCGGGGAGACCAAATCGCTGACGAGGTGAGTGCACCGCGCAAAGCTAGTCGACGTATCGATTTCCTGCCACGCGGCGCGGTAGACTCCGCCCCATGAAAATCGAGCAAATGCGCCTGGGAGCGATCGCGGCGTTCTTTGCCGTGGCCTCCATGGCGGTTTGGGGCACGGCATGTGGGTCGCAGTTTCGTGTACTCGGGGCACAGGCCAAGGGCGAACCGAGCCCTCGCTTGCTTTGGACGCACGATTTCAATGCCGACGCGGCGTCGTTGCTCGCGGCCGCGACCGACGGAACACTCTTCCTGGCGTACCAGCGCGATGTGATTGCCATGGCGCCGTCGGGGGCTGTCCGGTGGACAAGCCGCGGCATCGGCGAGGCGCGACGCGCAGTTCCGCTTGCGGACGGTGGCCTGGTGGTTCTCGCGACCCGCGACCCGCGGGCCGAAACGCGCTCCATCGTGTTTCTCGACAAGCGCGGACAGAACCGCCTCGTTCGACCCGTGCCCATCGACAGCGAAATGCTCGTTGACCCTTCGGGGACCATCGTCGTGCGCGCCGCGAATCGCGTCGGAGCCATGGACGCGATCACGGGCGAACTCCTCTGGACCGCCGAAATGCGTACACAGTTCGCTTCGAGTTCCACCGCGTCGCTCGGCAAGCATCTCGGTCCACTCGAACTCGACACGGGTGGTTTCGCGTACGTCACACGCCCCGAGACCACGAAGGACATCCTCACAATCCATCGCGTTGGGGTGAAGGGGGCGAGCTTGGGGCGATGGCCCGTGCCGGGCGCGGAGTCGCTCCCGCACCTCGCCGTGACACCGGATGGTTCGCTCTACGCCTTCGCGTTTTGGCCCGAAACGGACGTGACAGGCACGGGCAAAGAAGTGCTGTTCGCATTTCGCGCCGACGGGAGCGAGCGCTGGTCGCGGGAGATTCCCATCGGATACGAGACGACGCATTTTGCCGTCGGACCCAATCGGTTCACCTACGTGACCCACGGCACCAAGATTGAAGCCACGGGGCCGGACGGTTCGCCGAAGTGGTCCCTCGACATGTGTGTCGACGGCGGCGAAGACGAGTGCGACTCCCTTGGTGGGATCGCCGTCGGTCCGACGGGCGTGCTCTACGTTGGGCACGGGCGCCTCGATGCGGTGTCACCGGACGGGCGGGTCCTCTGGTCGTACCGCGGACTCCGTGGGACGGCGACGAATGTCGTCTACGCGGGGGGACGCATCTACGTGGTGGATGTGGATTCGAGTGGCGCGAGGTCATCCACGCTCCACGCACTTGGCGGTGACGGCGGCCCGCGTTCGGGGGCGCTCTGGGCGGAGGCGTATCGTCCCGGCCGCGGCGGGTACTTCGCACCGGAACCGCGTGCGGGCGCCGAGGCCACGAAGCACAACGGAAAGCCGGCGTCGGCCGAGGCGGATCTGTGCGCGTGGGGTTTTGCGGCCGCGTGCATCGAGTACGCATCGGAGCTCGCAAACAGCCCCGAAACGGCGGCGGAAGGCCTCGTGCTTCTCGGTCCCCTTTGCTCTGACCAGGTGGAGGGCGCGTGCGAAGCGATGGAGAACGTTGTTCGCAAGATCGATGCGGTGAGTCCTTCACGCGCGTCGGACTTGCTCGCCGTGCGTTGTGCGAACGGCCAGCCCGACGCCTGCGCGACGGCGTGTGTTCGTGGTGAGCCGGCGTCCTGCTATGTCGCTTGCCTTGGTGGCGAGGGCGGGGCGTGCACGCGCCTTGGGCATGCGCTCCGTGTGGGCAAGGGCGTCGTCGCGAACTCGAGCTTCGCCATCGGAGCGTTCCAGCTCGGTTGCGTCCAGGGGTCCGGCGAGGGCTGTAGCGCCGTGAGCCAAGCGGCCCTCGATGAGGAGCTCGGGGGATCGGCGGCGGGGGCCGGCACGCCCTCGGGGCAGGGGTTTGAGACGTTCGTCCTTGAACAGTCGGCGGCGCTCAAACAGGCGATCGATTTGGAAGGCCGCCGTGCTGCCGCGAAGAAGAAGTGCGATCCGGCGGACACATGCTGCATCGCAGCGTTGAGGCTCGGCCCCGCGTGCGCGGTGCTCGGGTGTGCAAGGGTTCCGGGGTGCTGAAGGCAATTCGGACGCCGAGGGCATTCGCCCGAGGCTCGACGGCGTTGGAGGTCTAGGTGATTTTTCGACAGCTTTTTGACGCGGCGACTTCCACCTATACGTATCTGCTCGGGGACCCGGTCACGCACGAGGCGGTGATCATCGATCCTGTTCTCGAGCAACTGGAGCGCGACACGACGTTGCTTCGGGAGCTTGGGCTCACGCTGAAGTACGCGATCGATACGCACGTGCACGCGGACCATGTCACGGCGGTCGGCGCGCTCCGTGAGCAACTTGGTGCGAAGACCGTGCTCTCCGAGCGGGGCGAGACAGCCGCCCCCGATCGGCTCGTCAAGGATGGCGACCGCATCGAATTTGGACGGCTGGCGCTCGAGGTCCGCGAGACCCCGGGGCACACGCAGGCGTGCTTGACGTTTGTCACGGCGGATCACGTCATGGCGTTCACTGGCGATGCGCTCCTCATCCGAGGGTGCGGCCGCACGGATTTTCAGCAGGGCGACGCGCGCACGCTCTATCGTTCCGTGCACCAGAAGATCTTCTCGCTGCCGGACGAGACGCTTCTTTTTCCCGGCCACGACTACAAAGGGCGCACCGTGACCACGGTGGCGGAAGAGACGGCGCACAACCCCCGTCTCGGTGGCGGCAGGACGGAAGACGAGTTCGTGGCGATCATGGGCGGGCTCGCCTTGGCGTACCCGAAGCAGATCGACCGTGCGCTTCCTGCGAACCTGCGTTGCGGAGTCCCCGTGGGGTTGGCCGTCGACGCGGAGGGGCGTGAGCCCGAGCGCTGGGCGCCGGTGGAGTGGAATGCGGCGGGTGTGCCCGAGGTAACTGCCGAATGGCTGCGCGGAGCGGGCGACCAAGTTCACGTGGTGGACGTGCGCGAAGGGGACGAGTTTCGCGGGGAGCTCGGTCACATCGCGGGTGCGTCGCTGGTTCCGCTCCAGGCCTTGGCCGAGGCCTCGGTGGCGTGGGCGCGGGAGACACCGGTGGTGCTCGTGTGTCGCTCCGGCGGGCGTTCGGCGCAGGCTGCGCTTGCGCTTCGTGCGCTTGGCTTCGCGCACACGGCGTCCATGCGCGGTGGAATGCGACGGTGGCGCGAGCTCGGCTACCCGGCCGAGGAACTCAAGGACGGCGTTCGCTCGGCCTGAGCGCGTTCCACGCGTGCGGTGATCGCGGTGGCAATGAGCATCGCCCCGACAAACGTAAGGGCGTCGAGTCCACCCCGCGCCGCCGAGACGACGCCCGGGCCGGGGCAGAAACCGCCGAGACCCCACCCGATGCCGAACAATGCGCTACCGCTCACGAGGCGGAGGTCGATGTCCTTACGCGTGGGCCATTCAAACTTGGGGGCGTAGAGCGGTGCGGAGCGCGCACGGGCACGGCGATTGGCGAGGAACGAAACCGAGACGGCGCCCAGCATGACGAAGGCGAGGCTCGGGTCCCAGGCTCCTGCGAAATCGAGGAAACCGATGATCTTCGATGGCTGGGTCATCCCCGCGATACCGAGCCCGGTGGCGAAGAGCAACCCAGACAGGAACGCTACGAACAGGCCCTGGGGACGTTCCTTCATGGCGTCCCCCCGAGTAGGAGTTTGGCGATGAACACGGTGGCTGCGCCGAAACCCATGAAGGTGAGCGTTGCCACCAGCGAGCGCGGAGCCAAACGGCTCACGCCACACACGCCGTGACCGCTCGTGCAGCCGGAGCCAATTCGCGTGCCGACGCCGACGAGTGCGCCTGCCACGGCGACGACGCCGATTGATGCGGGCGACGTTCCGATGAGTGTCGGCGCCACGAACGCGAGTACCGCGCCTCCGGCGAGCAGGCCTCCGACAAACGCCACGCGCCAGCTCACCCCGCTTGGCGCAGGCACCACGAGGCCGCCGACGATACCGCTGATGCCAGCGATGCGGCCGGTGCCAAGCAGGAAGAGGGTGGTCGACAGCCCGATGAGCAGGCCACCTGCGAGGGAGCTCCAAGGAGTGAAGTGTTCCATGGCGATCAGCACCGGTTGTGGGGCGCCGGGCGGCCCGCGGCAAGTGGTCGCGGTTCGCGCCCGCGGGTGTTAGATACGGGCAGCGATGTTGCCGCTTGCCGCGTTTTTGTCCGCCATCGCGGGTTTTCTCCTCGGATTGCTGGGTGGCGGCGGTTCCATCCTCATCGTCCCGATCCTCGCGTACGTGGTCCAGCTCGATGCGCATGCGGCGGTCGGGACGTCCCTGGTGATCGTGGGCGCCACGAGCGCCGTGGCCGCCGGGCTTCATGCGCGTGCGGGCCGCGTGAAGCCCGCCGTTGGCATCCCGTTTGGCCTCGCCGGCATGTTGGGCGCGTATGCGGGGGCGTTCGCCTCGGCATGGGTGTCGAGCACCGTGCTTCTGCTTTGTTTCGGTGCGCTCATGCTCGTCACCGCGGTAGCCATGTTTCGAAAGCGCCCGGCGCCTTCAGCTGCAGACGCGCCCGTGCCCGAAGCGAACACCCCGACGCTGTCCCTGGCTCCGGTGGCGCTACTTCGAGTCGCCGTCATCGGGTTCTTCGTTGGGGGGCTCACCGGCTTCGTGGGCGCGGGTGGCGGATTCATCATCGTGCCCGCCCTCACTTTGCTTGCGGGGCTCGACGTACGCGTCGCCGTGGGCACGAGCTTGCTCGTCATTACGATGCAAGCGTTCGCGGGTGTGCTTGCGCACCACGACATCCCCCTCGACACGGCGGGCATTCTCACCGCGAGCACCATCGTGGGGAGTCTCGTCGGTGTGCGCGCGGGTCACTCGATCAAGCCCGACAAGCTTCGGCGCATGTTCGCCATGTTCGTGCTCGTGATGGCGTTTGCGGTGCTCGGAAAAGAAATCTGGTCGCTCACGCACCACCCTTGAGCTGCCCGAGGCGGGGGCGTGGTGCCGTTCGCCATTCCACCGGCCCATTTCGAGCCGCTTGGGCTATCTTGCGGCCATGATTCGCTTTCCCATCGCCGATGTGACGGAGTTCGGGCCCGCGGAGGACGGTCCCGTCGTCTGGGTCGACGCGCGCCAGGGCCCCTCGGGGGCCGAGGCCTACGCCGCATCGCACGTGGTCGGTGCGGTGCACGTCGACCTCGAGCGGGACCTCTCGGGGGACACGGCGCACCCCGAGCGTGGCGGACGGCATCCTCTTCCCAGTGTCGAAGTGTGGTGCGCTCGCCTCGGCGCCATGGGGATCGGTCCAGAGAGCACCGTCCTCGTGTACGACGACAAGGGAGGGGCCAACGCCGCCGCGCGCTTCTGGTGGATGCTTCGCGCCGTGGGGCACGCGCGCGTGGCCATCGTCGACGGTGGCTGGGCTGCCATCGAGGCGGCGCGCATTGCGTGCACTGGCGAACGAACGAATCCTGTTGTCCAGGGAGCGTATCCGGCAAACGCGTGGTTGCGGCCGGTCGTTGACGCTGACGCCGTGGCGCGTGCCACGGAGGACGCCTCGTGCTTCGTGCTCGACGTGCGGGAGGGGGATCGGTTCCGAGGCGAGCGTGAGCCCGTGGATCCCGTCGCAGGGCACATTCCCGGCGCCCACAACCTCTACTTTGGCGAGAACCTTGGCGCCGATGGACGATTCAAATCTGCGGATGCGCTACGCGTTCAATACGAATCGCTGTTCGGAGGCGTGCCGATGGATCGCGTCACCTTGCACTGCGGGTCGGGCGTCACCGCGTGCCACACGCTTGCCGCGCTCGAACGCGCGGGCTTCGACGGCGCATCGCTCTACGTTGGTTCGTGGAGCGAGTGGTGCCGATCCGATCGCCCCCGCGTCACGAAGTAGCGACGAATTCACGCGCGATTCTGCGCGTGCCCTCGGGCCCGGGCGGCCGTTGTTCGCGAATGCCTTGCGCGGGCCAGCACCCGGCGTGCGCCTGGTGTATATCCGCGCCGGCCGCGCCCATGGACCATGCGATTTCCGTGCTTCTCGACCTCACGCGTCGTCTCACCGACGCGAAGCGACTCGAGGATTCACTTCAGGATGTGACCGACGCGGTTCTGTCATTGCTGTCGTGTGACCATGCGTCCGTGCGCATTCTCGACGAGTCCGGCACGCAGTTGCTGACGGGAGCGCGGTCGGGCCTTGGCACGGCGCAGCACCCGCTCGCGTTCCGCCCAGGCGAAGGCATCGCGGGTTGGGTTGTCGAGCACGGTCGGCCCGTCATCGTCGACGATGCGAGCAAGGACAGTCGCTTCGTCAATTCACCCTCCCAGGGATTCCCCATCCGTTCGATGGTGGCTGCGCCGCTTTGGTCCGCAGGCCGTGTCATCGGGGTTCTCTCCGCATCGGCGGCGGAGCCCGGTCGGTTTTCGCCCGAGCACGTGGACCTCGCCTGCTTGCTTGCGAACTGCGCCGTGCCCGCCATTGAGAAGGCTCGCCTTGTGCGCCTGTCGTTAACCGACGATCAGACGCAGGCGTTCAATCGTCGCTACGAGATGCCTCGGCTTGAGGAGGAGATCTCCCGCTCGCGTCGCTATGGAACGCCACTCACGGTGCTGATGCTCGATCTCGATCACTTCAAGACCGTCAACGACCGCTTTGGGCACGCCACGGGCGACCGAATCCTCGAGGAATTCGCCGATCGCGTGCGCACCGTCACCCGGCGGCACGATGTCTTCATTCGGCGTGGCGGCGAGGAATTTGTGCTCATCATGCCGTCCACGGACACGGCCGAGGCGAAGCACGTTGCCGGGCGCATTCGCGATCGCATTGGCGGTGAGCCGTTCCTCGTGGATGGCGGCGATGAAGTAACCCAAACGGTGTCCATCGGGGTCGCGACGTGGACGTCGGGGGAAGATGCATTCGAGCTCGAGCAGCGTTCGGACACGGCGCTCTACCGCGCCAAGGAAGCGGGGCGCAATCGCGTATGCGTCGCAGGAGAAACGGAATGCGTATGACGGTGCAGAAATGGTTTGGGCTGGCGCTTGTGGGTGCGGCTGCGGTCGCGTGCGGTGCCAAGCAGGACGCGGCGCCGCTCCTCGCGGAGCTTCGGTCCCACATGACCTCGCCCGTTGATTCCATGGAACGGAGCCAGGAGAACAGTCGGGTCGTCGAACGTGTGGTCGAGGAAGCCGCGCTCAGCGGCAAGTCCCGGGCGGAGGTCGCATCCGTCATCGGCAAGGGCGACGTTTGCTCAAGGCATCCACGTTGCGCCGAGCTCGAGTTCGATTCGGACGATTGGTACTACGAGGTGGGTGAGCAGACGTCGACGAATGCGCCCTTGCCGTTGCTCATCGTCGGCTTTGATCACAGCGGCCGTGTGGCACGCGTGTGGAACCTGCGGACCCACGAATGAGCGTCGTCGACGCCGCCGTCGACGCCTCGTACCGAGTGGTGTTTCGTGTGGGACACCGCGTGCTCCGTGCCTGGTGGCGCGTGCGTTCGCCCAAGACCTCGGGTGCGCTCGCGGCGGTTTGGTACCGCGGTGAGCTCCTCTTGGTGAAGAATTCCTACCGTCGCGACCACACGTTGCCGGGAGGCTACGTCCATCCGGGGGAAGACCCGCGCGTCGCCGCGTCGCGCGAGCTCTTCGAAGAGACCGGCCTTCGCGTGGCATCCGATCGATTCACGCACGCGTACCACGGCTCGCACCGCTACGAGAATCGGCAGGACTCCCTGGACATTTACGAAGTCACCCTCGACACATTGCCCGACGTCCGAATCGATGGTCGCGAGGTGGTCTGGGCTGGCTTCCGTGCGCCCGCGGACGCGCGTGCGATGCGCATCGTGCCGCACCTTGAAGACTACCTCGCCGGGCGGTAGGAACCCTGTCCGCCGCGAAGCGGGCGCCATGCTGAATTCGTCATTCGCAGAGTTCCCGCTCGTCGTCCCGCGCCACGCCTTCTCGTCGCGCGACGCGGCCCGTGCGGGGGACGTTTGGCGCGCATTTCAAGAGGTGGCGGTGCACGCTTCGACGCTCGCGGGGTGGCCGCCCGAGCGGTACCGCGCGGAGGGTGCGGCGTTCGTCGTTCGCGGCATGCGCGTGGTGCATCGGCGCGAGCTTCGTTACGGCGAGCCCACCGTGGGACAGACGTGGGTCTCCCGTGTTCGGAAGGGGTTCCTCTCGACGCGCGAGGTGCGGCTTGTGGCGGGCGGCGAGGCGATCGCCGCCGCGACGCAGGAGTGGGTGCACGTTCGTGCGGATGTTTCCATCGCGCCGGCGAGCGCCGCACTCATCGAGGCGTTTCCTCCGGAAGTGCGGGGCGACGATGTCCCGGCCCTCGATCGCGGCGGGCCCGTGGGTGGGCCCGAGCGAAGCTTTGAGTTTGGGTGCTGGCACACGTGGATGGACCCCCTCGCGCACGCCAATCACCCCGTCTACGTCGATTGGTGCGAGGAGGCCATCGCCCGCGTGCTCCACGGCGCTGGCATCGACCCCGCACGTGTGGTGCCGGTGGCAGAAGAGGCCGCATACCGGAGCGCCGTCGTGGCGCCGGATGCAGTGTGCGTGAAGACGCGCCCGGTGGGCCGAACGTCGGAAGGCGCGCTGGTGTTCCAGCACGAAGTGCTTTCGCGGGGCGAAATCGCGGCGAAGGTTACGATGGTTCGCCGTCTCGATGGGGATGACGGCGTTGCCATGGCGAGCGCGTTTGAGGTGGAGGCATGATGCGGCAGTCGAACGTTCGTTGGTGTGTGTGGGGGCTCGTGTGGGCCATCGGCTGCGGTGCATCTCCCGCGCCGAAGGATGCAACTCGCGCCGAAGCGCCGGGAGCGGAGGCGCTGCCCGCGGAAGTGACGATCACGGTCCTTGGCACCAACGATTTGCACGGCCACGCGATGGAGGCGTCGTACTTTGCGGGCTTCGTCGATCGCCTCCGCGAGGTGCGGCGCGGCAATGGCGCCGTGCTCATCTTTGATGGTGGCGATCTCTTCCAAGGCACGCTGGAGTCGAACCTGGCGGAGGGGAAGGCCATCATCGCGGCGTACAACGCCATCGGCTACACGGCCTCGACGATCGGAAACCACGAATTCGATTACGGGCCCGTCGGTCCCGCCACGACGCCCCGCACGCCCGCCGACGACCCACGCGGTGCGCTCAAGGCACGCCTCGCGGAGGCGCGCTTTCCCTTCGTCTCCGCGAATCTTGTCAGCAAGGTCACGGGGCACGCGTTCGATTGGCCGAACCTCGAACCGAGTACGACGGTGAACGCGGCGGGCGTTCGTGTCGGCGTCGTGGGCCTCGCCACGGCGGACACACCGAGAACGACCCTCGCCACGAACGTCACCGACCTTGCGGTTGGCGATGCCGTGGAAGCCACCCGCCGGGAGGCTGAACGAATGCGCGCCTCGGGGGCGACGCTGGTCCTCGGCGTCGGTCACATGGGCGGCAAGTGCGGGGAAAACGACGTGGCGGACGACATCTCGAGCTGCGCGCCCGGGGAAGAGGCGTTCCGCCTTCTCGACGCACTTCCGCCCGGCACCCTGGACGGATTCATTGGTGGACACACGCACCAGTTCGTTGCCCACAACGTCGCCGGCGTGCCGATGATCGAATCGGGGGCGATGGGGCGTGCCTTCGGGCGCATCGATTTTCGCGTCGAGCGCGCCACGGGGCGCATCCTTGAACGGCGCGTCTTTCCTCCGCAGTTGATCTGCCTGCCGGATTCGGACCCGTGCGAGCCCGGCGAGTATGAGGGGGCGACCATCGTTCCGAACGCCTCCGTCCGTGCGGCCATCGCGCCTTACCTCGATGCGGCGGAGGTAAAACAGCACGAGCCGCTCGGCGTGATGGTGGAGGGAACGTTTGGGCAGGCGGGCGACCGCGAAACGGCGCTTGGAAACCTCCTCGCGGATCTCATCCTGACCGCCCGCCCGCGGGCGGACCTGGCGGTGATGAACGGCGGTGGCATCCGCGCGCCGCTCCCGGAGGGGCCGCTCACGTACGGGCGCTTCTTCCAGGTCTTTCCCTTCGACAATCGGTTCGCGACCCTCGAAGTCTCCGGAGCCGAACTCGAGGCGCTCGTTCTGCACGATCTCCGTTCCGGTCACGGCATCGCATCGTTTGCGGGGGTCAGCGTGAGGGCGAAATGCAACCCCAAGGGGGGCGAGCCGCTCGTGGAGATTCGGCGTGCCAACGGTGCGCGAGTGCGACCGAAGGACCGCCTCACCGTGGTGGCGAGCGATTTCCTCATGACGGGTGGCGACGGCATGTTCCCGGCGCGTCCACCGGTCATCGAGGACGGTGCGCTCATGCGTGATGAACTCGTGCGTGTCCTTCGGGAGCGGGCGGGCTCCCTCCGTCCCGATGATCCGGTGCTCTACGACCCGGCGCACCCACGCTTTGCGTTTCCGTCGCGTCCCATCCATTGTGCGACGCCATGAAGGCGTTGCGAATCTCGCGCGTGTCGATTCTCGGGGTGCTCTTCGTGTGCGCCTGCGGGAAGGGCGACGCTGGAAAGCCGACGTCGGAAGTGGACGTGCACATGCCCGAGAAGGCCATCGGCGCGAACGGAGGCACGGAGTCCGCTCCGCTTTCGCCGGAGGCGACGGCCGTGCGCGCTACGCGCGAAAATCCATTTCGCGCCATTTCGGATGACGCCCTCGATCGCGACATCCGCACCGCCGTCGCCGAAGCCAAGGCTTCGGGCAAACGCGTGCTCCTCGATTTCGTGGCCGAGTGGTGCACCGACTGCCGCGAGGTGCTTCGCGTGGCCGAGCTCGAACCGGCGCGAACGTTGCTCCGCGACAAGTACATCGTTGTACCCATGAACGTCGGCAAGTGGGACCGCGCGGTTCGCTGGCGCGACGCCTACGGTGTCAAGCGCATCGCGACCCTCGTGGTCCTCGACGGCGAGGGCAACCGCGTTGCGCAGACGAGCCTCGAACCCATCTCGCTCAAGCAAGCGCTCACGCCCGAGGCGCTTGCGGCTTGGCTGGCGGCTCCGAAGGACACGGCGGCTCCGAACACCGGTGCGAAGGGAACGGCAAGATGAAACGTGCGTCGAAGAAGCGAACACGAACCCCCGATGCTCCGCCGAAGCGGCCAGCCCGACCGAAGGGGCCCGGACCCATGCCCACGGAACGCCATCCCGCGGAGCTCACCGGTGCGCAACGTCGCGGCCTGCGCGCCCTGGCCCATGACCTCGACCCGGTGCTCATCATCGGGAAGGACGGCATCGACGACGACGTGCTGAGCGCGCTCCACGCCACCCTCGCGCGTCACGAACTGGTGAAGGTGCGCGTGCTCGAATCCGCACCCGTGGATCGCCATGCGGCGGCGACCTCCCTCGCCGCCGGAACCATGGCCCACGAGGTGGGTACCATCGGGCGCATTGTCATTCTGTACCGGCGCCATCCGACGGATCCGAAGGTTCCGCTTCGAAGCCGCTCCTAGGCCCGTATTTCGCTCGATTCCCGGGCGACCATCGTCGCGGAATAAACCCGAAAACGCCCGTGTTGACGCGGCCGGGCCCGGTGGATATTCCTCCGGCGCGATGTCCATGATCGTCGTCGAAAACGTCACGAAATATTACGGCGCGCACGCCGCCGTCCGCGACCTGACGTTCCGCATTGAAGAGGGCGAGTGCGTGGGGTTTCTGGGCCTGAACGGCGCAGGAAAGACCACGACGCTAAAGCTCCTTTCCTGCCTGCTCCTGCCAACATCGGGCCGCGCGTCGATTCGCGGTCTCGACGTGGAAGCGGCGCCCCATGAAATTCGAAAGTTCATCGGGTTCTTGCCCGACACGCCGCCGCTCTACGACGAGATGCTCGTGAGCGACTACCTTCGCTTCGCGGGCAAGCTCCGGAAGATGACCTCGAGCGCAGTCTCGAAGCGTCTACCCGAGGTGGTCCGGGAGGCGGGGCTCGAGGACGTGGCCGGTGAGCCCATCGCGACCCTCTCCCATGGCTACCGACAGCGCGTGGGAATCGCCCAAGCGATCATTCATCAGCCCGCGCTGCTCATCCTGGACGAGCCCATCAACGGACTTGATCCGGTGCAGATCGTGGAGATGCGCGAGCTCATTCGCGGGCTCCGGGGCAAGCACACGATCCTCCTGAGCACGCACATCCTGAGCGAGATCGAGCAGACCTGTGACCGGATCTTGATGCTCAACCAAGGCCGCGTGGCGGCGCAGGGCACGGAGCACGAACTCCTCGAAAAGATGTCCCGTGGTTCGACGTTCGTCGTCGAAGTACGCGCTGGCGATGGACAGCCCGGTCCGGAGGGCCTCACTTCGGCGCTCAAGGCCATCGACGGCGTCACGGGCGTCGTCCTCGAGCCACACGCGTCGGACGCCATCGTGCGCGCACAGGTTCAGGCGGAGCGTGATGTGCGCGGCGCAGCGGCCAAGGCACTCGTGGGCGGCGGTTTCGAGCTCGTGGAGCTCAGCCGGCGCGCCACGGGGCTCGAGAAGATCTTCGTGGAGCTTAGCCGCGGGCAGGGACCGGTGGCCGGGGCGCCCACGCCGACCGCGTCCACCGCGACCGAGTCTTCGGAGGGTGCGTCATGAGCAACGTTCTACTCATCGTCAAACGCGAGCTGCTCGCGTACCTCCGAACGCCAAGTGGCTACATCATCGCTGCGGTGATGCTCCTCTGGCAGGGAGTCGCGTTCAACGCCTACGCCGTGGGCGACGAAGCGCGGCTCTCGACCCTCGTGCTTCAGCGCTTCTTCGAGGTGGCGGGCGGCACGGTCATCGTGACGGCGGTGCTCTTCTCCATGCGTCTCCTCGCGGAGGAGCGCTCCACGGGCACCCAAGTTCTCCTCTTCACGTCGCCCATTCGTGAGGGCGAAATCGTGGCGGGTAAGTTCCTCGCGTCGCTCGCGTTCCTGAGCGTGATCATCCTCCTGAGCGCGTACCTGCCGGCGCTCATCTTCGTGCATGGCAAGGTGAGCCTCGGGCACATCGCGGCGGGTTACGCAGGCCTGATCCTTCTCGGAGCGACGGTGCTTTCGGTCGGCATGTTTGCGTCGTCGCTCGTGCGACATCCGTTCCTTGCGGTGATGATCACCGGTGCCTTTGCTGCGCTCCTTGAGATCACCTGGTGGATGGCCCGCATTGCCGACCCGCCGCTTCGCGACGTGCTCGGGTATTTCGCGCCGTTCTACCAGCACTATCCCGATTTCCGACGGGGGCTCGTGAAGCTCAGCGACGTCGTCTTCTATTGCACGCTCATGTACGTGGCGTTGGTGGCCTCGACCCGCGTGCTCAAGAGCCAGAGGTGGCAGTGATGGGTGCCCTCGCAAGCATTCTCGTGGCGGTGGCGCTCACCTTCATCTACGCGGCGCAGAACATCTGGGTGGCGGGCGGCGAGTCGACGACGACGCACTCCGTGGTGCTCTGGACGGGCCTCGCGGCGTTGGCGGCGGGAAGCGTCGTGCGCTTCCTCGATTGGAATGGCGCCTCGGGGCTCCGGAGGACGGCCGAGACCCGTGTTGGGCTCGCGCACGTGGGCCTCGTTGCATCGCTTGGGCTCTACGCACTCCAGTCGGAGTGGGGAATCACGGCGCTGAAGCTCGCCGACGATTCGAAGGTTCCGACCCTGCTCGCCGTGCTTTGGCCTGCGCTCTTCACGGTCTCGGCCCTCGCGTTGGTCTTCATGGAGCTCGTGTACCGGCGCATGCCGGTGGCCGAAGGCATCGAAATCCGTCGCCTCTCTGCCGCAGCCTTCGATGGAGTGAGCATCGCCCTCGCCATCGTGTTCGCGGTGAGCGTCAACTACGCGGCGGACAAGGGAGACATTCGCAAGGACGTTTCCTATTTCAAGACGACGAAGCCGAGCGAAACATCGCTTCGGCTCGTCAAGAGCGTGAACGAGCCCATCCGCGCGGTGCTGTTCTTCCCGAAGACGAACGAAGTGCTCACGGAGGTCACGCCGTATTTCAAAGCCCTCGCCAAGGCGAACCCCAAGTTCAGGGTCGACGTGATGGACCATGCCCTCGCGCCCGCCCTTGCGAGCGCGCACAAGGTCAAGGACAACGGCGCGGTGCTGCTCCTCAAGGGCGCGGACGGCCACGGCCAGCAAGGTGAGCAGATCGACATCGGCACCGACCTTGCCATCGCCCGCTCCCGGCTTCGCACCTTGGATGGGCGCTTTCAGCAGACGTTCACCACGCTCGCGCGCCAGAAGCGTGAGATCTCCTTCGTGGTGGGCCACGACGAGCGATCCGACGCGAGCGCGCGTGAGACGCCGGTCCCGGAGCGCACCTCGGAGTTCGTCAAGGCGCTCGACCGTGCCAACGTGCGGATGAAGGACCTCGGCATCAACCAGGGTCTCGCGTCGCGCGTTCCGGCGGGCGTGCCCATGGTCGCGCTCGTCGGCCCCCGGCGGCCGCTCCTCCCGGAGGAGGCCGAGTCGCTTCTTCGCTACGTGAAGGATGGTGGGCGGCTCCTGGTGATGGTTGACCCGCAGGATGATTCGGGCGCGGCGCCACTCCTCGAAGGGCTCGGTCTCGAGCTTGAGCCGGGCGTGCTCACGAGTGACGCGAACTTCATCCCGCGCACGCACACCGATGCGGATCGTTCGCTTGTCTATACGAAGAAGTTCTCTTCGCACCCGACGGTGACCATCGCGAGCCGGCACGCGTCGCAGCTCGCCGTGGCGTTTGTGGCGGGCGGTGCCCTTGCCCGAAAGGAAGGCGCCGGTCCGAAGGACGCAAAGGTGCTGTTCCCGATCCGCACCGAGGGCAGCTACTGGCTCGATACGAACCAGAACTACGCGCTCGATGGCGACGAAAAGCGCGGAGTGAAGAACATGATGGCCGTCGTCACCATTCCCGTCGCTGGGAGCGGGGCCGAACCTGCGGGTTCGGAGGAGAAGAAGGAAGGCCGCGCCGTCGTCATTGCCGATGCGGACTTCGCCACCGATCAGGTCATCGGCAACCCCGGCAACGTGGTCGTGATCAACGACATCCTCCAATGGCTCCTCGGGGAGGAGCAGATCGTAGGGGAGGTGACCTCCGAGGAAGACGTGCCCATCGAGCACACGCGGCAGGAAGACAAGCTGTGGTTCTACGGCACCACGCTCGGCGCGCCGCTCCCGCTCTTTGGGCTGGGCATCTGGGTGGCCATTCGGCGCAGGCGTCGTCGCCGCACGTCGCAGCCGAAGGAAGGGGCTGGGTCATGAAGTCCGTTTTGATGCACCTGGTGCTTGCCCTTGTGGGTCTCGGCCTGGCCTACCGTGCTTGGACGAAGAAGGACGAGGACGCGGAGGCGGGGTCCGATGAATCCGTGACGCTCGTCGACTGCACGCCCGCTCGCCTTCAAGAGATCGTGCTCTTGGACGGCGCCAAGCGGGTTGCGCTCTCCCAGAAGAAAGACGGCGGGACGCCCTACTTCTGGGTGCGTACCCAGGTCGAGTCCACGGCCCCGGCGGACGAGAAGAACCGCGTCACGGAGTTCGCGCTTTCGAAGGAAGTGAACGAGTTCCTCAAGGCCGCGCTGCCGTTCCGTGCGACGCGCTCCCTCGGGCAACTCACTGCCGAGCAACTCAAGGACACGAAGCTCGCTGAACCCGAGGATCACCTGACCATCGCGTGCGGCGGAAAGAAGCACGAGTTCGATCTCGGCTCGGAGGCCTTCGGTTCCGGCGACTACTACGTGCGGCCCAAGGGCCAGACGACCGTCTACCTCGTGGCCTCGAAGGCCGTCTCGGACCTGATGCGTGCCGATTCGGCGCTCATGCTTCGCGAGCTCATCCCCGTCGAGATGTCGGACATCGAGACGGTGACGGTGCGTGCCGAGGGACGGGAGAAGAAGCTCAAGCAGCTCAACCGCCTCGACAAGCGCAAGGCGGAGTGGGTCGACGCGGCGGAACCCGACCGTCGAAATGAGCTCTACAGCAACTGGTTGGCGCGCGTGCGCCAGCTCCGCGTCGAGCAGTACCTTCCGGAGGGCAGTGAGCCGGGAACGGAGCTTGCGAGCCCCGCTCCGTACATCCCCGTCGCAAAGCTCGATTACCGCGATTCGGACGGCAAAGAGCTTGGCGCGTTCGAGTTCGGCGTGGTGCAGTCGGAGACGCCGATCTACTACGCGCGTTCCACGGCCACCCACGCGTGGGTGCGGGTGCTCGCATCGGTGGGCAAGCAGGTCGCCCAGGATGTGGCGCCGGTCCTCGGGCTCGAATCCGCGAGCCAAGCCGACTAGCCAGGGCATTCCCTCCGAGCGGAAGTCGCTCAGAGCAGGAGTGGATCGCCGACGGCCTTCGTCGTCCACACGCCGATGTGGTTCGACGTTGTCAGGTCCTGAAACGGCAGTGCGAAGGCGGGAAGCTGCCGTCGTCGCCCGAGAGGACGGCGTCGGGGTCGATGGCCGTCATCCAGAGCCACGTCGTCAGACCGCCATCGTGGGTGCGGAGCCCGTAGTTTCGGCGGGAGGCGTAGGTGAGCCACATGACGCGTCGGCCGCCGAGCTCCTGGTCCTCCAGCACGAACACAAACGGCGTAAACCGCGGGAACGTCGCTTGGAAGTCGGTCGTGCTTTCAAGGGCGCCCGGCGCGGTCGCGCGCTCAAGCGCCACGGGGGTGCCGCCTTCGCTCGAGACGCCCCAGATCTTCGCGCTCGGGTCGCTGTCCGCGTCGCAGTCGTCGCTGGCGACGTTTCCGCCCGCGCAGGTGCTCTCGTTGTAGACAACGAAGGAACCGTCCGGGGCGAAGGTGGGGCTGTAGCGATTCTTCCCGTCGGCACGTGCGACAAGCGTCTTCGCCGCCGACCACCCGTTCTGTGTTCGGTCCACGTAGCCGATGGCGCCCGCACCTGGTTTCTGCGACGTGCGGTGGAATCCGACGTCGGTGTACACAATGCGGTCGTCGTTCGGTGACCACTCCGGGTGGCTTGCCTCGCGGCCGCCCAGGCTGATGGTGCCCGTCGGCGCTCCGCAGGTCGCCATGTTCGCCGTGTCGCATCGAGTGTCGAAGAGAATCAGATCGTACGTGACGTGCCCTTGGTCATCCCCGTAGATGCCCACCAGTTCGCTGCCATCCGGGCGGAAGGAGCCAAACTGGATCACGTGACCGTTTGACTGGTCCGCCACAACGCTTGGGCCATTCAGGTCGACGAGCACGAGCCCACCACTCCCCTGGCCACCCGCCGACGCCATGATCTTCGAACCATCATGGGAAATGGCGTGGCAGCCGACGCACTTGCCGGCCGAATTGCTCATGGGGCCCATGACGTCGGTGGCGGCTCCCGCGGCGGCGCCGAAATCGTAGCGAACGATCTTCGTGTTTCCGCTCGTCGTCCAGTAGTAGAGCGTGCCGTCGATGTCGTCGCGCGAGAACCGCACGCGAATCGGATCGGAGACGCCGAACGTGCCGCCCGCATCGGTCGTACCGCGAACGCGAATCTCCACCGGATTGCCGCCGCGGTTCGTCTCGGCGACCCACTTCCACGCGTCGCCGCTCGGCTCCCAAATGCAGCCGTTCGGGTTCACCCCCGCGGGGCGTTCACAACGGAGATAGGCCGTCACGTCGGTCACGGCATTGGTGAACGACACGGCGAAGACGGTGTTGTCCCCGGCTCCCTTGAGCCAGTGCACTTCCATGCGCCCAAGGTTCGGGGGCACGACGACCTCATCGTTCGGGTAGATGGCTTCCGGAGCGCGCTCCGCCGCCTCGTCCCCCGTGAAGAGGGCCTCGACGTTGTCCGGGAGCGGGTCGCCCGTCGTAGGCGGAATCGAAATCGTTCGTTCGAGGCGAATGGTGACGTCCGCCGTGGCGACGATGCCGTTGCCCTTTGCGAGCACGTGTCCCATACCGCCGCGGTCCGTCCAGGTGTGGAACTCGTTCGCATCGAACCAACCGAGGCCCGTGGATCCGGTGGCGAGTGACCACTCCACCTGCTCCGTGATGTCCTTCGTCTTGCCGCCCTTGAACGTTCCCTCGGCTGTGAAGACCTGGGTTGCCTCCGCGGTGCCTTGAATCACCAGCGTTGTTTCCGCCGGGGTGATGGTGATGGACTCGAGGTCGTTGAGTGAACCACTGCCCGGGCCCCCGCCGCCGTCGGCGTCGCCCGAGCACGAGCAGCCCGCGGCGAAGGAAGCGAACGCGAGCGCGATGACCGTGGAAGCGATGGAATTGCGTGTCACGGGGCTAGAAACCTATCACAGGCCTCCGTGCGGGGCCGGTTCCTGACAAGCGTACGTGCGCCGATGTGCGCGCCCACGCACCCGCGTGGCGCGGGATCACGTCGTGATCCCGGCATGGAGACCGCCGTGTGTCGAACTACGAGATGGGGTTCGGGTTCGGGCTCGAGGGCAGACTGCTCGAACCCATGAGGTACGTGTCGACGGCACGCGCGACTTCGCGACCCTCCCAGATGGCCCACACCACGAGGGATGCGCCGCGTCGTGCGTCGCCACAGGCAAAGACACCCGGGAGGTTCGTGCGGAAGGCGTCGTCGGATTCGACGGTGCCGCGCCGCGTGGTCGAGAGGGCGTCGCCAAGGGGTTCCGCTTCGGCGCCCACGAAGCCGATGGCGATGAGCGCGAGGTCCGCGTCGATGTGAAATTCGCTTCCGTCGATTTCGATCATCTGTGCACGGCCGTCCGGGCCCACATCCCAGCGCACGCGCACGCAGCGGAGGCGCTCGAGTTTGCCGTTGGAACCCTCGAACGCTTTACAGAGCACGGCCCAATCGCGCTCGCCGCCCTCTTCGTGGGACGACGACTCGCGGAGGATCATCGGATACCAGGGCCAAGGCATCTCTTCGGTGCGCATTTCGGGCGGCGCGGGCTTGTAGTGGAAGTGGTGCACTTCCGCGGCGCCCTGGCGATGCGCTGTGCCGAGGCAGTCGGCGCCCGTGTCGCCACCACCGAGGATGACGACACGCTTGCCCTTCGCGGTGATCTGCCCGGACACCGCATCGCCCGCCACCACGCGGTTTTGCTGCGTGAGGTAGTCCATGGCGAGGTGCACGCCCGCAAGCTCGCGGCCCTGAATGGGCATGTCGCGTGGCTTTTGCGCACCGACGGCGAGGCAGACGGCGTCGTGGGCATTCCGGAGATCATCGAGGGTCGTCTCGCCGCCGACGTTCACGCCGAGTTTGAACGTGACCCCTTCGGCCTCGAGCTGCTTCACACGGCGCTCGACCTGGATTTTCTCGAGCTTGAAGTCGGGGATGCCGTACCGAAGGAGGCCGCCGGCGCGATCGTCGCGCTCGTAGACCGTGACCGCATGGCCCACGCGCACAAGTTGTTGCGCGACGGCGAGGCCCGCGGGGCCGGAGCCCACGACGGCCACGGAGCGGCCCGTGGATGCGGCGGCGCGGACGGGCTCGATCCAGCCCTCACTCCACGCCCGGTCGATGATCTCCTTTTCGACCTGTTTGATGGTCACCGCGTCGTCGTTGATGGTGAGTACGCACGCGTCCTCGCAGGGAGCGGGGCAGGTGTGACCGGTGAACTCGGGGAAGTTGTTCGTGGCATGGAGCCGAGCGAGGGCGCCTCGGAAATCGCCGCGGTAGACGAGGTCGTTCCAGTCGGGAATGTGGTTCCCGAGTGGGCAACCCTGTGACAGAACGGAATGCCGCAATCCATGCAGCGCGCGGCTTGTTCTTGAAGCTCGGCGACGTCGAATGTCGCTTCCACTTCGCGGTAGTCGCCGATGCGCTCTTTGGCGTTCCGCTTCGGCGGCTTCTTCCGCTTGAGCTCGATGAATCCCGTGGGCTTACCCATGCTGCACCACCTTGAGGCGCGTGCGTTCAAGCGCCGCGCGGTACTCGTGGGGGATCACCTTCACGAACTTTCCGCGCCACTCCTTCCACTCGGAGAGCATGCGCCAAGCGAGCGCACTACGCGTGCGCTCAGAGTGTTGTCGAATGAGCTCGTAGACGGTCTCCGCATCGGCGTCGTCGAGCGTCTCGAGGTCCACCATCTCCGGGTTCACGCGGCCGCGGAACACGTTTCGTGCGTCGGCGACATAGGCCACGCCGCCGCTCATGCCCGCGGCAAAGTTCTTACCCGTGGCGCCGAGCACCACGATGGTGCCGCCCGTCATGTACTCGCATGCGTGATCGCCCACGCCTTCGACAACGGCGGTGGCGCCGCTGTTCCGCACGGCGAAGCGTTCACCGGCGATGCCCTGGATGAACACCTTGCCGGCCGTTGCGCCGTAGAGGGCCACGTTGCCCGCGATGACGTTCGCATCGGATCGGTACGTTGCGTTCGGGTGCGGCGCGACGGCGATAACGCCGCCGCTCATGCCCTTGCCCATGGCGTCGTTCGCGGCGCCGTGGAGCGTCACGTCGATGCCCGGCGTGAGGAATGCGCCGAAGCTCTGCCCGGCCACACCTTCGAAACGAAGACGAACTGTCCCTTCGGGTAGCCCTTCGGCGCCAAACCGCTTCGTGATTTCCGATGCGAGCATCGTGCAGGCGGTGCGGTTCTCGTTCGTGATGGCGTGCACAATGTCGACGGGCTCACGCCGCTCGAGGGCGGGTTCCGCGAGTCGAATCAGTTCGCGATCGAGCACGTTCTCGAGGCGCCGCGGCTGTGGGCTCTGGAAATGGCGCGGCGTCGAATGCGGGTCGCTCGGCGCGTGCAGGATGGGGCGGAGGTCGAGCTTCCGCGCCTTCCAGCGGGTCACATCGTCGCGCATTTCGAGCACGTCCACGCGGCCCACGAGATCGTTGAACGTGCGGAAGCCGAGCTCGGCCATAAGCTCGCGCACCTCGCGGGCCACGAAGGTCATGAAGTTGATGACGTGCTCCGGCTCGCCGGCGAAGCGTTTCCGGAGCTCCGGGTCCTGCGTCGCCACGCCCACGGGGCAAGTGTTCAAGTGGCACACGCGCATGAGCACGCATCCCGCGGCCACGAGCGCCGCGGTGCCGAAGCCGAAGAGCTCCGCGCCGAGCAGTGCGCCGAGCACCACGTCGCGGCCCGTCTTGAGCTGGCCGTCCACCTCGAGCTTCACGCGGCCGCGGAGGTCGTTCATGACCAGCACGTGGTGCGCTTCGGCGATGCCGAGCTCCCACGGCACACCCGCGTGCTTGATTGAGCTCAGCGGCGCGGCGCCCGTGCCGCCCGAATCGCCGCTCACGAGGATGATGTCGGCATTGGCCTTGGCGACGCCCGCCGCCACGGTGCCCACACCCACCTCGCTCACGAGCTTCACGGAGACCAGGGCCTCGGGGTTCGCGTTCCGCAGGTCGAAGATGAGCTGCGCGAGGTCCTCGATGGAATAGATGTCGTGGTGCGGTGGCGGCGAGATGAGCCCGACGCCCTCGGTCGCGTGCCGCGTCCTGGCAATCATCGCGTCGACCTTGTGGCCGGGGAGCTGCCCGCCCTCGCCGGGCTTGGCGCCCTGGGCCATCTTGATCTGGAGCTCCGTGGCACTGAGCAAGTACGCGCTCGTCACGCCGAAGCGCCCCGATGCCACCTGCTTGATGGCCGACCGCCGGTCGGTGTTGTACCGCGCCGGGTCCTCGCCGCCTTCGCCCGAGTTCGAGCGCCCGCCGAGGCGGTTCATGGCGCGCGCCAGCGTCTCGTGCGCCTCCTTCGAGATGGACCCGAAGGACATGGCGCCCGTGCGGAAGCGTTTCACGATCTCGCTCTCCGGCTCCACTTCTTCGATGGGTACCGGACGGCGCTTTTTGAAGCGCAGCAGCCCGCGGAGCGTGTTGTCCTTGGCTTCGCGGTCCACGAGCGTCGAGAACTTCTTCCACACCTCGTAGTTCCCCGAGCGTGTCGCGTGCTGAAGAAGGCCCACCGTGTTGGGCCCGTAGGCGTGGTGCTCACCCTCGCGGCGCCACTTGTACTGCCCGCCCGTGACGAGTGCCTCGCCGAGGGACTCGGGCCGCGCGTAGGCGTCGCGATGTCGTGTGAGGCACTCTTCCACCACGTCTTCGAGGTCGATGCCGCCGAGTCGCGATGCGGTGCCGGGGAAATAACGCTCGATGAAGCGCGACGAGAGCCCGAGGGCTTCGAAGAGGCGTGCTCCGCGGTAGCTGCTCAGGGTCGAGATGCCCATCTTGCTCATGACCTTGAGCAGGCCCTCTTCGATGGCGTGAATGTACTTCGCCTGTCCGTCGACCCCTTCGCCATCCTTGGCCGTGTCCGCCGCGGCGTTCCGCGCCGTTTCGATGGCGAGGTACGGGTGCACCGCGTGCGCGCCGTAGCCGAGGAGGAGGCAGAAGTGGTTCACCTCCCGCGGTTCCCCGGACTCGACGACGAGCGACAGTTGCCCGAAGAGGCCCATCTCCGCGATGTGACGTCGCGCCGTCGAGAGTGCGAGCAAACTCGGGATGGGTGCCCACTCCGCGTTCTGCGCGCGGTCCGAGAGCACCACAATGCCGGCGCCCGCCCGCGCTTCCTTCTCGACGCGTGTCGCGAGGTCGTCGAGGGCGTCTTTGACGCCACGGGCGCCGTCCTTCGCGCGGAAAAGGGCTGGGATGGTCACGGCCCGGAGGACGGGGTCCGTCATCTCGCGGAGCGCCTGCATGCGCTCGTCGTCGAGGATCGGGCCCGTGAGTTCCACGAGCGGTCCCGGTCCGCCCTTCATGCGGAACAGGTCACCGCGTCGGCCCAGCGTGGACCGAAGGGACATCACGAGCTTCTCGCGGATGGGATCCACGGGCGGGTTCGTCACCTGCGCGAACATCTGCCGGAAGTACGAGAACAGGAGCTGCGGCTTCTCCGAGAGGGCGGCCATGGGCGCATCGTTCCCCATGGCGCCAATGGGTTCCTTGCCGCCCGTGGCCATGGGGCCGACGAGCATCCGCACGTCTTCGTCGGTGTAGCCGAAGGCGCGCTGCGTTCGGGCGAGGGCGTCGCCCTCGAGGGGCTTGGGCAACCGTTCGGGCCGCGGCGTGGGGAGCTTCCCCTCCGTGACCAAGCGATCGCGCATCCAGTCGCCGTAGGCTTCCTGCGTCGACACCGTGTGCTTGAGCTCGCGATCGTCCACGAGGCGGCCGGCCTCGAGGTCGACGAGGAGCATGCGGCCCGGGCGCAGGCGGTCGAGCTTGCGAATGCGCTCGGGCTCGATGTCGAGGACACCCGCCTCCGAGCTCAGCACGAGTAGGTCGTCGTCCGTCACCATGTACCTGGATGGCCGGAGACCGTTCCGATCGAGCACGGCGCCGATGACGCGGCCGTCCGTGAAGGCGACGCAGGCCGGGCCATCCCAGGGCTCCATGAGCTCGGCGTGGTACGCGTAAAACGCGCGCTTTTCCGGCTCCATGTCCCCGTCGTTCTGCCAGGCCTCGGGGATCATCATCATCACCGCGTGGGGCAATGAGCGGCCGGTGTGCGTCATGAGCTCGACGCAGTTGTCGAACATGGCCGAGTCGCTGCCCGTGGGATCGAGGACGGGCTTGACCTTGTCGAGGTCCGCGCCGAAGGGCGACTCGCGCCACGAGCGTTCCCGTGCGCGCATCTGCACGTGGTTCCCGCGGAGCGTGTTGATCTCGCCGTTGTGCGCGAGGAAGCGGTAGGGGTGCGCGCGCTCCCAGGTGGGGAGGGTGTTCGTGCTGTAGCGCTGATGGACAAGCGCCATTGCGGAGACAACACGCGGATCCGCGAGGTCCGGGAAGAAGCGTGCGAGGCGATTCGGTAGGAGGAGGCCCTTGTAGACCACCGTGCGTCGCGAGAACGAACAGATGTAGAACGGTTCGCCGCCCTCCTGTGCGCGCGCTTCCTTCTCGATGCGCTTTCGCGCGACGAAGATCTTCCGCTCGAAGGCTTCGTCGTCCTTGTGCTTGCCCCGCGTGACGAAGAGCTGTGCGACGCTCGGCATGGTTTCCTGGCCGAGGGGGCCCACGTGTTCGGGGCGAATCGGCACGTGCCGCCATCCGAGGACCTTCAGGCCCTCCGATTCGCAGACGCGCTCCACGAGCCGCACGCGGGGCGGGTGGGTCCACGGATCCGTCGGCAAAAACACCATCGCCACGGCGTATTCGCCCGCGGGCGGGAGCTCGATGCCGCGGGCCGTGAGCTCGTCGCGGAAGAGCGCATCGGGGATGTGGAGCAGGATGCCCGCGCCGTCGCCCGTGAGCGGGTCGCTGCCCACGGCGCCGCGGTGCGCGAGGCGCTCGAGGGCGTGGAGCCCCTTCTCCACGATGGAGTGCGAGCGCTCGCCGCGGATGCTTGCCACGAAGGCGACGCCGCATGCGTCGTGCTCGGTGTCGGGTTGGTAGAGCCCACCCTTGGCGAGCTCACGGGCACGATCGATTCGCTTCATGTGGACTGCACCCGGCGGAGGGCGCGCTTCGGCGCGGGCAGCGGCGACGCATCGAGGGGGAGCGCCACATCTTCCTTCGCGGTGGAGAGGACCACCATGGTCTCCGTGCGTGTCGTGCCGTCGATGGCGCGGAGCGTCTTGATGAGCTTCTCAAGGCCCGCCGTGTTGCGCGCCTTCACTTTGAGCAACAGCGTGTGCGCGCCGGTCACGTGGTGACACTCGAGCACCTCGGGGAGCGGCGAGATGGCGTGTTCGAAGGACTCGATGTGCGCGGGTGACGCCACCGACACACCAACAAAGGCGGTGACGTCGAGGCCCACCGAACGCGCATCGACGAGGGCGGTGTATCCGCGGATGACGCCCGTCTGTTCGAGCTTGCGCACGCGCTCCATGACCGCGGGGGCCGAAAGGCAGACCAGCTCGCCGAGCTTGGCCAGGGGGGTCTTGCAGTCGCGCTGGAGCGCATGAACGAGGCGCTGATCGATGGGGTCCATGTCTTAACTTTGTTAGGCCGATGTGAGTCGGGACCGAATTCTTTACGGGTCCTGACGCGGCGAGTCAAGGGTTTCCGTCGGGCCAAATTTCGGAAATCTCGAGGAAACCCGCGTTGCCCTCCGGGGGACGCCGTCGCATGTTCGGTCGGTGAAGTTCCCGCACATCGCGTTCGGCACGCCTCGGAAGCTGCCCAAGGCTTCCAAGCTGCCGGGGCGCGTGGCGGTCGTGGACATCGCCTTTGCCGCCAACACGGGCGGCGCCACCTTCGAGAAGATCACCAAGCCCTTCATCGACGGCCTCGGTGACCGGCTCGCCATGTGGGTCGACCACCACGACCACGAGCTGCACGCCGAGTACAACAAGGACCCGAGGTTCCTGCTGCGCACGAAGGCGCAGCACGGGGCGTGCCCTGAGATGATCACCCCGGAGGTCGTGGCGAAGGCGGGGCCCGTGGACACGATCTGCTGCCACGTGGACTTCGACGGATTGTGCTCCGCCGCGAAGTGGATCCTCGGCGGCGAGGAGCCGTACCAGGGCGCCGATGCGGATGCCCGCGCCATCGACACGCGTACGGGCACGCCGAGCGAGCTTGCGGCGACCATCGACCGTGCGCTTCGCGCGCACCCGAGGGACGAGGCGCTCCACGGACTCGTGGTGAACTTCCTCGCGGGCCGCGCGAAGGACAAGGGTCTGTTCGAGACGATCGAAGGCGCAGCGGAGCAGTTCCGTGTCATGGAAGAGCAGGCGAGGGCGCTCGCAGCCGGCTATCGAGTGGAAGGCAAGCTCGCCATCGTGGACGCGACGGAACGCAAGAAGCCGTACGACAAGACGCTCTTGCTGCTTCTCGGCCAAGAGCGTGCGCCCATCTCGGTCGTGTACGACGAGTCCACGGTGACCGCGGCGGCGCACTTCGACAGCGGCATCGACCTTCTCAAGATCCTCGGTCTCTCGGGCGGCATGCCGACGCGCGTGTCCGTGGCGCGCAATCAGCTCGAAGTTGTGCTCGCGGCGTTGCGGGAGCACACGCGACCGGGCTAGTCGCGGGGATCGGGGCTTGTTTCGTGGCATCGTCCGCGGTTCGGTTCGCTCCCCGTCCCGCAGAGTCCAGGCGCCGACCGGATCATGCCTTCCACCCAAGGGCGAAGCGGCCCCTCGTGGCGGCGATCCTCGAACGCCTGGGGCGCCATGCTCCACCCCGTGCTGGCCGCATCCACGGAGCCGCGCGCACTCCACGGCGAAGGCGCCGCACGCTGACGAGACCCCCGACGTTCTGCTATCGTCCAAGCCATGCGCCTCTGGATTGGAGTGCTTTGCACGCTGGTTCTCGGCTGCCACGACTTCGACGCCTTGGTGCGCCGCGCACCGCACGATGCCTCCGTGGATGGGGCCAGCGACGCGGTCGGGGAAGCCGGCACGGACGCCGCGGTCGACACGCGCCGCGTGAGGCCATCCTTTGTGAACGACGCCGAGCGCGCCCTTGCGGGAACCAAGTCGCTGGTGATCCCGGCCAACGCCGAGGCGGTCCTCAACGTGGACACGGGCGTGCTCACCATTGGCGCCGAAGAACAGACGCTGACGCACTTTCTGGAGGACCAATCCCAAGGCGCGCCGAAGCTCTCCGTCTTCCCGCTGCGCGCGTGGGCCGTCGGGAAAGGCGCGGCGCTTCGGCTTCGCGGCGCAGCCGCCGTGGCATTTGTCGTTCAGGGCGATGTCGAGATTGAAGGAGTGGTCGACGCGAGCGCGAACGTCGCCGACCTCGGCGCTGGCGGCCCGGGTGGCGCGTCGAGCGACGACGACGACATTCTCGACGACGTATGGGTCATGTCCGGGCGCCCGGGAAATCGGCAGAGCATGACAAACACCTTCTGCGGGTCCGGCGGTGGTGGTGGTTCGAACGGTGCTGCGGGTGGCAGCTCGGGAGCGTGCAGCGTCGGCTTTACGCCACTCGGTGAGTCCTCTGCGGTTCTGGGCGCCCATGCGGGAAAGTCGTTTGCTGCGTACGGCGAGTGGACCGCGTCGTTGGTGGGGGGAGGCGCGGGCGGGCCCGCGTTCTGTTCGGGGGCGTGGCATGTCGATGGCGGCGGCGGCGGCGGTGCCGTGCTCATTTCCGCGAGTGGCACGGTGACCATCCGAAGTTCCGGCGTCATCGATGCGGGGGGAGCGGGCGGTACTGCGCTCGGTGATCCAGCTGGCAACGACGACTGCTTGGGCGACACCGCGGCGGGTGGAGGTGGAGGAGCCGGCGGGACCGTCGTGCTCGAAGCGCGACTCTTGGAATTGCGCGGCTCCGTCTGGGCCAACGGCGGCGGTGGAGGCGGCGGCGCTGGGTACGTGTTGTCGGCGAGCGACGAAGGCAAGGACGGTACCCGCAGCGTGGAACCGGCGGCGGGGGGATCGGGTAGCGGCAACACCATCAGGCCGTACCAAGTGCCAAACCAGGGGACGTATATGCAGGCCAGCGATGGCGCTGCGGGTGGGGCGGGCGGTCCGGCGTCCCACTCGGGCGACATGAGCGAAAGCGTGGAGCGCTACTCCGGCGACGGCTTTTATCGCGCCGGCGGGTACAGCGGTGGCGGTGGTGGCGGCGTTGGTCGGATCATCGTGCGCACCGCGGACGGTAAGCTCCCCAAGGACGGCACGCTGTCGCCATCGGGTGCACCGGCGGTGCTCGTCCAAACCGTGGACTTCCTCGACGAACCCTAGGCGGCCGCGGTCGTGCGTGCGATTTGCCGGCGACGTCGCCGTCGGACGGCCACCCATACGCCCAGCGCCATCAGCACGGGGACGTGGAGCGGTGCCGTCGTCACGCCCACGTAGACGAGCGTGGCGAGAACCGACTTTGCGTTGTCGCTGCCCTCGGAGAGCGCGTGTTCCACGCGCCACCGCAGCGTGCTTTCGAGGCGGCGGGCAGCGAGAAATGGCGCGGTGACCCGCACATGAACCGTGGCGAACCGCACGCGATTTTCAAGAACGCGCTGTCGCACCACCAGCGCCTCGTTCGCCGTGCGCACGCGCGCCAGCTGGGCCTCCACCTCCCCGAGGTCCTTCACGGTTCCGCCGCGCTCTGCGAGCGCGAGGAGCCGTGTTTCGAGCAACGTACCCGTGCGAAGGCGCGCTTCGCTGTCGATGAATTCGTTGGTCAGGTCTTCCGCAACTTGTTCCTCGCGGGTCGGCGGAGCAACGCCGCGGAGCGCTCCAAGCGCCGCGTCGAGGCGGGCGTCGGGTACGCGAACCTCAAGCTCTCCGATGGACGACGCCCCTTCCCTCCGAACGCTTCGCCCCACCACCACGCCGCCATGCGCACGCAAGGTGCTCGCGATGCGATCGGTCAGTGACGCGCCCGTCGTGCTCTCGAACTCGAGCGTCACCGTGCGCGCGAGCATCGATGTGCTTGGCATGTCGACCGTAGGAGGAGCCGCGGGGCTACCTTCGGCGCTCGCGCCGTTGCCCGCGGGCGAGGCCCTCGGGGATTGTGCCACCTCCGAATCGGCGAATGTCCGCGAGTACGACTCCCGATCGCAACCGAGAAGAGCGGCGAGCACCAAGACCACTACCGATGGAACGTGAGACATCGTTACCTCCGAAAGGAGGAACGCGCGACGAAGGCGCCGCTTACACCGTGCTCGGTCGAACGACCGTTTCCCGCCCCGAACTCGCGGGCCTGCGCCGCTGGATGCTGGGCACAAAAGACGCGCACGCACTCTATGCGCGACATGGCTGGACGTCCCTCGGTGCGCCGGAGCGATTCATGGAGCGCCACTTCCCGTACGGCGTCGAGCGCTAGGGTACGAAGTGTCCGATCGCGTTGCGTGCACGGCGCACCACTGCTACCGCGAAGCGCAGCAAGGAATGGGGGCCATGCACGAAATGCGATGGAATTGGGTGCGCGTGCTTCGGCACGTGCTCGTGGTCCCCTTGGTGTTCGGGGTGTTCGCGGGCTGCGCGGGCGTTGACGGCGTCGAGCGAACCGTTCTCCAAAACGCCGACGGGAAAGCGGACCGCGCCACGGTTTCCGTGCATCTGACCGCGGAGGCTCCCACATCGTCCTTCGAAATCCGATGCGAATACTCTGAAGGCTGCGAGGGCACGCTCGACATCGTGCTCGTGGACCCGGCGCCCTGCGAGATCATCACGGACCCGGGGTGCGGAATGGGCCCGCTGGCGGCGACGCGGGTGCCGCTCGGCAACGTCACGATCGACAACGGTGGGGCGACGGTGCGCACGCTGCCCTTCGCCCTCGAAACCGCGGATGGCGATCACTTCACGGTCTCCATCGCGGCGGCGTTCGCCGGTCGCACCGGCCATGCCGTCACGTTTGACATCGCCAAGGACCCAGCCGCGCCAGACGTCACGCTCGAGGTCTCCGCGGACTGGCACCGCACGGGCGACGACTCGGGGACCGACGATCTCCTCGCGTACCTGAGCACGGTGCCGGGGCTCACGTACGTGGAAGTCGGCACGCAGTACCGCGGGTACCGCGCGTTCCTCGTGTCGCTCGATACACCGGTCGATCACAACGGCGCCGACTCGCGCACGTTCCCCCAGACATTTGTGATCCACCACCGAAAGCGCGAAGCGCCCATGGTGCTCTATACGCAGGGCTACGAGCTTCCGACACACGATGCGCTGAGCGAGCTGACCGAGGGCCTCGGTTCGAATCAGATTTACCTCGAACACCGCTTTTTCGGGAACTCGATACCCGCCGGCGTCGTCAACGACGACTGGAAGTGGGTCACCATCGCCGAGGCCGCCGCGGACGAACATCGGGTCGTCGAGGTACTCAAGCCGTTCTATTCGGAGAGCTGGATCTCCACGGGGCACAGCAAAGGCGGCATGACCGCCTTGTTCCATCGACGCTTCTTCCCGGACGACGTGGACGCGACGGTGGCGTACGTCACGCCCATCAGCTTTGCCGTGGAGGATCCGCGGTACATCCCGTTCCTCGACCAAATCGGCGAGCCCGCGTGTCACGACAAGGTGCGCGACGTGATGGTGAAGGCTCGTCAGCGATTCAACACGCTCGTGCCGTACCTCGATCAAGTCTCGGCGCAGTGGGGCCTTACCTACAACCGGGTCGGCGGCCACGCGGCCCAGATGGAAAAGGCCCTCGAAACCTTCGAGTGGGGCTTTTGGCAGTATTGGGGCGTCGAACAGTGCGCGAACATTCTCAGCGTCAGTTCGAACGAAGAGATTGACCGATGGGGTCTGTACATGACGCAGGGCGCTTGGAGCGACCAAAGCCTCGATGCGCCGATCTACACCTACGCGTACCAGGCCGAGTACCAACTCGGGCGACAGGCGATGTCGACGGCGTTCCTCGAGCCGTACCTCCAGTATCAGAACGTCAAGGAGGATTACCTCCCGGAGGGCGTGCACCCGACGTTTGACCCCACCGCGATGCCCGACATCCAGGGGTGGGTGACCGCCGAGGGCGCGCGCATCGTGTTCCTCTACGGTGAATACGACCCTTGGTTTGGTGGTGCGTACGACGTGAGCCAGGCGGGCCCGGAGATTTTGAAGGTCGTGGCGCCGCGGAAGAATCACGGCGCCGCCATCCGTCATCTTGCCGAAGCCGATCGCACCATGGTGCTTGACGCGATCGAGCGCTGGACGGGCGCACGTCCCGCCATCAACGCGGAGTTCCAACCGTCCTTCGGCCAGAACCCTCCGCGCCTTCTCCTCGAAGGCCTCCAGTCGCCCGTTTTCACGTCCCAGCAGTAATCCTCGCCGTCCCACGGACCGCAGTCGTCAAACTCCCGCGCCGGGCAGCCGACTGCTGCGTCCTCACCAGGGGCGCGGGTGTCGTGTCGACGCGCGTGTCGGTGGCGCGCGATCAGTTCGAGGTTCTGCGCCCGGAACGTTCGCAAGTGAATTGGGGGAACGAGGCCAGGTCGGTGAACTCCTGCTTCGAGCCGAAGCGTTTGCCGCGGTCGACGAACGGTCACGGGTGCCCGACCTACAAGGGGCGCTAGGCGCCGCGACGAGGTTCCCGCATACTCGTTCGATGCGGCGCGGATCGTGGCTCTTGATCGTGGTGCTCGGCTGCGGGGGCGGTCCGTCGGAATCCGGGAACGGCAACGACCGGGACGGCGGCTCCACGAAGGACGGCCCCGGGACGGATGGCGACGGCGCCGCGGAGGACGGCGTGCCGCGCGTGGGCGCGTGCCCCGTCTTCACCGCCGACGACGCTTGGAACATCGACGTGCGAAACGCGCCCGTCAGCGCGGCGTGGACGACGAAGTTCCAGACTCGCTATGCGAGCGTCCACCTGCACCCGGACTTCGGGAACTACGAGGACGAGCACTACGGGATCCCCATCAACGTGGTTCCCTCGGGCACCGCGGCCGTGCCGGTCACGTACGACCTTTACGCCGAAGAAAGCGACCCCGGGCCGGTGGTCCTCCCTTTGCCCACGGATGTGCGCATCGAGGGCACCGACGACCCGACTTCCTGTGACGGCGACTGTCACCTCCTCGCGGTGGCGGAGGGCACCTGCGAAGTGTTCGAAGGATGGCTCTGTCGCTATGACGCCCAGGACGGCTACGTGTGCGCGAATGGCGCGCGGTTCGATCTCGAGCGTTCGAGCCAGGGCCAACGCCCGGATGGATACACGTCCGCCGATGCTGCGGGTCTCTCGATCCTCGCGGGGCTTGCCCGCTACGACGAAGCGGCCGCCGGGGCCATCCGACACGCGCTTCGATTCACCGTCGCGTGCACGCAGTCGCACTACGTAAGCCCCGCGTCGCACCAAGCGGTTCCCAACGACTGCGACGGCGACGACCCGAACGCCCCTCCCATGGGGATGCGCGTGCGCCTTCGCGCCGACTTCGACACCGACGGCTACTCGGCCATCCCGAAGGCGTTCCTCGAAGCGATGAAGCACTACGGCTTCATCCTCGCGGACAATGGGAGCGACTTTTACTTCCAAAGCGAGGCGGATCCGCGCTGGGGCGACGAACTCGACGAGCTCAAGCAGGTGCCCGCCACCGCGTTCGAAGTGCTGGAGCCCGGGACGTTTCACTGACGTCACGCGTCGCCACGCGGCCTGCGTCGAAGGCAGTTGACGCGAACTACTTGAGGAGGGTGTCGATCTGCGCCTTGCCCTCCGGCGACAGACCAAATGCAACCCTCATGTTGGGCGCGCGGAAGAACGCTTCCACTTCGGCGTGGGCCAAGATTCCGAAATGCGGGTCGTCGTCGGCCGCCGCCGTCTTCAGATACGCCTTGTTGATCTTGCGCGTGCTCGACGACGTGCTCACGTAGAAGTCGTAGTAGACGTTGGAGATGCGCGGCATCGCGGGGAACCCAAAGCCTGCGAGCGTTCCCGCACCCGTCTGGATGTCCGGCGCCAGCGAATCTCGCCAATCGCGTGCAGAGTTCTTGAGCGGCGAAAGCGTGCTCGCGATCAGGCCCTCACGGGCGATCCGCTGGGCGTTCTTTTTGAGCATGGCCAAGCCCGTATCGACGCCGCCATAGTCGGTGATGCGGAACAGGAGCTGTAGCTGCGCGTCGCTCGTGTCGAAGGCGCTTGGCTTGGGCAATTTCACGGCGCGGATGGCCGACTCGCCGTCGATCGTCGCTGAGACCGAACCGTCCTTGAACGTCACATCGCCGCGGTATTTGTCGAACCCGAGAAACTCTCTTCCGAATGCGATGGCCCAATCGTTGTCGAGCACAAGCCGTGCGGTAATGGTCGGGAATCGACCGCAGAGTGCGATCGCCGCCGCACTCATCGGGCCTTCGTCGGTCACCGAGCTTGCGCCGTTTGGCTCGGCGGCTTGGAGCGTAAGCACGACCTCGTGGTACTCGCCGTTCGACCCGTTTCCAGCGGTGCCGAGATCGGTTCGATGGTAGTCGACGAACCAAATCGCACCGACGGCCCAGTTCTGATCGGAGGTTTCGTCAACGACACGAAGGATCGGCGGAAACAACTCGTTGCCCTGCTCGTCTTCGCGGGGGCCGAGGTAGTCCACCGCGACCTGGTAGGGCACCCGAAAATAGAAGATGGACGCATCGGATTCCGTGCGGAACGGGCTCCGGACATACCGTGCTTCACCCGTCTTCACATTCTCAATGCGAACGCCGAAGTCACCGCCGCTCAGCTTCTTCACCTGCGTCCACAGGGGACTCGAGTCGTCCATCGGCGACGGTCCCGGATGCCTCGCCCGTACCACCGACGCGCGGTACGGCGATGGTCCGAGGTTCGCGGCCGTGTGTTGAGAATCGCCATCTGCCGTGCCGAGCGCGCAGGCCGACAGAAGTGCCGTCAGGATTGGTAGGACAAGCGTCTTCTGCATGGACGCTTCTATTGACCCGCAACGAAGCGGGCGCCGTGAGCACGCTCACCGCCAATCGTGGAGGCGGGCCTGGTCTTGCGCCTCAGCGTCGCGCCGCGCGGCGCCGCCGTCCGAGGCAGACTCCGAGGAGGAGGAGCACGAGCGGGCCTGAACCCGCGCCGCCGCGAGGATTCACCGCGCAGCCGCCACCCGTTGTCATCCCATTCGAGAACAACGTGCCCGGCGCGTCCTTACCGTTCGTGCCGTCCTCGCCCGGAGCCCCGGCGACGCCAACCGCGCCGTCCGCGCCCGCGCACACGTATTCGGTGCTGTCGATTTCACCCGACTCGAGCTCGCCGTCGCCGTCGTCGTCGACACCCGAGTCGATTCGAAGGCCGCCGTTGTCGCAGTGGGTGCCCACGTCCGTCGACACGCTCACGAGGGAGTCGGCGCCGTTACAGACGTACTGCGTGGCGACGATTTCGTCGCCCGTGAGGTCGCCGCTGGCGTCGCTGTCGGTCCCCGTGTCGACGCGCACGCCGCCGTACGCGCACTCGTCGCCCGGGTCTTCATCGGAAAGCTGAACGAGGTCCTTTACCTCCAGGTACTCGAATGCACCGATGTCGCAGTCGCCGCCCGCGGGACGCGAGATGCCGCGCTGATCCTCGTCCACCGTGTTGTTCATGGGGTCCGTGCACGCGCCCGTATCGCGCGCTGCGCTTGAAGCCGAAAGGGCGTGCGTCTCGGTGTACCCGCCGTTGTCCATGAGCGGTCCGAGGTCGGGGTCGACGCCGACCTGGTCGTTCTGACCCGTGAAGTCGTCCGCGCCGGTCGCGTTCCCGATGATGTTGTAGTCGTACGTGAAGAACGCGCCGGAGACGTCCGGGTTTGACGTCGCGGTATTGCCAGCGACGATCGAATTCTTGATCTTGATTTGGCCCGCCGAGCGGTAGAGGCCGCCACCTTGGCCGGATGTCACCACGTTGTTCACGATGGTCGAATGCGAGATGGAAACGTGGCAGTCGTTCGTACCCTCGAGGCCGCACTCGATTCCGCCGCCATCTCCGTCCATGGCGGTGTTCCCCGAGATCGTCACGTTCGTGAGGGTCGCCGAGGAATTCGAGATGAGGACGCCGCCCGCTTCGCCGGTGGCCGTGTTCCCGGAGACCGTCGTCCGAACCATCGTTAGCATTCCGTTGGCCCAGAGCCCTCCGCCCCACGCTCCGGTGTTCCCTCGAACAGTGGTGTCCTCCACGACGACACCTCCCTGGGTGATCACAAGCCCGCCACCGTAGCTGGACGGGCCCGCCTCGTTGTTCTCGATGAGGCAACGACGAATGGCGCCCTGCACGCCCATGATGAAGCCACCACCATCGGTCGGGTTCGAGTTTTCGACCACGGCGGCATCCTCCAGGGTGAACGTGAGTGCTTCGTCGCCTGTCACGCGGAGCCCCGAGCTGCTTCCCCCAGTGATGGTGACGCCGGCGATGCGGACGTTCACCGCACTTAGGCAACCGCTCTCTTCCTCCTCGATGCAGTAGACCTGGATGGCGCGGTCAATGCCGTCCGCGTCAATCGTTGTCGTGGAGGCGCCCGCACCCACGAGCTCGACGCTCTCGTAGATGTCGAGATCGCCAGTGGCGTTTGCGTCCTCTTCCCCGCCCGTGATGGCGAGGGTGTAGGTGCCCGCGGGGAGCGTGATGACGTCTGCACCGTTCCCGGCCGCGCATCCGTCCACGGCGGTGTCCGTGTTCGCGGCTTCGATGGCTTCCCGAAGCGAACAGCTTCCATCGGTGTTCAGCTCGTCATTGGTGTCGTTGACGACGATGCTCGCGGCGTGTGCGACCCCCCCGAACGACACGGCGAAGATCGAAACGAGCAAGCACACCCGCATACGGAATCCCAAAAGCACCACGGAGCCTCCCTTTAAACTTTCGCTTCGCGACCACGATGGGCCCGAAACGAAACGGGAGCGTATGGGGAGCGGGCCACGCTCCGCAATCTTCTCGCAGCGTGGCGTGTGCCTGCACGCCGGAGGCGCCCGCATTCGCGTTGCATTGTGGCGCCCGTGCGCGGCGAGGAGCGTGCGTGCTTGAACGCGCTCGGCGCGCACTGCGCGCCAGGAGCCCGCGGCGCACCTCCCCACACGTGTGTCGGCGGAGAATTACACCACTGAACTACGGAACTGTTTCGAAATTGCATCCCCCGTGACGCGGCACGCGCGTTGCTCAATGCCGGGTTGGTGGCCGCTTCGGAGAGCGGTTGTGGGAGGACTTGATGACGAATCATGCAACGCGGGCGCAGCTCGCAGTCCTGAGTTCCGTCCTGGTTGTGGTGGCGTGGGGCTGCATTTCCGGTGACGTCGTAGACGAAGGTGTCGAATCGGGTGGAGCGTTCGAAGCTTCATCGGATTCCGCACTTGTCGCGGGTTGCACCGCGACCGCGATCACCAGCGTGAGCGCCAGCGCGAACGACGGAAACGTTCCCGCGAACGTGCTCGATGGAAATCTCGCCACGCGTTGGTCGGCCAACGGCGTGGGTCAGTACATCACCGTGGACCTCGGCGCGAACAAGCAGCTCTGTGGCATGAGCATCGCGTGGTACGTCGGAAACGTTCGCAAGAACAATTTTGTCATCTCGACCTCGACCAATGGCACAAGTTTCACGAACGCGTTCACGGGCACGAGCTCCGGCACGACCACGGCGGCGGAGACCTATTCCATCACCACCGTGCAAGCGCGATACGTCCGTGTGACGGTCAACGGCAATACCGTCAACAACTGGGCGAGCATCACGGAGCTGAAGGCGTACGGCGCATCGACCAGCGCGAGCACGGGATTCGCGCACCCCGGCGTGGGTCTGGGCCGCACGCAGCTGGATTTCGTGAAGGGCAAGATTGCCGCGGGCCAAGAGCCCTGGAAGAGCGCGTTCGCGAAGCTCAAGGGTTCCTCCCTGGGCAAGACCACCTACGTGGCGAGGCCGGTGGCGGAAGTTCGCTGCGCGGCGTCCACCGGGAAGAACTACATCGCGGCGCACCCGGAACTTGGTCTCTCGGAAGCCGGCTGTGCAGAGCAGCAAAACGACAGCGCTGCGGCCTACAGTCATGCCCTCGCCTGGTACTACACGGGCGATCGTGCCCACGCGAAGAAGGCCGTCGAGATCCTCAACGCATGGGCACGCACGCTCAAGCGCATTCTCTTCGACCAACCGCGCACGGACACCAACGTGCAGATCTTCGCGAACGGTTTCCACCAAGCCGGTTGGTCTGGCGAAAATTTCGTGCGCGCGGCGGAGATCATGCGCCACACGTACACACCGGCGTCCGGCGAAACGGCGCTCGACGTTGCTGCGCTCGAATCGATGTTCCGCAATGTGTACTTGCCGCTCACAACGGTGGGCGGCGCGGGACGCGGCTCGTGGAACGGCTGGGGTCTGAACAGCGTGTATTCGCACATGTCGACGACCATCGGCATCGGCGTGTTCCTCAATGACAAAACCGTGTACAACGCGGGCGTCAACGAGTTCACTCGTCAGCTGCCGGCGGCGATCCACCTCGTGGGTGACGACGTGAGCAAGTACACCAACCTCAAGGGCATGCCGCTGCCTCCGCAGGGCACCGTGTACGACAAGACGAACATCGCTGCGTCGTCCATCTCCCAGATTTGGTCCTCGCCGAGCAAGTACATCGATGGCATTGAGGGCGAAACGTGCCGTGACATGAGCCACACGAGCATGACCTTCGGCTCCATGGGCATGGCGTCCGAGACTGCCCGTCTCCAGGGTACGGACCTCTACGGTCGTGCCGAGATCCGCATGCTCGAAACGATGGAACTGCACGCCGTCTACATCAACGCGCAGCTCGACGGCAAAGCGCCCGCCGCGGTGTGGCCGTGCCCCAAGGTGATCAACATGGGTGGCACGGGCTACAAGCTCGGTTGGGAAGCGGCCTACAACCACTACGCGAACCGCCGGAAGCTCGCGATGCCCAACACGGCGAAGCTCGTCGCGCGCTTCCGCCCCTCGGGCACGGGCCTGCATCAGAACTGGGAGACGCTCACGTACGCGGGCGTGCCCTGAACGGGCCCTCGCCCGTCGCGGCTACCGAGTGCGGGACTTCTGCTTGGTGTTGATCTCGGCAAGTCTGGCCTTGAGCAGTCGTCGAACGAGCGCGAGGGGCAACGGCGCGTCGAGATCGAAATGAAGCGCGCTCTTCGTACGGTCGTACCCCTCAATGAACGGAGCAACGGTCGCGAGGGTGGAGCCGCTGAATGGGTAGTACGAGCCGCCCTTCTTCGTCGGCTGGAACCCCGCAACGACCCCGCCCGGTAGTCGAAACGCCGGCATCCCATACGAGATGCACTCCTCCGCCTTCGGTACGACCGAACGGATCTTCTTTCGCAAGTCTTCGAACGTTCCTCGACGGCTCTTCGGAATACCGCGGAGGTAGTCGTCAATCGGCGTCGCCATGCGCGAACTCTATCTGCTTCCGGGATTATCTGACTCACTCTCGCATCCTGGTGCCGGGGTCCGGGTTCCCCGATCGGGTGCGCAAGGGGTAACGCACGTCGCGTCGCTGCGATCCGTCTCCGCGCGGCACCGCGTTGCGATTTCGCCACAGGCTCGACGGTATTGCGGAGTCTGGCCGTTCTATGCGCTAGAATGTCGTCGCATGAACCCATTCAGGTACCTCTTGGCGGCCGTGCTTCTTATCGTTGGCGGCACCGCCCTCTTCGGGTGCGGCGGGAACTCCACGCGTGACAACCGCAACGATGGTTCGACCGCCGATGCGTCCACGGACGCGCCCACTTCGGATGGTGCGGATGGCGCAGACGGATCGGTAACCGAAATGAAGTGGGAGTTCGGGTCGCCGATTGAGGCCAACCCCGGGCAATGGACGTGGGTCGAGTTCCCCGGCACGCGATGCATGCGGAGCAACAAGCCCGTGGGGATCGCGATCAATCCCGCGCCGGCGGACAGTCCGAACGCCGACAAGGTTCACATCTGGATGGAGGGCGGGGGCGCCTGCTTCAACAACACCACGTGCAACCCGCCAGAGTTGGTGCAACTGCTCACGGGCGAGACGGCGTTTGCGGCCCACGTTCTCGGCTACACCGAAGCCGACATGGCGAAGACCATCGCGTCGGCTCGAAACCTAAACCGTGCCGCCGCGGAGAACCCGTTCAAGGATTGGAACCTGGTCATGGTTCCGTACTGCTCAGGGGACATTCACACGGGTCGCGGCGCGACCTACGGGAACGGGACCTACACCGGTTACAGCAACATGACCGCATACCTGAAGCGCATCGTGCCCACGTTCCCCGCCGCAGAGGTTGTGATCTTGTCCGGATCGAGTGCCGGCGGCTTCGGCGCCATCTTCAATTACGAGCAAACGCAAAGCGCCTTCGGTGATGTGCCAGTGCACCTCCTTCAGGATTCATCGCCCTTTGTCACCGGCAGTGCCATGACGGTGTGTGCGCAGGAGCGCATTCGAAGCGTGTGGGACCTGGACCCCATCCTCCCGCGCGAGTGCACCGATTGCACGAACCCCGCGAAGGGAGGCCTCTCAAACCTCCACGGGGCGCTCATGGAGAAATACCCCGAGCGTCGCTTCGGGCTCATCGCCAGCACCGCGGACGAGACGATTCGCTTTTTCTGGGGCGAGACCATGAGCGAATGCGCCGTGCCGGATGCCGACGAGACCGTTCTCGCGGTAGTGCCCATTTCGCTGCGCGTGATCTCGCCGCAGACATTCTCCACCGCGATGTTCGCCCTCGAGTCGGCCGAGTTCGCCCCCCACGACAACGCCGGCATGTTCCTCATCCGAGCCGAACGCCACGTCTTCCTCGACACCATGAGCGAGGGCGGCGGCAGTCCAGCGCTTCCCGGCTGGATCGCGGAGTTCGCGACGGGTTCGCCCGACTGGGCGACCCGCCTGCCGCAGTGACCGGACAGGCCGTGCGGCGCGGACCGCTGCTTTGAAAGAATCGGGCCTGACCCACGCAACTCGTGCCGCACCGCTTCGATAAGCGGGCTCAAACGAGGTGCAACATGGGTTCTCTTGGTCGCTCACTCTTGGTTCAGATGGTTCTTTTCGCCGGCGCATCCGGCTGCGTCGGCTCTGCGGTCGGGGATGTCACCGGCGGGCTTAACGAGGCGGGGCACGACCCCGTCAACGTCGGCAAATCTCGCCGCGCGGACGTGAAGGGCATGACCCTCGAAGACACGTGCTCCGCGCTCATGAAGATGCACCTCTCGTCGCGGTGCGAAAAATCGGTTGTGCGCTGCGGCGCGGGCTCTTGCTGGGATTCCACGGACTACGATCCGCCCAGCTTCGCGGAAACATTCCCAGAATGTGAACGCACGTACACGATCTTCGATGAGGACCTTTCCACGCAGTATCTCCCGGAGTTCGTACACGTCGTCGAGGAGTGCGCGAACGGGTACCTCCAATGCGAAGATTACGAAGAGCTTGGCTGCCTCGAGGCTGGCCTCGCCGCGATTCAGGGAATCAGCGAAGAGGCGCAACTTAGCGAAGATCACATCCCGTACTACGACAACGAGCCGTACCGGACGTGCATGACCAAAGTGAACGCGTGTGGTGGCTTTGTCGGCTACGAACTTGAAACGGGGCACCATGCCTGCGCCCGCGTGATCGCGCTGACTCCGGAATACCGGGAGCGATTCGACGCATGCCAAGCGCTTGGCTGCGACGCGTTCGAAGACTGCGCCCGCGACGTGCTCAACTTCCTGCCCACCGAGTACGCGTCCGAGCTTTACGACGAAGAGTGGTGAGCGGGTTCGACCCTGGGGTGACGCGAGGTGGCTCGTCCTTCGGGTCGCTGGCCCACCCCGCGTGCCGACGAAAATGCTCGAAACCCGCGCGAATTCCCCACTGAACGCCCGTGACATTCCCGCGACGCTCGCCCCCCGCTGTTGCTGCGCCGGAGCCGCGCCACTACCATTCCTCAATGGCGCAACCGATTTCCTTCTTCGAGCAGCTCCCGAAGACGGACCTGCACGTCCACCTGGACGGGTCCCTCCGGCTCAGCACGATCCTCGAACTCGCCGAATCCAGGGGCATCAAGCTGCCCGCCACCACCACCGAAGGCCTCGCCAAGGCCATGCATTGCGGCGAGACGACGGGCTCCCTCGTCGAGTACCTGAAGGCGTTCGACGTCACGCTGCGCGTGATGCAAACGGAAGAGGCGCTGTCCCGCATCGCCTACGAGCTCGCCGAGGACGCGGCGCGGGAAAACGTTTGGTACATGGAGGTGCGCTACGCGCCCATGCTCCACACCTCGAACGGGCTACCGCTCGTGGTCGTCGTCGAAGCGGTGCTTGAGGGCCTTCGCGAAGCGCAGAAGGACTACGGCATCCGCTCGAATCTCATCATCTGCGGCATCCGGAACATCTCGGCGCAGTCATCCCTCGAGATGGCGGAGCTCGCGGTCGCGTACAAAAACCGCGGCGTCGTGGCATTCGACCTGGCCGGCGCCGAGTACGACCACCCGGCCAAGCACCACCTCGAGGCCTTCAACCTCGTGCGTGACAACAACATCAACGTGACGATCCACGCCGGCGAAGCCTACGGGCCCGAGTCGATCCACCAGGCGATCCACGTGTGCGGCGCGCACCGCATCGGCCACGGGTGTCGCCTCCGCGAGGATGGCGACCTGCTTCACTACGTGAACGACCACCGCATCGCGCTCGAATGCTGCCCGTCGTCGAACGTGCAGACGGGGGCCGTCCGAAGCCTTCGGAGCCACCCGATGAAGCTCTACTACGACCTCGGCCTGCGGGTGACGGTCAACACCGATAACCGCCTCATCACCGACACGACCGTGTCGAAGGAGCTCTGGCTAGCGCACACGGAGATGGGGCTCGACATCGCCGCGGCCAAGCGCATCGTGGTGAACGGGTTCAAGAGCGCGTTCCTCCCGTTCCACGAAAAACAGGCGATGCTCCGCCGCGTGACGCGGGAGCTCGAGCGCTTCGCCATCGACGGCAGCATCGCGCCGCCGCCCATCGTGACGACGGAGTCGGGGCTCCACTCGCCGGCGGAGCTGACCCGGGCGGCCACGCCTTCGAACCCGCCGCGCTCCTAGGCGTACGGCGCGAGTCGGTTCCGCATGCTCGTCGATAGCCACTGTCACCTCGACTTCGTGGGCGATGTCGAGGCGCGTGCCCAAGCCATGGCGCGTGCGCGGGCGGCGGGCGTTGAGCACGTCGTGGTGCCCGGCGTTTCACCCGAGGAATGGCGCGAGCTCGAGCTCATGCGCTCGCTCGACGGAGTCGACGTGGCGGTCGGCATTCATCCGGAGTGGCTCGGGAAGCTCACGGACGCGGAGGTCTCCGACGGGCTTGCCCGCCTGGCGACCGAGGCGAAACGTCTCGGCGCCGTGGCCATCGGTGAGTTCGGCATGGACGGTCCGGCGGAGAAGGCGGGCGTTCCCTACGACCGGCAGCGTGCTGTGCTCGACGCGCACCTCGAGGTTGCGCGGGCGCTCGAGTTGCCCGTGATTCTCCATGTCTTTCGTTGTCAGGGCGTTGCGCTCGACGCCCTCAAGCGGCACGGCCCGCTGCGCGCGGGCGGCGTGGTTCACAGCTACAGCGGGTCCGCCGAACTTGTTCCCCAGTATGTCGGACTGAACCTGCACTTGTCCTTCGCCGGTGCGGTGACCCGCCCGAATGCCGAGCGACCGATCAAAGCTCTCCGCGCCGTGCCCCCCGAGCGACTCCTCGTGGAAACGGATTCGCCCGACCAGCTCCCCGACGGCGTCGACGCGGAGCGTACCGAGCCGGCACATGTGCGCGTGGTTGCCGAGGCCGTGGCGCGTCATCTCGGAGAGACTGCGGACGTGGTCGCGGCACGCACAACCACGAACGCGGTGAGGCTCTTTCGGCTCGCACGGTAGGTCGTGGCGCCGGCCCGTACGCCGCTTGGCACCCGCGGAAACGCCCTGCTATGGAAGGCCCATGTCGTTGCCCATGGCCGGAGGCTCCGCGCCGCGTCCGAGCGCAGCCGATTCAAATCAGGACAAACCGCAGGTCGACGAGGCGTACCGTACGCACCGTCGCTTCGATCGCGCCGCACGCCTCTTCGGGGAGACGGCGCTCGAGCGTTTGATGCGCGCGCGGGTACTCGTGTTTGGGCAGGGTGGCGTTGGGTCGTTTGCGGCCGAGGCCCTTGCCCGGAGTGGCGTCGGCCACCTTGTGCTCGTGGATTTCGATCAGGTTTGCGTGACCAACACGAACCGGCAGCTCCACGCCATGAAGGGCAACATCGGCAAGAACAAGGTCGACCTCATGGCCGAGCGCCTGCGTCTGGTGCACCCCACCTCGCGCATCGAGCCGGTGGCGAAGTTCTACAACGCCGAAACGAGCGAAGAGCTCCTCGCGGGGAACATCGACTTCGCCGTGGATGCCATCGATAACCTCACCGCCAAGTCACACCTGATCGCGACGTGCATGGCGCGGGGGATACCGCTCGTTTCGTCCATGGGCGCGGCGGCGCGTCTTGATCCGACCAAGATTCAAGTGGCGGACCTCGCGGAAACGGAGCGCGACCCATTCGCGCGGGCGCTTCGGAAGATTCTGCGGAAGGAGCACGGCCTCGAAATCGAGGCGGGCAAGCCGACGGGCGTCCGTGCCGTGTTCAGTGTGGAGGAACCGCGCGAGCCCATCGCTCCCGCCTACGACGGCGGCAAGGGGTTTCAGTGCGTGTGTCCGAACAACAAAAACGGCCTCCACACGTGCGAGAAGCGAAACCGCATCGACGGGAGCGCGGCATTCGTCACCGGTGCCTTCGGCCTCGCCTGCGCGAGTGTCGTGGTGAACTCCTTCGTGGAGTCCGCGTGACTCGTCCGTCGGGGCCGGTGCGCGCATCGCGGTTTTTGCCGGTGGTCGCTGCCTTCGTCGCCCTCGGTTCCTGCTCTGTGTCGACCCCCGTGGACGGCGAGTTGGTGCGTCTCGACCATGCCCTCGACGGCAAGATCCTTGTGCTCGAGTACCGTGAACTCGATGCGGAGGAGCTCGACGGGGGGGCCGACCTCGATGCGGGTGTCGAACCCACGGGTCTCGGGAATGAGTTCGCGTGGCACGTCGCCGAGGTTCGTCGCGTGGGGGTTGGGCACGGCGCGTTCCGCATCGAGTTCTTCGACTCTTCGGTTCATGTGCTCATTCGCGCGTGGGTGGACGTGGACGGGTCGTCGGGGCTTGGCTCGTTGCTTGGAGACGCGGATGTCGTCGCATTCAGCGAAACCGAAACGTTGCCGCGCCAGCTTCGTGTCGCGGCGCCCGACCGCAACGACGTGGTGCGCATGACAACCGCGACCGCCGAATGCACGTCATGCGACTGTACGCAGTCACCGAGCCTGGTTTCGATGATCCTGGACAACGACGTCGACGTCGTGCGCTAGCGAAATCGCCATGCGAACCCCGTTTCGGTCGCGATGTTAGATCGCCGCCGTCTCGAGCACCGGTGCCACGGCGTCGCCGTCGGGGGTCGCTTCTTCGTGGTGCATGGAACCGCCGCCGTCGCCCGCGGAGTAGGCCTCTTCGCCGTGAAGGTTCACGTCGAGGCCCTCCTGCTCGAAGTCCTTTGCGGGACGGAGGCCGACGACGCGATCGACGATCTTGAGGAGCACCCACGTGAGGCCCATCGCATAGACCGCCGCGACCGTCACCGCGACGAGCTCTTCGACGAAGAGATGCACGCCGCCGAAGGCGAGGCCATTTTGACCCGCCCCGTTCCACACCGTGGAGGCGAAGACGCCGGTGAGCACCGCGCCGAGGGCGCCGCCGATGCCGTGCACGCCGAAGGCGTCGAGGGCGTCGTCGTACTCGAAGCGGTGCTTGAGGAGGATGCCGCCGAAGCACACGACGCCGGCCAAGAGCCCGATGGCCAAGGCGGGCATGGGGCCCACGAAACCCGCGGCGGGCGTGATGGCGACGAGCCCCGCGACGAGGCCCGACGCGACGCCGAGCGACGAAGGCTTCCCGTGGCGAATCCACTCCACCGCGGCCCAGGAGAGCGCGCCGGCGGCGGCGGCCACGTGCGTGTTCACGAGGGCGAGCGCCGCGGTGCCGTTGGCGGCGAGGGCCGAGCCCGCGTTGAAGCCGAACCAGCCGAACCAAAGGAGCCCGGCGCCAAGGAGCGTCATCGTGAGGTTGTGGGGCGGCGCCTTCCGCTGCGGCCAACCGAGGCGCTTGCCGAGGACGAGGGCGAACACGAGGGCGCTTGAACCCGACGCAAGGTGCACGACCGTGCCGCCCGCGAAGTCGAGGGCGCCGCGCTCCGCGAGCCAGCCACCCGAGCCCCACACCCAATGCGCCAGGGGGCAATACACCAGAAGCAGCCACGCCGCCGTGAAGATCACGTAGGCCGAGAACTTCACGCGCTCGGCGAAGGCGCCCGAGATGAGCGCGGGCGTGATGATGGCGAACATGAGCTGGTACGCCATGAAGAGCAGGTGCGGGATGGTCTGGCCGTCCCGCGGCGCGAAGCCGACGCCCGCGAGGAAGGCATGATCGAGCCCGCCGATGAGCCCGCCATGCGTCGGCGCGAAGGCGAGCGAGTACCCGATCGTCACCCAGAGGACCGTCACGAGCCCGAGGGCAAAGAAGCTATGCATGAACGTCGAGAGCACGTTCTTCGGGCGCACCATCCCGCCGTAGAAGAGGGCGAGGGCAGGCGTCATGAGCAGCACGAGGGCCGCTGAAACGAGCACCCACGCCGTGTCCGCCGCATTGATTTCCGACATGCGTCGGAGGTTAACGAACGCGTGTAACGGCCTTGTATCCAGACGGACACAAGTGGCGCTGAACCCGCTGGAATTGCGGTCGTGGAGCGTGGATCGAGCGACCTACGTCGCCGGGTGCCAGCGGAGGACGGGGCTTCGGGCCGCCTTCGTTTCGTCGAGGCGGCGGAGCCGGGTGTTGTGCGGCGCGGCCTTCAGCATCGCCGCGTCTTCCTTCGCCTCACGGCGGATGGACGAGAGGGCTTCGACGAAGAGGTCGAGGCTTTGCTTGGTCTCGGTCTCCGTCGGCTCGATGAGCATGGCGCCCTTCACGAGGAGCGGGAAGTACACCGTCGGCGGGTGGACGCCGTAGTCGATGAGGCGCTTGGCCACGTCCATCGTGGTGATGCCCGTGTCCTTCAGGTTCTTGTCGCTGATGATGGCCTCGTGCATGCACGTGCCCGCGAACGGCACGTGCCACTCGGGCGAAAGACACGCCCGCAGGTAGTTCGCGTTCAGCACCGCGAGCTCCGACGCGCTTCGGAGGCCTTCGGCGCCCATCTCGCGGAGGTACGCGTAGGCGCGCACCATCATGCCGAAGTTGCCGTGGAACGAGCGCAGGCGCCCGAGGCTGTGCGGCCGCGCCTCGTCGAGGAAGTACGTGCCGTCCTCGCGCTTCTCGACCACGGGAATCGGCGCGAAGTCCGCGAGGATCTCCTTGTAACCCACGGGCCCGCAGCCGGGGCCGCCGCCGCCGTGGGGGGTGGTGAACGTCTTGTGCAGGTTGAACTGCATGACGTCGATGCCGAGGTCGCCGGGGCGCGTGCGGCCCATGATGGCGTTCAGGTTCGCGCCGTCGCCGTACACGAGGCCGCCCTTCGAATGCACCATCTCCGCCACGGTGGGCAGGTGCGACTCGAAGAGGCCGACGGTGCTCGGGTTCGTGATCATGACCGCGGCCACGTCGTCGTTCACAAACGGCGCCACGGCGGCCGGGTCGATGATGCCGTTCGAGCCCGTGGGGAACGGAACGGCCTCGAGCCCGTTGAGCGTGCACGACGCGGGGTTCGTGCCGTGCGCGGTGTCGGGCACAAGCACCTTCTTCGGGTTCCGGCCGTTCCGCGCGTGGTAGGCGCGGATCATCATGAGCCCCGCGAGCTCGCCTTGCGCGCCGGCGGCGGGGTGGAGCGTCACGCGGTGCATGCCGCACACTTCGGCGAGCCCGCGTTCGAGGCGGTACATCAGTTCGAGTGCGCCCTGAACGAGCGCCTCGGGGGCATACGGATGAAGCGACGCGAACCCGGGGAGCCGCGCGGCCCATTCGTTCACCTTCGGGTTGTACTTCATCGTGCATGAGCCGAGCGGGTACAGGCTCTTGTCGATGGCGAAGTTCTGCGCGGACAGGCGCACGTAGTGGCGAAACGCTTCGGGCTCGCTCACCTCCGGCAGGGCCGTGCCTCGTCGCGGTGGAGCGCTCCAAAGTGTGCCTTCGGGTCCACCTTGGGCACGTCGCACGCAGGGAGCGACGCGCCGGTGCGACCGGGGTTCCCTGTTCGAAGAGAAGCGGTTCGTCGAAGGAAAGATCGCGGGTGCCGACGCCAGGCATGTTGAGTTGGCGGACCGTAGGGGCTCGGCCGGCTGTTCGCAAGCGCCCGCAGGCGGATCTTTGCGCCGAACTCCGACCGGGTTTGAAAAGGCGCTCGGTCCGTGCTTCACCTTGCCCCGCCATGCGCGTTTCCACGACTTCGTCCGCCGCCCGCCCTCGATCGCCCTGGTCGCACACCGCGCTCCGTTTCCTCGGCGCCGCGTCGCTCGTGGTGGCGCTTCTCGGCTGCGGCGCGGGCCCCTATGGCTACGCCCGGGACTACGAACCCCTCGGCGAGGAGGATGACCTCCTCGAGCACACCCGGCAGACGACGTACGAAGACGTGCGTCGCGACCCCACGCGGTTTCAGGGCAACGAGCTCGGTTGGTTTGGTGTGGTGGACGATCTCCGCTCCGTCGGTGCGGGCGTCTATCGACTTCGCATGACGTACCGCACGCTTCGTCCGCGGAACCTTTGCTCCGACGAGACGAGCGGCTCGTGCCGTGTGACGGTGAACGAACGCGCCGGCGGGGAATTCGACGTACTCGTGCGGCTGCGTGCGACCGACGAGGCACCGGGCGAGCACCGCCTCTGGGCCGGCTCGCTCCTGCGGGTGTTTGGCAAGGTGGAGCCCGAGCTCGCCGAGGGGGACATCCCCGTGATCCAGGCGACGTGGTACCGCCACTGGCCCGCCGGCACCTACGTGACCACCGGCGCCGCCGACTCCATGCGTCGGTAAACATCGCGGCAATTGCCCCTCCGCGGCCCACGCTCGGTCCGCGGTGATCGGTGGACATGCCGCTGGTTTGGCAGTTCCGGGAGACTTTGCGATGCTGGTCCGTGGGGTTGGTCCATGTCGCGTCGGAACATCATGCTCATCGCGGCGGCGGTTTCGACGATCTTCTCGATCTACGTCGACCACCTCGGTGACACGGGCACGCTGCCGAAGGAGGCGGCGCGCACGCTGTCCCTCGTCGGTGGGCTGTTCGTGACCGTGCTTGTGGTGCTCGCCTGGGGCGCTTCGATTCTGCGTTCCGCCGGCATCATGCGTGCCGATCCAAACCCTTCGTGGCGTGTGGATTCATTTGATCGCGACCGGGTCACACTCAAACGCCGTTTCACAAAGCGCGTGTTGCGATGGCACGAGGTGGTTGCTGTCCGCGATGTTGGCGTGGAGCTCCAGCTCGATACCGGCGAAGGGCAGAATGTTCGACTCGAGGGTGTGACCAAGAGTTCCGAGCTTGCCAAGTCGCTCAAGAAGGCCTGGGGCGCGGCGAACAGTAAGAAGTAGCGTCGCTCAGGGTTTCGGCAGCGACGCAAGGCATGCCTTGCGGACGGCGTCGCGCTTGGCGACCACGGCCGCTCGCTTGCAGGCCTCCGCCGCGTCGGATGACTGACCGAGCGCCGACAGGATTCGCGCGCGGGTCGCGTGGTAGGCCGAAATGCGCGGCGAGAGTTCGATGGCGCGTTCCGCCCATGCGAGCGCGAGGGGGAAGTGCTTTTGGAGGTAGTGCGCTTCCGCCATCGCCGCCGACGCGGAGCTGCTTTGCGGGTCGTACCAGAGCCAGTGCGTCGCCGCTTCTTCAAGTGCGCTGCCGTTCTGGGCTCGTTCCGCCTTGCCCGCCTGCGATCGTGCGGCGCGGGCCTTCGCACGCTTTTTTGAGCCGGGCAGCTTGCGCACCGCGGCCGGCGGCACGGGAACTTCGGCGGTGGTGGCCGTCTGGCTCGGTTCGCCTCCGTTCGCCTCCGACGGCGTGTCGGTCGCTTCCGTGACCGCAGGGTCCGTGGGCGCTGGGGCCGTGGGCGCCGCCGGTGCCGTCGTCGTCGGTGCGACCGAAGCGCCCGTCGGTGCATGGGCGGGCGGTGTCGCCGAGGTGCCTCGCCCGGTCGTCGGCGCCGTCGTTGGCGTGCCACTCATCTGCTCAAGCAGCATCGACGCGCCAAGGCCCAGGCCCGCGAGCAGCACGATGCCACCGATCAACAGCACCCACGCCACGGGGCGTTTGAACCAACGCGGCTTCTCCTCATCGATCGTCAGTTCGCCCGTGTTCATCGGCATGCCGCCGAGCACGGAGCCCACCGGGGTGGGTGACGTGTCGAAGTCGCGAACGGCCGGTCTCTTGTCTTCCGTGGTCGGCGCCTCGAACATTTCCGGGCCACGCGTGTCGACGACCGTCGGCGCGAGCTCGGGCGGCTCGGGTCGTGCTTGCCGTGCGGGAAGGCCAATCTCGATCTCCGTGGAGATTTCGGCATCGCGTCCCGAACTCGGCGGTGCGGGGACGGAACGGCCGGCGGTGCGAGCTTCCGCCTCGTAGAGTGCTCCACCGGCCACCGTGTGCTCTTCACCCTCGTCCTCGTCGAGCTCCACGAGTTCGTCCGGTGAAAGTGAGAACGCGGCGGCGGCGGTGGGCGCGTCGCTTGTGTAGACCTCACGCCCCGGCGCCTCCTCCGCGGGCTCGTCCGGAGTCGTCTCGGCGGCGGCGTTTGCATCGATCGCGGCGTTTCGGCCCGTTTGCGAAACGCTCGGCGGAAGCACGTCGGTCTCCATCGAGACGGTCTGCTCGATGCGCCTCGGCAACGTCAGCGCCGGGTCCGTCGCCTTGGCGCCCGATTCGACCCACTGGCCGCTGGTCTCCGGTGTGGAGCCCTGCTTGGGTGCGCCCGCTCCCGGCTTGCGCGGAATGCCAACGAGGGTGGGGTCACGCTTGAGCGGCGCCGGTTTGCCCGGCTGGGCTAGACGCGAGGGCGCGCGGGGTTTGTAACCGGGCGCGTCGCCCTTCGCCGCCGACTTGCCGGTGACGCTCGCCAGGGAGACGGCGGGCTTCGGAGCCGCGGCGGGTGGTGCCGGAGCGGCGGCCGGTGTGGCACCGGGCGCGTTCGCGGGGCGCTGCAACGGAACGCCGAGGATGGTGCGCTTCGGCAGGCGCTTTGCGCCGCCGGCCCCCGCGGGCTTCCCGTCGGTCGGCTTGTCCTTCCCGTCCGTCAAAGCGGTAGAAGTCTAGCCCGCTTCGTACGGTGCTCGAAGGCCTTTCGATGCCATTGGATTTTCGCGCGGGGCGGCCACCGGTTCAGGGGGCGAAGCGGCGCGAAAGCGACTCGATTTCCCCGCGTCGCACCACGGGAACGAGCAAGTCGGGGAGCTCGACCACGGGCAGCGGGAGCGCGCCCGAGAGAACGGCGCGGGCCTCCGACTCGATGGCGTTCCGGCGAATCCGGCGCCGACTTGCCCGGAGTGCTTCCTCAACGCCGGTGCCAAACGACGCGTTGTCGGGCACACCGGCGAGTGCGGCGGCCTGCGCCGGATCGAAGAGCGCTTCGGTCTTGCGGTTCACCACCAGCAGCGAGGCCCGCATGCCGAGTTCGCCCCGGAGCGCGGTCTCGAGCTCCACTGTTTCATTGGCGGGCATGTCCTCCGGGAGCGTCACGAGCACCGTGTGCGTCCGGTTTGGATCTCGGAAGAGCTCGAGCGCGCGATCCGCTTCCCGTCGAAGGAGCCCCGGGGGCGCAACGCTCGCGATCACGGTCGGCACGCGCAACATGTCGAGGGCGTGGCCCGTGGCGGGCGCGTCGAGGAGGACCATGTCGTACGCCCGCCGGCCCCGCTCGTCGCGATGGGTAGCGTGGTAGTACGCCTTGCCCAGCATCGACCACGCCTCCATCCCCGGCGTACCGCGGAGGAACGAGGTCACGAGCGAGTTACCGAAGATCGCGGTGTGGAGCGCGCGAATCTTGAGGACCATGAGCCCGTACTCCTCGAGGGCGTGGCCCGGCTCCATGTTCACGGCGTCGACGCCCGGCAGCACATTTCGAATCTCGTGCGTCAGCGGCGGGACCTCGAGGTGCTCGCTCACATTTTCCCGGGCGTTGGCCAGGGCGACGAGCACGCGTTTCCCCTGCCGCGCTGCGGCCACGGCCAGGGCCAGGGTGACGACGGTCTTCCCGACACCACCCTTGCCGACGACGAACGCGAACTCTCGGTCGAACCACTGCACGGGGTCGCGGACCATAGCACCGTCAGCGCGACGGGCCGGGCGGTTTGAGCACGTCGACGGACGCAATCGGCGGCTCGACGCGGATGCGTTCGCCCGCCGTCTCCCGGTCCACCCCGTCGAGGCGGAGGATGGCGCCCCGGCGTGCTCGGTCGATGGCGTCGCCGTCGACGCCGGCACGATCGCGATGACGATCGAGTCGAACGAGGCGCTTGAGGCCCGACGCACCGCACGCCCAGGACTCCGTCTTGCCCTTGGACGCGAGGGGTGCGCTCACAATCCGGAGATCGTCCGCGTGGTGCGGCTCGGGTGCGGCGCCAAGGGTGAGGTAGCTGTAGGTGAGGCCCGCCTGGCGGAGGCCCGCCGCTTCGGCCGTCGTCGCGAGTGCGGGCGGGAGCTCCACGGGCACGTCTTCGTGGCACCAGTCCCGGTCTCCGGCGAGCATGGGGCAGGGTGCGGCGTGGGTACACGGTGCGACGACGCGCACGGGCCCGCGTCGTGCTGCGAATACATCGCGTACCGCTTGAAGGGCTCGGCTTTGGTGCTTGAGCGCGGGCTCGAGGACGATTCCGTGCCCCGCCGGTGCATGGGCCGCGAGGGTGCGCGCGAGCATGTCGGCGCGGTGGGCCGTCGCGTCGGCGCCTTCGGTGGGCATTTCGTTGAGTACGAACCCCCACAGCACAAAATCGAAGGGCGCGGACCCGGCCACCGGCGGATGCGCCGCGTTCCTCGCGACGGCGCGCAGGTCGATGGGCACGAGCCCAGCTTCGACCGAGCGCTCCGCAAGCGCGGTGAGACACCGAAGGGCCGCCACGTCGCGATCGACGGCGACCAGCTCGATGCGTTCGACGCCCCGCGTCGCCGCGAAGTGTGCGAGGCCAAGGCCCGTTGCGCCGTATCCCGCGCCAAGGTCGAGGACACGCCACGTGCGCTTCGTTGGGAGCCGCCCCCAGGCCGCGAGCTCCTCCAGCGGCCAGTGGATCTTGAGAAAATCCCTCGGGAGAAAAAAACGGAACCGCGCCGCCCGGACGTCCGTCCCGGCGGCGTGGTCGATCGCGTCGCGGTCGCGCGTGTATCGCTCGCTCAGCGTGCGTACCTGGGTCGCGAGCGCGTCCCCGGTGGCGTCGAGGGCGCCGAGCTCCGTGCGTGCCACCTCGTCGAGGACCGCGAGGAAGCGGGGGTCGAGCGTTCCCATGGGTGCGCGACCTTGCCATGGCGGCTCGGGCGCGGCCAAGGCCGCGTTCGTGGCATTTCCGCAGCACGTGGTACCGTACGCCCGCATGGCCACCGAGCCCTCGAAACAGGTCGGTTTCCCCGTCCTCGCGGCGATCAGCGCGGCGATGCTTTCGATCACGCTCTACCTCATCTTCGGGCTTGCCCCCGTCGAACTGCAGATGGGCGTCGTGCAGAAGATCTTCTACTTTCACGTGCCGAGCGCCTACGCGATGTACGTCGGGTTCACGGCGTCCGCGGTGGGCAGCACCATGTACCTGTGGAAACGCCGTGATGCGTGGGACGCCATCGCGGTTGCGGGCGCGGAGGTGGGCACCGTGTTCTGCTTCATCGTGCTCATCACGGGTCCGCTCTGGGCGTACAAGGCCTGGGGCGTTTGGTGGGTGTGGGACCCGCGCCTCACGACCACGATGCTCGTCGGCATGCTGTTCGCGGCGTACCTGGCGCTTCGAGGTTTCGGCGCTGCGGGCGAGGTCGAGAAGCGTTTCGCGTCGGGCCTCGCCATCGTGGGCCTCTTTATCCTGCCCATCATCCACTACAGCGTGCAGCGGTGGCGCGGCCAGCACCCGACGGTGATCACCGGGAAGGGCGGCGGTCTTGACCCGGACATGCGCGTGACACTGCTTGTTTCGTTCGCGACGTTTACGTTCGTGGTGGCGACGCTCCTGTGGCTCCGCTTCCGTGTCGAGCGGAACGCGCAGCGGGTGCTCGAGCTCGAACTCGACGCGCGCGAGCGCGGACTTCTGGAGGATTCATGGTGAAAACGATGCGTACCTGGTTCAGGTTCGGTGTGCTCCTCGGCGCGCTTTCCTTGGGTGCGGGCGCCGGCGTGGCCATGGCGCAGCCCGAGGACGACGGCGCCGAGTCCCCCGCGGACCAGCGCGCGACGAGCTTCCAGGCGGTCAAGGGCCCGACCAAGGAGACGATCCCCGGCGGTACGCTCCTCGTGGTCGCCTACGGGGTCGTCTGGCTCCTGGTGTTCGGGTACGTGCTCCGGGTGGGGCGCCTCGAGCGGCGAACCGCCGCCGATCTCGAGCGTCTCGAGAAAATGCTCCGTTCCGATGCGAACGGCGGCGCGAACGGCTAGGTCCGACGCCATGCCCACCATCGAGCACATCCTCTACATCCCGGGCATCCTCGTCGTCGGTCTCGCCCTCGGATTTCGCCTTGGGGCGAAGGCGGCGCGGAACGAGCTTGAACGCCGGGCCCGGGAACGGCGAAAGTGATCCCTCCGCCACGCCCCCGCGTGGCCCGCACCGTCCGAAGGAGAAGCCATGCTCGGGTTTGATCTCACCGAGGAGCAGAAAGCGCTCGTCGACAACACCGCGAAGTTCGTCCGCGACCGCATCATCCCCGTGGCCGCGGAATGCGACCAACACTCGAAGTTCCCGAACGAGGTGTTCAAGGCGGCGTGGGAGCTCGGTCTCATCAACGCGACCGTTCCCGAGGTCTACGGCGGCGCGGGGCTTTCGGAAGTCGACAACGTTCTCCTTACGGAGGAGCTCGCCTACGGCTGCACCGGAATCCAGACGAGCATCACCGCCAACACGCTCGCGTCCACGCCCGTGATGCTCGCGGGGACCGATGCACAGAAGAAGAAGTACCTCGGCATGCTCACGGCGGAGCCGGTCTTTGCGGCCTACGCCATCACCGAGCCCGTGGCGGGGAGCGATGCGGCCGGTATCCAGACGCGCTGCGTGCAAAAGGGCGACGACTGGGTCCTCAACGGTCAGAAATGCTTCATCACCAACGGCTCGTGGGCACGGTGGTACATCGTGTTCGCCACGACCGATCCGGCGAAGCGCCACAAGGGCATGATGGCGTTCATCGTCGATCGCGATGCGCCCGGTGTGAGCGTCGGCAAGAAGGAAGACAAGCTCGGTCAGCGTTCGAGCGACACCGCGACGATCATCTTCGAAGATGTGCGCGTACCGAAGGAGAATGTCCTCGCCGCGGAGGGAGAAGGGTTCAAGCTCGCCATGCGCACGTTCGACCGCACCCGGCCGGACATCGCTGCGGGCGCCTGCGGCATCATGCGGCGCTGTCTCGACGAGAGCGTCGCGTTTGCCCTTGAGCGAAAGACCTTCGGTGAGCCCATCGCGAACCACCAGATGGTGCAGCTCATGATTTCGAACATGGCCATTCGGTACGAAGCGACACGGCTACTCATGCTCAAGGCCGCGTGGCAAATCGACCAGGGCGGCAAGAACTCCCTCGTGGCGAGCTACAGCAAGGCCTTCGGGGCCGATAGCGCCATGGAAGTGGCCGTGGACGCGGTGCAGGTCTTCGGGGGTGCCGGGTACATGAAGGACTACCCCGTCGAGAAGCTCATGCGCGACGCGAAGATCCTTCAGATCTATGAGGGCACCTCGCAGATCCAGCGAATGGTCATCGCGAAGAACGTGCTGCAAGGGATTCGGTAGGCGGCGTCATGCGGAGCACGGTTCTCATGCTCGGGGTTCTTGCGGGCGTCGTCTTGGTGGCTCGGCCCGCCGTCGGTCAGCCCGCGAAGACGACCGACATGCGTCCGCGCGTCGACCCGCCTGCGTCCGAACCGCTCGACGTTCCGCGACTCGATGGCCCGCTCCGGATGCACGGGGCGAAACTGACGCAGGATGAGCTCCTCAAGAGCGTGCGTGCGGCCATCGTGACGGGCCTCCGACCCGTGGGGAACACTTCGGTTGTGTTTGCGGCCGAGCTCCGCGGTTCGGTGAACGCCGCCTTCCGTCCGCGCCAAAAGCTCAAGCCCCTCGGGTACCGCGCCGAGATCGCGGCCTACCGGATCGCGCGTCTCCTCGAACTCGACAACGTTCCACCGGTGGTTTCGCGCATGGTGCCGGTCGCCGCGGTTCGGGAGAAAATCATTCCCGAGTTCCAGGCGGCCGCCGAAGAATACGTGCGCGCGCTGATCCCGGAACGTGTCGGTGAGCAGGACATGGTGCCGGTCGCCGCCATCTATTGGATTCCCGACATGCGCGACCCGGGGCTCGATGCTTCGCGCCGCGTGGAACGCTGGACGCGCCACCTTCAGCAAAGTGGTCGCGTGCGTGAATCGGAGTTGTCGTGGCACCGGGACATCGCCAACGTGCTCGTGTTCGACTACTTGATCGGGAATCCCGATCGCTGGAGCGGCTCGAATCTGCAGGGGTCGCACGACGGGATGCGTCTCTACATTCGCGATCACGATCTGGGCTTTCCGGAGCAAGATCGCGTCGATCGCACGCGGGTGCTCCTCGAAACCTTGATGCGCACGCAGAAGTTTTCGCGTCGAACGGTCGCGCGGCTCCGTGACATGACGCGCGCGTCGGTCGCCGCGGAAGTCGCGAAGGACCCGCGCTCGCGGGAGGAAGCGATCCTCTCTCCGGCGCAGCTCGATGGCGTCATGGCGCGCCGCGACACGATTCTCTCCTACGTCGACTCGCTTGTGGACGAGTACGGCGCCGAGCGTGTGTTGGTGTTCGAATGATCCCGTCCGGTCGGCCGCCGAAGAGCGCCCTCCAAGATGCGCAACTCAGCGCCTACCTTGAACGCCTTGAGTGGGAGCGCGAGCGGGTGGGCGATGCGCACTTCCGAACGACGCACAAGACGAGCGAGGGGGATTTCGTGATCGATCTCCAGGTTCGCCGTGCGTGGCTCGTGGCGCGGGTCGATCCGTTCCTCGACACGGGCGGCGACAACAGCTTCGAGCTCTCGCGTTGGCTCCTTCGGCAGAACTGGGACATGCCCCAGGCAAAGTTTGGCTACGACACGGAAGGGCGCGTCGTGCTCACGGTGGAGCTTCCGACCGAGTACCTCGACTACGTGGAGGTCGAGACCGCCCTCCGCACGCTGCTTTCAGCGACCGTGAAGCACCGTCGTACGCTTCGCGAAGCGGTGGAGCAGGCCCAGCCGTGATCAGCGCTTCCGCAGGCGCTCAAGGCGCTCGCGGATCTTGAGCTCCAGCCCTTCGTCCTTCGGCTCGTAGTACCGGCGCCCGGCGAGGTCGTCCGGGAGGTACGTTTCGCCTTCCGCGAACCCGCCTTCATCGTGCGGGTAGCGGTAGCCATCACCGTATCCCCACGACTTCATGGCCTTCGTGGCGGCATTTCGAAGTTTGAGCGGTACGGGCAACGAGCCGTGCTCGCGAACATCGCTCTGCGCCGCGGTCCACGCCGCGTACGACGCGTTCGATTTGGGCGCCGCCGCCAGGTACAGACAGCACTGCGCCATGGCAAAGAGCCCTTCGGGCATGCCAAGGCGCCGGAAGGCCTGATCCGCGTTCACCGCCACTTCGAGGGCGCGTGGGTCGGCGTTGCCGATGTCCTCCGACGCAAAAATCAGCATTCGGCGCAGGACAAAGAGCGGATCCTCTCCCGCCTCAACCATGCGCATCATCCAGTAGATCGCGGCGTCCGGGTCGCTCCCGCGCATGGATTTGATGAACGCGCTGATGACGTTGTAGTGCTCTTCGCCTGCCTTGTCGTAGAGGAGCGTTTTCGACGCAAGCGCCGCTTCCACGGCCGCCGGGTCGAGGGGCGTGCCGGCCGCCTGGGCATGGCGTGCCGCCAACTCGAGGACATCGAGCGCCCGTCGTGCATCGCCACGTGCGCCGACGGCGATGGCGCGGAGTGCAGCGCCCTCGGCTTCAACGCCCAACGTGCCAAGGCCCCGCGTCGCATCCCGAAGCGCGCGCTCGAGCAGCGATGTCAGCGTGGTCTCTTCAAGCGCCTCCAAACGGAACACGCGTGCACGGGAAAGGAGAGCCGCGTTCACCGCGAACGACGGGTTCTCCGTCGTTGCGCCGATGAGCGTCACGGCGCCGCTTTCCACGTGCGGCAGAAGCGCATCCTGCTGCGCCTTGTTGAAGCGATGAATCTCGTCGACGAAGAGGATCGTTCGCGTGCCGTGGTAGGTGCGCCGGTCCTGCGCCTCCTTGAGCACCTTGCGGAGCTCCGGTACGCCGCCGAGCACGGCGGAAAAGGGGGTGAAGTGCCCCTTCGTTTCCCGGGCGATGACGCGCGCGAGGGTCGTCTTCCCGGTGCCCGGCGGGCCCCAGAGAATCATGGACGGCACACGGTCATCACGGATCGCGCGTTCGAGTAGCTTGCCGGCGCCGATCAAGTGCGCTTGCCCGACGACATCGTCGAGGCGCTCGGGGCGCATGCGATCGGCGAGCGGCTTGCCGGCCGGATTCGATTCCGCTTCGTGCTCGAACAGATCCACGGGTTGACCCAACGTTTTCCTGGTCCGCGCGTCTTACGCCATGTGCAGCGGAGATGGAACGGATTGCACACCCTGACACAGTCGTCAGGGGCCAAGTGTCCCACATTGCTCGATTCTCCCGGGAATCGGGAATGCCCGCCGTGGCATGCGGGTTGCAACCTTGAGGGTCGAGGCCGGTCCATCGGCGAAGGCGGTAGTTATGCAGTCCATTCTCGAGTCCGTGTTTGAGTACCAGTCGCTCCTCGCGCGACACACGCACCTCGGGCTCGAGCTCGATGACGAAGAGCGCGCGCGGTTCCTCGGGCTTCGCCAACTCCTGCGCGGCGAATGGCTCGAGACCGACGACAAGCGCCGGGGCAGTCGGTTCCCGGAGCATGCGCAGGTCGAGTTCACAACGCCCGGTGGATTTGGAGCCGGCACGCTCAAGGACGTGTGCGGTGGTGGCATGGCCGTCGTCTCGGACGTGGCGCTCCGCCCCGGCATGCGCACCGTGCTCCGGGTACAGGACGAAGAACGGGCCTCGGAGTACATTTTCCCATGTCGCATCGTTTGGCGCGCCGGGCAGGTCATCGGCGTGGCGTTCGACGGTGTCCCGAGTCGGACGGGCTGGGGCCCATGGCCCGGTGAGTTCCGGTTCGATCGAAAGCGTGCGGTGCCGAGTCTCGCGTAGGGTCCACGCCGGGGTGGTGCTTGTCCGCTCTTTTGCGGCGAGAAGCCACTGCGATATGCTTCACGCCGTGTCGCGGATTTTTGCATGCGCCAGCATGTTCGCCGGAGCGCTCATGCTCGGGGCGTGTGGCGAGGGTGCATCGACGGGGCACTCCGTCGATTTGCTCGTCTACACCGATTTCACCCCCGGCGCGGATCATGACTTTGACACCGTCACGCTGTCGCTCGAACAGGACGGCGGCGAAGTTCGTGGTGGCGTTTCGTCTGCGTTGGAAGACGACAAGTTTCGCATCGGCGTGCACGTCGGAAAATTCACGTCCATCCAGAACGGCACATACACCCTCCGCGTGCGCTTGACGCAATCGGGCGCGAGCGCGTCGGACTCGGCCGTGGCGGAACGGGCCGTGTCGATCACGGTGGATGCGGATCTCGAAGTGCCGATCCTCCTTCCGAAGGACGATCGGTACCCCCCCGTGCCGTTCGCTGGCAGCAACGTCACCCAGGTGCGCTCCGCGGGGTTTCTGAGCGCTGCGCGAATCTTCCAGCTCGCGAACGGTCATGCGGCCCTCGCGTTGCTCGGCACGGGAGCGACCGCGCCGACGGGGTGCCCCACGGGCATGAAGACAAGCAACGTGGTGACCGTGGAACCGGCGAGCGGCGATGACTGCCACGACGGAACCACGGGGCGCGACTGGTACGGGCACATGACGTCCGAAGGGCGTCTGCCGAGCTATTCGCCCTGGATCAACGACCCGAGCGGTACCGAACCGTACATGGCCAACGTCACCATGGAAGACTTCGGTGTCGTGACCGATGGCGAATGCGATTCAGGGCCGTTCACGTTTGAAGTCGCCCTGGATGGCACCGCGACGTTCGCCCCCGCGGCGGAAGCGAACACCATCGACTTCACCGCGAAGCTTCAATTCGGTTATGCCAATCGGTACGCGGGTGCGTGCGAGGACCTCTTCATCGAAGGCGAAGTGGACTACGCGGGCAAAGTGACGAATTTCGATCCGAGCTCGTCCGCAGGCATTTGGTCCGGCGAGGGGAAGGGGTTTCTCAAGGGCATCGGCGCCGTGGAGATCCGAACCGTCGCGGAGGGACTCAACGTTTGTTCGAGCGGTGTCCCCGAAGGAACGGCGAGTGCTGGGACGGCGCAGACCGTCGTGACCATCGGTGCGGACAAACTCACCTTTGACTACGACGGCTGTGCGCAAGGCTCCGAGCTTCCCGGCACACCTTGGACGCTCAATGGCAAGGACATGGGCCTCGCCACGGGCGTTCCGTTCTAGCGGACGATTCCGACTACCGGACGATTCCGATTACCGGACGATGCGGAGCCGCTTCGGGCCGTCGCCCGGCACCGATTTGCCGCCGCCGCGTTCGAACTGCTCGACGGCGATGCGCGTCGTTAGCTTGTCGGCGATGTTCATGAACGTCTTGGCGGGCTCCGAGCCGGGTGCGGCCTGAACGATGGGTGTCCCCTCGTCGCCCCACACGCGCACCTGCGGATCGATGGGCACTTGCCCAAGGAGCGACGCCTCGGCGAACTCCGCGATCTTCTCGCCGCCGCCCGCGCCGAAGAGCTCGTGTTTCACGCCCGCACTGTCGACGAAGAAGCTCATGTTCTCCACCACCCCAAGGATCGGGAGTTGGAGCTTCTTGCACATGTCGACGCCCTTGTAGACGTCTTCGAGGGCGACTTCCTGGGGCGTCGTCACCATGAGCACGCCCGTCACCTTGAATAGCTGCGAGAGGGTGAGTGCCACGTCGCCGGTGCCCGGAGGCAGGTCGAGCACGAGGAAGTCGAGTTCGCCCCAATCGACGTCGATCACGAACTGACGGAGGGCCCCGTGAAGCATGGGGCCGCGCCAAACGATGGCTTGTTTCGCATCCTCCACGAGGAAGCCCATGCTCATGAGCCCGATGCCGAAACGCTGAAGCGGCTGAATTTTCTTTCCGTCGGTCGAATGCGGGGCGCCTCGCACGCCGAGCATGGTCGGGATCGACGGGCCATACATGTCCGCATCGAGGAGCCCGACGCGCATGCCCATGCGCTTGAGCGCGACGGCGAGATTTGTTGCGACGGTGCTCTTGCCGACACCACCCTTGCCGCTCATCACCAGGACGACGTTGCGCACGCCGGGGAGCGGGTCGTCTCCCATGACCTCGCGCGTGGGAACTTGGATCTTCCAGTTCACGTCGGCATCCGTCACACCCGCGGCCTCGAGGGCCTCGCGAATCCGTGTCCGCGCAAGCTCACGAATGGCGTCGGCCGGTGAGCTAAGTTGCGCCGTGAGCGAAACCTTGCCGTCCACGACCTCGATGTCCGACAACGTACCGATGTCGAGCATGGGCTTGTCAAACGTCGGGTCGACGACCTTTCCGAGCGCTTCGGTAATCGATTCTTTGGTGGGGGTCGGCATGGCGCGATCGCGAATTCGGAGGGCGTTTCGTAGGTCGGCGCACGGTGTGCGTCAAGCGAGGTGGCGCCTCCTGCGGGGCACGGCGTACATCCTGCGCTTGAGATTTGTTGGCCGATCCATAGGCTAATAGACGCGCATGCCCCCCCGCGAACCTAAGATCTACCGGCTCAACCGGATGTATCTGGCACTCGCGCGCGATGAGAAGGAGTTCCTCGAGAACGTGTTCGGCGGCGTGATCAAGGACGTCGATTCCGTCGATGAGCTCCCGAAGGTGGAGGTGGACGTGCTCGTCGTGGGCCGACAGCACCTCGGTGACTCCGGCTACCGCTACGGGTACGAACTCGTTTGGCCCGCGGTGCTCCGGTGCCGACCGGGCATCCTTGTCTATTCATTGCCCGGCGCCTTCGAGCGCCACCGGTACGAGCAAGATGCGGATGTCCTCAAGGTGATCGGAGAGCCGACGCGGAAGTTCGTGCTCGAGCTCGCGGTGCTCCAGGACCTCCTGCCCGACGAAGCCATCCGCAGCGCCCGACGCAACCTTGCCCGGGCCACGTCGGCGGCACCGACGGGCGAACCCGAGCGGCTGGTCACGGCGGAGTGGACGGATTCGAACGCCCGTGCGCACATCCGCGACGACGACTGACTTCCGGGGTATAAGCGGCCGATGCTCCGCCGCGCGGCGACTCCGACGACCCTCTTCGTCCTTTGCGCCGCCGTCTATGTGTTGATGCTCGGCGACCGCGCGAGCACGCCGTCGCCCGACAACCACTATGTCCACCTTGCCCAGAGCTTCCTGGCGGGGGAGCTCGGCGTGCTTGGCAATCGACCGCCCGGCACGAACGACTGGGCTTGCTACGACACGGTGGAACATGGGCCATGCCCCGTGGGCCAGTTTCGCTTCGCCCCAGAGGGAGCCGAGCGCTACCGCTGGTTCGTTTCGTTTCCGCCGTTCCCTGCGCTCGTCGTGCTACCGGCGGTAGCGATTTGGGGGACGGATCTCGCCGACCGTTTGTTCTGGGCCATCTTCGCCGGTCTCGGACCCGCGCTCGTGTACGTGCTCCTTCGACGCTTGCGCGACACCGGTCGCTCGTCGAGGTTGCCTTGGGAGAACCTTGCGCTCACGGCGCTCTTTGCCTTCGGGACCGTCTACTTCTTCGTCGCGGTTCAAGGCACGGTGTGGTTCGCCGCGCACGTGGTCGCCGTGCCCCTTGCGGCGCTCTATTTGTTGTTCGCCCTGGACGCACGTCGGCCCGTGCTCGCCGGCACGATGCTCGCGCTCGCGTTCATGACGAGACCGACGATGCTGTTGCTCGGCGCCGTGTTCGCCGTCGAGGCGCTTCGGAGCGCTCGCGGTGCGGCCACGTTCCTCCGCCGCCCGTCGGAGACGTGGGTTTTCGCCCTTCGCCGCTGGTTTCAGGCGGTGGAGGTCAAAGCGCTCCTGCGTCCCGTACTGCTTTTCGCCGCTCCGCTCGTCGCGGTGGGCCTCGTCGCCATGTGGATGAACCACGCGCGCTTCGACGACCCCTTCGAGTTCGGGCACACGTACCTTCAGATCCGTTGGCGTGATCGTATCGAGCGTTGGGGGCTCTTCCATACGCACTACTTCGCCAAGAACTTGTCCGTGTTCCTGGCGGGGCTCCCATGGATTTCGCGCGTGGAACCGTACGTGACCATTTCACGACACGGGCTTGCCCTTTGGTTCACGACCCCGGCGCTCCTGCTCCTGCTCTGGCCGCGCCGCGTGAACGCCACCGTGGTGGGGCTCTATTTCGCCGCGCTTGCGGTGTGCGTTTTTGACCTGTGTTACCAGAACAGCGGTTGGGTGCAGTTCGGTTACCGGTTTGCCCTCGACTACATGGTCGTGCTGTTCGCACTCCTGGCGCTCGGTGGTCGCCGGTTTGGAGGAGGGTTCGTTCTCCTTGGCCTGTTCGCCGTGGTCGTGAACGCCTTCGGCGCCCGCACGTTTGATCGTTCGCACGGCTTCTACGACCACGACAGCTCGCAGAAGGTCATGTTCCAGCCGGACTAGCGGGGCCTGCGGATGGCTGTGGCGGGCCGCTCAGCGATTCAGGATCGTCGCGAGGTGGTCTCGTAGGGCGTTTGGCTCGTCCAGCGGCGCGCGGCTCACATAGCGGGCAGCGCTCTCTTCGTTGATGAACTTCCGCCCTTCGCGGAAGCTCAAGAAGAGCTCGTGGTTGACGTGCTCGGTCGAGGCTGCGCCCTCGGGCAGCGCGCGGCGCCATGCGCGGACGCGCGCGGCCATCGAGGCATCGAGTTCGCCCGGGTAGTAGTTCGCGTGCGTTACGTCGTGGTACGCGAACTGCGTCGGTCCACCGAGCAAGCCGTCGTAGAAACCAGGGATGCTGCCCACCTGGACGGGCTGCGAGTGATGGAGCGGCGCCTCGGCGAGTAGGTCGAGGGGGAGGAGCGTTTCGGAAGGCGCCGTCACCACGGGGAAGACGGCGTCGGGGGCGTGATCGTCGGCGCGGAACACGTGCGTGTACGCGGGGTCCGCCTCCGACCACCAGAGGATCGACTGTTTGCGATTTCCAAGTTGGTTCGCGAACCACTCCGCTTCGGGCGCGCTCACACCGCGGGCCTTGATCCACCGTTCGTTGCTCAGATTCGCGAAACGGATGTCGTGGTCCGCGGCGTCGAGCGCCTCGATGGCCAGCATGCTTTCGTCGAGGATGCGGTGAAGTTCGGGAAGCTCGACCTTGCGCGCCTGGGTGACATCGGCGAGCTCATTCGCCACCCGATCCGAGAATCGGGTGATCTCGTCCGCAACGGGCGAACCGTCGTGCACGAAGGATGCGCGCGCGTCGTCGAGAAGCGCCGTGAGGCGACGAAGGTTGGGCGACTGGGTTTCGTAGAGCTTGGCGCCAAACGATGCGTCCCGCGGTTCGGCCATGAGTTCGTCGAAGGCGTCCCATCGGGCGAGTAGATCGCGCCAATCCGTGGGTTCGTGCACGCCGCGCTGCGTACGCGATGCGGCGCCGCGGAGGACTTGGGGTCGCGTCCGCGAAGCCCTCGAGGAGTTCGAGTTCGCGCGCGGACGTTCGCGGGCCGGCATGGTCGGCTCCAATCCGTCCGAGCTCGGTCAGTTCGTTCGGTTCGAGCCAGCCGTCGATGGCCTTTCGAATCAACACGAGTCCGCGCAGGGTGTCCTCCCGCACGCCAAGCGTTCGCAGCTTGTCGACGCCCCGCACGAAGGCACGCGTGCGCGTGCCCGGCTCGAGCAACGTCCGCCGCAGCGTGGCCGTGGGCTCGGCGGCGTCGAGGTGAGCATCCGCGGCGAAGCGCCGAACGATGTTTCCAACGGCGTCGCCGGGGCGGTCGGTCGCGGTCAGCGTGGCGTTGAGGAACGGAATGAAATCCGATTCACCAAGGGCGCGGCCCATCCAGCGCGTTGTGCCATCGACGCCCGCCGCCGCACGCGCGGCCTCCTCCATCAGTCGAACGGCGTTGGCGGTGGACGCTTGCGCGGAAACGGACGACTGGAGATCGGCCGACGTTCGGTGCGGCGCGGCGTGCGCGCCGGCGTCGGTGGCGTCGCCGGCGATGGCGCGCTCGAATCCTTGGCCGAGGCACAGCAGTGCGTCGCGGCGGCGGCGGCCAGGCAGATCAGCACCACAGTCTCAAGGTTGCCCGTGCCGGCACGGTGGCGGCCCACGTCCATCGCCCGCCTGCGGGAGCAAATCGCGTACCGGGGCCGGCAAACGCAAATTGCCGAGGAAACGACGGGTGCCATGGCCGCTCGCCGCGCCGCTTCTGGGGAGCGGTGGACCCGCCCGGGCCGTGGGGCGTCCTTGCGGGTCCGACGGCGAGGCCAGGCACGGCTCGTGTCCCCGGGGGTGCGTCGCTCGCGATCTTGCTTCTGGATCGCCACAGGGCGAACCGCTACACCTCGGCGCATGACCGATGTGCGGCGCGAAGGGGCGTGGGGCGTCATCGAAGCTTCGGCGGGTGACGACGGGTGCTTGCGCGCGGCGGCGGGGTCGGCGCTCTACCCGCACGTGTGGACGCGCGATGTGGGGATGAGCGCCTTCGGCATCCTCGCCTGCGCGCGGTCGGAGCGAGACGTGGAGCTCGTGCTTCGCTCCCTCGAGGCGATCGCAAAGCATCAGACGGCCCTCGGCCGCATGCCGCTCAAGGTGGACGTCAAGGCGGATGTCCCGGTGCTTGAGAACTCGGCGGGGGTCGATTCGTCGCTCTGGTTTGCCGTGGCCGTGGACGCGGCGGCGCGTTCGCACGACTCGTCGCGGGTGCGAGCCCTCGTGCCCGCCGCGGTGCGCGGTGTGGAGTGGGCCATGCACCTCGACGCGAACGGCGATTCGCTCCTCGAAACGCCGGAGGCGAGTGACTGGGCAGACATGATGCCGCACCGCCATGCGGTGCTTTTCACCAACGTGCTCTATGCCGAGGCCCTGGACGCAGCGTCGCGACTGCTAGCTGCCTCGGCGAGCGAAGGCGACCGGGCGCGTCCGTTTGCCGAGGAGGCCGTGCGCGTGCGTTCCGCCGTGCGCACCGTGTTCAGCGTCCGCGACCTGACGAACGCCGCGGCGGTGGGCGATCACTTGAACAACGTCAGCGCAGCGAATCCGGAGTTTGGGCTCACGGCCCAGTACGCGACGCGCTATGGCGACCTCCCGTTCTTGCTGCCCTACGTGGCCTTCCGCGCCGTGGGAACGCACTGCGACATCGTGGGCAATTTGCTCGCTGTGCTCACGGGCGTACTCGACGGCGATGCGGCCCACCGTCTGCTCGACTACTTGGCCCAAGTGGGTGCCGCGTCGCCCGCGCCCACGAAGACCATCTACCCGCCCATCCAACCGGGGCACCCGGACTGGCGCGATCATTTCCTGTGGCGAAACCTGAACGTGCCGCACCACTACCAGAACGGGGGTAGTTGGCCGTTCGCGGGCGCAATGCACGTTGCTGCGCTTGTGCGGGTGGGGCGCATGTCGGAGGCGAAGGAACTGCTCTCGAGCCTCGAACACCACCTCGCGCGTGGCCCCAAGCCGTTCCCCGAGTGGCAGCACGGCGTCACCGGCGCGTCCATGGGTGAGCCCGATCAGCTCTGGTCGGCGGCGGGGTGGCTCTTCGCGAGTCAGTGCGTGCGCTCCGAGCGCGTGCCCCTTTGGGGGGGCGCGACTCCGTGAAGTTGTCCGTCGCCGACTGGGTTGTCATCGCCATCTACATGTCGGTGTCCATGGCGCTTGGCTTCGCGTACACAAAGCGCGCGTCGGAGAACCGTGAGAGCTTCTTCCTCGCGGGTCGAGGCCTGCCCTGGTGGCTCGTGGGTACGTCCGTGGTGGCCACGACGCTCGCGGCGGACACGCCGCTCGCCGTCACCGAGCTCGTCCGGAAGGGGGGCCTCTCGGGCGCCTGGTACGGCTGGAGCGCCGCCCTCGGCATCGTGACGGCGACGATCTTCTTTTCAAAGCTTTGGCGACGCACTGGCGTCGTGACCGACGCCGAGCTCGTGGAGCTTCGCTACGATGGAAAGCCCGCGGCGGCGCTCCGCGTTGTGCGCGCCGGGTACCTCGCCCTCGTGGTCAACACGCTCACCCTTGGCTGGGTGAACCTCGCGATGGTGAAGATTCTCCACACCGTGCTCGGTGTGAACGAGCTCATCGCGTTGCCGGTGGTGCTCGTGATCGCGGTGACGTATGCGACGGCGTCGGGCCTCTGGGGAGTGGTCGCCACGGACACGATGCAGTTCATCGTCGCCATGATCGGCCTCGTGTGCCTGACCTACGCGACGATGGATGCGGCGGGTGGCCCGGCGGGCATCCAAGCGGCGCTTGCGGCGAAGGGAAACTACCTCGATTTCATTCCGCCCGAGGACTCGGCGACGCTCCCGTTCTTCACCTTCTGCGTCTACATCTCGATGCAATGGTGGGCGACGCGCAACGCGGACGGCGGGGAATACATCGGTCAGCGTCTCCTCGCCGCGCGCAGCGTGCGTGACGCACAGCTCGGGATGGTGTGGTACGCGTTCTGCGAATTCGCACTCAAGCTTTGGCCCATGGTGCTGACGGCGCTCGCCTCGCTCGTGCTCATCCCCCACGCGGCGGACGACCAGGCGGTCTACCCGACCCTTGTGGCCAACTACCTGCCGAACGGCCTCCGCGGGCTCATGATCGCGAGCCTGCTCGCGGCGTTCATGTCGACGGTGGACACCCAGCTCAACTGGGGCGCTTCGTACCTGGTGAACGATCTCTACGGCCGGTTCATCAAGAAGGACATGAATGACGCCCAATATCTCCGGGCGTCACGCATCGCGATGGTGGGTTCCGCCATCCTCGGTGCGATCGTGTCCCTGGGGCTCAGCTCCGTCGCCGATGCCTGGAAACTGCTCCTCGCGCTCGGCGCGGGGCAAGGGCTTGTGGTGCTGCTTCGTTGGTACTGGTGGCGCATCAACGCGTGGTCCGAGCTCAGCGCAATGCTCGCGTCCGCCATCGCGACGATGGCGTTCTTTCGAATCTTCCCGGACGACAAGGACTACGGGTATCGCCTCATGGGCATCGTCTCGGTTTCGTCCGTCGTGTGGATCGCGGTGACGTTCCTGACGCGCCCCGTGGGGCGGGATCACCTGCTTCGTTTCTACGCGCGCGCGAAACCACGGGGGGGCGCATGGGGGCCCATCCGTGAGGCACTCGGCGGTGCCAAGCCCGAGGGGGTCGGTCGCGATGTGCTCGCGTGGTTCGCGGGGCTCGTGTTCGTGTACGGGCTCACCTTTGGCGTCGGCAAGCTTGTGCTTGGCGACACATCGCTTGGGATCGGGCTTTCGGTGGCCGGCGCCGTGGCGCTCGTCGCGCTCCTCAAGCTCATCGGTGAAGACCGGGAGGAGGATTCGGCACCGGATCCCACGCCGGAGGCCGCGGCCGAGTGACGAACGCCGATTCGCGCGCTGCCGGCGGCCGTTTCCGAGCGCTCTACGTCATGGCGCACCCGGATGACGAGGATGCGGCGACGCTCGTGTGGCTCGCGCGGGTCGTCGGTGTCGATGTGACGGTCTACTCGCTCACGCGCGGAGAGCTTGGCGACAACGCCATTGGCACCGAAATGGCCGAGGCGCTCGGGGCGCTCCGCATGGGCGAGATGGATGCCGCGGCCCGCGCGTACGGCGTCGCGCGGGTTTGGTTCGGTGGATGCTTCGACTACGGGTACTCGAAGCGCCTCGAAGAGGCTTGGGTGCGTTGGGGGAGGTCGCGCGTCGTCGGTGAGCTCGCCTTGGCGCTCCGCGCCGCGCAACCCGACGTGGTCTTCTCTCGCTTTCGTGGCGATGCGCGGGACGGGCACGCGCATCACCAGGCCGTGGGCGCCGCCCTCCGCGACGCGCTGGAACTCGCGGCCGATGCGTCGGCACTTTCGGAGGCGGACGGCGGTCCGGTGCTCGCGCGGCCGCATGTTTTTGTGCACACCGAGCGTGATGCGCCGGGTGCGCTTCGCCTGGCCTTGGGTGGCGTCCGTACCGCGGACGGTCGCGCCGTCCTCGACGTGGCACGGGAAGGCTACGTGCATCACCGCAGTCAGGTCACCGAGCGGCTACTCGACCCGGCGGACGACGGCGTCCGTGCGTACGCGGCGCTCCACGGAACGGCGAACGCAGGTGAGGCGTACACAGACTTCTTCTCGGGGCTCACGCCGCGGGCGGAGGTGGTGCCGCCCGTGCTGCCCGAGGTCGAGGCAATCCACCGCGATTCATTCACCGCTGCGACGTACGGCTCCGTGCCAGTGCGCGTCGCGTTTCGCGGTGTTCCGCGCCCCGCCGGTTGGCAAACCGATGCGGGCATCGCAGCTCCGCCTGGGGATGGCGCGCGCCTTCAGGTGGGTTCGCCTCGGGACGTGACGGTGATCCTCGGAACGGGCGATTGCTTTCCCGCCGCCCTTCGGGCACTCGGCCATCGCGTGACGACGGTGGAGCCCGATGCATTCCGGGCGGACACCCTTGGCAGCTCGGCCGTCGTTCTCGGTGGCGTGCGTTGCTTCCGTCGCGCCGCCGATCGCGCGCGCCTCGCCGCCGAGCTCCGCGCCGCATGCGAGCGTGGCGCCCATGTGGTGCTCGCTACGCAGACCCCGGAGTTTGACCCGTCGGTCCACGCCCCCGTTCCGGGCACGTTCGCCGACCCACCACCCGAGGTCTGCGAGGAGGACGCGTCCGTGCGCCTGCTCGAACCCGATCACCCCCTTGTGAAGCACCCGAACCGGCTCGATGCGGCGGATTTTGACGGCTGGGCCGAGCAGCGCGGCTCGAAGTTCTGGTCGTCCTGGGAGGCGGCGTACGTGCCGCTCGTCGCCATGGCGGACACGGCGGAACCGGAGCAACGTGGCGCGTGGCTCACCACACCGGTCGGTGCGGGGCGGTTCACGTACTGCGCCCTCGCGCTCCACCGCCAGCTCCCGTTCGGAGTCGGCGGTGCGTACCGCATCCTCGCCAACCTGGTGGCGTAGTGGCTAGGGTGCCTTCGCCGCTTCGGCGATGCGCTCGCGGTCCTGAATGCGCTGACGCACGTTGATGTAGACGTGCTCGCGCTCGAACACGAGATCGATGGCCTGGACGCGCGACCGTGCCACGTCGGCGGTGAGCGGACCCGTGGGGTTGTCGTCGGCAAACTTCACGGCCTTGATCCACATGTCCCGCGCTTGCTGGAGTTCGCCCATGCGCTCAAAGGTCACAGCGAGGGCCGCGAGGGCCTTGGCGTAGAACTCCTTCTGCTTGCCCGTGGCGGCCAGGCTCATGGCGGCCTTGAAGTCCGCTGCGGCGTCCGCGAGCTTCCCGTTTCGGCGGCGCACCTCGCCGAGCAAGTACCGCGGTTCGGGAAGCGACTTCTTCAGGCTGGCGGCGTTCCCGAAGGCCCGCTCGGCGTCGTTCAGGTCGCCCCGCGCCGCAAGCTCGAAGCCGCGCTTTCGTTCTTCGTCGTATCGCTCGTCGAGGGTGGTGCTGCTTCCTTCGCGCACGACGACTTGGGCGGGTGCTTGCGCGTGTGCCCGTGTGCCGAAGCCGGCGACCAACGTGAAGGCGAACAGACTGGAAAGGACCCGTGCCGCGCGCATGGTTCGACCGTAGACGCGGCCCATGGCATGGGCAAGCACGGCTCGACCGGGCGGAAATCCCCCGGTAGCATGCCCGCCGACGTGGATTCCTTCCGTTTCACGCTGAATGGAGCTGCGATCGACGTGCGCGGCGTCGATCCGCACACGACGGTCCTCGCGTTCCTGCGTTCTCGCGGACTCACCGGCACCAAGGAAGGCTGCGGTGAGGGCGAGTGCGGCGCGTGCGCCCTGGCCGTGGTCACGCGCGATCACGCCGGGCGGCCACGGTACGAGTCCGTGAACAGTTGCCTCCTGCTCGTTGGCCAGGCGGCGGGGCGGGAGCTCGTCTCCGTGGAGGGCATCGCCGACGGTGAATCGCTTCACCCGGTGCAGGCCGCCATGGTTGAGATGGGCGGCTCGCAATGTGGCTACTGCACCCCCGGGTTCGTGGTGTCGATGTTCGCGGAGTACTACCGGCCCGATCGCACGGGCTACGACCCCGAGTCCATCGCGGGGAACCTCTGCCGCTGCACGGGTTATCGCCCGATCCGAGATGCCATGCGCGCGTTGCCGGTGCTTGCCGACGGTGGCGTTTCGAACGATCGGCACGCGACATGCCTCGCCAAGGGGTCGACGAAGCTCGAAAGCGTGTCCGTGCTCGCGAACGGTCGCGCATTCCATCGGCCCACGAAGCTTGCGGAACTTTGGCCCCTGCTCACCGCGCATCCGAAGGCGCTCCTCGTGGGCGGCGGGACCGACGTGGTCGTCGAGATGAATCAACGCCACCGGCGCGAAGAGACCATCATCGCCCTCGATGGCCTTCCCGAGCTCCGCACGTTTTCGCGCACGGACGCATCGCTCGACATCGGCGCCGGCGTGCCGCTTCGCGAAATCGAAGAGCGACTCCACGGCACGTTTCCTCTCTTCGATCAGGTTCTGCCGCTCTTCTCCTCGCGCCTCATTCGAAGCCGCGCGACCCTCGGTGGCAACATCGCCAACGCGTCGCCCATTGGCGATAGTCCGCCGGTGCTCCTCGCCCTCGACGCGAGCGTGGTGCTCGCGTCCGCGAAGGGCGAGCGGACGGTGCCGCTCGAACAGTTTTTCACCGGCTACCGCCGCACGGTGCTGGCGCCGGGGGAAATCGTGCTCCGCGTGCACGTGCCGCTCCCGCACCCAAAGCACGGGCGCTTCTACAAAGTCTCGAAGCGAGTCCTCGACGATATCTCCACGGTGGCTGGTGCGTTTGCCGTGGATACGGACGCCGCGGGTCGCGTGACCTCCGCCCGCTTCGCCTTCGGGGGCGTGGCGGCTACGCCCGTACGTTTGGCGGAAGCCGAGCGGGCCGTGGTGGGGGCCCCGTGGTCTGAAGCAACGGCCGATCGTGCGGCGGTCCTCGCCGAGGCGGCGGTCAAGCCCATGGACGACCATCGCGGAAGCGCCAACTACCGGCGCGCCATGGTGCGCGAGCTCCTTTCGAAGTTCGGTCGCGAGACGGCGGAAGGGGGCGCATGAAGGGCGGCGCGGGCACATCGAAGAGCGTCGGTCGCGCCGTCTCCCACGAGAGTGCGGTGCTCCATGTCACGGGTCGCGCGCTCTACGCCGACGACCTCGTCACGCGCTATCCGAACACGCTCCACGCGTGGCCCGTGCAGTCCGACGTGGCCCACGGCAAGGTCGAGCGCATCGACGTCGCCCAGGCGAGTTCCGCGCCAGGGGTCGTCCTCGTACTCACGGCAAAGGATGTACCCGGCGAGAACGACACGGGCCCCTCCGTGCGTGATGAGCCGCTCTTTCCGACGGAGATCGCGTACCACGGTCAGCCCGTGGCCTGGGTTCTCGCCGAATCGGAGGAGGCGGCCAAGGACGCGGCGGCGAAGGTGCGAGTGGAGGTGGCGCCGCTACCGGCGGTGCTCTCCATCGAAGATGCGATCCGCGCCGAATCATTCCTTACGCCCGAACTCAAGATGGCGCGGGGCGACGCGAAGCGCGCACTCGCGGAGTCGCCGCATCGCCTCGCGGGCGAATTCTTTCTCGGCGGGCAGGAACACTTCTACCTCGAATCCCAAGCGGCCCTCGCGTACGTGGACGAGGCGGGCCTCGTCTTCGTGCATTCGTCGACGCAACATCCCACCGAAACGCAGGGCATCTGCGCGCGGGTGCTGGGCCTCGAGAAGCGCCACGTCGTTTGCCAGTCGCTTCGCATGGGCGGAGGCTTCGGCGGGAAAGAAACCCAGGCGAATGGTTTCGCCGCCGTGGCGAGCCTTGGCGCGTGGCTCACGAAGCGACCGGTGCGCGTGCGCCCGGACCGGCTCCGGGACGTGACGATCACGGGCAAACGCCACCCGTTCCTCGCGAAGTTCGACGTGGGCTTCGATGGCGACGGCCGCTTGCTCGCCGTCGATGCGGCGCTCTACAGCGACGGCGGGTGGAGTCTCGACCTGTCCCGGCCCGTGGTTTCCCGCGCCATGTTCCACATCGACAACGCGTACTTTGTGCCGAACCTGACGGTGACCGGCCGCGTGGCGCGCACGAACAAGACTTCCCAGACCGCGTTCCGTGGCTTCGGCGGACCCCAGGGCATGCTTGTTATCGAGGAGATCCTCGCGCGCGTCTCGGGCGTGACCGGTGTTCCGCCACACGTCGTGCGCGAGCGGAACTTCTATCGCGAAGGGCACACGACCCACTACGGCCAGCCCGTCAAAGACGCCGAGCGCATTGAACGCATCTGGACCGAGCTCAAACGCGACGCGAACTTCGAAGCGCGGCTTGCCGATGTGACCGAAGCGAACGCCGCCGACCCATGGAAGAAGCGCGGCCTCGCCATCACGCCGGTAAAGTTCGGCATCTCGTTCACGGCGACGTTCTACAATCAGGGCGCCGCGCTCGTGATTGTCTACAAGGACGGCTCGGTGCAGGTGAACCACGGCGGTACCGAAATGGGGCAGGGCCTCCATACGAAGGTGCGGCAGGTGGCCGCCGATGGCCTTGGCCTCCCGCTCGAAGCGGTCACCATCATGCCGACCCGCACGGACAAGGTGCCGAACACGTCGGCCACCGCGGCGTCGGCCGGCACGGACTTGAACGGCGCCGCCGTCGAGAACGCGACCACCGAGCTCCGCGCGCGCCTCGCCGAGGTGGCGGCGAGCATGCTGGGCGTGCCGTCAAGCGAGGTCGTCTTCGAGAACGGTGTCGTGCGCCACGGCACGAGCGGCAAGCAAGCGACCTTCAAAGAGGTCGTCGACCGCGCCTACCACAACCGCGTGCAGCTCTTTCAGACGGGCTACTACCGGACGCCGGGCATTGCCTGGGACGAGGCGAGCGGGACGGGTACGCCGTTCCACTACTTCGCCTACGGCGCCGCGGTCACCGAAGTGGAAGTGGACGGTGCGACGGGCATGTACCGCACCGTGCGCACCGACATTCTTCACGACGTGGGCGATTCCATTTCACCACTCGTGGATCGCGGTCAGATCGAGGGCGGCTACATTCAAGGCGTCGGGTGGCTCACGCAGGAAGAGCTCGTGTGGGATGGCGAAGGTCGCCTCCGCACGGGCAACGCGTCGACGTACAAGCTCCCAAGCCTGGGTGAGTGTCCCGAGGCGTTCCACGTGAAGCTCCTCGAGCGCGCAAAGGAACCCGGGGTCGTGCGCGGCAGCAAAGCCGTGGGCGAGCCCCCGCTCATGCTCGCCATGTCGGTCCGCGAGGCGCTCCGCGCGGCCGTGGCCGCGTTCGGCGAGGGCAGCGCGGCCGTGGCCGCGTTCGGCGAGGGCAGCGCGGCCGTGGCCGCGTTCGGCGACGGGCGCACGGCGGTGCTCCTCGACTCGCCTGCCACGCCCGAGGCCGTCTACCGCGCCATTCAGCGTGTGAAGGCCGCGCCGCCGTCCGCCTCGGGCCCCGCATGACGCCTCGGTGCCCGTGACCGAAGACCTCGCGCGTGCGGTGGAGCGGCTTCGAGATGGCCTCGCACGCGTGCGTTCGGTGCTCTTTATCACCGGCGCCGGCGTGAGTGCCGACTCGGGCCTTCCCACGTACCGTGGCGTCGGCGGTCTTTACGACGCGGAGGACACCGACGAGGGCGTGCCCATCGAAGTGGCGCTCTCCGGATCCATGTTTCGCCGCAATCCGGAGCTCACGTGGAAGTACATCGCGCAGATCGAGCGGGCCTGTCGAGGCGCCGAGCCAAACCTCGCCCATCGCGCCATGGCCGCGCTCGAGCAACGCGTTCCCCGCGCGTGGGTCCTCACCCAGAACGTCGACGGTCTCCACCGACGTGCGGGTTCCACGAACCTCATCGAAATTCACGGTGGCGTGCACGAGCTCCACTGCACGGCGTGTGCGTACGAAACCACGGTTGCGGACTATTCGAGTCTCGCGCCGCTCCCCCGCTGTCCGTCCTGTGACGCCGTCGTGCGCCCGCGTGTGGTGCTGTTCGAAGAACAGCTTCCGCCCACCGCCGTGACCGCCCTCGAACACGAACTCGCCACTGGCTTCGATGCCGTCGTGAGCGTCGGCACCACAAGCGTGTTTCCGTACATCCGCGCGCCGCTTCTGTTGGCCCGCTCCCGCGGAAAATTCACCGCCGAGATCAATCCAGGCGAAACGGAAGTCTCGCGTGCCGTCGACGTGAAGCTCGCGGCCGGCGCCGCGGATGTCTTCGCATTGCTTCGTCCGTGGTGGGACGCGTAAGCTCGGCCCCGTGTCCGCGGTGAAGAAGAACTATTGGCTCGTCAAATCCGAACCGTCCACGTACGGCATCGACGCATTCAAGAAGGACAAGCGCACGCCATGGGAAGGCGTACGGAACTACCAAGCCCGAAACCACATGCGCGATGGCATGGCGGTCGGGGACCTTGTCCTCTTCTACCACTCGAGCGCGGAACCCACGGGCGTCGCCGGCATCGCCAAGGTCGCGAGCAAGCCCCACGCCGACGAGACCCAGTTCGACAAATCGGGCGAGTACTTTGACCCCAAGGCCACACGGGAAGCGCCGCGCTGGATGCTCGTGGACCTCGCCTTCGTCGAGGCATTCAAGGCCGTGGTCTCGCGCGATGCCATGGCCAAGAACCCGAAGCTCAAGGACATGGTCGTTCTTCAGCGCGGCCAGCGCCCGTCCGTCCAGCCCGTCCGCGCCGCCGAGTTCGCCGAAGTGCTCAAGATGGCCGGCGCGAAGACGAAGCCCTGACGCGCCCGCGGGCATGACACCCCGATCACGGGTTGGCACGGCTCCGTGCGCTGGGGCATGCTCCGCCCGATGACGCTCCGGGTCTACAACACGCTTACGCAGAAGGTTGAACCCTTCGAACCCGCCGACCCTTCCCACGCGCGCGTCTACGTCTGCGGTCCCACCGTTTACGACTACGCGCACATGGGTCACGCGCGTTGCTACGTCGTCTACGATCTTCTCGTTCGTCACCTTCGCGCGAGCGGGATGAAAGTCACCTTCGTTCGCAATGTGACCGACGTGGACGACAAGATCTTGAAGCGTGCGGGTGAGCTCGGCGAAAAGCCGCTCGATCTGTCGGAGCGGTTCCGAAAGGCGTACGTCGAAGACATGCACCGGCTCGGGAACCTCGACCCGGACATCGAGCCGAAGGTGAGCGATCACCTCGACGACATCGTCACCCTCATCGGCAAGCTCATCGACCGCGGCGCCGCGTACCAAGTGGACGGCGACGTCTACTTCCGAGTGTCAGCGTTCCCCGGGTACGGAAAGCTTTCCCACCGGAAGCTCGAGGACCTCCTCGCCGGTGCCAGTGGCCGTACCGATGAAGCGCGTCAGGAGCGGAAGGAGCACCCCGCAGATTTCGCCCTTTGGAAGAAGAGTGAAGCGGGCACGCTTTCATGGCCGAGCCCCTGGGGCGAGGGGCGCCCGGGCTGGCATATCGAGTGTTCGGCCATGAGCGCCCGCTACCTCGGGGAGACGTTTGATCTTCACGGCGGCGGCCTCGACCTCGTGTTTCCGCACCACGAGAACGAGATCGCCCAAAGCGAAGCGGCGAGCGGGAAACCCTTCGTGACGCACTGGATGCACAACGGTTTCGTGGAGACCAACAAGGAGAAGATGTCGAAGAGCCTCGGCAACTTCTTCACCATCCGCGACATGTTCGAACGCGTGGATGCGGAGGCCATTCGCTACTTCATGCTCACGGTCTCCTACCGTGGACCCCTTGCCTTCGACTGGGATCTCGACGCCGAGGGCCACGTGACGCGCTTCCCGCAACTCGCCGACGCGGAAGAGCGCCTCGAGTACCTCTACACGACGCTCGATCGGTTTGCGGCGATCCCGACTGCGCGGGTTTCCGACGCGTCCCGTCCGCCCGCGGCGGCCATCGCCGAGTTCGAGGCACGCATCGCCAAGGCCCTCGACGACGACCTCAACTTCCCCGTGGCGCTTGCGCACGTCGCCGAACTGCTTTCGTCGATCAATGAACTGGCCGATCGCCTGAAGAAGGGGAAGGAAACGATCGCCGGCACCGAGAAGTCGGCGGTGGACGCGGCCCTCGGTGCGCTTCGCGCGCGACTTGGCCTCGGTGCGCAGGATGTAAGACAGGTACTTCTCGGCATCCGCGAACGGCGGGCCCGATCCAGGGGTATTGAAGGCGAGCGGGTGGATTCCCTCATTCGCGAGCGGGCGGAAGCGCGGACTGCAAAAGATTTCCAGCGCGCCGATGCGCTCCGGAAGGAATTGCAGGAACTCGGTGTGGAACTTTTGGACACACCCGAGGGCACGTCCTGGCGCGTCCCGGCATGACACTGCGTAGGCTTTTTCACGGCGCGCCATCCATGGACGCCCCATGACCGCCATGCGATAGTGTTCCTTCAGTTTTTGGAGTCCCGTTGACCGTCCCGGAGCCCATCGCGCAGGGCGACCTCGCACAGAAGCCCTTCGCTCACTTGTTGCTCTACCTTGAGCAACGCGCGATGTCGGGGACGCTCGCCATTTGGCCGGCGGACTCGGGCGAAGCCGGCCAAGACCGTGTGCTGATCCTCGACGGGCGGCCCACGTCCGCTCGGTGGCGTAGCGGCATCGGCACCCTCGAAAAGGGGCTCCTCGAACTGTTCGCGCGGGCGAAGGGGCCCTACGCGTTCTACGCCGCGGACCTCGTGGGAACGAGCGAGGGCGTCGTTTCCGGTCGTATCGACAGCCATGCGCTTCTCGTCGCCGCCATTCGCGCGGGCTCGCTGCGTGACGATGTGGTGAACGCGCTCCTGGCGCGCTACGGGCAATCGAAGTTGCGGATCCGACTCGGTACCGATCTGCAGCGTTTTCGGTTTCAGGCCAAGGAAGACGCATTCGTTCAAGTCCTGCGCGCCGCGCCGGGCACGGTCGACGAACTCGCACGCATCTCGGGATCGCCGCGGCTCGCGAAGCAGTTGCTCTACGTTTTGACCATCACCCAAAGCGTGGAGCCCTACGAGGGAACGACGCAGGCGCTCAAGAGCTCCGCGAGCGGCGTGCTCATGTCGCCATTGGCGTCGGGCTCGAGTGGCCACTTCCGGGTGCCGTCGTCCACCGGGCTTACGAAAGCACCAACCGACGCACAACGTTCGAGGACACCGGCGTCGGGCATGCAGCAGGCGTCGGTACCGCCACCGAAGAAGCTCGAGCTCCCGCCGGCGCCCCCGTCGGGCCTCGCCCCCGCGCTCAAGGAACGGTGGAAAGCCGTGGCCGATCGCGTTCAGGGCATGGAGAACCAGAACCACTTCCAGATGCTGGGTCTGTCCGACTCGGCCACGGGCGTGGAAGCCAACGAGGCATACCTCAAGCTCGCGAAGGACTGGCACCCCGATCGATTCCCGCCGGAACTCGCCAGCCTCAAGCCGTGGGTCGACCGAATCTTCCATCACATGACGACCGCAAAGGATGTGCTTTCCGACGACAAGGAGCGTGCGGACCATCTCAAGGCGATCCAGGCGGGCGGCGGCACGCCCGAGTCGGACCGTCAGGTCAACGCCATCGTCTATGCGGCCATGGAGTTCCAGAAGGTGGAGGTGCTTGTCCGGCGACGCGAGTGGGATGAGGCGCTCGCGATCCTCAAGCAAGCCATGGAGATGAACGACGGCGAGCCCGACTACCACGCCATGGAGGCGTGGATTCTCTATAACCGCCACACGAACAAGAGCGCTCCTTTCCCCAAGATGCTCGCCGCCGCGGACAAGGCCATCGCCCTCCGGGAGGAGCACGAGCGCGCCAACTTCTACAAGGCGCTCATTCTCAAGCGCATGGGCGAGGAGCAGAAGGCGCTTCGTTTCTTCCGAAAGGCCGCCGAGCTCAACCCGCGCAACATCGAGGCCGCGCGCGAAGTGCGTATCGCCTCGTTGCGGTCGGAAAAAGAAGGCAGCGCGTCGAACCGCATCTTCTCCGGCCTCTTCGGCGGCAAGAAGAAGAGCTAGGCGTTCGCGCGCTCATTCTGGTGGCGGCCGCCGGCGTCGCTCCGCACCTTCGCCGGCATTTGTGCCCTAACGGCGCGAGGCCTCGAGTTCGCTTCCCGGCGGGGCCGTTGCATGCGTTCCCGTGGATGGTGCGTGCGGTCGGAACGCCGCGGCAAGGTCCGCGGGAACAACTGATGATGTTCGGCGCAGCGTCGCTCTCGGACGCGGAACTCGTGGCGGCCCTGCTCGGCACGGGGTCCCGCGGCCGTGGCGTGCTCGAACTTGCTGCGCATCTCCTTGGTCAACATGGGGGGCTCGTGGGCCTCGTGCGCGCGTCGCCGTCGGAGGTGGCCTCGACGCTGGGCATCGGCACCACGAAGGCCGCGCGCCTCGCCGCCGCGGCCGAGCTCGGATTCCGGGCATTTCGGGAGCCTCCGTCGCGGGGCATGGCAATCCGCTCAAGCATCGACATCGACCGCGCCTTCCGTTCGCGCCTCGCCGCCCTCGACCACGAGGAGGTGCTGGTCCTTGGCGTGGATGCGAAGAACCGCCTCTCGGGCGTGCATACCGTGGGGGTCGGCGGCGTGGCCGAATGTGCCGTTCTGCCCGCCGACGTCTTCCGACCCCTCCTGCGGCACGGCGCCTCGGGCCTCGTTCTGCTCCACAACCACCCGAGCGGTGACCCCTCTCCAAGCCCGGAGGATGCTCGATTTACCGAGCGGGTGGCCCAGGCGAGCGCCCTCGTGGGCCTCCGCTTCCTCGACCACGTGGTCATCGCGGCCGAGGGCTATTACTCCTTTCGCGACCAGGCGCTCCTCCCGGAGGAGAAAACCCCCTAGAATTTCCACGAATTCCCCCGGCGCCCCCGCGCACGTTCGCTTGACAGCCCTTTCGGTGCGTGCTTTCTTCCGCGCCCCTCATCGGAGGAATTGACCGTGAAGCGTACCTATCAACCACATCGTAAGCGCCGTTCGCGCACCCACGGTTTCCGCGCCCGCATGAAGACCAAGGGTGGCCGCAAAGTTCTCAGTGCACGTCGCCGCAAGGGTCGCGCACGTCTCGCGGTGTCGGTCTACGCGAAGTAGATCGACCTGACCCCATGCCGAGCACGCTCCGTCGTGCGGATCGGATTCGCCGAACGTCGGAGTACCGTGCTGCGCAGCGGTCGGGTGCGCGCGTCCATACGCCGCACTTCACCTTTGTCCTCGTGCCGCGGTCCGGACGCACGCCTAGACTCGGCATCACCGTCAGCAAGAAAGTGTCTGCGAAGTCCGTGCAGCGAAACCGGGTAAAGCGCCTCGTGCGAGAAGTCTTCCGTCGTCACCGGGATCTGGTCCCAGAGGGTGTCGACCTCGTCTTCGTCGCAAAGGCCAGCGCCGTCGGTCTTGGGTACGAGGATGTTCTCGCCGAGACGAGCGGCGCCAAGGCTGCGCTCGACCGCGCGGCGCGGAGGGTCCTCCGGTGATGCGCGCGGCGCTGCTCTTCGCGATCCGCGTCTACTGGTGGACGCTATCGCCGCTGATCGGGCGCGCGTGTCGATTCGAGCCAAGTTGCTCCCGCTACACCGCCACCTGCATTGAGCGATTTGGCGCCGCGCGGGGTTCCTGGCTTGGCGTGCAGCGCATCTGCCGTTGCCACCCGTTCCACGCCGGCGGTTTCGACCCGCCCCCGGCACACCGAGAGGTTTCCATGGAGTCTGCCCGTGGATGAGCAGAACCGACGCCTGCTTTTGACGGTGCTCATTGTGGGCGTCGCTTCGGCCGGGCTGCTTGCGTACCAGCGCACGTTCCAGAAACCGCCCACGAGCCCTGCGCCCGCAGGAAACGTAGAAAGCGACGTGGGCGGCGATGGCCTGGTGCTCCCGGAGCGGGGCGACGGGCAAGATGGCGTCTCCCCCGCGGGCGACGCGGACCCCGATGCGCCCGAGCGCAGCCCCGCGGAGCTCGTCACGTTGCGTGTCCCCGGCCTGGTGGCCACCGCGTCACCCGACACGGCTGCGCTCCGCGACCTTCGTCTGACCGACGACCGGTTCGTCAACAAGGAAGGCAAGCATCGCGACCTCGCCACCGCGAACAAGGACGAGTACCCGGCGTTTCGCATGGACGTGCTCGGTGTTGCGTTGCCGAACGACATGCGTTGGCGCACCGAACAGCTCTCGGAAAGCGCCGTGCGTTTTCAGACCGAGGCGCATGGGTTCGAGATCGTGCGCAAGCTCGAGGCGGGCGCGGGTCCGTACCAGGTGTGGTCCACGGTTCGCATCACGAACCGAAATGCATCCCCCCACGTCGTACGACTCACCTACGCCACCGATCACTACGTCCATCGCCTCGCGGAGGGCGGTGGGATGTTCTCGTCGCGTTCGCCTGAACTCAGCAGCGCGGTGTGCATCACCGCGGAGGACACCGACCGTGTCCACCACAGCGACAAGGTCAAATTCCAAAAGCAGCTCTTCGGCCCGAACGCCATCGTGGCGGCGGTGGAAAACACGTACTTCGCCTCCGCCATGGCGCCGGCCGGTGAGCCCGCGGAGCAGTGCCGGCTGAGTTGGTTCTCGAGCGTCAGCACCGTGGAAGAGCCACGCTTTTTCGGTCTCTTCGGCTCGAAAACGTTGCCCGAGGGCACGCTCTACCGCGCCGAGCTTCGCTACCCCCGCAAGAACCTCGCACCTGGGGAAAGCGTCCAGTACCGCACGCTCGGCTTCCTCGGCCCCAAGTCGAACAAGGCGCTCCACGCCGCAGGACACGGCCTTCCGAAGGTGATCGACCTCGGCTGGTTCTCTGCGGTGGCCGAGTACCTCGTCTCGACCCTCGCGTTCATCTACGGCTACGTCGGCAACTGGGGTGTCGCCATCATCTTGATGACGATCCTCTTCAAGCTCCTCTTCTTCCCGCTCACGTGGGGGAGCTTCAAGTCGCTCGCGAAGATGAAGGTCCTCAAGCCGGAGATGGACCGCATCAACGAGCTCTACGGCGACGACAGCCAGAAGAAGGGCGCCGCCATGATGGAGCTCTACCGCAAGCATGGGGTGAACCCGCTTGGCGGTTGCTTGCCGCAGCTCCTGCAGATGCCGGTGTGGATCGCGTTCTTCGCGTCGTTGTCCACGAACACGGAACTCTATCGCGCACACTTCGCGCTCCAGTGGACGGACCTTTCGGCACCCGATCCGTACTTTGTTCTTCCGCTTGTGCAGGGGCTCCTGCTCTACGTGCAGCAGCGCATGACGCCGACCAGCATGGATCCGGCCCAGGCGAAGATGATGATGTACTTCATGCCGATCATGATGACGGCGATCTACTTCTTCCTGCCGGCGGGCCTTTGCCTCTATTCGGTCACCAATTCCATCCTGACCTTCGCCCAACAGCACCTGATCTTCCGGCAAATCGAGAAACGCCAGGCCGCCAAGCGGGACCTGGCAGCCGAGCCCGAAGCGGTGGATAGTGAGGCTTCGGCCGAGCCGGGGGGTGACGACGCCTCCGACGGTGCGCGGTCGGAACGACGAATTAAGCTGCGCCCCCGGGCGGGCAAACGGAGAACGAAACGTGGATAAGAAAGAAAAGCCCCTCGTCGATGGCGCGCTCCTCGTGGACGCGTCGGTGCTGAGTGTTCCGCCGGCCGGACGTCCCGCACGCATGACCTCGCAGCCGACGCCCGAGAAGACCGAAGGCTCGGCGGATGTGTTGCGTGAAATCCTCTACCGCATGGACATCGAGGCCGATGTCAATGTGCGTGACTCGGCCGAGGAGATCATCCTCGATGTCGACGGTCCCGACGCGGGACGCGCGATTGGCAAGAAGGGAGCAACGCTCGACGCGCTCCAGTTCGTGCTCAACAAGATCATGAACCGCGCGCCCGAGGGCCGCTGTCACATCGTCGTCGACTCGGGGGACTACCGCGAGCGCTACGACCGCCGTCTTTCGGAACTCGCCACGCGCGAGGCCGAGCGCGCCCTCGAGATGGGCAAAGTGATCACGCTCCGCCCCATGAGCCCGCGCGATCGCCGCGTGGTGCACGAGTCGCTCAAGACGTTCCACGGCGTGACGACGCAGTCGAATGGCGAGGGGCTCGGGCGCCGCATTCAGATCATTCCGGACGGCATGAAGCCCCGGCCCATCCGCCGTCGTGGCGGCGGCGGCGGTGGCCCACGCCGTCGGGACGACTTCGACGACTGAGGCGCGGCGTCGGTCGTCGACGCCTAGCGGCTCGCTTCCCTCGCAAAGATGGTGATGCATCGCGGTGACCCGGCGAAGGGCAGCGCGTAGTCGTGGCTTGCGACCACGCGTGTGCCAGGTGGTGCTGCGGGGGCGTCCTCCCGCGTGAACACGGCCACGTGCGCCGCGAGTTTGAGCCCCACGCCGAGCCACACCTCGGGTGCAAACGTGGCACGTGAGATGGCGAAGTCGAAGGGAGCTCCCGGTACGCTGGGTGACTCCACGTCGATGTTCGACTCGAGGACCCGAACACGTTCCGCGAGCCCCAGCGAGCCGACCGCGAGCCGCAGGAACGTCACACGCTTGCGTAGCGGTTCCACGAGGGTTGCCCGCACCGTGGGCTTGAGCAGCGCGTAGGGGAGGGCGGGGGAGCCGGCGCCCGAACCCACGTCGAGGAGCGATGCGACGTTCATGGGTTCGGTGAGCGTGGCGAGTGCGGCGCTGTCGGCCACGAGCACGTCCGCCAAATCGCCGGCACCGTCGGCACCGGTCAGATTGAGCCGCTGGTTCCATTCTTGGACGAGCGCCGCGTATGCGACGAGGGATTCCGCGGCCTTCGTGGTCGTGCCCAGTTGGTCGAGCACACGGCCAATCGCTTCGCGCATTTCAGCGTTCTCTTCGAGTGCGTTCATCCCGTTCGCTCGTGGTTTCCTCGACGCAGCGGTCGCTCGACAAGGTTCTACGGATACCGTAAAACTCCGCGCGATGTCGCCCCTTCGACCGGTACGTTACGCGCTTTTTGTCCTCGCCGTAGCCGCCATGGGGTGTGCGGACAGCCACGCGGAGGGCACGCCGCCGGAAACGGGCGGGGACTTGAATGTGGTTCCGGACGCCGGTGTCGCGATGGAGGGCCTCGAACCGCCCGTCCGGGTCACCGACGACGTGACCATTCCCGTTTGTGGCGCGGCGGAGGCCGAGGAGGGCCGCGTTCAGGCGACCTTGTCGTCGTACGACCTTGGCAACGTTCCGCTCGACCTGCGCGTCACCTGCCAGGAGCGGGACGGAATGCTCATGGTCTCCGCCACCGACGGGTTGTCGAACCTGCACCTCGAGGTTGCCTTCGAGTCGAACGCTTCGACGGCGCGGGCGACCGCATCCATGGAGTTCGAGAGCCTCGCGACCTTTGAGGGTGGCTGCACCGTCTGCACCGACGCCGATGCGTTGGCGGGCACCTTGCGCTGCTCCACACTTCTCTGGGACGCGGCCGAGGAGCCCGTGAAGGCGAGCCTCGCGGGCAGCTTCCGTTGCCCCTGACGAGCGGACGATGAAGCCCGCCGCCGCGGAAGAATCGGAACTACTGCGCGACCTGGGCCCGTCGCTGACGAACGCCTTTGGCGACGTGGGCGCCCCCGCCGTTGATCGACTGCGCGGTGACGCGTCGACGCGAATCTACTACCGGCTGACGCTCCGGGCCCCCACCGCGCCGACGACGGCGCTCGTGATGCGCTTGCCCGCCGATGCCCTCCGAAGCGATGAAGGGACGGGTGCCGACATTCCGCCGGAGCTCCCATTCCTCAACATGCAGCGTGCCCTCGCTGTGCGGGGCGTGCCCGTGCCCCGTGTGCTCGCCCACGACGTGCCGCGCCGGGTCGTTCTCCTCGAGGACCTCGGCGACGAAACCTTCGAGGCGAGGCTTCGGGAACGGGGCGTTGCGGCGTGGCCCGAGCTCTACGGGCACGCGGTGGATTTGCTCGCCGACATGCACGACCGCATGGCCTCGGCCGAGCCGGGGTGCATCGCCTACACACGCCGATTCGACGAAGCGCTCCTTCGCTGGGAGCTCGAACATTTTGTCGAGTGGGGTATCGACGCGCTTCGATTCCCGCTCACCGACGCGGCGCGCGCCACGCTCGCCTCGAACTTTGATGCCCTCGCGCGGGAGCTTGCCGAGGCGCCTCCCCACTTCGTGCATCGCGACTACCAGTCGCGAAACCTGATGTGGACGGGCGATCGACTCACGGTCATCGATTTCCAAGACGCACTCCTTGGTCCGATGCCGTACGACTTGGTGGCGCTTCTCTGTGACTCGTACGTCGCCCTCGCGCCGGAGCTCCAGCGCTCCCTCATTGCGCGCTACGTCGAACGCCGCGGCGGGCATGTGGACCGCGCCGCCTTCGAGCGCCTCTTCTGGAAGGTCGCCGTTCAGCGCAAGCTCAAGGACACGGGACGTTTCGTCTTCATCGACCGCGTCCGGGGCAACCCGAGCTTTCTCCCGTCCTTCGCGCCAAGCCTAAGGTACGTGGCTCGCGCCCTCGCCGAACTCCCGGAGCTCCGTGCCGTCGACGGGATTCTCCGTGAAGTTCTCCCGGGTTACCCCGACGCCGTACGAACGCCCGACCCGATGTCGAGGGCGGGGGAATAGGTTCGTTTCCCGCCGTGTTGTGGGGCTGTGTGCCGGAACCTTCCCCACCCCTTCCAAAGCCCCCCGCGAAGCGGCGCGGAATCCTCCGGTGGCCGGTTCTCCCCTCCTCTCGAGACGGTTCGAGTCCCTTCCTCGGTCCCGGTCGGCCGGCACACACCCTATTTCGACGGAAATCACACTGAATTTTCGTGCCCGAGCCCGCTTGTGGTTTTGAGAGGCGTACCTAGAATCGCCGACGAATGAGGCTTTGGCTCTCGCTCGCGGTGGTCCTCGCTGGGCCGTGCGTCTTCGGTTCCGAAGCGCACGCCGCGGCGGACCTGTGCGATGAGGCGGAGACCGAGTCGCTTGGGTTCGAGCTCGCGCTCTCGGCGCTCATCGAAGCGCCCGTCGAACGACTCTCCGCCGACCGCAGCATGTCCTTCGACCGTGGTGCTGCGCCGACGCTCCGGCGGGGTCGCTCGTCGGCGGAGCTGCTCCTTTGTGCCGCCCTCGGAAACCCCGGTTGCGTGGCGCAGGATGGTGCGCCGGCGCATTCGACGGTCAAGCTCCCGCTCGCGGGCAAAGTATTCTGTGCGGTACCGCCGCTTCGCTTCACGGCGCCCGCTCGCATCAAGCTTCGGTCGTGCGTCGATCATGCGCGTGCATTGGATGGCGTGCGTGCGCGCGTGGATCGACCCGCGCGCCTAGGCGCGCTTCGGCGCGCCCCATCACCCCAGCAACGTTTTCTCGAACCCCAACCCACGGGCAGGCAAGGGCCTGTCCGTGCATTCGCGAGGGGGGCGTAGACGCCTCTCTCCACAAGGAGTCTGTTTATGAATCGTGGTACAGCAATGATCTCAATCCTCGTCGCCTTCGTGGGCGGCGTGCTCGTCGGCAAGATGGTCGGCGGGGGAAGCGGCGGCGAACTCACCGAGGCCGAAGGTTCGGCCCAGGAAGTGGCCGGCGCCGCGGAAGCCATGGGCGATGTGGAGCGCGTGAGCGTTCCCGTCACCAAGGACCAGCCGCAGAAGGGTCCGGCGGACGCGCTCGTGACCATCGTCGAAATCAGCGATTTCGAGTGCCCGTTCTGCGGTCGCGTGGAGCCGACGCTCTCGCGCATCATGAACGAGTACAAGGGCAAGGTGCGCATCGCTTGGCGCAACAACCCCCTTCCGTTCCACCAGCACGCGGGTCCCGCGGCGCAGGCGGCCATGGAAGCGTTCGCGCAGGGCGGCGACAAGAAGTTCTGGGCGCTGCACGACAAGCTCTTCGAGAACCAGCGTGACCTCACCAACGAGAACCTCGAGAAGTGGGGCAAGGAAGTGGGTCTCGACGCGGCGAAGCTCAAGAAGGCGCTTGAGACCAACGCGCACAAGGCGTCCATCGAGGCCGATCAGGCGCTTGCCAACAAGATTGGTGCTCGCGGTACGCCGCACTTCGTGATCAACGGTCGCAAGCTTTCCGGTGCGCAGCCTTTCGAGTCGTTCAAGGAGCTCATCGACGACGAACTCAAGCGCGCCGAGCAGCTCATTTCGAAGGGCGTCGACAAGAAGAACCTTTACGCCACCATCATGGCGAGCGCGAAGTCGGGCCCCGCGGCCGAGGCGGCGCCGGAGCGTCCCGAGGCGCGCCAGCAGCCCGACCCCAACGCTGTCTACAAGGTTCCGGTCGGCGGCGAGCCCACCAAGGGCCCGTCGGACGCGCTCGTGACCATCGTGGAGTTCTCGGACTTCCAGTGCCCCTTCTGCTCGCGCGTTGAAGGCACCGTGACGGAAATCGAGAAGGCCTACGGCAACGACGTCCGCGTTGTGTGGATGAACAACCCCCTTCCGTTCCACGACAAGGCGGGCCCGGCGGCGCATGCGGCCCTCGAGGTCTACTCGAGCGGCGGCGCCAAGAAGTTCTGGGCGTTCCACGACAAGATCTTCCAGAACCAGGGTGAGCTCTCCGAAGAGAACCTCGTGAAGTGGGCGTCGGAACTCGGCGTCAACGCGGGGAAGGTCAAGGCCGCCATCGCGGCGAAGGCCCACCAGTCGACCATCGACAAGCAGCAGGCGCTTGCCCGCTCGCTTGGCGCCATGGGCACCCCGAGCTTCTTCATCAACGGTCGGAACCTGCGTGGTGCCCAGCCGTTCCCGGCGTTCAAGGCCGTGATCGACGAGGAACTCAAGAAGGCGAAGGACAAGGTCAAGGCCGGCGTTTCAAAGTCGAAGGTCTACGAGGAGACCATCAAGGACGGAAAGACCTCGCCGCAGATGATCGGTGCGGCGCCGTCGCCGTCCGCCGCTCCGGCGCAGCCCGCCGGTCCGGAACCGACCTACAAGATGGCCGTGCCGAAGGACGCTCCCATGAAGGGTTCGAAGTCGGCGAAGGTCGTCATCCAGGAGTTCTCGGACTTCCAGTGCCCCTTCTGCTCGCGCGTCGTTCCGACCGTGAAGCAGATCGAAAAGGAGTACGGCAGCAAGGTTGCCGTCGTGTGGCGCAACTACCCGCTGCCCTTCCACCCGAACGCCGGGCCGGCCGCGGAAGCGGCGCGCGAAGTGTTTGAGCAGGGCGGGAGCGAGAAGTTCTGGGCGTTCCACGACAAGCTCTTCGAGAACCAGCAGGCCCTGAGCGCCGAGAACTACGTGAAGTGGGCCGGCGAGATCGGCGGCATCAACACCGGCAAGCTCAAGGCCGCCCTCGACTCGGGCAAGCACAAGGCCCGCGTGCAGGCGGACATGGACGCGGTGCGTCAGGCCGGTGCGCAGATCGGCACGCCGAGCTTCTTCATCAACGGCAAGCTGCTCCAGGGCGCCCAGCCCTTCGAGCAGTTCAAAGCCGCCATCGACGCCGCACTCAAGGAGTAGGCGACCGATCGTGCGAGCGCCCGCTCCGATTCCCGGAGCGGGCCGCCCGCACGCCGAACACATGAGACGCGCCCGAGGGCCCCGTGCCCCGGGCGCGTTCTCGTTTTTGGGCCCGTCCAACGCGCCGGCGGTTGGTTCCGGAGATTGCTCACCTTTCCTGGATGCCGTTCGTTGACACCCCAAAACCCCACGCCTATCGTCCCGCCGCTTGATCAAAGGTATCAAGCGCGACGCCCTTGCCAAGGTGGGGGTGCCGGCCCGAGGGATGTGCGACGCAAGGAGATTCCTGTGGAGACCACGAAAGCGAAGACGCAACCCGGTTCGTCGGTGGAAGAACTGCTCTTCAAGAGTGAGAGCACGTTCCTCTGCCTGCTTCTGAACCATCGCAGCAAGCAGATTCGGGTCATCGATTTCCGCGCCGGTGCGCTCCCCGCCAAGCGCCTCTACATCCAATCGATCGCCAAGCAGGAGGGCGTCGAGAAGGTGATCACGCTCGTCGAGAAGGACGAGGTGTCATCCTGGACGAAGGTGGGGTTCGTGCGCGAAGGCACCATCCCTGGCTTCTACAAGCGCAGCGACGGGCACCTTTGCGGGTGCGTGATCGGCGAGCGTACGGCGAGCGACGAAGTGTCCGATGAGGGACAGAAGCTTGCCGAGAAGACTGTTGTTCAGGGCAAGCGCGCCCTGTCGGGTATCCCGGAAAACATCAAGTGCACCTTCGCGGAGCCGGATGAGGAAGAAGTGAAGAGCGCACGGGCCGCAGCGCTCAAGAAGAATGAAGCCGTCAACGCCTTCGATGAGTTCGGCCGTGACGCGCAGCGCATTTACATGTCGGCGACCGTGAAGCGCGGAAAGCCGGCGTACCTTTCGGCGGAGTTCCAAGACTGTTTCGGTCACTCCTTGGTTGAGGTGCTCAAGAGCCCGAAGACGGACGACGAGCTTGCCGCGACCACGGCGGGCCTTCGCACCCTTGGGGAAAACCTCAAGGAGCGTGGCATCGTGTCGGCCTTCGGTTTCGCGCCGAGCGACGACGTGCAGCTTGCCACGGCGTACCTCGCCGCCGGGTTCCGCAAGACGGGGCTCTTGGCCCACGGCATCCGCGTGGGCAACGCCCGTCGGGATGCGATCCTCTGGACCCGGAAGCTCGCGAATCCGGCGGGCGACGACGCGGACGGCGACGATTCGGAGTGAGGGTGCTGCGGCCCCTGTGGCCGCGCCCGCTGTCTTTGGCGCACGCGGCAAGTCGTGTATCGTGCGGCCCGCATGCGCACGAAAGAGGACATCGAGTCGTACCTGCTTCGCTCGGGACTATCCGCGCGTGAAGTGGCGCCCTCCCTTTGGGTGGTCGACGAACCTGGGGCCGGCGAGCACATCGTCGTCACCCTCGCCGACCCCGTTGTGGTGTTCCGCGTCAAGGTGATGGCGCTCGCGGAGGTCAAGGCGAAGGACAAGCTCTTCGAGACGCTTCTCGCCCTGAACGCCACCGACATGGTGCATGGCGCCTACGGCATCGCCGAGGGGGCCGTGGTGCTCACCTGCACGCTCCGCCTAGAACACCTCGATTACTCGGAATTTCAGGGCACCTTGGACGACTTTTCGCTCGCCTTGGCCAAGCACTACGACCTCCTCGCTGTCCATCGAACCAAGCGCTCCAGCTGAGATAGGATTTTGCCATGGGTTTCTTCGCGCGGCTCGCAACGCTTCTCAAGAGCAACCTGAACGACCTCATCAACCGGGCGGAAGACCCGGAGAAGATGCTCGAGCAGGTCATCGTCGAAATGGGCCAGCAGCTCATCGAAGCGAAGAAGCAAGTTGCCATCGCCATCGCGGACGAAAAGAAGCTCGAGAAACGTACGCAGACCGAGTTTCAGCAAGCGAACGAGTGGGAACAGAAGGCCATGATGGCCGTGCGCGCGGGCGACGACGCCCTCGCCAAGGAAGCCCTCGCTCGGAAGAAGGAACACGACGGCATCGCTGCGCAGTACCAGGACCAGTGGCAGAAGCAGAAGGCCGCGGTCGAACAGCTCAAGACCGCGCTCCGCGCCCTCAACTTCAAGATCGAGGAAGCCAAGCGAAAGAAGAACGTGCTCATCGCCCGCGCACGGCGCGCCGAGGCCATGAAGAGCATCCACGAAACCATGGCCGGTCTTTCGGATGCGAGCGCGTTTGAGACCTTCGACCGCATGGCTCAGAAGATCGAGCAGCGCGAGGCGGAGGCGGAGGCGGGTGCCGAGTTGGCGGAGGAGTACACGGGGGATGTGCTCAAGCACAAGTTCGCCCAGCTCGAACAGACCGCAGGGGCGGATGCTGATCTCGAGGCCCTCAAGCAGAAGATGGGGCTCCTCCCGCCCGCCACGGCGGCGGTCCCCACGCGGGTCGAGGCCGCAGGCACCGCGGCGGAGGACGCCGAGCTCGCGGAGCTCGAATCGGCCCTCGAAGAACTGAAGAAGCGAGAGCTTGGCAAAGCCTAGCCGCGTATTACATTCCGCCGCCCGCCATGCCGACCTACGAATACGAGTGCGAAGCCTGCGGTAAGGGCTTCGAGATCGAGCAACGCATTACCGAAGACCGCCTGAAGAAGTGCCCGAAGTGCGGAAAGCTGAAGCTCAAGCGCCTCGTGGGCACGGGGAATTTCATCCTGAAGGGCGGCGGCTGGTACTCGGACCTCTACTCGTCTCCCCCGCCGGGTAGCTCGAAGTCGAGCGCGTCGGAATCGAGCTCGAGCTCGAGTTCGAACGGCACCAGCAAGCCCGAGTCGAAGCCGGAGCCGAAGCCCAAGAAGGAAAAGAAGCTCAGCTCGAAGGGCAAGTAGGCCGCGTGACGGCGGCCCGCGCCTAGGCGGGTTCGAGGTAGGTGGAGACGATCTGTTTCGTCCCCCAGCCCGGAAAGTCCACGCTCACCCTCGGCGGGAGGCCGGCGCCCACGGCGGTGACACGACCCACGCCGAACTTTGCGTGGCGCACGCGCATGCCCTGTCGAAGCCCCTCGTCGCTGAGGTCCGAGCCTTCGCCGTAGTCGACGTACGAGCCTTCGTGCTCGACGCGCGCCTCGGTGCGCCTCGGAGGCGGCGACCATGAAGGTCCGTGCGACACGGCGCGGGGCGGTGGCGCGCTTGATCGACCGCCACCGAGGAAGTCCACGTCTTCGGCAGGAAGCTCCGCGAGGAATCGCGACGGCTGTCCGATCTTGAGCTGGCCGAAGATGCGCCGCACGCTGGCGTGCGAAAGTACGAGCCGCTCGCGCGCGCGGGTGAAGGCGACGTAGGCGAGGCGCCGCTCCTCCTCCATTTCGTCGGGGTCGTCCCAGAGCTCCGAGCTCTTCATGGGGAAGACCCCTTCTTCGAGGCCCGCCACAAAGACCACCGGGAACTCGAGGCCCTTGGCCGCGTGTACCGTCATGAGCGTGACGCGGTCTTCGTCGGTGCTCTCGGCCGCGGTTGAATCGAGTGTGACGAGCTCAAGGAACGAGGCGAGGGTCGGCTGTTCCGCTTCCTCGGCGAACTCGTCGATGGAGCCCACGAGTTCCTGCAGGTTTTCTTTGCGGGCGTCCGCTTCGGGCGTGTCCTCGGCATCGAGGGCGTCGAGGTAGCCCGACTTGTCGAGGATGGCGTGGGCGAGGTCGGGGAGCGTCGCGGTCTCGAGCTCCGTGCGAAGTGCACCCATGAGTGCGCGGAATGCGGCAACCTTCTTGAGCGCCGCGCCCGTGAGCACCGCGTCCGCCGACTGCACGGCATCCCAGAGGCTCGACCGTCGTTCGAAGGCGAGACCCACGAGGCGCTCGATGCTCGTTTTGCCGATGCCACGTGCGGGCGTATTGATGATGCGAAGCAGCGAAACGTCGTCGTCCGGGTTATGCAGCGCCCGCAGGTAGCCGAGGATGTCCTTCACCTCCGCACGTTCGTAGAACCGCATGCCGCCGACGACCCGATAGGCCATGTTCCGCGAGCGGAGCGCTTCTTCGAGCACACGCGATTGGGCGTGGGTGCGATAGAAAATCGCGATGTCCGCGAGGGAGCGCCCGGCGAGGCGCAACTCATCGACGCCCGTCGCGATCATGCGGGCTTCCTCGCGTTCGTCCTCCGTGCGGACGGCGATGACCTTCGCGCCTTCCACGTTCTCCGTCCAGAGCTCCTTCGGCTCACGGTCGAGGTTCCGGGAGATTACCGAATAGGCGGCGCGCAAGATGCGCTGCGTCGATCGGTAGTTTTGCTCGAGCTTGATGATCCGCGCCTCGGGGAAGTGCTGGCGGAAATCGAGGATGTTGCGGCGGTCGGCGCCACGCCATCGGTAGATGCTCTGGTCGTCGTCGCCCACGACGCACAGGTTCTTGTGTTTCGCCGCCAGCGCGTTGACCAGCATGGATTGCACGCGGTTCGTGTCTTGGAACTCGTCCACGAGCACGTAGTCGAATCGGCCCGCGACGGCGTCGAGGAGGCTCGGCTCCCGTTCAAATCCGCGCACGAGCTGGAAGATGAGGTCGTCGAAGTCCAGCGTGCCCGCGCGTGTCATGCGCTCCTGGTACGCGGTGTAGACGCGCTGGGCGATTTCGCTCGGCGGATCTTTGACGAGCATGTCCTCGGGGAGCTTCCCCTCCTGCTTCGCCTGTCCGATGGCCCACTGGACGCGCTTGGGTGGGTTCCGCTTCTCATCCAGGCCGAGGTCGCGCATGACGCGTGTGACCATCGCGCGCTGGTCCGAGTCATCGTAGATCGTGAAGTCTTGCCGGATGCCGACCACGTCGCCGTGGCGGCGAAGCAAACGTGCGCACGTGGCGTGGAATGTGCCGACCCACAGGTCGTGCGCCGATCCGGGGGCGAGCTGCTCAAGGCGCTCGCGCATTTCACCCGCGGCTTTGTTGGTGAAGGTCACGGCGAGGATGCGCCACGGAGGGACGCGCCGTTCCTCCACCAAGCGCGCAATCCGGTAGGTGATGACGCGCGTCTTTCCGCTGCCCGCGCCGGCGAACACGACAAGGGGGCCGTCGCCATGGAGGACGGCTTCGCGCTGCGGCGCGTTCAGCGTGTCGAGCGTGAGCACGGGCGGGACGCTAGCAGCCGGGGCTCCACGCGGCCACGCCCTCCGCCGATGGCGACGATGCTGTCTTCCTGGGCCCCTCGGAGCGGGCTAGAGCGAATCGAGGAAGCGCAGAAGGGCCTCGCGGTCCGCGCGATTCGCGTCGACGAAGGCGTCCCGCGATGCCTCCGCTTCGCCTCCGTGCCAGAGGATCGCCTCCTCCGTGTCGCGCGCTCGGCCGTCGTGGAGCAGAAACGTATGGCGGTTGACCGTGTGTAGGAGCCCGAGGCCCCAGAGCGGCGGAGTGCGCCACTCGCGCCCGTCGGCGAGGAAGTCGGGGCGACCGTCCGCGAGCCCCTCGCCCATGTCGTGGAGCAGGAGATCCGAGTACGGGTGGATCGTCTGGTGCGCGAGTTCCGGAAAGAGGTCGCTGTCTCCGGTGCGCAGCGTCTCGGTGTGGCATGCGGCGCAACCGAAGGATTCAAAGCGCGCCTTGCCCTTGCGCACCTCGGGGTCGTCGACGTCGCGCCGCGCGGGAACGCCGAGCAAGCTCGCGTAGTACGTGACGTCTTCAAGTTTGTCGCCGTCGAGCTCCGGTTCGCCGCCCGAGATGGCGTCGGCGCAATCGAGCTGCGGCGCTGGGCAGTTCTGGTTAGGGAAGATCGACGACGTGATGCCGATGTCGCCGATGAAAGCGCCGGCGATTTGCTGGCGGAGCGACGGCTGATTGGCCTTCCAGCCAAATCGCCCAAGCACGGTGGTGCCACGTTCCACGTCCCAGACTCGGTTCGCGCGCCCGGAGACACCGTCGGCATTCGCGTCGTCCGGGTCCTCGAGGGCCACAAGCGTTTCCTCCGGCACCGCCTCGAGGAGGCCGAGGCCAACCATGGTGTTGGCGACGCGCGGGGAAACCATGACCTCGTCGTCCATGGGACCGAACGCCAGATCGTCGAACCGGTACAGCGGCGCGCGGAGGCTCCACCCGGCGCCGTCGGCATAGGCACCGGCTACCTCATCGTAGTCGACCTGCGCCGAGCCCTCCGCGGGCACATCGAGCACCGCGTGGTGGTTAAATTGCTCGCCGTAGCGCGGCTCGGGGTTCGGACCCCCGTGTGCGCCCTCGCCCGGAATACTCAAGCGAATGAGCAGGCCGAGGAACGGATCGTCGCCCTCCGGTGGCGCGCCGCGTCCGTCCTTGAAGTGGCAGGCGTCGCAGGATGTCGCGTTGAACGTCGGGCCAAGGCCGTCGAGCCCCGTCGTCGACGAGGGGGCGGCCACCCAGGTGCGGTTGAACACCGCGTTCCCCACGAAGAATCGGTCACGGCGCGCACCTTCGAGGTTCGCCGCCGGGTATGAATATGCGCTACGCGACGTTTCAAACGTGGTCGTCTCGCCGCCGGAAAGCGCTTCATCGGTGTTGATTGCGGAGTGGGAATCCGCCGCGCAGCCAGACACTCCGAGCCACAGGAGAACAGCCCAGGTGCCCGGCTGCGCGATGAAAAAGCGCCCGCGCGCCACTTCAGAGGACGGCGACGTCGACGCCGAGGACCTTGCCCGCCTCGACGAGCGTTTCCGCCACGTCCTGCAGATCGCGAATCGCGGTTTGAATCTTGTCGCGCGCATCGGAGCCATTCTCACTGGTGATGGCGGCATCGAAGGGCGTGGGGATCTCCTCGATGTCGTCGAGAGCAGTCTGGATCTGATCCTTGAGTTTTGCATTCAGTTCCGGATCCCGAGCCTCGAGCAGCTCGTCCAGGCCCGGACCGTCGATGTTTCCGTACCGTCCAAGGTAGACGTTCTGAACGCCCAGCGCGTTTGTGTAGATGTCGCGGTGGGTGTTGTCGCTAAAGCACGAGTGTTCGTCCTCCTGGTCCTTGTTGTCGAAGGCGGCGGCCATGCGTTCGCCCGGCAGTTCGAATCCCGCCATGACGCCGATGCCCGCGAACATGCGACGGACGGCCTCCTTCGGCTCCAGCGCCGCGAATTCGGCGGCGTAGGTGCCGCCGCCGTCGTTCCATGCCGCGCGGACGGACGCGAGGTCCTCGAGGAGGAGCCCAGACGCGGCCGCGATGTACGCGCTCCGGCGATCCTGGTTCGCGGCGGTGCCGTCCTCCCCCGTCACGTAGTCGGTGTACGGGCGAGCCCCGGGGCCCGTCGCGCTCAGGTCTTGACCCCAAAGCAAGAACTCAATGGCGTGGTAGCCGGAGGAAATGTTTGTTTCGCTGCCATTCTCGTTCTCATCGGCCACGACCTGCTGCGAGATCATCGGGAAGTCGTCCGTGTGGTTGATGATGCCTGCGCCGTCGTCATCGACGACGTAGTCGATGAACGCTTCGTCGAGGGGCCAACCGTTGATGCGCCCTTCGGGGCCCGTATCGGGATCATCGATGGGACCGTCGTAGAAGCGATACGTTTCGGTTTGTCCGTAGGTTTCTCGCACGTCGAGCCACGCTTGACGGGCGGCCACGAGATTGGCTTCTGACGGACCGTCGAGGAATGCCTCGATGGCTCCGTCGAGCGCCGAGGTGCCTGTGATCGCGTCGTCGTAGCTCGCGCGCACGATGGCGATGTAGTTCGCCACGATGGGTTCGACTTCGGCGGCGGTGAGCGCGTCGCCCTTGGTCGAGCTGTCGTCGGCGCAGCCGGCGAGGCCCAGGAATGCAATGGCAGCCGAGAGCCCGCGCCACGGGCGAAGGGGGCTCCCTTCGCGGCCGGGCGTTCGTCGGGGGGAGGGAAGTGCGAGTCGAATGTCAGTCATGGGAATGGCTCGGTGGCTCCTCTTGTTTTTGAAAACGAAAGTCACATTCATTATCAAGAAGATTCCCGGACGCAAGCGATTTGATCCCCACTTCAGCTCGAATCTCCAAAACCGAAGCGATTACATGAAATTACATAATGCTTTCGCCACTGGATCGCTTCGGATAGGGTGGGGGGGCGCCTCGAAGTTTGGGGGAAACGGAGGAGGAACAGATGCAATCGTGGTCAACATGGTTGGGGGCGCTGACCGTCCTCGGCCTCGGGGGCTTTCTCGCTTCGGGCTGCGACGAAGCGTCCGCGAGCACGACCGATGGGGGCACGGAACTCGACGCGCGGACCGGCACGGACGCGGCGGACGAGTACAACGAGTTCGTCTCGGACGACGGCACCGTGAAGGTGAAGGTCGGCAAGGCGAACACGCCCGACGGTGGCCTCGTCATCAGCGTCTTCACCGACGCCAACATCCCCGATCCGTTCGAGGAGGCGATCCAGGCGTCGGGTGGTTCCCTCCACGGGCCCATCAAGGCATTTGAGATCACTCCGGCGGGCGCCATCTTCGATCCGCCCGTCGAGGTGTCAGTCCTCTTCGACAACCCACCGCCCGAGGATGAGCCGCCCGTTTTCGTGCCGCTCCTCTTGGTCGACGACAGTGTTGGGGGGCTCGATCAGGTGCGAAGCCCGCACCATGCCGACGCGAGCACCGAAGTTCGCTTCGTGACACCAAGGGCCGGGAGCTTTGCGGTGGCCTACGGCTATGCGGGCGTCACGGTGACGCATGAAAACCAGCCCGGAACCCGAGACGTCGGCATCCCGTTCGAGAACACATTCACCGTGTCGTTCGACGATACGCGCGTGAAAAAGTACGGATTTCACCTTTCAAGCGACGACTGCGTTGAAGAGACGGGTGCCGCCGCCACGCAGTACTCAACCACGGCCGTGACGCCGCCTGCGACCGCCCCCGCGATGCCCCAAGGGCTCTGCATTTCGAGCTGCGCGGATCACCCCATGCCCTTCGACGTTACGCTGGTCGGCGACTTCGGACCGGACGGCCTCGCAAATCTCGAGGCGACCATGCCGGGCACGGGCAATCCGGTGACCTGCGACTACCTTGCGGCCATCGAGGGTGTGGCCTCCTTTGAGGAGTCGCCGTCGCATCTCGATTCTCTGATTCGCGTTCAGACCCTCGAGAAGAACGGCGCCCACTATCCACGGTTCCAGTTCAACCTTGGGCAGCACATGGAGGGGTGTGACGACAAGCCGCACTGGCATGCGCTCTTCTCCGACATGCTCGCGTACGAGATTCAGACGTTGAATGTGATCCCGCCCGCGTCGATCGAGGACATGGAGCCCACGACCTGTGGTTTCGGCCTCGAGGAGACCTTCCAGGAGAGCAGCATCGACGTCCGTTACGCCGAGTGGTCCACCTGGGCCAAGTTCAGGCCACCGCCGGGCTATACGCCCTGACGGGCGCGCCCTGTGCCCAATTCCCAAGCGATTGTGCTACGTCTAACCCCATGAAACCCGCCGCACCGGACGAATCCCGGAAGGCCGCCGCCGCGGTAAATACCGCGGGAAGTGCGCCGTCCAAGGGGGGCGATGCGGCCCACACGGGAGATGACGAAAACGTTCGAGCGCTCGTGGCGCGTGCCCAGTCGGGCGACGAAGCCGCGTTCCGCGCCATTTTCGACCTCTACCACCGCCGTGCCTTCGCGGTGGCCGTGTCGGTCGTCAAGAATCGGCAGGACGCGCTCGACGTGGTTCAGGACGCGTTCATCAAGGTCCACCGGCACATCGGGAACTTCCAGGGCTCATCGAGCTTTTACACGTGGCTCTATCGGATCGTCATGAACCTCTCCATCGACCACATCCGGCGCACGAAGAAAGCCCGCTCCCTCGACTACGACGACGCCGTCGGTCGCGATGCGATGGACGTTGAGGGGGATGGCGGGATGCTTCCGCGCATCCTCGATGGCAATCCGGGCAAGACGGTCCTTCGGAAGGAATTGAGCGGCGCGATTCAGGCGGCGCTCGATGAACTGCCCGAGTACCACCGCGCGGTGATTTTGCTGCGTGAGGTGGAGGGGCTCAGTTACGAAGAGATGTCCCAGGTGCTCAAGGTGCCGAAGGGCACGATCATGAGCCGCCTCTTCCATGCTCGGAAGAAGATGCAGGAACAGCTCGCCCAGTACATGGACGGCGATCTGAAAGTCGAGGAATGACGTGGCGCGCGAGTTGGATGACGAGACGCTGAACCAGTACTTCGACGGGGAGCTTCCGCCGGAGAAGCGTGATCTCGTGCGCGTTGTTCTCGACGCGAGCGAAGAGGAGCGCCGGCACCTTGCACGGCTCGAACGAACGCGAGACTTCGTGCGCATGGCCGCCGAGGATCAGACGGTGGACCTCGATTCGGACGCACTCTTTGCCGCCATCTCGAAGGGTGTGAAGGAGCAGGCGGACGCGGGCTACGGCGAGGGTTTCCGCGTGATCGAGGGCGGCGGTCGAGGGGATGCGGCGCGCGATTCGGTGCGACCGGTGGAGCGCTGGAAGATTTCGGTGCCCGTTGGCATTGCTCTCGCGGTTGCTGCGGCGGCCATGCTTACGTTTGCGGTGCGACGTGCGCCTGAGCAGACCACAACCGACGTGCGGCCCACGACGTCCACGGAGATTGAGGGGCCCATCGGCAGCGAAGTCGAGCAGGTCGATTTCGGTTCGAACACGGGCACGGTATTCGCGGTGAAGGGCGCCTCGGGGGAACCGGTGGCGGTCGTTTGGCTGAGCGACGAATCGACGGAGGAACTGTGAAGGGCACCCGGAATCGCATCTGGTGTGTTCGCGCGCTGCTCGCGATGGCAGCCGTGGGCGTTGGTGGCGCGGTGGCGCTCGCGGATGACGCCGCGACGCATGGCGAAGTGTTGATCGTGCTCGCGAAGGAGGAGGCCGGGGAAATCGACCCGGCGCTCAAGGACATGCCGGCGCTCCGTCGGCTCCCCGTTCAGTGCTTTCAAGTCCATGAAGCTCCTCGGGCGGCCGCCCATCTCGCTCGTGCCGAAGAAGCCGACGGAGGTGGATCTCCCGAACGGGCGGAAGCTGCAGATCATCCTTGAAAGCACGCTTCCCGACGGTCGGTTCCGAGTCCGTGTTTCGATCAACCGGCCGGAAAAGAAGGACTACCTGCCGCTTTTGCAGGTGATCGCATCGCCCGGCGACCCGTTCTTTGTGGCGGGGCAGAGCCATCAAGGTGGGACGCTGGTCATCGGCGTTCGCGTCGGGGACAAGCCGGCGAAACCCTAGGCCGCGTGCGGGGCGGCCCGCACGGCGGTTTCCGGGCCAATTGCGCGCGTCATGTATGCTCTCGTCCGTGCGCAGGGATGACCCCGATGCTTTTCACGTGGGCCCGACGCGGGCGCTTGCGTGGCCCGCGGAGACGGTGATCGAGGCGCTTGAGCCGTTGCTCACGCCGGAGCGGCTCGCACGCATGGACGCGGTGGTTCGGCAGCGCACCCGTCGCTTTGTGCCTGTGCTCGAGAACCTCCACGATCCGCACAACGCGTCGGCCGTGCTCCGCTCGGCGGATGCCTTTGGTATTCAAGACGTGGCGATGGTTCGTAGCGACGGCGAGTTTCTTGCGGCTCGACGCGTCGCCCAGGGCTCGCATCGCTGGCTCGACCTGCACTTGTTCGAAGGCACCGCGGCGTCGATCGCCTGGCTCAAGGAGCGGAAATATCGCGTACTCGTGGCGCGCATGGACGGCTCGATCGGGCCGTCTGCCCTCGCCGACGTGCCCACGGCGGTGATCTTTGGCAACGAGCATGCCGGGGTGAGCGCGGAGGCGGAGTCGCTCGCCGACGGTTCATACGCCATTCCGATGGCGGGATTTGTTGAGAGCCTGAACGTCTCGGTGGCCGCCGCCGTCACACTTTATGCGGCGACCGCAGGGCGGACGGGAGACCTCCACGCCGAGGAGCAAAGGACGCTCAAGGCACGCTTCCTCCTCGCGTCCGTGCGCGACGCCGAGCGTGTGGTCGAGGAGCGCGTGCGGGCCCGATGAACCGGAAGAAGGCATCGAAGGCGTCACGCCCTCGGAAGAAGAACTCGCCCGTGCGATGGCTTCGGTGGCTCGGTGCGCTTGCGGTGCTCGGGGTGATTGGTGCGCTCGTCGGCGTGGCGATGCTCGCCTTTGTCGCGCGGGATCTCCCAACGGTCGAGGAGCTCAAGCGGTACCGACCTCCGGAAACCACGCGCATCGTTGATCGTAACGGCGCCCTCCTCGGCGAGGTCTTCGCGGAACGGCGGACCGTGGTGCCCATCGAGCGCATCCCACGCGTGATGATCCTGTCGGTGCTCGCCGCGGAGGACGCGGACTTCTACCAGCACCAGGGGCTCGACTACCCGGGCATCGTTCGCGCTGTGCTACGCGATGTCGTCGAGGGGCGCGCGGCGCAGGGCGCGAGCACCATCACGCAGCAGGTCGTCAAGCTCCTGCTCCTCTCACCCGAACGGACGTTGAGTCGCAAGATCAAGGAACTCGTGCTCGCGCGGCGCCTTGAGCAGACGCTCACGAAGGACGAGATCCTCTTCCTCTACCTGAATCAGATCAATTTTGGTCACGGTCGCTACGGCGTCGAGGAGGCGTCACGGTTCTATTTTGATAAGCACGTCGAGGCGCTGACGCTCGCCGAGGCATCGCTGCTTGCCGGGATTCCCCAGTCGCCGACGCAGCTCTCACCGCGCCGAAACCTCGACGCGGCCAAGCGTCGCCAGAAGCTCATCCTCGGGCAGCTCGCCGCAAAACGCGCCACCCATTGGCCCGACCTCCGCGCGGAGGAGATCGAAGCCGCGAAGGACGGGAAGATCGAGATCGTTCCGCTTCCCGAGTCCGAGGAGACGGCTCCCGAGATCTTCATGCTCGCGCGCAAGATGCTCCGTGACATCGTCGGCGAGGAGGCGTTTCGACGCGGCGGTTACACGGTGAAAACCTCGGTCGACCTGCGCCTTCAAGCGGCCGCGCGCGCGTCCGTGGTGCGGAACCTTGTCGACCTCGACGCGAGGCATGGCTACCGATTTCCGCTTTCGCATCCCAAGGGCGGCAAGACCAGTGCGAGCGCAGGGAAGCCATCGCCGAAGCCCGTGGACCTGAAACTCGGTCCGACGTACACGGCGCACGTCGTCTCGGCCGACGACGCGACCAATACCCTCACGTTGGATATCGAAGGCGCGAAGGCGGCGCTTGCGCTCAAGGACGCCGTTCGGTTCAACCCGAAGGAACTCAAGGCGAGCGAGGCCGCAAAGCCCGGCGACACGTTACGCGTTTCCATTGCGGCGCTCGGAGAGAATGGCGATGCGGCCGTTGCGCACGCGGAGCTTGGCCCGGAGGCGGCGGCGGTGGTGATCGACCCACGGACGCGCGACGTCCTCGCCCTCGTTGGCGGATACGAGGCGACGACGGGTTTTAACCGCGCCGTACAGGCGACGCGGCAGCCCGGATCGACCTTCAAACCCATCGTCTACGCGCTCGGCATCAAGTCGCGTCGGTTTACGCCGGCCACCACCGTGCTCGATGCGCCCGCCGTCTACGATCAGTGGCAGCCCAAGAACTTCGAAACCTGGAACCACGCAGGCGCCATTCGACTTCGCGACGCGGTCGCGCAGTCCATCAACTTGGTGGCCGTTCGCGTGATCGAGGAGCTGTCCCCCGTGGCGGTGGTGGATTTCGCGAAGAAGCTCGGCATTACGACGCCGCTCGACCCGTCGCTCCCGCTGGCGCTGGGTGCGAGCGACGTGCACCCCGTGGAACTCACGAACGCGTACGCGACGTTTGCAGCCGGAGGCCGCTGGGCGCCCGTGCGGCTCGTGCTTGAGATTCGCGATCGCAACGGCCAGGTCGTCAAGCTCCCGGCTTCGGAGCCGCCCCGGGTTGTGATGAGTGAAGCGGAAGCCTACGTGGTGACGAGCATCCTCGAGAGCGTCGTTAAGGGGGGGACGGGCGCGGCGGCACAGAAGCTCGGGCGCCCGGCCGCGGGCAAGACGGGCACGAGCAATCAGGCGCGCGACGCCTGGTTCATGGGTTACACGCCCAACGTCGTCGCCGGTGTGTGGGTCGGGTTCGATGACCGCCGGAGTTTGGGACGACGCGAGAGCGGTGGTCGCGCGGCGGTGCCCATTTGGACGGAGGTTGTGGCGGCGGCGGAGGACAAGGCGCCGGCCCTGGCGTTCCCCGTGCCGAGCGGCGTTGTCACGGCACGCATCGATCCGAAATCGGGGTTGCTTGCGTACGACGGGATGCCCGACGCCATCGACGAGGTCTTTCTCGAGGGAACCGTGCCGACGGAGACGGCGCGTTCCCCCGACCGCGTCGATGCACGGACGTTTCTCATGGAGCAGCTCGGGGGCGGCGCGCGTACCGCTCCGCCTGCACCCGCAAACGAACCGGACCCGCACGACGACGAGCCCACGCCGTGAGCGCACGCGGCGAAGCGATGTGGTGGTCGGCGCTCCTCGGCCTCGCATCCGTCTGTGCCATGTGGGCGCTTGCCGTTTGGGACGCGGGGCGCGAGGCCACGACGGCGGAGGACCGCACGGCCTTCTTGCTCCGCCAGGTGCTTGAGACGCGCGTGACCGAAGCCCCGTTGGACGAAGCGGATCCGTCGTTCGATGCGCGGGGTGCGGCGGAGTCGCTCTCCGCGACCTTTGACCGATGGGGGGAGTCACCGTTCCCGGCCGCGGCGTTCCATGTTCGGGCGGTGCGCGGCGCGGACGAGGGCGCGGGGGCCGCCCGAGGGCACACGAGGGTGCTCCGCACGTTCCGCGATGGGCATGGCGCCTGGCGGGTCGTCGCCGAGTTCACGCCGCCTGACCTTGGTGCGGTGCACGTGCGATTTGGTTCGGTGGCGGGCGTCGTCCTCGTGCTCGCGCTGCTGGTGGGCGCCTGGCTCGGAGGGCGGATCGACCGGGGTCTCGAGGAGCTTCGCGTGGCGGCGGAGCGGGTGGGGCGGGGCGAGCTTCATCGTGATGCGCCGAGTACGGCCGACGAGAAGCCATCCCGGGCGATGAACACATTCGACGGCATGGTTCGAGAACTCGAACGCACGCAGCAGAAGCTCCTCCGCGCGGAACGGCTCGCGGCATGGCGGGAGATCGCGCAGCGCATCGCCCACGAAATCAAGAATCCGCTCTCACCCATCCAGCTCTCCATCGAGACCCTTCGGAAGACGCGAGCGCAGCGGAATCCGGCCTTCGACGAAATCTTCGATGAGTCGACCCGAACCGTGCTCGAGGAGGTCGAACGCCTCCGACGCATCGTTTCCGAGTTCAGTGAGTTTGCCCGTATGCCGCGTCCCCAGCCGAGCGACGTGGACGTGCGCGAAGTCGTTGAGCACGTCGTGCGCCTTGTCCAACCCGACGGGCCCGACCCGGAGGTGCGGCTCGAGGGCGATCGGAGCCGAGTGGTGCGCGCGGATCGGGGACAACTTGTGCAGGTCTTCATGAACCTGGTGAAGAACGGACTCGAAGCCGCTCGGCAGATGCGGGGCGCGGGAAGTGCGGCGGTGGTCATTCGAATCGAGCCGCACGTCGACGGCGTCACCGTGCATGTCGACGACAACGGTGTCGGTATTCCCG
>JAWKRM010000005.1:0-156981 GCA_041389625.1 Polyangiales bacterium
GCAAAGGCGCTCACCATGACGTCCGGGGTGATCTCCGGCGGGAAGTGCGACCAGAACACCGGAGGCGGCGCCTCGAGGATGTTGGTGTAGACGAGCGAACCGCCGCCAACCCCCGAGCCGGTGAACACGTCGAGCGCGGCAAAGCGGTGCCATTCGAAGAGCCCGTCGGGCCGGAACCACCGTTCGCGCGAGGGGCCACGCCGGGCGTCGCGCACGCTCCGGAGGAGCCTCGGGAGCGCGGTGAACCCACGCGGAAACGCGCGTGTGCGATCCGCTGGCGCCCCCTCCCCCCACCAGGGGCCACGTTCGAGGATGAGCACACGCATGCCCGCCTCCGCGAAGCGACGCGCGGTCACCGCGCCGCCAAAGCCGGAACCGACGACCACCGCGTCGTAGGGCGCGTGACGCACGTCGCGAATGTGTCGGTCCCAGAAAATCATGTCAACGTGCCCCGCGGTGCCCACGCCTCCTCGGATCGAAGGATGGACTCGGCCGGCACGCTGGCGCTTCGCGCTCAAGCCGGCGAGCTGGCCGAAGCTGCTCGTGCCGATGCTCCTCGGTCAGGCGCTCGGCGTGGCGGAGGCGCGGGAACGCGGCATCGCGGTCCACGCCGGGTCCTTCGCCTTCGGCGTGGCCCTCACGTGCGCATACTTGATCTTCATCGTCTGCCTAAACGACTGGGCCGATGCGCCGGTCGACACCCTCAAGCGTCGCATGTTCCCCGACGGCGGGAGCCCGAAGACCATCCCCGACGGAGTGCTGCCCGCGACAAGCCTCCTCCGCGTTGGCCTCGGCGCCGGCGTGGTCGCCGCGGTTGTGAGTTGTGCCGCGGCGTGGTCGACGGGCCGCGTGAGCGTCGCGATTCTCGGCATCGGTGGGCTGCTTTTCTTCGTCGCCTATTCGTTGCCGCCCGTGCGCCTCAACTACCGCGGCGGCGGTGAACTGCTTGAAGCCCTCGGCGTGGGCGGAGTGCTTCCTTGGGTCAACGGTGAAATGCACGCTTCGCTGATGGGCACGGCGTTGCTCCACTCCCTCAGTGGTTTCGTGCTCCTCTCCCTCGCGAGCGCCATCGCGAGTGGCATTTCGGACGAACAGAGCGATCGGGCCGGCAAGAAGCGCACCGTCGTCACACTCCTCGGCAACGCCGAAGCACGGCGGCTCGTGTCGGTGTTGCCGCTGGCCTCGGCGAGCCTGTGGGTGGCCCAGGCGCACCTCGTGCGCGCGGCGACCCTGGCCCCCGCCGCAATCTGCATTTTCGGTGCAATTTCCCTGTTTTTCGGCGGCCGCGGCGCCGTCACCAACGCCTTCGACGCGCATCGACGGTACAAAACGTTGCTCCACGCGATCATCTGGAGCGCTGGCGTCGTGCTCGCAGTTGGCGTACTCGTCGCTCCAGGTTTGTTGCCATGAACCTCGCCCTCGACGTCGTCCTCGGAAAACTCGAAGCCGTCGACCGTTCGGTCGCCCAGGTGCACGGCCCGCTCGCGAGCCTCGCGCCCGGCGCCGAGACGGCAACACCGCTTCGAACCTTGGGCGAACGCGCAGCGGCCCGCACGGAAGACCCGCACGTCCTGGCCGCGTTCGCCGAATCGCTCATCAGCATCGTGGAGTCGGAGTGCTCGAACTTCCCGGAAAACATTTTTTGGGATTTCGACTACCTCGCGGCGAGCTTGCTCCGCAGCGCACACCGATCGGAGCGCGGTGCCGTCGAGTACCTGCGCGAGGCCACGGAACTCGTGGTGGGACTCCACGAACTCTTCGGTATGCACACGGCCGTGCGCTTCCGCTACGGGCACGACTTTCTCTACGGGTTCGATTGGGCGCGTTGGGTAAAACGCGACCCCGAGGAGCGCGCGAGCGAAGGCCCCTTCGACCTCGCTTTCCTACGATTTAGCCGCGAGCGCGGGCACGAATTGCTCGAACTCATCCACGGGAACGACACCAAGTACCCACCCCTCCCCGACGGCACAACACGAAACCCCTTCGGTTTCTCCCGCGACCCCGCCGACGAACGGCGCCTGCACCAGGACCTCGCCGAGCGCGATTGTCTTCCGGTGCGCGCGTGGGACCCGGACGCCACGCCATCCTGGGATCGCCCGTTCACGGAGATTCGCGCCGCGCGCGCAGAGGCGCTTCGCATCGCGGATCACCGCTAGCGCCGCCCGCCCCGTCAGCTCACCGAGGGACGTGCCGAAACAGGGACACGCTCCATCCGAGGAGGAGCAGCTGGCCCGCACCGGCGACGAGGAAAATGAACGCGAGGCACGCGCGACGGTTCGAGGAGTCCGCACGCCGAACCTGCGTGAGCGACGCACCGAGGAGTGCCGTTGCGACGAGCGGTGTCAGGAGAAACCACGGGTCTCGCTCACCGCGGTGCCCAAGCACCGGTGCCACCGCCGCGACAAAGGTGTAGACGAGCGCTGTCCATCGCGCACGACGCTCGCCCCATCGCACCGGGAGCGTGCGTTTGTGCGCGAGTCGATCGGCCTCCGTGTCAGGCAATGCCGTGAGCACGTTGCTCGCGAGGCCGAGGCACACGGGCGCAAGGAGGGCCGCCGTGGGCATCTTCGCGAAACTTCCCGCCTGAAATAGGTACCCGACCGCGGGGAGCACGGCCCCGGTGCCGACGGCCTGAAGCCACTCGCCATGCCCACGGTACGAAAGGCGCAACGGCGGATACGAATAGGCCCAGAGGAGCGCAACGGACACGAGCGCAAGCAGCGGTGCCGCGGGCCGTGCACCAAACCAGGCCACCGCCGACGACCCGAGCACCAGAAGCACCGCGGCACCGGCCGCCGCAGCACGGATGGCAGCCGGCGTGAGTTCACCATTCGGCAGCACGCGCGACCCACCGGACACGATGGTCGACGCGAGGTTCATTCGATCCGCATCACGATCGGCGTAGTCGTTCGCGAATACGATGAACAGATGCACGACCACGCCGAACGCGTGGGACACCGCAAACCAAGTCCACGAGAAGGCGCCCGTCGTCGCGTGGGCAAACGCTTGCCCGTACACGAGCGGAAGCGCGATGTTCGCGTGCGCGAGGGGGCGCGCTGCCTTGAGCCATGCCACGCACGCCATCTTGCCCGATTCGAACGCGATGTGGTGCGACGCGTGGGAACGTACCGACGCATCGCACATCGGGGGACGAGCACCCTGCCTTCACCCACTCTGCAGAATCTTTCAGTCCGGCGCATGAACTGCGGAGCAACGGAGCATTCGGTGCACCCAGTTGACGCCACCCGGGCGCCACGGACGGCGAATCGGGCGGATTTCACGCACCGGGAACGGAATCGTTCAGTCGGAATGCGCCCTGCGCCCCATGCGGGGCGCCGTGCAGGAATGGCAGGTGAATTGCTTTACCTATGGCACCATCGTGCGCATCCGCTCGCTTCCACATTGGGCCAGGCTCCTCGTGACCATGGTCGCGGTTCCGTCGGTCGGCTGCGTCGGCGCCGTCGACGGCTCGGCCGGACCGCTCGGCGGTGGACCGCGGGACGTCGAGTACCCGGACGGCTTTGAAGCGGGTCTCCTCGACGAACCCGTTCCGTCGACTCGCTTCGCACGCCTTACCCACGAGCAATGGGAGAACACGATCGAAGAACTCTTTCACCTCGACGAGCCGTCGGGTCTCGTGGGCGAACTCCGCACGGACACGGCGGGCGGATCGCTGTTCGCGAACGAGGGTTCCTTGCTCGAGGTCGATGCGGCGCTCTGGGGCGGCTACCAGCGGGCAGCGAGCGCAATGGCGGAGCGGCTCCTCGCGGAACCGGCGCTACTCGCGTCCATCGTCCCGCCCGACGAAGGCGACGCGGAAGCGCGCGCGGAGGCCTTTGTCAAAGCGTTTGGTATGCGCGCCTATCGGCGTGAGCTCACCGAGGACGAAGTGACCACGCACCTGGCGATTTTCGCCGAGGGCGCGGAAGCCTTCCCGAACGCCGATGCCTTTGATGCGGGCGTCGCCATCGTCGTCGAAGCCATGCTCCAGTCGCCGTACTTTCTTTATCGCGCCGAGCGGAGTGTCGACGTGAAGGGCGGCAAGATTCCGCTGAGCAGCTTCGAAGTCGCGTCCCGCCTGTCGTACGCCATTTGGAACTCCATGCCGGACGACGTGCTCTTCTCCTTGGCGCAGTCGGGGACGCTTTCGGACCCCACGACCGTCAAAGGGCAAGTCGACCGTATGCTCGAGCACGACAAGGCGCGGGCCACGCTCGCGTACTACCACCGCATGCTCCTCGCATCGGACCGTCTTCTGACGATCAACCCCGATCAGGGCACCTTCGGCGATGTCGCCGGTGGCCTCGGCGCGGCGCTCGAGACCGCCAACGCGATGACCATCGACGAGATCGTGTCGAACCAGTCCCTCGGCCTCAAGGATCTGCTCCTCCAGCCGACCACCTTCGTCAATGCGAAGCTCGCATCGGTGTACGGCCTCGAAGGCACGTTCGACGCCGACACGTTCACGAAGGTCGAGCTGCCCCCAGAGACCGTCAACGGCGTCACCACCCAGACGCGCGCGGGCTTTGTCACGCAGGCGCCGTTCCTCGCGCTCAACGCCAGCTCCAAGGAGAGCGACCCGATTCACCGCGGCGTCTACATCATCGAGCGGATCACGTGCTCGCCCACGAGCCCGCCGCCCAACAACATTCCGCCGCTTTCGGACGCCTCCGGCACGACCATGCGCCAGAAGGTCGAGAACCTCACGGAAGGCGAAGGCACCGTTTGCGCCGGCTGCCACAAGACCACGATCAACCCGTTCGGCTTCGCCCTCGAGAACTACGACGCCATCGGGCAGTACCGCACCGAGGACCACGGCGAAAGCGTCGATACGTCGTCGACACCTCCGCTCGACGGCAAACCCGTGGCCGTCGATGGTCCCATCGAACTCAGCCAGGCCCTCGCGGCGAGCCCGCAGGTGCACCAGTGCTACGCGCGCCATTGGCTCGAATACCTCTACGCGCGCACCGACGTGCCCGAGGACTCGCCGCTGCTCGAACGCGTGGGCGATCACTCCCTCACCGACGATCTCTCGGTCAAAGAGCTCATCGTCGACCTCGTGATGACCGACGCCTTCCTCACACGAAGCGTCGAAGAACTGCCGGAGGCAAGCCAATGAAGATGCGCCGTCGCGTCGTTTTGAAGGGGATCGGCGGCGCCGCGCTCGCCCTGCCGTGGCTCGAGGGGCTGGCCGGAAAAGCCGCCGCCCAGGGCGCTTCGGTTCCTCCCTACGCGATCTTCGTGCGCCAGGGCAACGGCGTGAAACAGCAGTGGAACGGCCCCTTCGGTCTCGAAGCGGATGAATGGTTTCCAAAGCAGCTCGGCGCGATTTCCGCCGCATCGCTCCAGGGCCAAGCCCTCGAATCCCTGACGCCGTACGCGTCGAAGCTTCTCGTTGTGCGCGGTACGAATCAGCCCAACGTCGACAGCCAGGTGGGCTGCGGCCACGCGCGCGGCGGGCTGACCTGCCTCACGGCCCAGGGGCCCACGTCGGCCACCATGGGCGCGGGCGTCAACGCCCTCGCCAACGGCGAATCGCTCGACCATCGCATCGGCCGGGAATTGAATCCGGACGGGCGGGAATCCCTCGCGCTCCTCGCCCGCGGACCGTCCACGTATCTCGACTACGTTTTGACCTACAGCGGGCCCGGCGCACGGCGCAATCCCGTCACCAACCCGTGGACGGCTTACCAGACCGTCGTTGGCGAAGGCGGAAACCTCGACACGACGGCCATGGAGCTGCTCCAGAAACGCCGCAAGAGCGTCAACGACCTCGTGCGCGACCAGATGAATCAGGTCCTCGCGAGCCCCAAGCTGAGCGGCGCCGATCGCCGGCGTCTCGAGCTCCACCAATCAAACATTCGCGACCTCGAGACCTCCCTTTCGTGCGGCAACGACCAGGCGCTCGCGGACAGCATTGAAAGTGGGAGCAACGGCTCGACGGCGGGCGACGGTGACACCGTGATCCGCATCACAAAATTGCACATGCAGGTGGCCACCATCGCCGTCGCATGCGGCTACACGCGTTCGGTCGCGATTCAGATCGGCAACGGCAACGACCAAACTCGCTACGTCATCAACGGCACGACCTACGAGCGTTTCCACTGGATCTCGCACCGCATCATGTCGGATGGCTCGGACGGTGCTTCGATCGCTGGCTCCGACAAGATGCACGCGGAGATCGATCGATACATCGTTGCGCAGACGTTTGCGTACCTCGTGGGCAAACTCGACGAGTACGACCTCGGCGACGGGAAGCTCCTTGATCACGGCATGGCGATTTTCACGAATGACCTTTCGACCGCGGGCCATAGCGGAAACAACATGCCGTGGGCCATCGCGGGGAGCGCCGGCGGCTACCTCAAGCAAGGTCAGTACATCGACGCGGGCGGCGTGACGCACAACCGGATGCTGAACACCATCGGTGCAGCCGTGGGCCTCAAGAACGGCAGCGGCGGCCCCCTCGACGATTTCGGCATGTCGAGCCTGACGAAGGGCCAGATCTCGCAGATGCTCGCGGGCTAGGCGACGCCACGTTCGGTGCGCGCGCGTTCCTCCGTGGGGCGGCGCGGCTTGACCACGTGGACCCGGACGGCCAGAAGCGATCCCGGGCACATGGTCAACGACACGGGCAAGGACGATCGGACAACGAACCGGCTCACCGTGGGCATCACGGGTGCCTCGGGCCTCGTGGGGCGAGCCCTCAGCGCGCACCTCGAGGGCGCGGGTCACACCGTGCGGCGGTTTGTGCGCGGCGGGACCGCGACTCCCGCAGGCGACATCGCCTGGGACCCGACGGGCGGCACGGTCGATGGCGCGGCCGCGGAGGGACTCGACGCGGTGGTGCACCTCGCCGGCGAATCGGTGGTGGGCCTTTGGACGACGGCAAAGAAGGCACGCATCCGAGATAGCCGCGTCGTCGGCACGCGGACGCTCGTCGACGCGCTCTCCTCGCTCAAACGGCGGCCGCGCGTCCTCGTGAGCGCATCGGCCATCGGCTACTACCCCGACCTTGGCGACGGAGCCGTGGACGAGGCGTGCCCAGCGGGCCCGGGCTTTCTCGCGGAGGTGTGCGCGGCATGGGAGGCGGAAGCGCTCCGCGCCGAAGCGGCGGGCATTCGCACGGTGTGCCTGCGCACCGGGCTTGCGCTCAGCCGTCACGGCGGCGCCCTCGGTGCCATGCTCACCCCGTTTCGCCTCGGGATCGGTGGGCGCATGGGCAGCGGCACACAGTTCTATTCATGGATCTCCATGCCCGATCTGGTTCGCGCATACGCGTTCGCCATCGAGCACGACGCCCCGCGAGGCGCGATGAACGCCACGGCGCCCACGCCGGTCACCAACCTCGAGTTCACCAAGACCCTCGGCCGCGTGCTCGGGCGCCCGACGGTCATGCCCGTGCCAAGCGCAGTGCTCCGAACCGCCCTCGGTGAGTTCTCCACGGAACTGCTGTCGAGCCACCGCGTGCTCCCGAAGCGCCTCACCGAGGCCGGCTTCCAATTCGAGCACCCAACCGTCGACTCGGCGCTCAAGGCCGCGATTTCACACGATTGATCCGCGAGAAGGCCTGTGAGGTCTCCGGTTGCGCAACCGATTCGACCGTGGATCGATAACGCGCTCACGAGGTTTCCATGGTTGGTTCACGTTCCCACTCCCTGCGCGCCATCGCCCTCGCGGCGGCATTCCTCCCCCTCTACGCCTGCACCGCCGACTCCGACTGCCCCGACGGGCTCGAGAAACGCGATGGGCAGTGCGTGGAACCCACGACAGACATGGACGCCGGCGACGTCATCGACGCCCGCGACGCATGCGCGTTTGGGATGGACGACGCTGGCGTCTGTTTGCCCGAGTGCATTCCGGCGGAGGAAACGTGCAATGGCGTCGACGACGATTGCGACGACGTAATCGACGAGAATGTTGAAACGTTTCTCGCGCCGAAGATGTTCGCAGACAACACGTCGCGGGTGCATTCGTTGCACCGACTGACCGACGGGACGTACGTCGCCGTGTATTGGCAGAAAACAACGGCGGGCTCCGCCCCGAACAGCTTCACGGTACGCTACGCGCACGTGACTTCCGACGGAACGCTCGAGGGCAGTCCAGTGGATTTGGTGGCGGCCAGCGGCCTGGACGCCCTGGAGACGGTCCAATCCAAGATCGTCGGCGACGTACTCATCGTCGCGTATCTGCTTCGCTACGAAGGAACGTTCTACGTGCGCCTGAGCTTCGCCGATCTCACCACGAATGAGGCCGTTCGAGCGACGTACATTGATGACGACAACTACGTGGGCTTCACCGCCTCGGGAACCAACGCATCCGATCTGGTCGTTCGCCTGTACGCGCAGGTTCCAAACCCAAATGGTGGCGGGAATGTCATCAAACGCTACACCTCCACGCTCGCCGCCCTCGATAGCCCCGCAACGCATGTGTACGGCGACGTCCTGGACGAAGGAATCGAAACGCCGATGGCCGCGGACGGGGCAACCGATCTGTTCATCTTCGAAGGCACCTCGTTGCGACGCGAGGGTCTCGACAACACGGAAAACTCAGTGGACCTCGCGTCGGGAATCACGGCAAAGCAGGCGCACGCGGTGCATGCGTCCACGTTCGCCGAGCACGTCGGCACGCTCCTTTCCGGGTACGCGGGTGCCGGCATCGACTCACTCTCCACACGTTTTTCGATCCGAACCACATCGCTCGCCAACGTCGCTTCCGTGGCCGTCAATCCGCCCTCGGGCGCGTCATCCCAGTTCCACGCCGTGGCCCTCGCGGCCGCAGACGCGCAAACATGGTTCGTCGCACGTTCCGTCGAGTCCTACTCCGGAAACAAGTACACGTTCACACCGACCATCACGCGGTACCGCCTGAACGGGTCAACGCTTGAGGAATCGGGTTCGGGTTCCCCCGACTGCAACTCGAAGCTCTGCCCGACCCAAACCGACGAGGAGGAGGGCACCTCGACCTGGGCCATCGCCGCCACGGAGCGCGAAGGGCTTGCGGCGGTTTCTCGAACGGGCGAAGCGCCCCGGCTCTTGCCGTTCCGGTGCTTTGGGCCGGTGACACCGTAGTCCGCCGGTTGGCGGGCGCGTGCTAGGTTCGGCGGCGCCATGGCCGGGCCGGGGGAGACGTTTGGACCATACCGCATCGTGCGCCGTATCGGCGTCGGGGGCATGGCGGAGACGTTCCTCGCGGTGCGGTTCGGACCGCGGAACTTTGAGCAACGCGTCTGCCTGAAGCGCGTGCTCCCCGCCTTCGAGCTCGACGCGAAGTTCGTCGAACAGTTCGTCGAGGAGGCGTCCATCGCGGCTTCGCTGCGCCACAGCAACATCGTCGGCGTCATCGACGTCGGCGAAGTCGGCGGAACCCATTTCATGGCCCTCGAACTCGTCGAAGGTGCCGATCTTCGGAGTGTCCTCGCGAAATTGCCCGGCGAGCGACTTCGGCCCGACCTCGTGATTCTGCTCGCCGTCGAGCTCGCCCAGGCCCTTCATCACGCGCATACGCAGATGCGACGCGGCGGGCCCACGGGCGTCGTGCACCGCGACATTTCGCCGTCGAACGTACTCATCTCGTACGCCGGCGAAATCAAACTCGCGGACTTCGGAATCGCGAAGGCCATGCGCAACTCGAGTGCATCGGCGAGCGGCGTGGTGAAGGGGAAGATCCCGTACATGGCACCCGAACAGGCCCGCGCGGAGGATCTGGATGCGCGAAGCGACCTCTTCTCCCTCGGTGTGTTGCTTTTCGAAGCCCTCTCCGGTCGACGCCCCTTCGACGGCGCGACGGACGTGCAGACCCTCACCCGCGTCCTGAGCGGAGAGCGGCAGTTCCTTCGCGAAGCGGCCCCCGACGCCCCGGAAGAACTCGTCGAAACGATCGAGCGGCTCCTGGCCTTCGACCGCGAAGAGCGCTGGCCCAGCGCCGAGGCGCTCCTCGCCGCCCTCGCAAAGCTACCGCCGGTAAGCCCCACGGCGCGGTTCGACCTCGGCGACCTGGCCAAACTTGCGCGCCCGCCCGAATCGCTCGAGCCCGGCGCCGACACTGCGAGCGAGACCGGTGCCTTCCGCCCCGAGGGCGCGTCCACGACGCCGGGCAAACGCCGTTCGGACCCGGCCCTGCCGGGCGCGGTGCGCGTCTCGGATCCGAGCGCCGCGACCATGACGCGCCTGTCGAGCGACGACGGCGCCGTCGCCGTCGCCGACGAGCCATCCCATACGGTGCCCGATCCTGAGCCGTCGCGATTGGATGTGGCCGCCGCCGATGCGCGCGCCCCGCATTCGAAGGGCGCGCTCGAGGAACTTCAGCGAAGCGCGGCGGCGACGGACCCGGAGGCATCGCTCAAAGCGAACGGTGTGGCCTCCCGCGCGCGTCGTGCCCCGTGGGTATTCGTGGCGTTCGTCTGTGCCCTTGCCCTCGTCGCGTGGGCGGCGGCACGAAGTGGTACGACGGAGGCCACCCCCGAAGAGAACGCGTCACGCTCTTCCGAAGGGCCCGTGGCATCGGCGCCAGCGTCCCCCGCGCCCGCGTCCCCCGCGCCCGGGGACCCCACGCCGGAACCCGTTCGGCAAGCTGCGCGACTCGACGCACCGGCGGAGGACACGACCGCGGCTCCACCCCCGGATTCAGCGCCCACCGACGAGGCTCCGGGTGATGCGGAACCGACCGCGGCGACCGCTACGGAACCGCAGCCTGCCGCCGCCGATACGGCCCTTGTGACGGTGCTGGTCGAACCGTGGGGCTTCGTGTGGGTCGATGGAAAGTACATGGGCCGCGCACCCGCCGTGACGCGCCTCTCCCTTGGGAAACATGTGTTTTCGGCGGGATACGCCGATGCCCCGCTCGTCACCAAGCCACTCAAGATTCGGAACGCCCGCCGGCGATCCGTGCTGCTAAAGCTACCCGTCCAATGATCGCATCCCCGCCCCGACACTCCGAGCCCCGAACCTCGGCACGCCGCCCGTTGCCACGGCGGCACATCCGCTTGGTGTTGTTCGCGGTGATCGCGTGTTCCGCGTGGCAGACGTCGTCGGCGCACGCAGACACGACCATTGTCGTGCTTCCGAGCGAGTCCGCCGAGTCTCCGTCGCCCGCCGTCGCCGCGGCGGCCGCCGCCGTTCAGGCCGAGCTCACCCAGAACAACGTGAACGTGCTCGCATCGCGGGCGGCCGCGCTGCGATTTGAGGAGCGTGCTTCGTCCGCGCCGGCGACGTTGAGCCAATCCGATCTCGATGCCCTTCCGTCGCGCTCCCAGTCGGCCATTCGCAATCTCGCCCTGGGCCGGTACGCCGCGGCGCGCGAGGATCTGACCGCCGCACTCAAGATCGCCGACAAGGGCCTCGAAGAGCTTTCCCGCGAAGAGGCGCGGGCGCGGGGCGTGGTCGACGCGTGTCTTTTCATGGTGCGCACGTACCTCGAGGGCGGCAATCGGGGCCTCGCGCGGGAACAGGCCATGCACTGCCGCCGGATGTTTCCGGACACGGAACCCACGAGCCAGCAACTCCACACCCCCGAGGTTCGCGAACTGGTCACCGAAGTGGACCAGGAGCTCGCCAACGGCCCGCACGGCACCCTGGCGGTGGAAAGCACTCCGAGCGGCTGCGTGGTGCGCCTCAACGGCAAGCGCATGGGCACGACGCCGGCGCGCATCGAGGACCTCGCCGCCCACGACTACCGCATTCAGGTCGAGTGCGAGCCGGAGGGCGACACCCGCGGACGCGTCTATACGGTCGCGCTCAAAAAGGGCGTCACGAACCTCGTGGTGGACGTGCCCTTCGACCGCGCGGTGAGCACCACCGGCGACCTTGCCCTTGCCTACCCCAACGACGGCGCCCGGGACGAGTACCGACTCGCACACGCGATCAAGGCCGCAAAGGTCCTCGGCGCGGACGAGGTATGGCTCCTCTCGGCGGAACTCGAGACGGGACACGTGCGCGTGGATCGCGTACTCGCCCGAACGCAGGCCGTCCTGGCCTCCGCCTCGTTCGAGCCCCTCGATGCGGGCGGGGTACCGCGCGCACGGGACACCGAAGTGACGGTCAACGCACTGCGGGCGGGGAGTTCGGTGACAGTGCGGAACGGACAAGCGACGGCGGAAGCCACGCCGTGGCGCGCGCCCGTGCCGGCGAGCGCCGCGAGTGCGGAGGCGAAGCCGGCCGCCGAAGGGACCGGGACCGCATCCCGTTCCATGCACGTTCTTTCGACGGGATGGCGAATCGTCGGCATTGGGCTTGTGGTGGCGGGCGCGGCGTCGCTCGTGGGCGCAGCCATCACCGGCGTGGGCCACGCCGACGATGGGAAAGCCATCGAGAACAGTGCCGCCACCGACGCCGGATACCTCGCCGCACGCTCCGATTGGCGCACGGGGCGAGCGCTGCCGCTCGTGCAGGCGGGCCTCTCGGCGGCACTCACCACCGCGGGCCTCGCCCTCGCACTGCCGGGCGACAACGGCGTGCCCTGGTGGGGGTGGCTCTCCGGGGCCGCGGGCCTTGCGCTCGGCGTGTGGGGCGCCGTGGAACTCGCCGGTGGCGGTATTTGCGACGGCGACGCGTCGGGCCTTCACACCGCGCCGTGCATCGCCGACGAGAATCGGTTCATGACGGGAACACTCCTGCTCTCGCAGGCCGTTCCGCTCCTCGCCGTCCCGTTCATCGCGTGGTTCCGCGGTGCCGAATCGGCATCACTGTCCGTGTCGGGCAGCGTCCAAGCGGGCGGCGCGACGATCTCCATCGGAGGTGCACTTTGAATCGCAGTCGCTTGCTCCCTCTGCGGCGCGTCCAGCGCCCTCAAGTGCCGGGGTCCCGTTTGGCCGCGTGGCTTGTGGCGGTTGCCATCGTCGCCATGCAAGCACCCGCCATGGCGGACGGGCGCGCACTGCTCCTCGCTCCAAGTGGCGACGCCTCGAACTCCGACCGGAACCTCGCGCGCACCACCATCGAACAGGGACTCGTTGCGAGCGGTTACACCATCGTGCGCGCCGAAGAGGTCACCGCCATGGAGAATGCCGCTGCGCTCCGCAGCTGCGAAAACAGCGCCTGCGCGCGCGCGGCCTTCGCGCCGCTCGGCCTCGGCATGGCGGTCAGTGTCGCGGCGTGGCGACCGGGACGCTTCCGTGAAACGGGAAAGGTGTCCGTGATTCTCTCCGACGCGGACGGCCGCGAGGTGAGCGAAGACGCGACCCTCGACCGGCGAACGACCGTGGCACAGGCCGCGGCCGAAGCCCTCGCCGGGGCCCTCGCCAAGTGGCCCCCCATGGGCCCCGTGCCCGTCGAGGTGGCGAGCGACCCGGTGGCGGCCACGGCGACCCTCGACCGAGCCCCCCTTGGCGAGACCCCCGTGCGCGCGGAAGTTCCCCCGGGCCAGCACACACTCACCCTGGCCCGTGACGGATACCGAACGTTGCGCGCGCAGATCGAGGTCACAAACCACGCCGAACGCGTGCAGCGTTTCTCCTTCAAGCTCGAGCGCGGTGAGGATGTGATCACCGCGCCGGCCGCAACGATGTCGCCTGTGCAGAGCGTCGAGAGTGTGTCCCAGTCGGGCGACAAGCAGACACGGACCACCGCGTGGAAGTGGATCGCCGGCGGCGGAATGATCGCCGTCGGCGCCGCACTCACGGTGGCGGGTGTCGTCGGCTTCGCGAGTGCCGGCGACCAAAACGACGGAGGCCGCACCCGCAATTCCGCGAGTACGACCTCCGTCGCCGCCGTCGCCGGCGGGGCACCGCTTCTGCTCGGCGGCGTGGCCCTCCTTGTCTTCTAGCCGCGACTCCTAGAACGCTTCGAGCGGTTCGTCCGACGGGCGAAGGTGCTCATTCTTTCCGCTTCGTGCCCGCAGATACTCGTTGAGGATCCAGAGGGCGCCGATCCGGCCCAGCGACCCCCCAAGCCACGTGCGCGGCCCGAGCGAGACCAGCAGAGCCAGCGTCGCAATCGCCATCACGACGTACGCCAGGGTGCGCGCCAGGACACTGGGCGACACCGCGTCCCACGCCGATGCGGCAAGCACCACAACGCCGAGGCCCGCGGCGACCCAGCTGGCGATGCGCATGACGCGCAACTGACGCCGATCCGTCAGGTCAATACCACCAAACTCCGCACCGCGGTTCGGGGGCAGTCCGAGCTCCTGGCGGCGCACAGCGATTCGGTGCGCCGACGCCATCGCGCGCCGCATGAAAAGCACCATGAGTGCGCCGATGAGAAACGCGAGCACGGAGCGATTGAGCATTTCGCCGGGTACCGTGGGCCACCCCGCGGAGCTCCCAGCCAAGTAACGCATCGCTCCCATGAGCACGAAGATCACCGGCAACCCCACGGTCGCTGGACCGACGCTCTGGCGAAACCTGCGTCCGAGGCGCCGGAACCGATGGGTCAGAAGCGCACTGTTGAGCGAGTCCCCTTCGAGGAGCGCGCAATCGTCGACGCGCACCCAAACGCGAGCGGAACGCGGCTTGGTCTCGACGAGCACGAGCGGGACTGCGGCACGCCGCACGATGACGCCCCGACCGCCGGTACGACGCCAGTCATGGAGCATCCGCGTGGCGGCGCGGCGTACGGGGGCGGGGATTTCGAGCTCCCCGAGACCGGCGCCCCGCTCCACCGCGATCACGGTTCCCCCGACGGTGCCTTCGGGTTCGGCGCGAAGCACACGCCCCGCGGGGGAATCGTCGAGGACGATGTACTCGTGTCGAGGACCCACCATGTTGGCACGCTCCACGTCGCCACGACTCGACGTGTCGATCTCCTCTTCGAGGATCCACGCGTCCACGGCGGCTTCCTCCACGATCTGTGCATCCTCGAAGAATCCATAGCGCGGTGATTCGTCGACCGCGCGCAAACAGGCTCGATGTTCGTTGGTCATGATCAAGGTCTCCTTGCTCGGTGTGTTCGTCGACATGGCGTTCACCCTCCGATCGGCACACCGGCCGCCCCGTTGCGTGTGGACTGTTCGAGTTCGACTTCGCGGCGAAGCGACGCCCTGCGCGCCTCGATCGTCTCCGGCGCGTTTTGGCGAAGCGCACGCGCCTCGAGGACGCCCGACCGGTACCAGCAGTCGCTCACAAACCGCTTCGCATCGAGGCGCCCTTCCAGCGCGTCCTCAAACCCGGCGGCACCCGCCTCCCTGGCGTACGGCGCGAGCTTCGTGCGGTGCTGCTTTCCAAGCTCCTTGGCCCGCTCAAAGGCGGCGCTTCCATGGGCATTCCAGCCGCGAACGCCCGCGGCGATGCCGTCCTCCCAGTTGCGCGTGGCGGCGCGGGTCTCGGCACGCGCGGCGGCGTACGCCCGCGGGTGGTTGCGCTTTGAGGACTCGACGAAGCGAAGCCCGCGATCAAAATTCTGCGGGTCCCGCGACTTCGAACGCCAGGCGGCGATCTCCGACGGCGAGAAACCGTTGAGCTTCATGAAGACGGCGTGGCTGAACGGCCAATCGGTCTGGTTCCCCGCGTGCGCAACGAGCCCCAGTGCGCGCCCTTGCATCTCGCTCTCACTGATGATGTCGCCGAGAAGATTCAGGCTTGCGGGGAAGAAGTGAAGAAAGAGCGCGCCCTTGGTGCCGAGCTTGCGACCGCACTTCGGCTCCGTGTACTTGTCGACCTTCGCGCTGATCTTGTCGCCGATGTACATCGATGCGAGCGCCTTGCCCGCAGGGACGAACTCCGTCGACGCAGCGGCATACGGCGCATCGGCATGGAGTTCGTCGAGCGACTTCTGCGTCGCTTCGCTATCGATGCCAAGCACGATGGACACCGTGCGTGCGCCCTGATCGAGGACCCATTGGTTGCGGATCTCGTTCGAGATCTCGACTTTGTCGGGGTGACAGATGGGGCGGTTGCCCTTCGAAACGGTGCACGGTTCTCCCACGGCCTCTTCTCCTTGTTTGGCGAGGCCATCCCTTGGCTCCCGCGTGCCCCCCGTATCGAGCGGCTGCGCCGGCGGTTGCGTGCGTGGCGACCGCGCCCGTTTTCGTTCGGGCGCCAACCTGGTATCCCTGCGGGTCCATGGCGGAAATTCCGGAGAGCACGGTCGCGGCGGTGGTCGCCGAGATCTCGCAGAAGATGGCGAACCCGTCCTTCGCCCAGGTCGCGATCGGCACCTTCGTGGAGCGGCACCCCGATGCCGGGCGCTTTGTCTCCCTTCAGGCGAAGGAGCTCGGCGGCTCGGAGTCGGTGGTGCACGTGATCTTCCACGCACAGGTCATCTCCGAATGCTTCCGCCAGCACACCGGGAACGAGGTGCCCACGCTCACGTTCGCGCTCCTCGACGCGGCGACGCGCCCGGACCCCCTCGCCGCCCTCGGCAAGAGCGAGCCGGCCCTCCGGGACTACCTCGAAGCCAACGTGGACCAGGCACCCGTTCGCACCAGCGTGGCGCACCTGGCGCTGGCCATGCGCGGCGTTCCAAACCTCGGTGGCCGCCCGAAGAAGCCCGTGCGCTAGGCGCGGGACCTCCGCACGCGGGACAAACGCCGGCGCCTAGTCGTGGTGGTGGTGCTCGCGAAGGCGCGGAAGCAGCTCCACGAAGTTGCACGGCTTGTGCCGCACATCGAGCTGGAACTTCAAGATCTTGTTCCACGCGTCGCGGCACGCGCCCGTGGAGCCGGGTAGCGCGAAGAGAAACGTTCCGTTCGCGACGCCGGCCGTGGCGCGGGACTGGATCGTCGACGTGCCGATGTCGGCGTAGCTGAGCCAGCGAAAGAGCTCACCGAAACCCGGGATCGGCTTTTCGTAGAGGGCTTCAAAGGCCTCCGGCGTCACGTCGCGGCCGGTGACACCCGTGCCGCCCGTGGCGAGGACGACTTCGACGCCTTCGTCGGCGATCCATCGGCGAAGTTCGGTGTCGATGCGCGCGCGGTCGTCGGGGACGATGCGCTTTTCGACGATCTCGTGGCCCGCCTCCTTGGCGAGCGTCACGAGGGCGGCGCCGCTTTTGTCGTCGGCCTCGGTACGCGTGTCGGACACGGTCATCACGGCGATGCGTACCGCCACGAAGGGCTTCGACTCGTCGACGCCGAAGCCCATCACTTGCCCCCGAGCAAGCCCGCGGGTGCGGGCATGAGGTTCCACGTAATGCGGTTCGAGCCTTCGGGATGCTTCGCGATGAGCGCGCGCTTCGCGCGGCCGTTCACCCACACGTAGCGTCGGAGCTCGTGCTGCGTGTCGGCGGCGACGTAGAGCTCGTCGCGCTTGTCGCCGTCGAGATCCGTCAAGAGCGCCGCGTGCTCGAAGCCGCCCGAATCGCGGTCGATGCTCTCGACCGACCACTCCCCGCGCGGATCTTTGCCGGGACGGAGGAGCCAGAGCCCGCTCTTGAACGCCGCGGCCACCATCTCCTTCTTTCCGTCTCCGTCCACGTCGCCCACGGTGAGGAAGCGGCAGAAGCGGTCGTTGAGCTTCGCGACGACGGCGCCCGACTTCGGGTCCGTGCCCTTGTCGAAGCGGCGGATTTCCACGGGCTCCACGATCTCCGCGCCGCCCTCGCCGGTCGTGAGCGCCTCCACGGCGACGTAGAGCTCGTCGGTGCCGTCGCCGTCCACGTCGCCCACGTAGATCTCCTTGGCGTGACGGTTCCCAAGGTCGGCCACCACCACGCGCCCCTCGCCCTTCGCGGGCACGTACCGCACCACTTCGCCGTGCTGCGCGCCGCCTTCGAGCGTGTTCGGCTCGCTCGGGGTCGCGTAGACCTCGAGGGTGCCGTCCTTGTCGAGGTCACCCAGCTCGATCTCGTGGATGAAGGTGTCCTTCTTGTGGTCGAGCTTCTCCACCTTCCACTTGGCGCCGTCCGGGCGGATGACACCAACGACGCCCTGGTCGTGGGTCGCCACCGCGAGGTCGCTTTCGCCCGGATAGATCGCGCCGACTTCCGCGTCGCGCATGCGATTGAACTTCCCGCCGAAGGATTCCTTCCAGAGGACCTCCGCGGTGAGCGCGCCGCCCTTCCGCGTCCAGCGCTTCACGACGGCGTCCATGCCGCCGAGGGTCACGATGGCGTCGCCGTAGGCGAGGGCCTTGTGGAAGACGTTCGAGTCCTTGTCTTCGAGGGACTCCATCTTCCATTCGCCCCCTTCGCGGCGCCACATCTCGAGGAGCGCAGGGCCGGGGACTTGCTTCGTGCCACCGGCATCGGGAACGAACTGCGCATACCCGATGAGGAGCCCCTTCGGGAGCGAGTCCGGCGCCTCGGCCGTGGCCGGAGCGGGTGCAGCCGCGGGCTCGCTTGGCTTCGGCGCCTCCGTCGTCGCCGCGGGCGGCGTCGGCGCAGGCGGGTTCGATTTCTCCGAGCAGGCCGCGGCGAAGAGGCCGAGCAAGGTCACGGGGCAAAGCAGGGTCGCGAAAATGCGGGACGCGCGCATGGGTTCCTCCGGGGCCAGAGAGCCTGATCCATTCGGGGGCGGAAGCGCAACGTTCCATTCCCCGGAGTTCAGCTATGCTGCGCGCGATGTCGGCCACGGAAGAAACGCAAAAGGCCCCCCGCGGACGCGAGGAACCGGCCCACCGCTATGGTGGTGACCTCGCCAACGCGATCGAAACCAAGTGGCAGGCGCGGTGGGATGCCGAGCGCGCGTTTGTGCAGCCGAACCCGGGTGAGCCGGGCTTCGATGGCACCCGCTCACGGTTCTACTGCCTCGACATGTTCCCCTACCCGAGCGGCGCGGGGCTCCATGTGGGCCACCCCGAGGGCTACACGGCCACCGACATCCTCTCGCGCTACAAGCGCATGCGCGGCGTGAACGTGCTCCACCCCATGGGATGGGACGCCTTCGGGTTGCCCGCCGAGCAATACGCCATTCGCACGGGCGTTCACCCCGCCGTCACCACGAAGAAGGCCATCGACACCTTCCGTGCGCAGCTCAAGCGCTTCGGGTTCAGCTACGACTGGTCGCGCGAGTTCGGGACCATCGACCCCGACTACTACAAGTGGACGCAGTGGATCTTCGTCCAAATCTACGGCGCGTGGTTCGACGCGGAGAAAAAGCGCGCTCGGCCCATTTCGGAGCTGGAGGCGGAGTTTCAGAGTGGAGCGCGCCCCGTGCGCCTAAACCCGCAGGCCGCCGAGTGGAGCAGCGAAGAGAAGGCGCAGACCTACGGCCCCTGGGAGAGCCTCGACCGCGCGACCAAGCACAAGGTCCTCGCGAGCTACCGACTCGCATACCTCGCGGAGCAGACCGTGAACTGGTGCCCGAAGCTCGGCACCGCCCTCGCCAACGAAGAGGTCATCGACGGCAAGAGCGAACGCGGCGGGTTCCCCGTGTTCCGGAAGCCGCTCCGGCAGTGGCTCTTCCGCATCACGTCGTACGGCGATCGGCTGCTCGCGGGGCTCGCCAGCGTCGATTGGCCCGAGTCGACGAAGACGAAACAAACCGACTGGATCGGCCGGAGTGAAGGCGCGGAGGTGGATTTCCCGTTGGTGGCGGCGGTGGGCGGCCAGAGGGCGCTCCGCGTCTACACGACCCGGCCCGACACGATCTTCGGCGCCACGTACATGGTCGTCGCCCCCGAGCACCCGCTCGTGGCGGCGGTGCTCGCGGCATCGAATGGCACTGCGCAGGGCGGCACCGCAAAGGAAATCGCCGCGTACGTCGACGCGGCGAAGAACCGCTCGGACCTCGAGCGCCAGGCGAACAAGGAAAAGACCGGCGTCGCCCTTGGGATCCACGCCGTGAACCCGGCCACCGGCGCCGAGATCCCCGTGTGGGTCGCGGACTACGTGCTCATGGGCTACGGCCACGGTGCGATCATGGCGGTGCCCGCCCACGACGATCGCGACGGCGAGTTCGCGAAGGTCTTCGGGCTGCCCATCGTGGAGGTGCTCCGCCCGAATAGCGGCAAGGCCGCCAGCGATTCGAAGGCGGACGGCGCGTTCACGGGCGACGGTGTCGCGGTGAACAGCAAGAACGCCGAGGTGTCGCTCGACGGACTCGAAACGGCCGAGGCGAAGAAAACGATCATCGCGTGGTTCGAGAAGAAGGGCATTGGCCAGCGGCGCGTGAACTACAAGCTCCGCGACTGGCTCTTTAGCCGGCAGCGCTACTGGGGCGAGCCCTTCCCCGTCGTCTACGACGCGGACGGCCTCCACCACGCCGTCGGCGCGAAGACCTTGCCCGTCGTGCTCCCCGAGCTGGCGGACTACGCGCCCGAGGAGAGCGACGAACCGCGGCCGCTGCTTGCAAAGGCGAGCGGCTGGCTCACGACGACGGCGGAAGCGGCGGGCGTCGCCGGACTTCCGGGCGACGCAACCGTCACGCGCGAGACGAACACCATGCCCGGCTGGGCCGGCTCCTGCTGGTACTACCTGCGCTACGCGGACCCGAAGAACGCCGAGCGCCTCATCGGTGCCGAGGCCGAGGAAATACTGGCTCGGCGAGCGCGGCGTGGACCTCTACATCGGCGGCGCGGAGCACGCGGTGCTGCACCTTCTCTACGCGCGCTTCTGGCACAAGGTGCTCCACGACCTCGGCCACGTGTCGAGCGACGAGCCCTTCAAGAAGCTCTTTCACCAGGGAATGATCACGAGCTACGCGTACCAGCGCGCCGACAAGTCCCTGGTGCCGGTGGACATGGTGGACGAGAACGCCGACGGCACCTTCACCGAGCGCGCGACGGGCGAAAAGGTCGCGCAGATCGTCGCGAAGATGAGCAAGTCGCTCAAGAACGTCGTCAACCCCGACGACATCATCGCGGGCTACGGCGCCGACACGTTCCGGCTCTACGAGATGTACATGGGGCCCCTCGATGCCTCGAAGCCGTGGAACACGAAGGACATCACGGGGCTCCACCGCTTCCTCCAGCGCGCATGGCGCGCTGTGGTCGACGAGGAGTCGGGCTCGCTCAAACTCCGGGATGCTCCGAACGCGGAAATCGACAAGCAGCTCCACCGCGCCATCGCCAAGGTGGAGCAGGACATCGAGCGGCTCGCGTTCAACACGGCCATCGCCGCGTTGATTGAACTGGTGAACGCGGCACTCGCGGCCGGCGGCTTCTCACGCGACGAGGCCCAGCGCTTCGCCCGCGTCATGGCGCCCTTCGCGCCGCATTTCGCGGAGGAAGTCTGGGAAAAACTCGGCGAAAAAGGCCTCGTGTCCCTCGCGCCGTGGCCCGCGTTTGACCCCGCGGCGCTCAAGGACGACCGCGTCGAGGTGCCCGTTCAGATCCTCGGCAAGGTGCGCTCCCGCGTCACCGTCGACGCCGACATCGACGACAAGGCCCTCGAAGCCGCCGCCCTCGCCGACCCGACGATCCAGGAGCTGCTCGCCGGGAAGACGATCCGCAAGGTCATCGTCGTCCGCGGGCGCTTGGTCAATATCGTCGCGAGCTGATTTTTCGGCATCTGCGCCTGACGGCGCAGATCGCGGAATTGGACGTCACCGCGACCGGGTGGGCGCGCGCTTCGCGCGGGCGTTCGCGATGCGAACGCATTGGGGGCCACCGTCGCGGGCCTGACGGCGCAGATCGCGGAATTGGACGTCACCGCGACCGGGTGGGCGCGCGCTTCGCGCGGGCGTTCGCGGGGCGAACGCATTGGGGGCCACCGTCGCGGGCTGGTTCTTGGCATCTGCGCCTGACGCGGGCAGTCATTGACCGTTCGGCGACCTGCCAACTACGTTCAAAGCAAGCGCGATGCTTGCTAGAGACAAATTGCTCCTCGCAGCGACGTTTCTTGCTGTCGCCGTGGTTGTTTTCGGCCTGTTTCTCCTCTTCCCGGTCGCTGGTGGCGCGCCGCCGAATGAGGCTCCCGCATACGCACAGAGCATCTTCCCCTTCGTCAGGTTTGCCGATTGGCACTGGAGGGCGGGGGTTTCACTGATTGCGGTCGGCACGCTCGGCACCACCCTCCTCGTGCGCGCTCAGCGCAGGTGAGGCTCGAGGGTGTCCGGGGGCAGCAGATGTCTTGAAAGCGGTCAAGGCATCTATTGCCCCCCGAACGGAACCCCTACTTCTTCTTCAGCGTCAGGATCCAGCGGCCGTAGAGGTAGATGCCCACGGCGGAGATGACGCCGATGATGCTCATGATGAGCCACACGGCGCCCACGTGGTGCGTCTCATGGAGGATCTGCGTCAGGTGCTCCGGCGTGTCGTGCGTGAAGTCGACGAGGGCCTGGAACGCTTCGCCCTGTTTGATGGCGGCAATATCGGCGGCCCCCATGCCGCGCTCGGCGAGGAGCTCGCGGGCGAAACGGTCCTTCGACGCGAAGTGGTCGTAGAGCACGGGGCCGATCTTGCCCTCGAGCGTCCAGCCCACCGCCAGCGGGATCTGCGAGAACCCGAGGTACATGGCCTTCTTGTCGCTCGGCGCGAAATTGCCGATGAACTCGCTGAATTTCGGGCTCGAAAGCATCTCGCCGACGCTGAAGGTGAGGATCGCGAACACGCTCACCCAACCGAGCATCGAGTAGCCGGAAAGGAGCATCGCCACCGACGCGAGCAGCGTGCCGATCACCATGCTCGTGGTGGCGCGCAGCTTGCCGCTCGCCCACGCGAAGAGGAAGCAGGTCGTCATGATGAGGCCCGCGTTGAGGTTCAGCATGCCCTCGGGCTGGATGCGCGTGCCCTCTTCGTTCATGACGACGAAGAACTTCACGAAGGCGTTGTCGGTCCCGCCGGAGCCGAACAGCGTCGCGACGATGTCATGCGTGTCGACCCAATCGTCGATGTGCGCCGGGAGGACATCAAACAGCGCGTTGAACATGAACCAGAAGCCGCTGAAGATGGCGAGGTAGAGCCACACGTGGGTCTTCCGGAGTTCCTTGAGGGACTCGACCACCAGGCTTTCCCGCGCGACCTTGCCTTCCTTGTAGAGCTTCGCCCGTTCGAGCCGCTCTTCTTTGCCGGGTTCCTTGTAGGTGAGCAGGAGGATGAAGTTCAGGCAGATGATCCCCGCGCAGGCGAGGAACACGTAGCGCCACTCCATCTTGCGCATGTAGCCGGCGACGAGCGGCCCGAGGAAGCCGCCGATGTTGACGGTTTGATAGAAAATGCCCCACGCCATGGAGCTGTTTTCGCGCTTCGTCGCCTTCACCAGCGTGCCCTGGATGCCCGGCTTGAAGATGGCCGTGCCCGTCGCGAGGAGCATCGCGCCGGCGAAGAACCCCCAGTAGTTCGTGAACGCGAACATGGTGAGGTAGCCGAGGATCTTCACGACGGTCGAAACAAAGATGGTCTCCTTGTAGCCGTAGCGATCCGAGAGCCCGCCCGTGAAGATCGGGATGAGCGACTGCGCGAGCGCCCAGAAGAGGAGGATGTTCCCGAAGTCGCTCATGGTGACACCGAGGCCACCCTTGCTGACGGGGTCCTTCGCGTAGAGCGTCGCGACGGCCTTGACGCCGTAGTACGCGAGGCGCTCCACCATCTCCATGCCGCCGCAGATCCAAAAGACGTAGCTCAGCGAAACGATGGCCGCGCCGAGACCCAGCTGTTCGACATCGCTCAGTCCATCCGCATCGCTCTCCGCGGCGACGGTGGCGGGGGACGGGGGCAGCACGTCTTCGGCCGGCCCTTGCGTGGTGGGAACCTCTCGATGGTCGTTCATGGTCCTCTTCCTGGGTAACCGGGATGGCGGTCGGCGTCCCTTCTAACGGACTTCCAGGAAGATGCACGCGGCGCCGTGGGGACACGCACCCACCCCGAAACGCGGTCTTTTCAACGGGTTCGCCCGGCATTCTGAGCCCGCGCCGCAAATCGGACTTGCGCGAAATAAACCAACAGGTTAATTAACCCACTGGTTGAACATGCGGGACCCGTTGAGCCAGACCTTCGCTGCCCTCGCCGACCCCACGCGGCGCGCGATCCTCGCGCGTTTGGTGGAGGGGGAAGCGAACGTGTCGGAGCTCGCCAAGCCGTTCCTGACGGAGATGAGCCTCCCCGCGGTGACCAAACACCTGAAGGTGCTCGAGAGCGCCGGGCTCATCCAAAAGGGCCGCGAAGCCCAGTGGCGCCCGTGCAAGCTCAACGGCGCACCGCTCAAGGACGCCGCTGGTTGGATGGAGCAGTACCGCTCGCACTGGGAAGAAAGTTTCGACCGTCTCGAGGTCTACCTCCGGACGGTGACAGAGAAAGACAAAGCGCAGAAAAAGGGACGACGCCGTGGCAAAAAAAGCTGAATCGAACGAGATCAACATCACCCGCCTGTATGACGCCCCCGTACGCGCCGTGTGGGACGCGTGGACGGACCCGGAGCAGGTTGCGAAGTGGTGGGGCCCGCGCGGATTTACGATCACGACGCACAGCAAGGACCTGCGCCCTGGGGGGTCGTGGGTCTACACGATGCACGGGCCCGACGGGACCGACTACCCGAACCGAACGCACTACTTCGAGGTCGAAGAATGCAAGCGCCTGGTCTACGACCACGGCGCCAACGAGTCGCAGCCTGCGCTTTTCCGCGTGACCGTCGTCTTCAGCGAGGTCGCTGGAAAGACGAAGATGGACATGACCATGGCGCTCGCGACGCCGGAAGCCGCCGCCGAAACCCGCAAGCGCATCCAGGAACACGGTGGAAACGCCACCTGGGATCGTCTCGGTGAGTACCTCGCCCACGACGCCACGGGCGACGAGATTTTCATTATCAATCGCACCTTCGATGCGCCCATCGAGCGCATGTTCGAGGTGTGGACGAACCCCAAGCACATGGCCCAATGGGTCGCGCCGAAGGGGATGGAGATGCGGTTCATCCGCGCACGGATCGAGCCGGGAGGGAGCTCCTTCTATTCCATGGGCAATGGCGCCATGACGATGTACGGCCGCGCGCACTACCTCGAAGTTCGACGCCCGGATCGCATCGTCTACACGCAGGAGTTCTGCGACGAAAACGAAAACCCTTCGGTCCACCCGGCCGCGCCCACCTGGCCGAAGATGATGCTGACCACCGTAACCTTCGCGTCGGAAGGACCCGATCAGACCCGCGTCACCGTGCGCTGGCAGCCGCACAATGAAGTCAGCGCCGAGTCGCTCGCCACCTTCGTGGCGGGTCGCGCCGGAATGACCGGTGGCTGGACTGGCTCCTTCGACAAGCTCGAGGCGTACCTGGCGGAATCCAATTAGCTAGCTACGTTGGCAGCCGGATGTCGCCGGTTGTCACGGTTGAGAGCCTCGAGAAGGCGTACGGTCCGCAGACCGTGCTCAAGGGCGTCTCGTTCACCATCGACGAGGGTGAGCGCATCGGCCTCGTGGGGAAGAACGGCACGGGGAAGAGTTCGCTCGCGCGGATCGTGGCCGGGCTCGAGCACTCCGACGCGGGAACCATTTCGCGGCGGCGGGGGGCGGAGGTGGCATTCCTTGAGCAGGAGCCTCGCCTCGCGGACGACGCGACGGTGCTCGAGGAGGTGCTTTCGGGGCTTACCCGTTGGCGTGCGGCCAAGGTGCGCCATGACGACGCGAGCACACACCTGTCGGCCGGCGATGGTGATCTCGAAGCGCTCGCGCACGAGCAGGCGGACGCGGCGGCGGAGATCGAGCGACTCGGCGGTTGGAACCAGGAACACCGCGCCGAGACGTACCTCGCGCACCTCGGCGTGACTCGACTCGATGCGCGCATCGGGCCCTTGAGCGGAGGCGAGAAGCGGCGTGTGGCGCTCGCGAAGATCCTCGTCGCAGCCCCCGATCTGGCCATCCTCGACGAACCCACGAATCACCTCGATGTCGAAGCGGTCGAGTGGCTCGAAACCCACTTGAGCACCGATTTCCGAGGCGCCGTGTGGCTCATCACCCATGATCGATACGTCCTCGATCGAGTCGCCACGCGCACCCTCGAGCTCGACGACGGCGTGCTCTATTCCTACGACGGCGGCTACCGCCGCTACCTCGAAGCGAAGGCCGACCGCCTCGCCCACGAAGCGCGCGCAGAGGCGAACCGGCAGAACTTTCTGCGCACGGAACTCGAGTGGCTTCGCCGCGGACCCAAGGCACGCACGACCAAGCAGAAGGCACGCATCGATCGCGCGCACGCCGCCATGGCCGAGAAGGGGCCCACCCAAGATCGCACGGCAACACTTGAAGCGGACGCGGTGCGGCTCGGGAAGACCATCGTCGACCTCCGCGGAGTCACCATCGAACTCGGCGGCCGCACCCTCGTCCGCGACCTCGACCTCGCACTCACGGAAAACTCCCGGGTGGGCATCATCGGCCGCAATGGCGTGGGCAAGACGACGCTCATTCGCGCGCTCCTGGGCGACCTTCCGCCAACCCGCGGCGAAATCGTTCGGGGCTCAAACACCAAGTTCGCCTACTTCGACCAGCTCCGCACGGGCCTCGACGACGACGCGTCGATCCTCGAAAACGTGTCGGGCTCACAGCTCCGCGTCGAGCTCGGGGGCCGGGTCATGGACACGCGGGCCTACCTCGAACGCTTTCTCTTCGACGGCTCGAAGCAACGGCAGAAGGTCGCAACGCTGTCGGGCGGCGAGCGCGCGCGTGTGGCCCTCGCCAAGCGCCTCCTCGTACCGTCGAACGTACTCGTCCTCGACGAGCCCACCAACGACCTCGACATGGCCACCCTCGACGCGCTTGAGGAGATGCTGGTCACGTTCCCAGGTTGCTGTCTCCTCGTGAGCCACGACCGCTTCTTCCTCGACCGCGTGGCCACGAGCATCCTGGCCTTCGAGGGCGACGGCCGCGTAGTCCACCAACCCGGTGACTACTCGACCTACAAGGAGCTCCGCGATCAGCGCCTCGGCGGTGAACGACTCGAAACGAAGCAGCCGAAGCCCGAATCGTCCGCACAAAAGCCGTCCAAGGCGCCCGACGCAACGCCCCCCACCCCCGCCGAGAAACCCCTCACCTACGCCGAGCGCCTTGAGCTCGAAGGTCTCCTCGACAAGGTCGACGCCGCCGAAGGACGCGCGAAGGCCCTCGAAGCCAAACTCGAGGACCCGGAGATCTACGCCCGTGGCGACGAAGCCCGCTCAACCCTGACCGAACTCGAAGCGGCCCGCGCCGAAGCACTCGCGCTCACCGCCCGCTGGGAACACCTCGCCGCGCGGCAAGAAGCCACGGCGCGCAAGGTTTGAGTGGTCGCGCGTTCCTACGGCAGCAAAACGCGGCCGGGGGCGCCGGAGGTGCCGCTTTGCGTGTGGCAGCTGTTGCAGTCGCCGGACTGCTGAGGCGTGAGCATTTGTCGCGTGCGGCCCATGAAGGTCACCGTGGCGGTGTAGGGCGGCGTGAAGGGCTGCCAGAAGTAGAAGTTTCCGGCCTGATTCACCGTGGCCGATTGCGTCGCGCCGGTTGCGTCCTTGATCGTCACCGTTGCGCCCTGGGATGCAATGCCGAAGCAGTTGTTTGGTTCGTGCGCCGTCGGGTACACGGTGCCCGCGGCGGCGAACGTCGGCGCGAAGCCGATGCTCTTGTGGCACGCGATGCACGCCTGCCCAGGATTCATGTTCTGCGAGCCCTGATTGCCGCCCGTCCACGACTGCGCGGAGGAACACACGGGGTCGGCGGCGAACGGATCCGGGCCGCCGCTGTCCGCGGGGACGCCGGCGTCGTCCGGCGTTGTTGCGCCGCCTTCGCATTGGCCCGGCGGCATTCCCGCTCGCAACCATGACGCGAACGCCGCCACGGCCTCCGCCGACGGGCGCGGTCCCGCCGGGGGCATCGGATCAACAGCGCTGCGCATCTTGACGAGCGCCTCGTAGGCGACCGTGCTCGACGGAGACGAAGGGCTCGCGGCGCGAAGACCGGCGTAGTTCACCACCACCACGCCCGCATTCGTGGCGTTGGCGGCGCTGTGGCACGTCGCGCAGTACGTCTGAACGAGCTCGCGGACTTCGCAGGGAAGCCCATCGCCGGTGGAGCCGGAAACGACGCCGCCCCCGCCGTCGGGCATCGCGGCGAGGTTCATGTCGCCGCCCGTCACGCCAAGGCCGAGGGGCCCCGCGGGCCCGCCACCGTCGCCGCTCGCACACCCCACGGGGCTCGCCGCAATGGCGACGAGGCCGAGAACACCGAGGGTGCGTACGCCGCGCGCCAATGCGCTTGGGATGAGAGCGAACTGCATAGCTCCGGTGGCTACGCTGTCGCGCATGTGCTTCCGTTCAAGGATTGCGCATGCGTAAAGTCACACGAATGCGTTCACGGGGCCCAAACGCCAGCGATCACGGCTACGGCATCATGATGCGGCCCGGCGCGTCGTCCGTTCCCGACTCGGTGTGACACCCGTTGCAGTCGCCGTCGGTCTGCGGCGTCGCCATGGCACGCACGCGCCCCTGATAGAGCACCCGTGCGGTGTAGGGCTTCGACACTGGCGATTCCGTGTAGAAGTTGCCGGCGGTGTTCACGCTAAGCTTTTTCACCACGCCGTTCGCGTCGGTGATCTCGACGACCGCCCCGCCGCCGTTCCAACCAAAGCAGTCGTCCGGTTCATGGGCGGTTGGAAACAGCGTTCCCGCCACGCCGAACCGCGGTCCCTCGCGTTCGCGTGTATGGCAATCGATGCACGCGTGACCTGGACGCATCCGCGGCGATTCCGAGTTCCCACCCGTCCAGTTCGAGTCGCTTGTGCAGACCGTGGGCGTTCCATAGGGGTCGGTCACACCCACATCGCACATTCCCATCGCGGCACCCGCGTTTACCCAATCCACAAAGGGAGCAACCGCAGTTGCGGAGAGAACGCCCGTGGGCGGCATGGGGGCCGTCGTGTCTTGCATACGTGCGACCGCCACCTCGGCGTAGGTCAACCCGCCGCCGGCGTCGGCGGACAGATCGGCGTAGCTTCGCAGCGGAACCGTGGCGCCACCGATGGGCGGGTCGGCGTGGCATTGAACGCAGTTCGTCGCGAGAAAGGCGCCCACGTCACACGGAATGTCGCCCGAAGTGACGCCCGCGTCGGCCGCGGGCCAATTGCCCATGGGACCGGCGGGTCCGTTGCCCGACGCGGAGCAGGCGACCAGGAGGGGAAAAAGCAGAAGGCAGACCGAACTCCAACGCAAGCGCATGCAAACCTCCCGAAGCCAGCACCACAAGCTTGGGAAGCACCTCGACGAACGACAACGCTCTGCGGGAAGGTTTCTCGCGACGAAAAACCTTCACACCGAAGTTGTTGAGAAAGCGTCGAAAGTGATTTTCAACTTCCGACTTTTTTACGCGCGAGTGAGGCGAGCCCCATGCCGCGTGCACCACGTCGGCGCGACGGCTCTCGCGCAGTCAGTGGAGCGCTAGAGGATGACGGGCGCCTGCGTCGTAACGCCCGCGCCCCAGAACTCGTCCGCGCCCGTGGTCACGCTCACCACGGTGGCCTTCGCCGTATCCGTGTCGATGGCGATGAGGGTGCCGTCGGCGGTGAAGCCGTAGAGCGCCGCGCCCCAGTAGCCGAGGCCATAGATGCGCGCGTAGCCGGTCGACCCATCTTTGATGGAGCCGATGACGTTCATGCCCGCGATGCCCTGGCTGTCGAAGATGATGCGAACGAGCGTGTCCGCCTCCGAGCCTTCGCGCTTCACGGTCGCGTAGGTGCCAAGGTCTTCCACCGAAACGATGTCGCCGCTCGAAAGCCAGTCGTCGGGGTAGTTGCCGAGGGCCGTGATGCGAGCGTCGTGGGTGTCGATCTCAAAAACGCGGCCGAGGTTGTCGGCGCCGATGAGGGTTTCCGACGTGCGGAACACACCCTCGGGGATGAACGCGAGGCCCGTAACTTCCACCTTCTGCGAATTGCTGAGGTCGAGCGTCCCGACGATGGTGGTTGCCGCGGTGGCGGGATCGACGCGGTAGAGCGTCGTCGCACCCGTCACGTACATCTCACCGTCGTGGTTGATGGCGAGGTCGAGGATCTTCTCGGTCTGCTCGCCACCGGGAAGCGTGAACGCGCCCACTTCGACCACCGCCAGCGTGGACGGCGAGAAGCTATAGAGCGTGTCCCGCGAGTGCGCGTAGACCAGCACGTCCTCCGGACGCGGCGGCGACGGATCGCCCGAATCCTTTGTCGTGGGCATGGACGCATCCATGTCCGGGGTCGGCATGGAGGTATCGCCCCCAAGCCCAAAATCGCTCCCGCCGTCGCGACTCGAACATGCCGAGAACGCGAACAAAGCGATGAGACCCGCGAAACGGGGAGCGGCCTCACGAACGGCAGGAGGTACTTCACTCGCGGCGGAGCATTCCACGCAGGGTGGCGTGCAGTAAAGCCCCCGAAAGTTGACCGAGGTCGATCTGCGGGCTACCCGGAGGAACAAAGCGCAGCATTTTCAACACGTACCGCGGGAGTGAGGGAACCCACCATCATGAACGAACCGACCCAGCCGCAGGCCCAAAGCACGGGCGGCACGAGCATGAAGAAGCGGATTTTGTTCGCCGCGAAGCTGCTTTTCTCGGTTGGGATGCTGTTCGTGATCCTCCGGAAGGTGCTCGTGCGCGACGGCGCGGGCGACCTCGGCACGCACCTCGCCGGGCTCCGCTGGGGCTGGGTTGCGGGCGCGGTGCTCATGCAGCTCACGGCCATCGCCTTCAGCACGGTGCGCTGGCAACGACTTCTGATCGGCCAGGGGATTCGCCCGACGTGGGGCTTCCTCTCGGGGTCGATCATGATCGCGCGGTTCTGGGGCGCGTTCACGCCGGGCGGCTTCACGGGCTTCGGTGGCTGGCGCATCTACGACGTGGCGAAGCACACGGGCAAGACCGCGCGGGCGGCGGCGACCATCGGGGTCGAGATGATCCTCGGGCAGCTCGCCTTCGGCGTGGTGGTCATGGGCGCGTCGATCTACGGCGTCCGGTTCATCGGCACGGAGGGGGTCGTGCTCGTGAACGCGTTCTTCCTCGCGCTCATCGCCGCGGGCATCGTGTTTCTGTCGAAGCCGGGTCTCGTGCGGCGCGTTGCGGGCTTCGCGCCGGCCCCGGTGGCCACGCGCGTGCGCACGCTCGTCGACGCGGTTTGCGCATACCAAGGCAAAGGCCGCCTCCTCACCGAGGCGGCCCTCCTCGGCACGGGCACCCACGCCTTCAACAACCTTATCTACGTGTGCGCCGCGCGGGCGCTCGGCGTGGAGCTCGGCGTGGGCGAGGTGTTCTTCGGCTCCTCGCTCCAGATCTTCGCGACGCTTTTACCCCTCTCCATCAACGGCATTGGGCTCCGGGAGGCGACGGCGGTCGCGCTCTATACGAAGCTCGGCGTGCCGGGTTCCGTGGCGGTGCTCATCCCCATCGTGGGCTTCGCCGCGGAGATGTTCGTGTCGGCCTTCGGCGGGCTCATCTTCGTCGTGCGGCGCTCGGGCTACGCGCCCACGTTCCAGATCGACGATCCGGATCGGGAAGACGTGGCGCACTCCTTGATTCCCGAGGTGCCGGAGGAGCGCTGGCCGAGTCGGCTTCGCGGGTTGGTCATCGGTTCGGGCGCGGGCTGCCTCGGCGGTCTCCTCCTCGGTCTCGGCGAAGCGCTCGCCGTCATCGTGTCGGGCGGCGGCCGGTCCGGGTACGGTGTGCTCGTCTACGGCGCCGTGTCGCACGGGATCATCTTCGGCGTGCTCGGTGCCTTCGGTGGGCTCGCGCTCGCGTGGTCAGGCCGCATCATGCGGCGCGAGGCCATGCCCGAGCACCTCGCCTACGCGCGCATGACGGCGGGGCTCGTGGCGTTCGTGGGCTTCGCCCTCGGCGCCTTCCGCGTGCGGCGCGACGTCTTCCACGAGGAGCTCGTCTGGAAGAGCCCGAAGGGCCTCCTCGTGCTCCTCGCCTGCGCGGCGACCGCGGCCATTCTCTATCTCGTGCTTTCGAAGGTGCTCGCGTGGATCGTCGCGAAGAAACCCGCGCGGCTCGTCCTCAAGCCCTGGGGCACGCCGCTCCTCGTCGTTCTCGCAAGCGTGCTCATGGGGAGCGTTCCGCTCGTGTGTGGGCCCGCGGTGGCGGAGCAGGGCAAGGCCCGCGTCGACGCGCCCACGGCGGCGAGCAACGTGCTCTTCGTCGTGGTCGACACGCTTCGCGCCGATCACCTACCCGACTTCGGCTACGCGAGCGGCAAGACACCGAACCTGTCGGCCTTCGCGAACGACGCGATCCGCTTCGACCAAGCCTTCTCCAACGCATCGTGGACGCGGCCGAGCTTCGCCTCGATTCTCACGGGCCGCTATCCGTCGAACCACGGAGTGATGTCGAAGGCATCGGTGCTGCCGGAGGAAGTGCCCACCATGGCCGAGTCGCTCCACGACGCGGGCTACTACACCTTTGGGCTCGTCACGAATTACAACGTCGCGCCCTACTTCAATTTCCAGCAGGGCTTTGACGAGTATCGCTACCTCGAGCCCGAGTTCGTCCTCGGCGCGGACGACCAGGCGGCGAAGCTGCTCTTGATCCAGACGCTCCGGCGCGCCATCGAGACCTACCGCGCCAAGTCGGGCACCGTGCACGCGGGAACCGCCTACCGGGATGCGACGACGGTGAACGGCGAACTCCGCCGTTGGTTCGAACGTGCCCCGGCGGCGCCTTGGTTCGCGTTCGTCGGCTACATGGATCCGCACGATCCCTACTTTGCGCATCCCTACACCGGGAATGGCTACTCGCGGGCCGCACACCAGAACCCGCAGGCAAGCGAGGCCGACGCGCTTCGCAAGCTCTACGACGGCGAAGTCACGTACTGGGACGAGGAATTCGGCGCACTCCTCGCCGACCTCAAGAAGCGCGGCGTCTACGACGACATGACCATCGTCATCACCGCCGATCACGGCGAAGAGTTTGGGGAGCACGGCGGCTTCTGGCACGGGACCACGCTCTACGACGAGCAGGTGCGCGTGCCGCTCTACGTGAAGCTCCCGAAGGCGCGGCGCGGCGGCACCGTTGTGCGCCACTGGGTCTCGAGCGTCGACATCATGCCGACGCTGCTCCGCGAAATGGGCGTCGTCGTCCCGAAGGGCGTGCAGGGGAACGATTTGTTTGAAGGCTCCGACGTGGTGTACGCGGAGGAGAGCCACGAGGGGAACGTGCTCGAGTCCGTGCGTGAGCGCCGAGGCACCGACGAAACCAAGCTCATCACCGCGAACCCGCGAAACCCGCGCGGCCTCGCGCCCGTGGAGCTCTACCGCGTGGACTCGGACCCGGGCGAAACACAGAACCTCGCACCGACCGCACCCGAGCAGGTGGAGCTGGCCATGAACCGCCTCGTCGAACAGGCCAAGGGCGCGAAGGAAGGCGCCATCGCCAAGCAGTCCGTCAAGATGGACGCCGACGCTGCGCAGCGGCTCCGGGCCCTCGGATACGCCGCCGAGAAATAGGCGCCTCGCTTCGAAATCGCCCCGTTTCTGCCCGCAAGGTGCGGGTGCGCACGGGGGCGGTTGCGGGGTGGCATGTGGCGCGTAGACCGGGGGGTCGCGGAGGTTCGAATGCAGCTTGCCCATCCCCGTTTGGTCGCCCTGATCGCCATGCTCCCGCTCGCGGGGTGCGCAAGTGAGGCGGCGGAGCCCGGCTCGTCCCACGCGCGGCGATGGACGAATGCGAAGGGCGATTTCGCCACCGTGGCGGCGGCCTGCGACGCTTCGGCGTACATCAAGAGCTCCTTCGGTGCGAGTGGGGCCTCGTTCGGCGAGGCCATCGCGCTCTCGGCCGACGGCACGATGCTCGCGGTCGGCATGCCCGGCGACTCGACCGACGCGGTGGGAGTGAATCCAACACCGGGTGCCGCCGAGAAAGACGGCTCGGGCGCCGTGACGATCTTCCGCTGCGACGCGGGTGCGTGGAGCCAGGAGGCATTCCTCAAGGCGTCGAACGCGGAGGAGTACGACGAGTTCGGCGGATCGATCGCCCTCTCCGCGGACGGAACGGTGCTCGCCGTCGGCGCCACCGGCGAGGCGAGTGCCGCCTTGGCCGAAGGCGGCGGCGAGACGGACAACTCGGCGGACGGAGCCGGGGCCGTGTACGTGTTTCGCCGTTCGGCGGGCGCGTGGGTCGAAGAGGCGTACTTGAAGGCGTCGAATGCGGCGAAGAACGATGACTTCGGTGGGGCGGTCTCGCTCTCCGCGGACGGCAACACGCTGGCCGTGGGCGCCGAAGCGGAAGATGGGCTCGATCCGAATGGAGTCCCGGATGACAACGCCGGCTCGAGCGCCGGCGCGGTCTACGTCTTCGAGCGCGACGAGGCCCTCGGTTGGAGCGAATCGGCCTTCCTCAAGGCCTCGCTTCCGAACGCATGGGATCGCTTTGGTTCGGCGCTCTCCCTGGCTCCCGACGGCCAGAGCCTCGCGGTTGGTGCGTGGGGCGAGTCCAGCGGATCGGACGGAATCAACTCGGACCAGCACGACGGAGCCACGTATGGCGCGGGCGCGGTCTACCTGTTCCGACGCACCGACGGCCGGTGGTGGGAAGAGAGCTACATCAAGTCGGCGAACTCCGGATCCCAGCACTTCTTCGGCTACTCGATCGCGCTGTCGGGCGACGCGTCGGTCCTTGTCGTCGGCGCCTACGGCGAACCGAGTGACGCAACGGGAATCAACGGCGACGAGAGCGACTCGAGCGGCAGGAACGTGGGCGCCGCGTACGTGTTCCGATACACGGAGACCGGCTGGGTTCAGGAAGCCTACATCAAGGCATCGAACTCCGAGGACCAGGACAAGTTCGGAACGCGCGTCGCGGTCTCCACGGACGGCAACGTGGTCGCCGTCGGCGCACCCAACGAAGACAGCGACGGCACCGGCTTTGACGGCGACCAGAACGACGGAAGCGCCGACGAGTCGGGCGCCGTGTATGTGTTCGCCCTCGGCGCCGAAGGTTGGCAGCAGACACACTACGTGAAGGCGCCCAACACCGGCGAGGACGACGCCTTTGGTTCGTCGCTCGCGCTCTCGGCCGACGGCACCCTCCTCCTCGCGAGCGCCCCGAACGAGGCGAGCAACGCGACGACCATCGACGGCGACGGCACCAACGACTCCAGCGAGTACAGCGGCGCCTGCTACGCGATCGCGCTGCCGTAGCGGCTGCGAGCCCCCCGGGCACGGTTTGCTGTACGCTTGCGGCGTCTCGGGCACGGGGGGCCCACGCCGATGAACTACGTACTCAAAACCGCGGCCGCTCTGTGCTTCGCTGCGACGATCTGGTGCTACGCCGTCTATCCGAAGGCAGCCCTGTCATGCGGCCCGGACGGCCAGTGCGACTTGATGGTGGAAGGGATTTTCGCCGGCGTTGATCACTACCGGTTCGCACGGGCTGACGTGGAGAGCGTCGGGTACGCCGATCACAGTATGCGTCCGCAAGCCCACTCCCACTCGCGACGCACGCTTAGGACACGACAGCTCAAACGCACCGACACGAATGTTCAGATCATCACAACCGGCGACCCCCTGCCCTCGCTGCCATTCAGGCCACACGACGGCGACGTATTCTACTCGAACGCTGTCCAGGCGCTGGGTGCAAACGGTGTCCCCCTGCGACCGCACATCTCCGCGCAGGGCGACCTGAAATACTACCAGCGATGGATGGCAGGTTTCGCAATCGGATGCGTGGGTGTTGGCTTGGCACTCCGATCGCGCTCGGCACGGGGCGCCGCGGCATGAGGCTCCGCTCGCCCCGGAACATGGCCGCGCGGGTCCTCTTCATGTGTTCCCTTTAGCTTGGGCGCGACGTCACCCGTCCCGCGGGTGGAGCGACCCGCCCCGTCCGAGTTGGTGGATTCAACCGTGTCGGTCCATGCGGGCCGTCTCACCTACTGCAACGACGAGGAGGTCGTTCTTCTCGTCCGAATCGGAGGGTTCGGGAAAGAACAGGGGCTGTTCGACGGGATGACCCTGCGCAGTCTAGGCGAAGTCCAGCACCACTACCGCGACACACCCTGCTAGGCGTGAGGACCACGCGTGGCGTTCACGAGCCGCGCAAACTCTTCCCCGGCCTTCGAGTCGCAAGCTAGGGTTCGGGGACGCTTTCGCCGTCGACCTTCACATTGGACCAGAAGTCCACGGGGAGACCGTCGATCCAAACCTGGCCACCGCCGCAATCGATGTTCTCGATGCGAAGCACGCGACCGTCGTCCACCATGTCGCCGTCCGGGAGCTCGTCGTACTTCTCGGCCTCGTGAAGCCGGATGCAGTAGTTTTGGTTCACGCGGATCTTTAGGTTTCCGAGCGTGAAGTGCACCTGGCTCCCGTCGGCGTGGAAGATGCCGGCGTTCGTGTGCGACGTGCCGATGCTGCGGATTTCCGAGCAACGGATCTTCACGTCCACCTCCGCGGCCATGTACGCCTGGTAGCCGTCGTTGTGATCTTCCTGGCTCTGCAACGTCGTGACGCAGGACGTGTTTTCGATGTCGAAGGGGCCATCCCGAAAACAGTCGGCGTAGCCCTCCGCGCTCACGCGGCGAAGCACGATGCCGCCCGATCCGTACGAGGCGACGGCCAGATCGCCATACGTGGCGGGACCGCCGATCGTGACGTCCTCAAGCACGAGCGGGTGCGACGAATCGTTCTGCACCGCAACGAACGTCTCCGGCTCGATCCATGAGTCCTTGATGGTGCCGTAGCCACGGACACTCCCCGTGATGTGCTTACCGGAGAGCGTCTCGCCGGCGAGGTTCACGTTCCCCATGGGCGAGAGCGCCTCCAACGCCGACTTGAATCCTGGCGTCGCCTGAAGCCCGATGGCGCCGGACGCAACGCACCCTGTGGCGTCGCCCCCGTCCGACGCGGCGCCGTCATCACCGATCACATCGCCGTCCGCGTTCTCCTGCGCATCCGCACCCCCGTCGGTCGACGCTAACTTCGAATCACCACAGCCGATGACCGCAAGGAGGAACAGGAATCGCAATGACGGGTGGATGGTTGTTGATTGGTTCATGGTCTATCCGGGGACCCATCGTATCGGCAGCAGTCGGGAAACGCCTACTCTTCGAAGGGCGCGCTGGCGTCCGTCGTGGGCGGTCAGTGCGCGTGTTTCGGCGATGGCGACGAACCGCGCTCCTTGTCGCCAAAGTCCCACTTGGACCGGCTGGTCCGGTCGCCAGTTCGCCAGGGATCCTCGCCGATCTCAGCTCGAATTGGGTGGCATGCGAGTTGCTTCGTTTCGCTCCGTGGGAGTCATGGTGGCGGTGCACGAAGGGAAACTCTCGTCATGCGCTCAATCGGTCGATCTCTACCGCTCCTCTCCGCCTTGCTCTTGACCCCTGCCGTCGCGTGCACCTCGGACGCGACCACCTCGGAGGACGTGGTGCGTCCCGGTGGTGGCGGTAAGAGCGACGTGAACTCCGGCGCCATTTCGGCCGGCTGGTACATCACCTTCGGCGGAGCCGCCGAGGGTGAGTTCAAGAAAGACTTTCAGTTCTTCGGGTTCCCGTTCTTCGTCAAGGGCGGCGCCACATTCTCGCTCGAAGTCACGCGGACCGGCACCGATTCCGGGCTCGACACAACGCTGTTCCTCTACCCGACAACGAACGGCGAGCCGACCTCCACCATGGACGAGCTCGCGTTCGACAACGACGGCGGCTACGGCTCGCTTTCGAAAATTTCGAGATTCGTCGCCCCGTCCGACGGCCAGCTGCTTGTGGTGGTCGGCACGGCCGACGCGCGCGGGCGCGGCAAGTTCCGTGTAGAACTCTCCTGCGAGCAGCGAGACGGGGATTGCGCGGGCACCGTGAACGCACCCGACGCGTGTGCATACGTCGAGGACTACGTGAACGACTGCGTCACGGATACCGTTCACCTAGGAGACATGTGCGAGGACCGGACGCCCGACGAGTGCTACGCGGCGGCCTTCGAATACTGCCTGGACGATGCCGACAGGGATCTTCAAGAGCAGATCTTTCAAGACCTCTGCGGCAAAGCCCCGTTTGCATTCTGCCCCAACGATTTCTCGAGCTTTGAGCAAGACGTCTGGAACGCCTGCACGTCGACGCTCGAAACACCAACCGCCCCGGACTGGGACGATTGAGTCAACGCCAACGCGCTGAGAACCAGCCTCGTTCGGGAATCGGGGGCCTGCGACGTTCCCGGGAGGCGCGTCTCAAGGAGACGGCAATTTTTCCAGGACATGTGCTGGCGTCCGTCGCGGGCAGCCTTTGCTGGTTGCGAGAAAGAGGCAACCGTCCCCAACGAGTTGGCTGAATCCCGATCGCGCCCTACACCTCTCCCCATGACGCGGGCCCACGACATCGTTCTCTACGGCGCCACGGGCTTCACCGGCGGGCTCGTGGCGGAGCACCTTGCGCGCGTGCCGGGGCTGTCTTGGGCGCTCGCGGGGCGAAACCGGGCGGAACTGGAGGCGGCACGGGCGCGACTCGTCGGGATCGATCCCAAGTTCGCGGGCCTACCGCTCCTCGACGCCGATGCCTCCGACGCGGCGTCGCTCTCACGCATGGCGGCTTCGGCACGCGTCGTCATCACAACCGTCGGGCCCTACGCCGAGCTCGGCGAGCCCCTCGTGCGCGCGTGTGTCGAAGCGGGCACGGACTACGTGGACCTCACGGGGGAACCCGCCTTTGTCGACCGCATGATCGCTGTCCACGGCGCCGCGGCACGCGAGGCGAAGGTGAAAATCGTGAACGCCTGCGGTTTCGACAGCATCCCCCATGACATGGGCGTGCTCCGGACGGTGCGCGCCCTCGACGCCGAGGGGCCCGTGCGCGTGCGCGGATACGTGGAAGCGCGCGGGCAGTTTTCGGGCGGCACGTGGCACTCGGCCATCGGCGCCTTCGCGAACCCGGGCGCGGTGGCAAAGGCCCGGCACGCACGAAAGCCCCTCCTTCCGTCGGCGCTACGGCGCGTGCACGGCGAGGGGCGTCTTCACCGTGTCGCACGCCTCGGCAAGTGGGCATGCCCGCTTCCCACCATCGACCCCGACGTCGTGCTTCGAAGCGCGCGCGTCGTCGACGGATACGGTATCGACTTCACCTACGGTCACCACGTGGCCGTGAAATCCATCGCCACGATCGCGGGCGGCGCCGTGGCCATTGGAGGCATCGTGGCGCTCTCGCAGTTCCCGCCCACGCGCCGCTGGCTCCTCAAGAGGAAGGCACAGGGCGACGGACCGTCCGATGACACGCGCGCGAAGGGTTGGTTTCGCTGCACGTTCATTGGCGAGGGCGACGGCCGCACGGTCACGACCGAGGTGAGCGGTGGCGACCCGGGCTACACCGAGACCGCGAAGATGCTCGCCGAGAGCGCGCTCTGCCTGGTGCGTGATCGTGACGCGCTTCCAGCTCGCTACGGCGTCGTCACCACGGCCGAGGCCATGGACGACAAGCTCATCCCGCGGCTCGAGGCGGTGGGAATTCGCTTTCGGACGGAGTGAGGAGCGGAAAGAGCTTCGAGCGCGTCGGCCCGAACACCATCCACGCGCACAAAACGAACGGCGCGATGCTCAAGAGGTGCCCCATGTTGAGGGACCACCCCTCGTCGATGCCCTGCTTGTCTTTCCAGAACTCGATCGTGAACCGATACGCGAAGTACGTCCCAAGCAGCGCGTAAAAGAGCGTGCCCGGGCGAAGGCGACCGCGGAGCTTCCGCTCCATCCATTCGGAAAGCCCGAGGAGCCCGAAACCCGCCGCCGCTTCATAGAGCTGCACGGGGTGACGCGCGTGCGTCGGATCCACGCGGTCGAAGACCACGGCCCAGGGCACGTCGGTCACGCGCCCGAGGATCTCCGAGTTGAAGAAATTCCCGATGCGCACCCACGGGAACACCCAGATGGACGCCACCATCACCGCATCCAAGTAGGCGTGCACAGGTACGCGGTTTCGCCGCGCGTACCAGACCGTCACGAGGATCGTGCCGAGCGCACCGCCATGGCTCGCGAGGCCGTGGCCGAGGTCGAAGATCTTCATGGGCGCGTCGATGAACGCGCGTGGGTTGTAGAAAGCCAAGTGCACGAGGTGTGCGCCGACGAGCATGCCGGCGGGGAGCGCCCACGCGAGCGTCCCGGCATGCCGCTCGGAAAATCCGCGCGACTTGAACGCCTTCATGAGCCGCACCATGGCCAGGAGCAGGCCCAGCGTGAAGACGACGCTGTACCAAAGGAGCTCGAACATCCCGATGTGCGCGAGGACCGGGTCGACGTCCCAGTGGAAGTGCTCCACCCGCCGAACCTATTTGTCGCGCGCGATGCGGCTCGAGACGGGGCCCTCTTGGCCCTGGTACTTGCTGCCGCGCGCCTTGCCGTAGGGGCGGAGCGCCGGGCTCGTCATCGTGTGAAACACGATCTGCGAGATGCGCATGCCCGGGTAGAGCTTCACCGCGCAACCGCCGAGGTTCGCGAGCTCGAGGGTGATCTGCCCCTCAAAGCCCGGGTCCACGAAACCCGCGGTCGCATGCACGACGACGGCGAGGCGACCGATGCTGCTCCGACCTTCGACACGCGCGACGAGATCCGGCGGCACCTTCACGAGCTCGACGGTGGAGCCGAGCGCGAACTCCCCGGGGTGAAGCACGAAGGCTTCGCCCTCCTCGATCTTCACGCGACGCGTGTAGCTCTCGATGCTGCCCGGGTCGCGGGCGTCGAGGCACGGCACGTGCGGCAACTGGTAGACGATGAACTCGTCGGCAAGCCGGAGGTCGATGCTCGCCGGCTGGATCTGCAGATCCGGGTCGGCGATGGGCTCGACGACGATGCTCTTCGATTCGAGGCGGGCGATGAGGTCGCGGTCCGAGAGAATCACGGGCGGACGGTACCCTAGAATTCGGGGAAATTCAGCGGGAAGAGCCCCGCGGGGGGCCCCGGACGGTCCGAGGTTGCCCGCCCGGGCCTCCGGGGATAGATTCCGCGGCCCTTTTGGAGATTTCCCATGCGTGACCTCATCCGACTCGTGTCCTCGGCGGGCACCGGCTACACGTACTACACGTCGAAGAACAAGCGGACCTCGACGGAGAAGCTGAAGTTCAAGAAGTACGATCCGGTCGTGCGCAAGCACGTCGAGTTCGTCGAAATGAAGATGCCGAACCCGAAGAAGTAGATCGTGTCCCAGGGGATCCGTACGGCACTGTGGGGGAGCGCGGGGCCAACGAAGCCTCCCCTTCGGTTTCTACTCTGGGTCCCCGAGCGCGACGTTCTTCGCTTTCATCGCATCGCTCCGCGCCGCAGCACCGAAGCGCTCGTGCTTCTTACCGAAGCGCTTGAGTGGCTCGATGTGCACGGCGAGGCGGAGGACGTGTGGGCGGACGAGCCGTCCATCGACACCTCCGGCCGCATCCAGGCCTTCGTTCATCGCCGCGACGCCGAGCGCGCACGCGTGCTCTTCGACGAGGCCGCAGAGCGTTTTGGTTTGCTCTGGTTCGACCCCGAGAACGACGAAGACGACCCTCGGGCTTCACTTCGGCGGTTCGACGGACGCCAGCGACGTGCTCGACGCCGTTGCACGCGGCGGCGAAGCTGGCTCCTGCTTGAAACCATCGATCGCCGCGGGCCCTTCGTGGAGCTCGACCTCGAGGGCGGCATGGATCGCGCGAGCAGCCACGCGCCCACGGAGTCGGCCCTCGGCGCAACATTTACCGCGGGGCGCCGCGCACAGCTCCGGCTCCTCGGCTGGGTCACGAAGGATCGCCACGCCTACGGCGCACGCCTCGGCGTGAAGGACGAAGGCGAGCGTCGCCGCGCGGCGGAGGTGCTGCTTCGCACGCTCGAAACCGTCTACGGCGTTTCGCCGGGCGAGCCCATGGCGCTCCGCTTCCGCGCGGAAGACGCGAGCCCCGACGCCGCCTGAGCGCGCTCAAGCCACTCGAGGGCTTCCGGCAGCCCCTCGTCGGCCGCCGCACGGATGAGCGCGAGCGCATCGGCTTCGGCCCCCGCCTGCCCAAGCGCGATGGCGGCGACAAAGAGGTTGCGCGCCGGGTCGCCCACGGGCTTCGCACGCCGCCAATCGACGCGGGGCCAGCCCACGGGCGCCGCAGCCCAATCGACGGCCTTGAGGTTCACGTCCGGCACGCGGGAAGACATGACACCCGAGAGCAGCGTCTCGACAGCACGCTTCGGCCGCCCCATGGCGAGGAGAGCGCGCCCACGATCGAATGCGACGGCGGCGACCAGGTTGTCCGACGTGGGCGACCCGCGTTGTACCTGCTCGGCCATGCGTCGAAGCTCGCGCACCATGTCGCGCTTCGCATCGCGCTGACAGGCTTCACCAAAGGTGTACGTGGCGCCAAGGAGGCACGGCGCGCGGCCCAAGGTCTGCGCTTCCTCAAACGTGGTCACGTGGACCTCTCGTCCGGGGTTTTGAGTCGCGAGCCGCAGAACGCGCCCGGCGCGCCCACCGGGCCCCCGGAGGCGCGGCGCCTTGAGCTCCGGGTGCTGGCGAAAAAGGAACTCCCAGTACCACGACGACGACGCGAACCCCGTGGGAACGAGAATCACATCCTTCCGCCGATGTTCCGCCTGCTGGAGGTAGAGGAGTGGTGCGATCCAGTGCCCTCCGTCGGCCACGAGGATCGCGCCCTTGGGCAGGTCATCGAGGGCGGCGGCCGCCAACGTACGCGACACATGATCGTGGGCGCGTGTCCTGAGCCCGGGGGCCGGCGCGACGAAGAACACCGACAGCACCACAAGGACCCCGAGGGCCGCGAGGGCGCGGGTTTGATCGGCGCGAACGAGTTCCGAAGCCAGGGCCGCCGCGGCGGCACCGCCGAGCCAAAGGGCCGGAACGAGGTAGCTCACGTAGTCGGGAATGTCGGGCTCCCAGACCGTGTTGGACGCAACGAGTGCGATGGCGAGTACGAGCGCCACGACAAACGCGAGCGCTCCCGAGCGCCGCGCCCAAACGAAACGTGACGACGCGAGCAGGCCCACCAACACCTGCCCGAGCACCCCCGTCGCGGCCGCCCACCCCCACCACGCGCCAAGGTGCTCGACCCAGCCTCCGAAGGATAGCGTGCGCGCCGAGGCGTAGTCCTGGCCACGGAGGTAGGCGCTCAGCGTGGAGGACGTGGCCGGCGACGACCAGACGAATACGTCCTCCCGTCCAGCGACGAGCGGCACGTAGACATACGGAACGAGACCCACGACGCCCCCGAGCACCGCCATGACTGCGGGCAACGGACCAAGCCTCCGGGTCGCGAGCGCGCGGAGTACCGCCGGCATCACGGCCAGGGCCGCCACGATCGCGACGTACGGGTTCGTGGATGCGGAAAGCCCAAGGGCCACGCCCGCCGCAAACAGCGCGCCACGCACGCCGACGACCTCCGCGCGCAACGTCGCGAGGACCTTCGCAACGGACCACAACGCGAGCAGCGACGCGAGGGCGTACACCTCGACGCGTGTCGCGGTCTCCCACGCGGGTTCCGCGAGGGCCCACACCGCAAGCACCGCCGCGGGTACCCAGTTGCGCCGTGGATTCGACGCACCCGCCCAACCGTCCGCGATACTCATGGCGGGCACCACGAGGAGTGCGCCCGGCAACGCCGACAGGAGGTTCACGCCAACAAGCGATGGGAGCCCAGGGACGTGCGCGAGCACATAACCAAGCACGGTGTGCAGCGGCTGCCCGACGGGATGGCCGAGCCCGCCTTGCATGGCCACGAGCGCGAGTTCCGGGCTGTCGAACACGGACATGTCGCGCGACATGCTCAAGGCGTAGTACGCGAAGACCGCGGCGGCGGCGGCCCAGGTGGCGCGTGGCGACCGAAGGGGCAGCCCGAGCGTGCGGAGCCAGTGGGTGGTCATGGTGAAGACATGGACACGGGCCGGAGCAGCACGAGCACGCCACCCACCGCGGCAACAACCGTCTGCGAAAACCACAACCCAAGCGCAGTGATCACGGAGATGGAACTGGGAACGCCCACGAGCGCATAGAGATGCACGAACGCGGTCTCGCGCGCACCCATGCCGGACACGGTAAAAGGAAAGAAGGCGGCCGCGGATGCGAGGGGAATGACCGCCAGCGACTCGGTGACGGCCGTGTCCTTGGCCATGCTCACGATGAGTGCGTGTCCCGCGAGGGCGACGACCACATGGGTGACGATGGAAAGCAGGAACGCCGGGAGTACGGGCCCGAGCCGCTCGAGGCGCGGAAGCTTCGACGCCCAGCGCCCCGCGAAGCCCGGAAGCCGCGACGCCACACGCTCCCCGGCGGCCACCGCGACGAACGCACCCACCGCGGCGAGCCCCGAGAGCACGGCGAGGGGCACGACCCAGCGACGATCGCCGATGTTCGAATAGAGCGCCGTCGACGCGGTGAGCGCGAGGAGACCCGCAAGGCCAAGCACACGCTCAACGAACACCACCGCCACGCCGGCCGTGGCGCCCTTCTCCCCGAAGACGCGACGCGATGCCACGCCACGCACGACGTCGCCCGCGACGGCACCGGGCAGAAAGGTGTTGTAAAAGAGGCTCACCAGATAGAGACGGAGGAGCTCCGACCAGCGCGGCAGGTCGGTACCGCCGAAAGCCACGAGCAGCGCGCGCCAACGCACCGTGGCCGCCACGACGCCGAGCGCCACGGAACCGACGGCAAGCGCGAACGCCCACGGGCGAAGTCGAGAGAATGCGTCGGCGGCCTCACGCCAGTCGACGAACCACGCCAGGTACCCGATGGCGCCCAAACTCACGGTCCACCGGAGGACGTTCCAAAGCGTTCGGCGGTGGGTGGGCGGTGGCGACTCGGTCACGACGTTTTGCCGTCCCGACCCATGGCAAGGAGCGCCCGGAATGTGCGCCAGATGGCCCGGGGATTGAGGACTTTCGAGTGTCCGGCCACGCGGGCGCGGCAGTCAATTTCCACCTCTTCGATGGATTCCCCGGCTTCCCGTAGGCGATGGCGAAACCCGGTGCTGATCATCATCGAGTCGTCCTTCGGCGGCGCGTGGTCGAGCCAGGCAGCCCGTCGAAACAGGTAGTTGCCACCGCTCTTCGCGACGCGACCCGTGCGCATGCGGATCATCCAGTTGAGGGACGAAGAGATCACGTGCCGAATCCACACGTCGTCCCGTGTCCGGTAGACGGTGGTGAGCATGGCGGCCCGGTCCCGCCGAGCGAAGAGATCGACGACGACGTTCGGGGGGATTTGCCCATCCGCGGGAACCCAGGTCACGTAGTCGCCACGCGCCGCGTCGAAACCGCCTCGGAGCGCCGCACCGATGCCGCCGTTTTCAGGGAGCGCGACCACTCGCACCTCGGAGTGGAGTTCTTCGAGCCGTCGCATCGCGGCCAGCGTTCCGTCACGGCTCCCGTCGTCGACGAGCACACACTCGAATGCGATCTTCGCTCCACGCACCTCGTCGAGCAGCTCTTCGACCACGCCCTCGAGGCTCTCCTCCTCGTTGAAGGCGATGACCACCACCGACAGCGCCGGCGCGTTCACGGCCCCACCGCCTTCTCGAACACATAGATGTCCGTCAGCACGGGTACGTCGGCGAGGAGCTTCGCGACGACGGGTTGACGACGCATGGCGATCTCCATCCGCAGCATCCAGGGGTCGAGCCGCACGTAAAACGGCGCGACGGCCCGCAACACCCTCTGCCCGAGGCCCGTTCGGGTGCCCGCCACGGCGCCATCCGTGCCGTGCATGAACCACGGAAACGGGTGCGAGCAGCTCGCCCGTTGGTACGTGCATCGAAGGCGTTCGCCAAAGGCCTCCGCGTACGCCTCCCGCGGACGAAAACGAGCCAGGTAGTTCTCCTCCGGCGACGCGCCACGGTCGAGGTGCAACGTGCCGTCCGTCGAAACCGGTTCCTTCAGAATGAGCCGCCCGCCGGGCGCGAGCGCGCGCGAGAGCGTGTCCACGAACCGTGCGAGCTCGTCGTCCGAAAGGTACGTACAGAGGCCCATCACCAGAATGCGCTCGTACGTCCCCGTGGGCTCGAACTCCTGGGCCGGCGCACAAACGAATTCCACGTTCCGGATGCCTGCCTCCGATGCTCGCTGGCGCGCCACGCGGAGCAGTGCCTCGCTCACGTCGACAAGGGTGACGTGCGCCGCGCGGCGCGCGACGGGAATGGCAAACCTCCCCGCGCCGCCGCCGATGTCGAGCACCCGCATCTCGGGCTCGAGGTCGAGCAGGCGAAACACGTGGTTCCGCTCGAGTTGATCTCGAAGGGCCACGACATCCTGATCCCGCGTCACCGTTCCGAAGGTCGCGAGGTCATCCCCGTCGCCCTTCGATTCCGTGATCCGATTCCAAAACGCCTTCGATTGGGCGGCGTTTCCCTCGGAAGTCGGGTCCTCGGTCGCGTCGGAGTGCATGTGACCCCCCTAGACTATCAGGCGGAGGCGCGAATGTGCGCTTCCACGTCGGCAGCGATGGATTCGGCGAGCGCCACCGCCGCCTGGGCGCTCGCGCCGCGCACGAGACACCGACCCACGATTGCCCACTCGTCGACACGCGCCGTGAGGGGTGCACCCGCGGACGCGAGCTCGAAGGCGAGGACATTCGGGTCCTCGGACCAGGCACGCATGCCGTCGAGGTGCTCGAGCATGCCGTGCCCGCGGACAACAAAGAGCCTCGCCGCGGCGGGCCGGACGTCGTGCTTCGGCGCGAGCGCGGCCTCCGGCGACTGGCCGAGGGCGGCGCGTACCACCACTTCGCCGAGGTCCACACCGGTCGCGACGCGCACAAGCTCGGTGATCGAGTTCCCCCCAAGGCGCGCGTTGGCTTCGATGAGCCAGACTTCGCCGTGATCATAGCGAAGGTCGAAATTCATGGGGCCGTCGGTGACGCCGAGGACGCCCGCGATCCGCTCCACCTGCGCGAGGATATCGCGCTCGATTTCCGGGGCGAGCCCCGCGGGCAACGAGTGACCGATGGGCGAAACGAAGTGACTCTTGTACTCGTCGCCGAGGCAAACGCCGCGCACGATGCGGCCATCGGCGAGGAACGCCTCCACACCCACGGATTGGCCGCGGAGAAATTCTTGTACGAGGAAGCCCTGCTCCGGCGGCGTGTGGCGAAGCACCTTGGCCACCGCGGGCTCCACTTCCTCCGGCGTGCGCACGACCGACACGCCGCGCCCGCCCGCACCGAAGCGCGGCTTGATCACGAAGGGGTAACCGCACACCGCATCGATGTGCGGCTTGACGGACGCGTCGTGCGAAATGAACCGAGTGCTCGCGGCGGGGAGGCCGGCCTCGACGAGTGCGTCCATCGTGCGAAGCTTGTCTTGGCATAGACGGAGCGCATCGGGCGACACGGCGCGAAGCCCCCACGCGTGCGCGCACGCGACGACCGTCGGGATCGCCGCGTCGCTCGCGGCCGTCGTCACGCCATCGAATCCGATGTGCTCGAGGGCGAGCACGGCCGACACGTCGCCGAAATCGATCGGCAAGGCGTGATCCGAAAGATGCATGGCGGGGGCGTCGGGGTTCCGGTCGACCGTCCACACCTCGGCGCCGACGCGCTTGGCCGTGCGGACCATGTCAGCCTGGAAAATGCCGCCGCCCACCATGAGCAGGCGGGGTCGTTCACGGCCCGTACGCGCCGGGGGAGCCATGGCGCCTTATCGCCGGCCGCCCGATCGGGGTCAACGCATGGGCCCCCCACGGGGTTTTTCCCATGCTTTTCGGGTGGTTTCTCCAGGGTTTCCGCCGCCGATGGGCCCAACGGGTTGCATTCCGCCGGCGGGACGGCTAATTCCCCCGCCCTTCTGGAGGTACGTGCCGTGTCGATGGTTTGTCAGGTCACTGGAAAAGCTCCGATGGTGGGCCACAAGGTCTCCCACTCGAACATCAAGACGAAGAAGCGCACGGTGCCGAACCTCCAGTCGCGCCGCTTCTGGGTGCCGAGCGAGAACCGCTGGGTCCGCCTCCGCGTGAGCACGGCGGGCATTCGCACCATCGACAAGCGCGGCATTGAAACCGTTCTCCGCGAGCTCCGCGGCAAGGGCCTCAAGGTCTGAACGGTCCGCGTCCCAAGGGACACCCGAGAACGCCCGCGCCGACCGCGGGCGTTTTCGTTTAAGCGCTGCAGAGGGCCCTCGACGGCAACGCGATGCGGCGCTCCGTTCAGCGACGACGGCGGCGCAGGGCGAGGAGCGCGCCCACCGCGAGGAACAGGGCCGACGACGGCGACGCGGATGCGCCGCGCGAAACGCTACAGCCGCCCTGCGCGCCGGCGTTTCCATTCTCGCCGTCGCCCGCGTCCCCGGCCAGCGTTCCCTCCGCAACGACCGCCTGGTCCGACTTGGCCGTGACGACCTTCAGCACCGTGGCCGAAGGCGCCGGCGGTGCGGTGGGCGTGCACGCGCCCTTGCAGCTGCCGACCACACGGAAGCCGGGAAAGTCGCGCGTGCGCGCCGGCGATGGTCCCGTCACCGAGGGGTAAAGGTTCTTCGAGTCGATGGTGACGCTCATCGTGTACTCGCCCGACGGGATGTTCGCCGGGAGCTTCGCGCGGAAGTTGTAGGAGCTCGACGAATGCGCCGGGAGGGGCCCCGCGAGCCACGCACCGATTTCGTACGGCCCAAGGAACATGGACACACGGACCGGCTCCGTGGTCGCCGTGGCGCCGCCGTTGCCGTAGGTGAGGATGACGCTGATTTCGTCGCCCTCCCCGAGGTTCTGGCAACCATTCGGTGCGCAGGTCGGGTCGGGCGCTGTGGTTTGCGACTGCACGTCGGGCTGAATCTCCATGCCGAGGGCCGTGAGCAGCACCGTGCGGTGGATATGCGGATCCGCGGCCGCCACTTGGCCATCGGGGAAGCGCGTGCGGATGTAGCCCTGATCTTCGCTGGTCAGGTACCAGTACATGTTCACGCCGTAGCCCATGACGCTCGGCCCGTACCAGTTGTGGGCGTAGTTCAGATGGTGCCCAAGCTCGTGGCTGAACACGTCGCCCACTTCGTCGACCGACGTCGGATCGAGAGGGTTGGCGTAGAGGGTCGTGGCCACCACCTGGCAGTTCTGCACCCAGTATTGTCGAACGCCGTTGGCCCCGCCGCCCCACCAGTCGAAACCGAGGGTCTCGGAACACGTGCCGTCGTCGAGGCCCACCACGCCGTAGCCCGCGTTGTCGGGGGCCTTGCACTTCTGGTAGCCGTCCGTGTCGAGCGTGAGTGCGTTGAGCGCGCCTTCGGTGCTGTTCCAGAGCGCCACGCTGTTCTCAAGGGACGTGCGCGCAAGCGACCCCTTGGGCATGTTGTCGCGCACGCGAAGTGGCCACGGCATGCCGTTGCCCGGGTAGCGGATGACCTTGGTGGGGTCGGAGTTACAGCGAATCGCGGACCACGCGAAGGCCTCGGACGCCGTGAGCAGCACCGCCACAAGGACGAGCGCCGTGGCCAACGCGTTCTTCATCGGCCCACCTCGACGAGGACTTCGAGCGAAGCGAGCGCTTCGTCCACGGGCATGGCGTCGGCTTCGGTACCCACGGCGGGTGCCACGAGCTCGCCCCCCGCATCGCCCGCAACGGCCACCGGTGCCGGCGCCGCGGTGGGAAGATCCCTCGAAAGCGTAAGTACGTCGTAGCCGCGGTCGGTGATGGCCGCGAGGGGGTGCCCGTAGGAGGTGAACACGCGGCCATCGCGTACGCGGAGCACGCCGTATTCACCCGCAAAGGTCGGGCACGGGCGCTCGTCGGACTTGGCGAGAAGGATCACCTGCTCCCCCGCCTGGAAGGTCGGGAAGTGCTCGACATGGAGTTCACGGCCGTCGACGGTGCCGCCGAGGAAAGTGAGGGTGACTTGCCCCTCCGCCGCCACGCCGCGCGCATCCTTGACCGCATTGTCGACGCGGAACGTGATGTCGGTCCAGATCGCTTCCTGGTTCGAGCGCCCCTGGGTGCCGTAGCGGCTCGCGAGCTTCACCACCGTGGCCGAACCCACGAAGTCGGCGCGCCGGAGAACCTCCACGAGGTTCACGCCGCCCTCCACATGCGCCTTCGGTGCGGATCCACCAACCGAGGTGCTGCCCGCCGTGGAGCTCGAGACCGGCGCCGCCACCACTTCGTCGATGGCCGCACGGGTCGACACCACACCGTCGTCCGATGCGCCCGTTGCACAGCCGACCGCCAGGGAGAGCAACGCGCCGACGAACGCCACCGCGTGTCGGCCCATATCCGTGCGTTTTGTCTCCCCCGCGTGCACTGTGCAAGCAACGTACACCTGGTTGTGTAACGCACGCAAGAGAGCTGTAACGATTCTTCCTTGACTACGAAATTATTCGCTTTTTTCCTCCCTTGGACCCTGGAATTCCAGCCAGAGAAAGGCTTCGAGGTTGCCCTGGGGCCCTCGAATGGACGAATCGCACTCGCCGCGCACGACAAAGCCCGCACGCTCGGTGGCGGCGCGCACAGCGTCGATGGCGTCGCGGCGCGCGTTCGGATCACGCACGACACCGCCCTTGCCCACGCGTTCGCGTCCCACTTCGAACTGCGGTTTGACGAGCGCGACCACGGCGCCGCCGGGTTTGAGGATCGCGCACACACCGCCGAGGAGCTTCTCGAGACCGATGAACGAAGCATCGATGACGACGAGGTCGACGGCCTCCGGAAGCGAGTCCGCTTGGAGATGCCGCGCGTTGGTCCGCTCCATCACGACGACCCGGGGGTCGCTCCGAAGTTTGCCGTGGAGCTGCCCGCGCCCGACGTCGATGGCGTAGACGCGCGTGGCACCGCGCTGGAGCAGCACGTCCGTGAAGCCGCCGGTCGATGCGCCAATGTCCGCCGCCACCAGCGCCGTGGGGTCAAACGCAAACACATCGAGCGCGCCGGCGAGCTTGAGCCCGCCCCGTGACACGTACGGGTTCGGGTCGCTTCGCACCTCGAGGGGCGCATCCTCCGCGAGCTGCGCCCCCGCCTTGTCGACGCGAACCTCGCCCGAGAAGACCTCGCCCGCCATGACGATTGCGCGGGCTTTTTCGCGGCTTTCCGCGAGCCCACGCTCCACCAAGAGCACATCGACGCGCTTCTTCACGGCGATGGTCCCCGGAGTGATTCAGCCCGGCACGCGCTCAGAATGGAATGTCGTCGTCGCCGCCGAAGTCGCCGCCGGGGAAGTCGCTTCCGCCACCGCCACCGCCGCCGCCGCCGCCACCGCCGAAATCGTCGTCGGGCGGGCCGCCGTCGCCACGACCGCGGCCACCACCGCCGCCACCGCCGCTACCCACGAGCACGATGTTCGTCGCGTTGATCTCGGTCGTGTAACGCTTGTTGCCGTCCTTGTCGTCCCAGGAGCGCGTTTGAATGCGGCCTTCGACGCAGATGGTGCGGCCCTTCGAAAGGATCTTGTTGAGGGCCTCGGCGCGGTTTCCCCAGATGACGATCTGGTGCCACTCGGTGCGCTGCTGCCGCTCCTTGTTGCGGTCCACGTACGACTCGGTCGTGGCGAGGCGCAGCTTGAGCACAGCCTGTCCGCCCTGCGTGAAGCGCAGCTCCGGATCGGCACCCAGGTTGCCGATCAAAATCGCCTTGTTCAGTCCTTCCGCCATGGTCGCCTCGTGGTTCGGGGGCGCGGGGCCCGTCAAATCGAGGGCGGACCATACGCCGCGGAACCTAGGCGATCAATTGCGATTCTCGGCGGCGGATTTGAGGAGAATCGCCAGCTCGTCGGTGAGCTCCCGCTGGCGCGCCGCGTGGAACTTGGGCCCCACTTCACCCGCGCGAAACTCCTTTTCGAGCGCCTCGAGCTCCTCGAGCACCGTCTCCTTCTCGCGATCGAGCGCGCCCGCATCCACCGCGGCGCGGCCCGGCCGGCGCCACGCGAGGAACCCGGCGAGGAGCACGAAGATCGCCGCGCCCGCCACGGCGATCCACCGCGTGGGCCCCGGGCCGGGCAGCCCCGTGAGGGTCACATCGAGCTCGCCGAGTTGGGTCTCGGTCGGCTCGATCTGGGTCTGCGTCACGAGAAAGCGGTTCCCCTTCTCCTCGTGGACGATGGCCTGCGGCATGCCTGCGACCTCGAGCTTCGCACCGGGGGGCCCATCCGCCTCGATGCTGAAGCGGTACGTACGGAACGGCACGGTCTGCTTGAAGTGAAACGTATCGCCCGCGAGCGGCATGTCGAAGGCCCACATCATCGTGACGCGGCCCGGTGGCACCGAGCCGGTGATCTTGAGACCCGCGTCGGTCTCGGAGATGTGTTGGTCGCCCATGCTCGCCTGGGTCTGAAACGCCTGCCGACCCTCGGGGAGCACGACCTCGAGCCCATCCTTCGGGAAGACGTAGGTCGCGCGGCCGAGGTTCACGAGCTGGGACTGCTCCACCACCCGCACGCGGCCATCGCGCAGCTCGAAGTAGACGCGCATGAGGAACTGGAGAATGAACCGCGAGTCGGTGGACACCTCGCGCCGATGCACCGTGACTTCGTAGCCGTGGTTCGGCGGGAGCTGGAACGGCGTCGGCTATAGACCGCACCCTGGTGCGGCACGTTCACGCGGTAGGCCTGCACGGATCCGGTGGGGAGGCCCTTGAAGACCGCAACGCCGTTCGAGTCCGTGAGCGCCTCCACCTTCTCGCGCTTGCCGCCTTGCCCGAGGGTTCCCACCTCGACGGCGGCGGAGGCAACGGCGGCGTCCGCCTCGTCGAGCACGTGAACGTGGATCTCCCCCGCGGGGACCGCCTCGCTCTCCTTGGCCACCGCCGCGGGTGCGTTCTCACCGGCGAGGGCCTGACGAACGTGATCGTCGGCCTGGTCCGCGCCGGGTTCGCCGTCCTGCGCAGCGACGCGGGTCGCCGCGGAAAAAACGCCGAGCTCGGCGATCACCACGACGCCGAGGGCGAGCACGCTCCTTCGGGCCAACATGCGAAGACTCATGCGCCCGCGTCTCCGTTCGATGGCACGTCGTTCGCGGGCGCGGCGGCACCGGACCCGGGTTCATGCGCGAGCGCGGCGAGCCGTTCACGTACAAGCTTTTCGGCGTCCGCGCGGAACGTGCCGAGCTCGGCGTCGAGCTCCCGCAGCACGTCCTTCGCGCGGGCTCGGGTCTTCGCTTCGAGGGACGCATAGTCGGGTTCGGAGAGTTTTCCCACGTCACGATCAAACGCGAGCTCCTCCAGGGTGCGCAGCAGCGCGTTCTTTTCTTCAAGGAGCGACGCACGGCGTGCGTCGAGCTCTTCCACGCGGAGCTCCTCCACGGGTCGCTCCGCGCCGAGGGCTGCGCGGATGCTGCGCCAAAGCGCATAAACGCCGCCACACAGGGCAAGCGCGGCGGCCGCGAGGAGAAGCGAAGAAAGAAGCGTCGTCACCGTGTTCCCTAGGCGCGGTCGCGGCGCGCGAGCTCCTCGTCGAGTCGAGCGTCGTAGTCATCGCTCGCCGCATCCGAAGCGGCGGCGGGCGATGCCTCGGGAACGTCGGGGCCGGGCGCCGGCACCGGACCGCGGCGCCGCTTCCAGCGACGCCCCACGCCCACCACCCCGAAGGCGGCGAGCACGACGCCACCGAGGGGCACGGCCCAAAGCGCTCGATCGAGGCCTTCGTCCACCGGGACCGAAAGCGACTTGGGGCCGTATTCATCTCGGTACGACGCGATGATCGCGAGTACATCTTGGTTGCTCGCGAGGCGCTGGCGGAGCTCCGCGCGCTTGTTGTCGGCCCACCCGCAACCGCAGTTGGCGAGCGTGAGCCGCTGGCAGTCGCCGCACATGCAAAGGAGCCGTTCAAAGAGCTTTCGCTCCTCGGGGTTTCGAATGGTGACGCTGCCCGCGTGGAGCGACGACGAGCCGTCGGACTGGGCCTGTGCGCCGGACGCGAAGGCGACCACCGCGGTCAGCGCGAGCAGAAGCGTCGCCACCGCCACCGCCGTGCGGCTGATTCGCACCGGCTTCGGCGATCGGCGCTCGGCGAGCACCTCCTTCACCGACGGAGAAACGGCAAGGAGCGTTCCCAGAATAAGCAGCACCGCACCGAGCCAGATCCACATGACTAGCGGGCGCACGATGACGCGGAACGTCGCCATCTTCGTCTCGGGGTCGACGGTGCTCATGATCGTGTAGAGGTCAGCACCGGGCCGCGAACGGATGTCGACCTCCGTGGTGGGCATGTCCGGGTGTGTTCGATACACGAACTTCGCGGGCGTCGCCGTCCCGATGGACTTCCCATCGTCGAGCACCGCGAGATCGGTGAACAGCATGCGCTTGTTCGGGTCCACCAGGCTCCGCGCCCCGTCGTAGCGGAGCGTGTAACCCGAGACCTCCATCGTCTCGCCGGGCCGCAGGGCCTTCTCCTGCTCGACGTCGTAGGCGGCGCCCGTGAAACCGATGAACATGATCGCGACGCCGACATGCACGACGTACCCGCCGTAGCGGCGCTTCGCGCGGAGCGTCAGGGCGACGAGCGCCTCGAGGGCCCCCTCGCCCTTCGAGCGCATGCGCACCGCCGTGCCTCGCCAAAACTCCTGCACCACCGTGCCCACGACAAAGGCCACGGACATCACCGAAAAGAGCGGCGAAATGTCGTGAACCGCCGAAAGGATGCGGCCCGTGAGGGTCTCGTAAATCTCCTCCGAGCTCACGAGCGCGGGGAACCCGAGCGCCTTGCCAAAGGCGAGGTGCGTCGCGCCCACGACGACCATGAAGATCATCGGCTTCAAGAACGCACGGAGGATGTGCTTGCCCGTCGCCTTCCGCCACGAGATCACCGGCCCGACGCCCGCAAGGAACAGGAGCACGATGCCGAAGGGCACCATCCACTTGTTGTAGAAGGGCGGGCCCACGGTGACTTCCTGGTCACGGAGCCACTGGCTGAGCAGCGGGAAGGTGGTCGCCACGAGGACAAACACCATCATCCCGAGCAGGATCCAGTTGTTCAGCAGGAAGGCGAACTCGCGCGAGACGAGCGACTCGAGCTGGTGCATCGCGCGGAGCTTCCGGAAGCGCCACGCGATGAGCGCCGTGCAGGCGATGAGGAGGAACCCCATGTACCAAACGAAATAGATACCGATGTCACTGCGCGCGAACGAGTGGACGCTGGCGATGAGCCCCGAGCGCGTCAGGAACGTGCCGAAGATCGTCATGAAGAAGACGAGGCACACGAGAAAGACGTTCCACACGCGGAGCATGCCGTAGCGCTCCTGCACCATCACCGAATGGAGGAACGCCGTGCCCACGAGCCAGGGCATGAACGACGCGTTTTCCACGGGATCCCAGGCCCAGTAGCCGCCCCAGCCGAGCTCCTCGTAGGACCAGATCATCCCGAGCGTGAGGCCGATGGAGAGGAAGAGCCACGCCCAGAGCACCCAAGGGCGAATGGCGTTCAGCCACTCGTTTTCGAGACGGCCGGTCACCAGCGCGGCGACGGCGAAGGCGAACGGGATCGACCAGCCGACGAAGCCCATGTAGAGGCTCGGCGGATGGATCACCATCCAGTAGTTCTGAAGAAGGGGGTTTAGCCCCTCGCCGTCGCTCGGCACGGACGCGGTGGTCGTCGCGAAGGGATTCGCAGCAAAGAGCATCACGACGACGAAGAACATGAGGATGCTCATGAGCGTCGCGATGACCCACGGCTGAAGCTCGCGATAACGATCGCGCATCCAAACAAGGCACGCCGTAGTCCACCCAACGAGGAGGAACGACCACCAGAGAAGCGAGCCATCCTGCCCACCCCAGAGCGACGTGAGCAGGTACTGCCACGGCATGGAGCGGTCGCTGTAGCGGGCGACGTACCGAATGCGGAAGTCGTGCGTCTGAAACGCGTAGGCCAGCAGACACACCGCAAGGACGATGAAGGCGGAGGATGCGAAGGCACCCATGCGCGCCGAACCAAGGAGGGCGAGGCGCCCCCGTCCGGCGCCCACGGCCATGGCGAACGAGTACGCCGCGAGCACCAGCGTGGCCGCCAGGATGAGCGCGCCGAGAAGCGGGACGTCGATCGCCGGCATGGGACGGAGACTGTAGGGGTCCGGGTGGGGCCGGGCAAGTGCGGGGGGAGGCCCATTCTCTTGCGATTTCATGGAATTCGGCCGCCGCCCAAGGGCCGATGGAGGAACGTCTACATTGTGCTACGTACACCTACATCACGTTCGCGGGGGCGCCCAAGGGCCCCGGAAGGATTCGGAAGTCATGGTGAAGCGCGCGTTGTTCTCCGTCGTTGCCGTGTTGGCCCTGGCCGGACTCGGGGGCTGCAAGGTGAAGTCGTTCGAGAACAAGACGCTTCGGACGCATGAGGCCCTCCACCAGCGCGTTTGCTCGGAAGCGGGCGGATTCGTTCAGGTGAACATCGATGGATGCTCGCCCGCCGGGTTCAGTTTCTACGGAGAGCTCTCCGTGACGCCGAAGGGTTCCCCCGGCGCGTCGTACCTCGAGTCGAAGGTGCTGCGTGACGCGGGCCAAGCGCGATTCGATCGGCGCCTCGGCGCGGGCGACTGCGCCACCGTCAGCATCATCAACATGGACGACGGCGCCTCCGCCACCTGCAACTTCCACGTCTACTGGGATCTGTAGTTTTGGCATCGCCGCCGAACGGCGGCGATCGCCCAACACTCAGCCGAACTCGAGGAGCGTGACTTCCGGCGGGACGCCGACGCGCATGGGGGGGCCCCAGTACCCGGTGCCGGGGCTGACGTAGATTTGGCTCTGGCCCTCGCGGTAGAGGCCGCGCACGTAGGGCGTGTCGAGCTTGGTGAGGAGATTGAACGGCTTGATCTGTCCGCCGTGGGTGTGGCCGGAGATCTGCAGGTCGATGCCGAGGGACGCCGCCTCCGGAAACGCCTTCGGTTGGTGCGCAAGGAGGATGCTCGGGCGAGCTGCGTCGCGCCCCGCGAGGGCCTTCGGCAAGTTCGCGCCGTGGTCGCCGCCGAATCCGCGCGATGACCAGTCGTCGATGCCCACGAGGTCAAATCCTTCGCCGCCATGTTCGAGCGCGATGCGTTCGTTTCGGAGCACACGCACGCCGAGCGTCCCGAGGAACCGAATCCACTCATCGGCGCCCGAGTAGTATTCGTGGTTGCCCGTGACGAAGTAGACACCTTGCTTCGCGCGGAGCCCTTCGAGCGCGCGCACGGCGTGGCCCAGCTCCGCGACCGAGCCGTCCACCAAGTCGCCCGTGATCGCGATCACATCGGGCTCGACGGAGTTCACCCGCTCGACGATCCCCTCGAGGAAGTCCCGTCCAAGGGTCGGGCCAATGTGGATGTCGGTGATCTGGGCCACCTTGAGCCCCCGAAGCGCGGCCGGTGCGCGCAGAACCTGCACGGGCACGCGGTGGACGCGTGTCTTCCCGATGGCGGAGTAGACGCCAAACGCCGCGAGCCCACCCGCGCCCACGGTCGTCACACCCGCGACCGCACGCAGAAGAAACTGCCGCCGCTCGGCGGACATGATGTTCGGTGCAACCCAGGAAAGCACCGCGTCCACAATGCGCACCGGTTCGCCGAGCAGCGTGAGCACCAAGAGCAGGAACATCAGTCCCATCCACACGTAGCCGATCCAGATGAATGGCAGGCCGATGGGCTTCGGCAGGAGGCGCGATGCGACGAACGACATTGGCACGGACGCGGCGAGCACGATGAACGCCCATGCGCCGACTCGCTGCCAGGGCGCGGGCCACGCGGGCGCATGCACGATGCGCCACCAGAGGTACGTGTGAATGAGACCCGCGATGCCGGTGACGACCGCGAAAAACACGAAGTAACGCGTAAGCGACATGGAAGCGGCAGAGCCTAGGGCCCCAGGGTCACGGTGAGTAGCCCCCGTGCTGGGCGCGTGGCGCGAGCTGGCGGGAGGCGCGGGCGGCCGCTATTCGACGGCGACGGGCCAGTCGGCCTCGAAGGAGCTCACGAGGGTCGACACCGCGGGCGTTTCGGTGACCACAACGCCGACCTCCCGGTTCTTTTCGAGGGACGTCCAGCTCAGGTTCTCGGACCCGACAAACGCGGCCTTGCCGTCGGCGATGATGAGCTTGGCGTGATTGTCGAGGTTCTTCATGAACCGCACCTGAATGCCCGATGCCTCGAGGACCTGGGCCGCCTCGGCGTTCTCGGTGATCCATGCCGGGTTTGCGAGAATCACACGCACCGCGACGCCCGCCTGCGCGCGGCTCGCGAGCGCGGCGCGGATGTCCTTGTCGGCGAGGCTCAATTGCTCGAGCACGAGGGTCGACTGCGCGCTCTGAATGAGTGCCTGGATACGCTGTCGGCTGTTGGTCGGCGAGATCACGAGGCGCGTGCAGGTCGGCACCTGCCCGCCCGTGGCGTCGACGTTGAACACCGCGTCGATGTCCTTCACGTCGTACGGGTCGCGGAGGAGCACGCCGTGGTTCCGCTCCGTGGTGAGCGAGTAGGTGTTCAGGTTCGCCGACATCACCACCGCACGGTCACCATCGATGACAAACGTTTTGACGTGGTAGTAGGAGAATTCGGCGCTCGGGTAGCCGATCTGCACGCCACCGGCCTTGAGATCGCTAACCGCCGCGGCGTTCCCGTCCTGCTTTGGGTCGAGGAGCAAATGCACCTGGACCCCGCGGGAGACCGCACGCTTGAGCGCCTCGACGATGGGGCCCTGGTCGATCTGGTACATCGAGATGTGCAGGCTCGACGTGGCGCCGTCGATGTAGCTGATGAGCTTCGCCGCGAGGCCCGTGGGGCCCACGAACACCTCCGGCGCAATGGCACGCGGCGCAAGCTCGGAGCAGGGCTTGTCGCCGACGGCGCCGTCCGGCGGCATGTCCACGCCGGAGTCCATCGTCGGGATGTTGTTCCCGCCATCGCCCGCAGTCGGCGACTCCGTCGGGGGTGCGCTACAGCCAAGGAAAGCCGCGGCCCCAACCACGAACGCGAGCACGCCAGAGAACCGTCGCTTGAACATCACGTCGGCAGGTATCCCACCGGGGACAACGCGAAAAGGTGACCGCTGAGGAATCTCACGTGTTCGCACCGGCACCTCAAACGACGTTGTCACCCGAAACGACACGGCCACCCCCAAATGACGTTGTCCGGCTTCAGAAATCTTCGCTCGGCACCGACGCGCCCGCGTCCAAGCCGCCGAGCCCGTCGTCCGAAACGCCGTCGTCGTTCTCGTTTTCGCCGAGGGTGTCGAAGGCCGCCGGCTTTTTGAGCACCAGGATCCCTTCGATCTCCTCCGCGGGCACGCCGCCGAACTTCGAGATCTCATTCTCCCCCGAATAGAGGTCGTTCGAGAGCGACGCGATGTCGAGCCACACGCGAGAGAAGTCGATCTCCGCGCCTTCGTCGTAGACCTCGTGCATCGTCAGCACCTTGGGCGCCTCGGGGAGCGCCGACACGTTCCTCTCGCTGCCAACGAGCGTGTCCGCGAAGGGCACGCGCATGAGGAAGATGAAGCCCGCGTGGCCACCGGACGGCGTGCCCGCGAACGCCCAGCCGTTGGCGGCGCCGAGGGTCACGGAACAGGCCACGAGCGGCGACGGCTGGCTCGACAGGCACCAGCTCTGCCCGCGGCAGGTGGGATAGAGCGCCGAATACGTGTTGTAGAAGCTTTCGTGTCGATCGATGAGCACGTAGAAGCGCTTGAGAAGCGGACACGCCTCGGGCGAGGGACTCTCCGCGGCGGTGCACGCCACGGCATCGTCCGCGAAACGAACGCTGAGCCCGAAATCCGCACGATCGGCCCAACTCGGATCGAACGCGGGATCGACCGACGTCTCGAGTTCGAGGTCCCCCGTGCCGATGCTCTTCGACGTTCCGTCGGGCATCGTGGCGCGAAGTCGGCCCGAGAACTTCCCCGTGGACTCGATGGATACCTCCACCTGCTCGCCCGTCTTGAGCGTGGCGTTCCCGGGACGAAGGAACTCGCCGACGCCATCCCCGTTCGTGTCCTCCACCAGCACGAGGTCGTTGTAGGTCGTCTCGAAATACTGCTCTTGGGTGTCGACGTCGTAGTGAAGGAAGCGGCTCGCGAGCTCCTGATTGACGCGTTCGCGGTACGCGCGACGCCCCGCGTTCCACTCGGCGCACTCGCTCGCCCACTCGGCACTCGGCTGGCGGCACTGACCGACCATGCGCCGGAGCACGCGCTCCATGATGTTCGACTCGACCCAGCTCGGCCGGAGATGACCGAGGCCCCGGAAGTTGTACCACTCCTTGAGGTCGCGCTCGTCGCACGACGCCGCGAACTTCGCGAGGCCGGCCTTGTACGAATCGAAGTCCGGGTGAACCACGTTCGGCCGGATGAACGTTTCGATCATGTACTTCGTTTCGCACACCGAAAACGGCCGCACGCCGACCTTGCCGGACGCGGCGCTCGTGTTCTGGGACCACACCCAATCCTCGAACGAGCGCAGCCGGTCGAAGCCGTCCGTATCGAGACCGTGAAAGGGCGTCGTGCGACCGTTCACGGGCGGCGTCACGTCAGGCGCCTCAAAGAACACCATCGAAGCGGCCGACTCGAGGCGCACCTTGAGCTGCGGTTCGTTGTCCGCGTACTCAAGGATGAGCGCCATCAAGAACTGTTCGGCGACGCTGCCCGAGAGCTTGTACTTGCTCAGGTGGTCGCGGGCGTCGATCTCCGCGGAGACGCGCTTCAGATTGAGGAGCGCAGCGGCGAGGACGTCGTCCGCCACGGGCGGCTCGAACTCGCGCACGCAAAGGCGCCCCTCGACCGGCTTCGAGCCCGGGTTCGAGACGACGACGGTGACGTTCTTGGGCTCGATGGAGACGCCTTCCACCGTCGCCACGCTGCCACCGACGCCCCCGTGCTCGGCCGTGCGAATATCGACCTTGCCCTTGCCCTCCACGTCGAAACGCGCCTGAAAGAAGCTCGCAACGAGCGTTGCCTTCTGGGAGGCGCCCGGGTCGAGGGACACCTCGCTGCAGTTCGAGCTGTCGGCCTTGCCGCCGGGAGAATCGAGGTCGATGGCCGTCGAGCTGGGCGTGGTCGTGCACCCACCAAGGGCCACCATCACCACGAAGCCAATCCAAGCACTGCGCACGTTCATTCCGGTTCCGTTTCGATCGATGCGGCGCAAGGCCGCTAGTTGGTGGGTTTGGCGAAGATCACGCGGTTTGACGTGTTGTCGCAGGTGGACGCATCGATGGCGCACCGACACTCGGAGGGCGTTCTTGCTTTGACGCCGTGGCTCTTGAGGAGCTGGATCTCCGAATCGACGTAGCTTGCGTACACGTACGCGAGCTTCGGCGATCGGAAGATGAGCGTGTTCTCGTTGTTGACGTCCGCGCCGTTCGAGCTGAGGTTCATGCTTCCGTCGAACACGATGTCGTCGACGACGACGAGCTTGTTGTGGTTGAAGGCCAACGGATTCCCGCCCGACCAGTTGGTGACGTAGGTCTCGATCCCCTGTGAGCAGAGGTATTCATCCTCGGAATAGGGATTGGCCGCGTTGACCATGTCCCACACCGATTTGATCTCGATGCCGCGCGAACGCGCCTTCGCGAGTCCCAGCGCCAGGCATGGATCGGTGGCCGCAAACACGTCGAGACGGATGCTCCGTTGGGCTTCCCCGATGAGACCGTAGTGGCCTTCGGCGGCGCAGTACGTGCAGTTCCACTTGCCCGACGGCGTTTCGCGGCACCAGCAGTCCGCGTCTTCGTCGCGGCAAGCCACGTCCTCGTCCTTGATGCTGCGATCGATAACCTTGCCGCGGAGCGTGCCCAGGGCGTCGTCGCTTGGTGAGAACTCCACCGTCACCGAGCCGTCGGCGATGTCCCACGGGCCCTCTTCGCTACGGTCCTCCGTGCATCCCGGCGTGCACTCGGTGCAGCGATCCATCGGTGTAATGCGATCCACCTGGCAACGCGTGTAGAGCTGGTCGAACTCGTTCTGGTAGGCCTCCACCAGCTCGGGGACCCCGCGCATGAACACCATATGGTTGTGGTGCTTCACGAAATCCGTGTCGCTGAAGTTCGCCGACCCGGACACGAGCTGCTCCGTTTCCGTGTCCTTGTCGATGATGAGGAACTTGTGATGCATGATTCCCATGCTCATCACCGGCACGATCTTCGCGCCGCAGGCCCGAAGGCTCCCCTCTTCCCCAAAGATGTACGGGTAGTAGCTACGGGGCCCTTCCTCGAGCGAGTCGTTGTCCGTCACGACGCGAAGTTCAACCCCGTTTTCCACGGCGGCGCAGAGGGCGCCGAGCACTTCCGGGTCCTGGAAGCCGAAGATCGCCAAGTCGATCGAGACCTGCGCTTGGCCGATCGCCTTGAGAAGGCGCTTGTGCATGTTGCCGGCCTTGTTGTCGCAGTCGTCGCAGTCGGGGTTGTTGAACTCCACTTCGACGCCCTTGGTGCGGCCCACCTCTGCACCGACGGTCATCGTGCCGCCCGTCTTCGCGTCGCCCCAGTTGAGGATCGTGACCACGTAGTCGACGTAGCCCCTCCGGCCCTCGTCGACCGTGAGCGACGGTGCGCGGCCGCGGCCGCTTCGGCGCGTGAGCGAGTCGCTCTCGGCAACGATCTGGAGCCGCTGCGGGTTGGTCTGGTCCCGCTGCTCGAGATCGAGGCTCAACTCGCCCCAGCTCCGGAGCTTGAACTCCGCCTTCCCCGGGTCGTCCTCCGACCTGGCGCCGCGAACCGAGAACGTGATGGATCGCGTGTGGACGCCATCGCCCTTCGGGCCGGGGCCGAAATCGCCAAGGTCGCTGGTTCCGGGCACGCCGTCCGCGGCACACGCGGCGAGCATCAAACCCACCAGCGCGGGCCCGATCGGCGAAATCGTGGCTATCCTTTGACCCCTACGCATCGGGGGGTGCGTAGCAAGGCCCACGCCAGCGGGAATTATCGCGGATCCAGCCCGCACAATTCCGAGATCGGCTAAGGCGCTAGCCATGGGGTGGCGACTCCCGGGCACGAAAACGCCCACCGACGTTTCCGTCCGGTGGGCGCTCGCGTTGTGGTTCCGGGCCGCCGAGGCGCGACCCGAGTGCGGGCTCAGTTCGGGGCCGAGTCCTCGAACTCCGCGTCGATGACGCCTTCGTCGTCCTTCTTCGCGCCCGCGTCCGCGGCACCGCCGGCCGCCGCACCCGGCGCGCCACCGGCCGACTCGTACGCCTTCGCGGCGACTTCCTGCATGACCTTCTCGACCTCTTCGAGGTGCGACTGGATCGCCTCTTGATCGTTCTTGTCGATGGCTTCGCGCAGGCTCTTCACCTTCGCCTCGACGTCGGCAACCTTGTCGGCGGGGAGCTTATCCTTCACCTCACCGAGACTCTTCTCCACGGCGTGGCAGAGCTGGTCGGCGCGGTTTCGGAGTTCGACGGCCTCGCGGCGCTTCTTGTCTTCCTCTTCGTGCGCCTTGGCGTCGTCCACCATCTTCGAGATCTCGGTCTCCGAGAGGCCGCTGTTCGCGGTGATGGTGATCTTCTGATCCTTGCCCGTCGCCTCGTCCTTCGCCGTGACCGACAGGATGCCGTTCGCGTCGAGGTCAAAGGTGACCTTGATCTTCGGCACGCCGCGCGGCGCCGGCATGATGCCTTCGAGGTGGAAACGGCCGAGGGTGCGGTTGTCCCGCGCTTCGGCGCGCTCGCCCTGGAGCACGTGGATTTCCACCTTGTTTTGGTTGTCGTCGGCCGTGGAGAAGGTCTCCTCGCGGCGCGTCGGGATGGTCGTGTTGCGCGGGATGAGCGTCGTCATCACGCCGCCGAGGGTCTCGACACCGAGGCTCAGCGGGGTGACGTCGAGGAGCACCATGTCCTTCACGTCGCCCGAGAGCACGCCGGCCTGGACGGCCGCGCCGATGGCCACGACCTCGTCCGGGTTCACGCCACGGTGGGGCTCCTTGCCGAAGAACTTCTTCACGCGCTCCTGCACGAGCGGGATGCGCGTCGAGCCGCCGACGAGCACCACCTCGTCGATGTCGGCCGCCGTCTTGCCCGCGTCGGCGAGGGCCTTCTTGCAGGGTTCGAGCGTGCGATCGACGAGCACCTCGATGAGCTGCTCGAGCTTGGCGCGCGTCAGGCGAATGTTCATGTGCTTCGGGCCCGACGCGTCCGCCGTGAGGAACGGCAGGTTCACCGTCGTCTCAAGCTTCGACGAAAGCTCGATCTTGGCCTTCTCCGCCGCGTCCTTGAGGCGCTGGATGACCATCTTGTCCTTCGAAACATCGAGGCCCGTGTCCTTCTTGAACTCGGCCACGAGGTACTCCATGACGTGCTGGTCGACGTCGTCACCACCGAGGTGCGTGTCGCCGTTGGTCGCCACAACCTCGACCACGCTGTCGCCCACCTCGAGCACCGACACGTCGAACGTGCCGCCGCCGAAGTCGTACACGACGATGGTCTCTTCCTTCTTCTTGTCGAGGCCGTAGGCGAGGGCCGCGGCCGTCGGCTCATTGACGATGCGCTTGACCGTCAGGCCCGCGATGCGGCCCGCGTCCTTGGTCGCCTGGCGCTGCGCGTCGTTGAAGTACGCGGGAACGGTGATGACCGCCTCGGTGACGGACTCGCCGAGGTAGTCCTCCGCGGCCTTCTTGAGCTTCCGGAGCACGTGCGCGGAAACCTCCGGCGGCGCGATCTCCTTGCCGTCCACCACGAAGGCCACGTCACCGTTCTGACGGCGCACGCACTTGTAGGGGACGCGCTTGATCTCTTCGCTCATCTCCTCGAAACGGCGACCGACGAAACGCTTCGCCGAGTAGATGGTGCGCTCCGGGTTCGTGATGGCCTGGCGCTTGGCAACCTGGCCCACGAGCACCTCGCCCTGGTCGTCCCACGCGACGACCGACGGGGTGATGCGATCACCCTCTTCGTTCACGATGACCTTGGGCTCCTTGCCCTCCATGATCGAGACCACGGAGTTCGTGGTGCCGAGGTCGATGCCGATGATTTTAGCCATGCCTGTCCTCCAAAAACGGCCTGGTTTCGCGTCGTTTCGCGCGGGCCGTCGTCAACGGGGCGCACCATAACCACCGCGCCCCGAGGGTCAACACCGGTGCGAATTTCGGCCCCGCCACAAAAATCACCTTCTCGCCTGTCCCGATCCCAATTCGTGTGGTAGTCCGCCGGCTGCACAGTTCGGCCACGACGGAGGTATTGGAGTGGTTAAAGGCGCATCGATTTGGGGAATGACGGTTTGCGCACTCGCGCTCGTTGCTTGCGGCGGTGGCCGTGACAACGGAACGGGCACAGGCGGAAACATGAACATGGGCCTCCAGCCCGACGGCGGCGTGGACGGCGCGTCGTTGCTTTCCGAGCAGTGCAACGGCTCGGACGACGACCTCGACTCCGTGGTCGACGAAGGCTGCGGTTGCCAGGCGGATTCGAGCCAGATGTGCTTCCCCGGCCCCGTTTCGCAGAACGCCCTCGAGCGCTGCCAGCTCGGCGTCCAGGAATGCACGAACGACGCGGAATTCGGCGCTTGGTCCACCTGCACAGGCTGGAAACAGTGCGAGATCATCGAGCAGCAGTTCGTCTACGGCGAAGAGGAGAACATCCGCGCCGTCGACATCGTGATGGTGATCGACCAGTCGGGCAGCATGTCCGACGAGATCGCGGCCGTGAAAACCAACCTGAACACGTTCTCGACGACGCTGGTCAATAGCGGCATCGACTTCCACTTCATCCTGGTGGCAGAGCGCGGTACCGGCACCTACGACATGTGCGTGCCCCAGCCCCTCGGCGGCCCCAGCTGCGCGGACACGGCCACCTTCAAGCAGGTCGACGTCAACGTGCAGAGCGAAGACTCGCTCTACATCGTTCAGCAGAACATCGCCGCCATCGAGAGCTTCATGCGCCCCGGCTCGCTCCGCGTGCTCATCGAGGTTTCGGACGACACGCCGCAGAATTGGGGCGGCACGGGCGACGCGCTCACGGGCATGGCGTTCCAGTCGTTCATCTCGGTCCGTCCAGGCTGGGAAGACTACGTGTTCCACAGCGTCGTGGGCGACGGCACCTGCCCCGGCGAAGCCGCGGCCGGCGTCGACTACACCTGGCTCTCCATGCAGACCGGCGGAATCATCGAGCGCATCTGCACGCCCGACTGGTCGAAGACGTTCCAGAACTTCGCCTCGAACATCATTTCGCGCACGCTGCTCTACGAGCTTCAGGAAGAACCGTACGACGTCGTGGGCCTCGATTTCGTGGACCCGGCGAGCGGCACGCGCATCCCGCAAAAGCGCGGACTCGTATGGGACTATAACCCCGAGAACAACTCCGTGACCCTCTTCGACGGCTTCACGCCCTCGAACGGCACGAAGCTCATCGTTCAATACCGCCGCATCGCCAAGACTGGCTGAGCGCGGGGGCATTCGCCCAACCTCGAACGGCTGCCTGAACCAAGGGTTCCGGCGGCCGTTTTGTTTCCGTCGAGCGGCACCCACCCCGCCCCGGCGGGCGCGGTCGCACACCACGCATGTCCCGTGCGCGCCCCGCCATGCGTGGTGCTGCGCTGCTTGACGGTGTGGGACGCGGGGGGCACAACGCGCGCGCCGTGGCAACCGATGCGACCAAGACCGCTGGGCGAGGGCTGCTCTCGATCACGGGCGCGAAGATTTACTTCATCGTCACGTCCTACGGCATCCAGCTCCTCTTGCCTCGCCTGCTGACGCCGGAGGAGTTCGGTCTCTTTTCGACGGCGATGAACGTCGCGTCCATCGTCAACAACGTGCTCATCGTCTCGACGGTTCAGTCCGTCAGCAAGTTCGTGAGCGAGGATGACGCGCGCGGCGGCCAAGCCCTCCGGCGGGGGCTCGGCATTCAGCTCGTGCTTGGCAGCCTCCTCTGCCTCGCGTTCCTCGTGGGCGCGGGGCCCGTGTCGGGGCTCCTGCTCGACGCGTCCGTGGCCCCGCTCGTCCGCACGTCGGCGGTGGTGGTGTTCGCCTACGCGCTCTACGCCTCCCTCGTCGGCTCCCTCAACGGTCGGCGCCTCTTCCAAAAACAGGCGCTCCTCGACTGCACATTCTCCACACTGCGCACCTTCGGCATCCTCGGCGCGTCAGCGGCGGGGCTCGGCGCCCTCGGTGCAATGACGGGGTTCGCGGGCGCGGCGGCGCTGATCCTGCTGGTCGCGATGGTCTGGGTGGGCCTCGGCGAAAAGCCCGTGGACACCGTCACGATCAAACGCTGGCTCGCGTTCACGGCACCGCTTTGGCTCTACCACGGGTTCTTAAACGGCGTGATGCAGATCGATCTGGCGCTCCTCAAGCGCACCGCCGCGGAACTTGGGCTCGCCGCCGGCATGGCCGCCGACGCGGCCGCCGCGCAGGCCTCGGTCACGGTGGGCTACTACCGCGCTGTCCAAACGTTCGCGTTCGTGCCGTACCAGCTCATCCTGAGCATCACATTCATCATCTTCCCCATGGTGTCGAAGGCCATCGCCGACGGCGACCACGACGCCACCAAGCGCTACGTGCGCGCCGCCATGCGCGTGTCGATCCTCTTTCTCGTGTCCATCGCCGCGCCCATCGCCGGCGCATCGCGCGGCGTGATGCGGCTCGCCTACCCGGACGAATACCTCGTGGGCGCGGGGGCACTTTCGATCCTCGTCCTCGGCATGGCCGCCTTTGCGCTCTTCGTCATCACGGCGACGATCATCACAAGCGCCGGTCGGCCCGGTGCCGCGGCCACCGTGGCGGGTTTCGCCCTCGTCGTCGTGGTCGCGGCAAACCTCGTCCTCGTTCGGCAAGCGGGGCTCTCGGGCGACATGCTCCGCGCGGCCGCCATGGGCACCACGGCGGGCACGTGCCTCGCGCTCGCGGGCACCGGTTGGCTCGTGTTCGCGCGCTTCAAGGCCCTGGTGGCGCCACTCACCGTGCTCCGCGCCGCCGTCGCGGGCGCCGTCGGTTACGTCGTGGCGGAGCTCGTCTCGGGCGCCCACCCGTCACGCATTCTCACCATCGGTGCGCTCGCGGCGGGGTTCTTCGCGTTTGGCATCACGCTCGTCGTGGTCCGCGAGCTCAAGGGCGACGACTTCGGGCTCGTGCGCCGCATCTTGAAGCGCTAGCGCTTGAAGTCGCCGGACGCGCCGCCGCTTTTCTCGACCAGAGCGATGTCGGTGATGGTCATCGCGCGATCAACGGCCTTGAGCATGTCGTAGAGGGTGAGCGCGGCGATGCTGACCGCCGTGAGCGCTTCCATTTCGACGCCCGTTCGGTCCGTCGCGCGGCATTCCGCTTCGATGCGAATCGAGGCGCCGTCGTCACCAAACTCAAACCGGACTTCGGCCGCCGTAAGCGCGATGGTGTGGCAGAGCGGAATGAGTTCGGGCGTGCGCTTCGAAGCCTGGATGCCAGCAATGCGCGCCGCGGCGAGTACGTCGCCCTTCTTCGCTTTGCCGTCCCGCAAGAGCGCAAATGTTTCGGGTTCCATGCGCACCACGGCCCTTGCCACGGCGCGGCGCTCGGTCACTTGTTTTCCCGCCACGTCCACCATGTGGGCGCGGCCCGCGTCGTCGAGGTGGGAAAGGCGGCGCTCGTCGCTCGTCATGCTCGGCGATTACGACACCACTCGGATTTCGGCAACCGCCTTGCGGTCCGGCCGCCGGATGACTAGAAGCCACCGACCATGTCCGTTGAAAATGTGCTCATCATCGGGTCGGGCCCCGCGGGCCTCACCGCCGCCATCTACGCCGCGCGCGCAAACCTCAAGCCCCTTTGCATCGAGGGCCTGGTCACGGGCGGCATTCCGGGCGGTCAGCTCATGATCACCACCGAGGTGGAGAACTACCCGGGCTTCCCGAAGGGCATCAAAGGCCCCGAGCTCATGCAGCTCTTCCGCGATCAAGCGGAGCGCTTCGGCACGCGCTTCGTCACGCAGGACGTGGACCGCGTCGACTTCAGCGAGCGCCCGTTCAAGGTGTGGGCCGACGGCGTCGAGTACCAGGCGAACACCGTCATCGTTTCCACGGGCGCGAAGGCCAAATGGCTCGGCCTACCGAACGAAGAGAAACTGCAGAACCGCGGCGTGAGCGCGTGCGCCACGTGCGACGGCTACTTCTTCCGCGACCAGGACGTGAGCGTCGTTGGCGGCGGTGACACCGCCATGGAAGAAGCGCTCTACCTCGCGGGACTTTGCAAGTCGGTGACCGTCATCCATCGCCGTGAGGACCTCCGCGCGTCGCAGATCATGCAAGACCGCGCGAAGAAGCACCCGAAGATCAAGTTCCTTTGGAACACGGTCGTGACGGACGTGCTCGACGTCTCCCAGAACACCGTCACGGGCCTCAAGCTCAAGAACCTCAAGACGGGCGAAGAGTCCGAGTTCGCCACCCAGGGTCTCTTCATCGCCATCGGCCACATGCCGAACACGGCCATCTTCCGCGACTGGCTCGAGCTCGACGACCTCGGGTACCTCGTGACCAAGCCGGGCACGCCGAATACGAAGATCGAAGGGGTTTTCGCCAGCGGCGACGTGCAGGACCACGTGTGGCGCCAGGCGGTGACCGCCGCCGGCTCGGGCTGCATGGCGGCCATCGCGGCCGAACGGTGGCTCTCCGAGCACGGTCTCACGTAGACTCGGCAACGTGCCCCGCCCCGAAGTCGTCGAAGCCCTCGGCAAGATCCACATCTTCCGCGGCATCACGCCGAAGGGGCTCGAAACCGTTGCCTCCATCGCGCGCGAACAAAGCTACCGCCGCGGTGACCATGTCTTCCGCGAAGGCGAGTCGGGGGCCGAGCTCTATTTGATCCTGGAGGGCAAGGTTCGCATCTCGCGGACGGTGCCCGGCATGGGCGAAGAGGCGCTCGCGGTGCTCGGGCCCGGCGAGGCCTTCGGCGAGATGAGTCTCATCGACGACGCGCCGCGATCGGCCGACGCCATCGTGCACGAAACCTGCCGGCTCCTCGTCATCGGCAAGGATGCGCTCGAGGACTTGATGTTCCTCCAGAAGGAGCTCGCCTACGAAATGCTCTGGAACATGGTGCGCATGCTTTCGTCGCGTCTTCGCGAAACGAACGACAAGATGACGTTCATGAGCGTCTCCGGAAAGTTCTAGCCGACGGGCAAGAGGGCGGGCATCACCGCGCGCCCACGCGGAACGCGGGCGAGGTCAAACAGCGGAACAAGCACCTCCGCGGGGACCGGATCACCCGGCATCCCGAGGGTCTCCGCCAGCGCACCCACGACGCGCTCCGCGGACACGCCTGCCTCGCGCAGTTCGCCGATCCCAAGCGAGCCATCGCGTTTCGCGAGGCGCCCGCCGTCCGCGCCGAGGAGAATCGGCACGTGCAAGTACTCCGGCGGTTCTGCGCCAAGGGCGCCAGACAGGGCGATCTGCCGCGGCGTGGAGGAAAGCAAGTCATCCCCCCGCACGACCTCGGTGATGCCCTGTGCAAGGTCATCGACCACCACGGCAAGCTGGTACGCAAACAGCCCATCGGCACGGGCAACGACGAAATCACCGCCCCACGCCGAAGCATCCACCTCGCCGAGGAGCCCGTCCACGAACGGCGGCGGCGTGCCCGGCATGCGGAATCGGATCGCCGCCGGTCGTTCAGGATGCGACGGGCCGCGCCGACACGTGCCCGGGTAGTGGAGACCGAGCTCGCCGTCGTCGTGGGGCGCGCGTGCCACCGCGGCGATCTCCGCGCGCGAGCATGTGCACGGATAAATGTGACCCGCGACCTCCAAGCGATGGAGTGCGTCACGGTAGGCGTCGCCGCGCGTTGATTGAAATTGCACTTCGCCATCCCAGTCGAGCCCGAGCCACTCGAGGTCGCGTCGAATCGCATCCGCCGCCCCCGGCACGGTGCGCGGCGGATCGAGATCTTCGATGCGAAGCGCGATCTCGCCCTCCGCTCGACGCGCACGCAGCCACGCCACGAGGAACGTGCGCGCATGCCCAAGGTGGAGCGCACCCGTGGGCGAAGGCGCGAGGCGTCCCCGATAACCCGTTCGCTCACGCGTGCGGTTGCGCAGTACCACCGGCCCACGCTATCAAGCCCCCGTGCGCGGCAGCCAGACGGATATTTGCGGTTGTTTTCCCACGGGTCGCCACTACCCGGGCATCGCCGATCGCATCGCCAAGGGGGTCGTGAGCGTGAAGGGCCTCGCCGATGAACTCGCCGCAGACGCGCCCTGGATCGGCGCCGAGCTCGCCATCATCGACTTCGAAACGACGGGCCTCAGCGCCGAGAACGATCGGGTGCTCGAGATGGGCATCGTTTGCATCGACGGCGGGCAGGTCAGCGCACGGCACAACTTCCTCATCAACCCCACGATCCCCGTGCCCGAAGAGGCGCGGAAGGTCCACGGCATCGGCGACGAGGAACTCGCGCAGGCCCCGAAGTTCGACGAGCTGTTCACCGAGATCGTGGGGCTCCTCGCAGGTCGAATCCCCGTCGCCTACAACGCCGCCTTCGACAAGAAGTTCCTCCTCGCCGAGTTCGCGCGCATCCCCGACGCCCTCGACGAGGTGCCACCGCCCGCGCTTCGCTCCGAGGTGGAGTGGATCGACCCGCTCGTCTGGGTGCGCGAGCTCCAGAAGTACGAGAAGGGCAAAAAGCTCACGGACGTATGCGCGCGCATGGGCATCCCCCTTGAGCAAGCGCACCGTGCATCGGGCGACGCGGAGGCCACGGGCAAGGTGCTCCTCGCCTTGGCGAAGGATCTGCCCGCCACCTACGGCGAACTCATCCGCATCCAGACGCAGTACGCGGCGAAGCAAGAGTCCGAGTTCCAGGCCTGGAAGTCGCGCCGCACGTAGCGCCGCGAACCGCGCCAGCGCACCGGTTCGATGAAGAAGTTTTCCACGACGGAGAGGGTCACCATGTTCATGGCCCTCGCGTGCGTACCGAGCTGGACCATGGCGGGTGTGTTCCTTGCGACGGGCGCGCGATGGGAGACGAACGGCGCGAAGGCCCTCGTGCTTGTCCACGCGGCAACGCCGGCCATCGCCGCGCTCGTCACGAAGCTCGCCATCCTGCGCGAGCGCACCCCGAGCGCCCTTGGCCTTCGCCTCGACGTCAACCGTTGGCTCGCCGTGGGCTGGCTCCTGCCGGCGGCGGTCCTCGGCGTGACCCTTGGCGTCGCGGCGCTTCTGCCGTCCGTGTCCCTTGCGCTCGCGCCCGCGGATTTCTGGGCCTACTTCCGCGAGCGGATTCCCGACGCGGCACGGGAGGCCTTCGAACGTGACGCCGCCGCACCGGCGAGCCTGCACCCCGCCCTGCGCATGTTTTTCCAGGGCCTGGTCGGCGGCATCTTTCCGGCGAGCCTGCTCGCCATCGGCCCGGAGCTCGGCTTCCGCGGCTTCCTCCACGCCGAACTCGCACCCCGCATGCGCGCACCGCTCACGGGCCTCTGCTGGGCCCTCTGGTACGCGCCCCTCTCCCTCACGGGCTACACGTTTCCCGAGAGCCCGTTCGTGGGAACGGCACTCTTTGCCGCCGCGCTCATGGCCCTCGCGTTTGTGCTCGACGAGCTCCGAACACGCTCCGCGTCCATCGTGCCCACATGCTTGTTCATGGGAACGTTCGCTTCGGTGGGACCCCTCGCGTCGATCCTCACGCGCGCCGCCCCGGCGTGGTGGACCGGCCCCTACGGCGTCGCGGGCGTGCTCGCGCTCGTCGTCACGGCCGGCACATTTCGATTCGCACTTCGTGCGGGCGCCACGCGGAACACCTAGCCTCGAAACGTATCCTTCTCACTCCGAAGGCGTGCAAAGGACTCCGTCGGAGTCCCCCCGCGGGCGAGCTCCGGTCGATCGAACCGCAGGAATGGATTGACGGCCAAGTCCTCCGCGAGCGTCCATGGCACGGACGGCTCGCCCTTCGCGCGAACGCTCCGTACGCGCTCGATCGCCGCATCCACGGACCCGTTCGAAGGGTCGGCGTGCTTGGCGAAAACGAGGTTCTTCTCCGTGTATTCGTGGCCACACCAGAGGCGCGTGCCCGGCGGAAGGCGCCGCAGCTTGTCGAGCGACGCGGCCATCATGTCGGGTGTCCCCTCAAAGAGCCGACCACAGCCCGCAAGGAAGAGCGTGTCCCCGGTGAACGCGTTGCCGTCCACCACAAAGGTCACCGCACCTAGCGTGTGACCGGGCACCGCCATCACGAACACCGTCGCATCGCCGAAGGGGAACGTTTCCGCATCATCGACGCCCTTCGTTTGGTGGGGGATGCGCCCCTTCTCGAGCTCATAGGCACTCCCGATGACCTCGAGCCCCGGGAACCCACGCAGAAGTTCGTCGATGCCGCCCACGTGATCATGGTGGTGGTGCGTGAGCCACAGGGCCGTCGGCGTGAGGCCCGCCTTCTCGAGCGCCGCGCGCACGGGCGCCGCCTCGGAAGGGTCCACCACGGCGACCGTGCTCTCGTCGCTCGCCACCACGAGGTAGGCGTAGTTGTCCTCAAGGCATGGTATCGGTACGACGCGCATGGACCCGGAGCATGACACGCTCGAGCGCCCCCACCGAATGCTGGTGGCCATCACCGCCATCGCGGCACCGGTGGCGCTCGTGTTCGAGTGGGCCCTTCGGCGCTGGGCACTCGGCGATGCACTCGACGAGGTCCGCGCGGCGCTCGGTCCCTACGCGACCGTCCTCGCCAGCGGCCTCGCCCTGGTGTCCATTGGGCTCGCCGTGGTCGCGGCGCCGCTCTTTCGTGCCCTTGCGACGCGCGCCTTCGCAAAGATTCCACCCGAAGCGCGGGCGCACCCAGGGCGCCGCACGCAGGCGATCACCGGTGCATTTCTCATCGCATCCTCGGTGGTCCAATTGCCGGCGCTCGTTGCCACCTTGGCCTACACCTTCGGCGCGTCGTTTGGACCCGTTGCGTTGTGCCTCGCGTGTTCGTGCGTGGGCGTCGTTCACCAAGGCTTTTTGCGCCTCTAACCGCCCGCGACGGCACGCGCGCAACCCTTGCTCCGGAACGGAAGGGCACGTACAGTCGGGCCTCATGTTGGGCGGCTGCACGGCAAGTGATGTTCGTGTGATGCGGCACGAAAGTGCCCGCCGGCCCGTGGCACGGTCGCTCGCCCTGGTCCTCCTCGCCTCTGGCGCGATCCTCGGCCAGCCGTCGACGGCCTCGGCACAGGCAAGCGCAGGCCAAGCCACGGCGGCGGTGCTGAGCGTCGTCTCCGAAGAGGGCGATGACGATTTCGCCACGGACCTCACGAGCGCCCTGCGCACCGCCGTCGACCAGCTCGATGCGTTCAAGCTCGACGCGCGCGAAATCACGCTCACGCAGATGATGCTCGCGCACGGTTGCTCGGACGCCGACGCCGTTTGCCTTGGCAAGATCACCGCGACCCTTGGCGTGGGACGCGTGTTCTTCGCGACCGCCCACCGCGCCGACGCGGGCACGGCGACGTACGAGGTGAAAGTTCACATCTACAACGCGGAAACCAAGATCATCGAGCGGACGGTGGAGGATGAGATCCCCATCGCCGAGTCCGAGCGCGATCAGCTGACCGAGCGTGCGACGCGCTGGGTGGCGGACCTGGCGGGCGTCAGGCTCACTGGAACGGTGCACATCCGGGTCAACGTGCCGGGTGCGGGGGTTTCCATCGATGACCGCCCGGCCGGAATGACCGACTCGAAGGGCGCCCTCCAGGTGCAGCTCGGGGCGGGGGACCACTCCGTGGAGATCACGGCGAAGGGCTACGCGCCGTACCAGCAGGACATCTCCATCATCGCCAACCACGAAGCCACGCAGGAGGTCTACCTGCAGCCCGAGGGCGCGTCCCCCGAGCTCGGCACACCCAGCGACGGTTCGTCGTCGAGCCTTTCGTGGCTCGGCTGGAGCCTCGTCGGCCTCGGTGTGGCGGGGGCGGCCGTGGGCGTCACCTCCGCCATTCTGATCAGCGGCCTCGACGGCGACCAGCCCTTCGACCGGTACCGCTCCATGGTTCCCAAGGGCAAAGATGCATGCACCGAGGCGGACGCGGGCGAGACCTACGGCCTAACCGGCGCAGAGCTCGGTGACGTGAAGAGCACGTGCAGCAGCGCCTCAACCTACGAGCTTCTGTTCTGGGTGGGTCTCGCCGTCGGCGTCGTATCCACCGCCGCCGGCATCTACATCTTGCTCACGGACGACGACGACGGAAGCGACGCGGATGAAACCGCGTTGACGGTAACGCCCGTCTTCTCGAGCCAGCGCGCATTGCTGAACGCCAGCCTGTCGTTCTAAGACGGGACGGATGCGCATCGTCGGCGGAAGGTTGAGTGGGCGTCGCTTCGACGGTCCCCCGGGCTCCGGCACCCGCCCCACCTCCGAACGTGTTCGTGAGGCGGTGTGTTCCGCCCTCGCGTCGCGAAATGCCTTTGACGGCGCCGAAGTCCTCGACTTGTTCGCGGGAACCGGCGCCCTGGCCTTCGAGGCGCTTTCGCGGGGCGCCACACGCGCATGGCTCGTGGACCGCGACCGCCGCGTGACCCGCGCACTGCGGGAAAACGCCGCGAAGCTTGCGCTCGAAACCGAGGCAACCGTCGTCGAGCTCGACCTACTTGGCGCCGCCGATCGAATCGTGCGCGCACTCGAGCACCATACCGGTGGGAAGGCGTCCCTCGTGTTCGCCGACCCGCCCTACGCCGACGCCGGGAAGCTCGGCGTGTTGTTTCGGGCGCTCCTCGACGGGCGCGTCACCCGGCCCGACGCGCTCTTCGTGGCGGAGTTTGCCTCCAAAACACCCCCAGACTTCGGCCCCGGGCTCGCCACACAAGCATCGTACCGCTATGGTGACACCGCCATCGCGTTCCTCACGCGCGACGAAGGGACCTCCCCATGAGCATCGCCATCTATCCCGGCTCCTTCGACCCGATCACCAACGGGCACGTGGACATCATCCGGAGCGGCTTGGTCGCCTTCGACAAGATCATCGTGGGTGTGCTGTCGAACCCGCGGAAGATTCAGCCGCTCTTCACCGAAGAAGAGCGCATGACGATGATCCGCGATCTCTTCAAGGACGACGCGGACCGAATCGAAGTGGACTCCTTTGAGGGGCTCCTCGTCGACTACTGCAAGCGCAAGAACGTGCACGTCATCCTGCGCGGCCTGCGCGCCGTGGCCGATTTCGAGTACGAACTTCAGATGGCGAACATGAATCGCCACTTGAACAAGAAGATTGAGACCGTCTTCATCATGGCGAACGACGCGTTTTTCTACGTCAGTTCGAGCATCGTGAAGGAGGTGGCCACGCTCGGCGGAAGTGTCGAAGGGCTCGTGCCCCCCGCCGTCGCCACCAGGTTGTACGACAAGCTCGGCCGGAAGGCCGCGGGCCGGTAGAGGCCCGCCTGAAGTCCTTCCCGCAGGCGCGGTAGGGCGTCGAGGCTCACGCGTCCCGAGCGGAGTTCGTCGACCGTCGCGGTCCCGCCACCGAGGGCGTCGCGCACCCGCATCCATCCCGACAGATAGCTCCCGTCGCGGGCCACGCCGCCGCCGCGGAACGTACGCTCCGCAAGGACAACCGCGTCCTCCGCGCCAAACCCGTGGGCGTCGTGGAGCTCCCACACCACGTCCCCGAAGGACGCCCCTTGGTGCATGCGATGAAGGGCCACGTAGCGCGCAGCGATGGTCCGGCGGCGGTGCCCGTCCATGAAGCCCGCGTGCTCCTCGAGCACCAGGGCCATGCCCTCCTGATCACGAAGCGACCCCGCCGTCCCCACTTCGAGGAGCCGCATGGGCTGCGCCCGCGCGTTGGCCGCCGCGACGAGGTGCCCAAGCACCTCATGCGTGGCGAGCCGAAAGGCTTCGCGCACGCCAAACGCGCGATCGGCGAGGAAAACGACCCGCTCCCCCGTGGCCGCACCGGCGAGGAGCCTCGGCTCGACCCGCACCGACACCTCTAGGCCTGCGCGCTCCGCAAGCGCCCGCACGAGGCCCGAAAGCGACGGGCCGCCGTGCACGTCCGTCACCGGGACCGTTCGCTCTTCGCGATCGTCGGGTTCACTCGAGAGGATCCCGAGGGCCACGGCAAGCAGCGGGACGTCATGCCCATCGAGGCGCGCCGTCTCGGCGCCGTTCCCGTAGCGACGCGACGCAAGGGGGCGAATGCGCCGCGCATCGCCGAGGGCCACGAGCATGCCGAGCTCGAGCTCGAGTTCGTCGAGACGGGCCACGTAGAGGTCGCCAAAGGGGTGCTCGCCGGCGAGGGTCCGTGCGCGCTCGAGCCACGCCCACGCTTCGTGCGGCGGCCGACGGCTTGAGACGCGGTAGTTCGGCACGGGCATCTCACCCCGCTCCACGGCGCGGATGAGTCGCTGGCGTTCCTCGGGGCCGTTCTCGGCCGTGAGCGCCGGGAGCACGCGGGCCACGTCGGAGATGCGCTTTGTCAGCGCACCGAGCTCAAGCTCAACCCTCCGCGCGTCCGCGTCCATCAAAGCAATTGCGTAGCACGTTCTGCGAGTTCGCTCCGCTCGCCCTTGGTGAGCGTGATGTGCCCCGCAATGCGCTCCTGTCGGAAACGCTCTGCCACGATGGTCAGACCGTTGCTGCGCGCATCCACGTAAGGATTGTCGATTTGGTACGGATCGCCCGTGAGCACGATCTTTGTATCGCTGCCGCAGCGCGTGATGATCGTCTTGACCTCGTGGGGCGTGAGGTTCTGCGCCTCGTCCACGATGAGGTACTGGTTCGGGAGGGACCGGCCACGGATGTACGTGAGCGGTTCGACCTGGATGGTCCCCGCCGCCACGAGCTCGTGGTAGTCCCGACCCTGGTGCCGCTGCGGGCGGCCCGTCGCGAAGATGTACTCGAGGTTGTCGAAGATGGGCTGCATCCAGGGATTGAGCTTTTCCTCGATGGTCCCGGGCAGGTAACCGACGTCGCGACCCAGCGGGAAAATCGGCCGCGAGACGAGCATGCGCGCATGCGACCCCTCGTCGATGACGGAACGGAGCCCCGCCGCGATGGCGAGGAGCGTCTTGCCCGTGCCCGCCTTGCCCACGAGGGTCACCAGGTGCACCTCGGGATTGAGCAGCATGTCGAGGGCAAAGTACTGCTCCATGTTCCGCGCGCGCACGCCCCAGGCGCCGTCGCGGACGCCACGGAGCGAGACGATCATGTTTCGTCCCGCATCCACGCGCCCCAAGGCCGTGTGCTTGGGTTGCTCCTTGTTGCGAAGCACCACGCACGCGTTCGGGTAGAGGTCGTGCTCCACCTTGATCTCTTCGACCGCCACGTCCTCGCGGCGCCCAAGCTTGTCGACGAGATCACCACCCACCGACAGGTCGACGACGCCCGTGTAGAGCTCATCGATGTTGATGCGACCGCCTTCGTAATTTTCGGCACGAAGGCCAAAGGCGTCGGCGCGGATGCGCAGGTTCGAATCCATGGTGACGAACACCACGGGCTGCTCGCTGCGCTCCCGGAGGTCGAGCGCGGTCTCAAGGATCGCGTGATCCATCTGGCGGTTGTCGAGGTGCTTTGGACTCTTGCCGTCCTTCGTCACCGCGACGCGCAACGTGCCGCCTTCGTCGAGGGGCACACCCGTCTGAAGGGAGCCGCCGCTCTTCTCGCGGAGTGCATCGAGGACGCGCGCAAGCTCGCGTGCGTTGCGACCACGTTCCGAAGCTTCCTTCTTGAACTGATCGACTTCTTCGATGACGTAGATCGGAAGTACGACGTCGTTGTCTTCAAACTTGTGGATGGCCCGCGAGTCGTGAAGGACGACGTTGGTGTCCAGAACGTAGGTTTTTCGCACGAACTAAGCTTTTATCAGCGTTGCGATCCCGTGAAAACCCCGGACCGCGTTTCGGGGCGGCGGAATCGGTGTGGTACGCTTCAACGAACATTTCGAGCACGCCCGGGAGGTTTGAATGTCCAGCACAGACATGGTGTCCCGCATCGCTTCGCTGCAGGACTACGCCGAGTACGCGGACCTGCACTGGGAAGGCTCCTTCGAGGAGTACCTCGCCGTCGTTCGGGAGCGCCCGCAGGTCACGCGGAACGCCTATCAGCGCATGTACGACATGATCGTCAGCTACGGCGAAGAGGAGTACATCGACAACAAGAAGCGGCTCGTCCGCTACCCGTTCTTCAAGGACCCGATCGAGGACGGCCGCGACGCGGTCTTCGGCCTCGACATTCCGCTCATGCGCCTCGTGCACGTGTTCCGCGCGGCCGCGCAGGGCTACGGCCCCGAAAAGCGCATCATCCTGCTCCACGGACCGGTCGGTTCGTCGAAGAGCACCATCGCGCGGCTCCTCAAGAAGGGCCTTGAGCACTACTCGCGAACCCCCGCGGGCGCCCTCTACACGTTCCGCTGGGTGAACATGAAGGACACGGGCCTCACGGGCGACGACGACGAGGTCGACTCACCGATGAATGAAGAGCCCCTGCGCCTCATCCCGAGCGAGTGGCGCGCGAAGGCCGTACGCGAACTGGCCCTCGGGAACGACCGCTTCCGCGTCGAAGTGAAGGGCGATCTGAACCCCTCCTGCCGTTTCCTCTTCGCGAAGCTCATGGAGCGGTACAAGGGCGACTGGGGCAAGGTCGTCCAAAAGCACGTGCGCGTTCGGCGCCTGACGCTTTCGGAGAAGGACCGCCGCGGCATCGGCACCTTCCAGCCGAAGGACGAGAAGAACCAGGACTCGACCGAGCTCACGGGCGACATCAACTACCGGAAGATCGCGCAATACGGCTCCGACTCGGATCCGCGCGCGTTCAACTTCGACGGCGAGTTCAACATCGCGAACCGCGGCATCATCGAATTCGTCGAGGTGCTGAAGCTCGACGTCGCGTTCCTCTATGACCTCCTCGGCGCCACGCAGGAGCACAAGATCAAGCCGAAGAAGTTCTCGCAGACCGACATCGACGAGGTGATCATCGGTCACACGAACGAAGCGGAATACCGAAAGCTCTTGAACAACGAGTTCATGGAGGCTCTCCGGGACCGCACGATCAAGATCGACATCCCGTACATCACGAAGCTCGCGGAGGAGATCAAGATCTACACGAAGGACTTCAGCCACGAGCGCCTGCGCGGCAAGCACGTCGCGCCGCACACGCTCGAAGTGGCCGCGCTCTGGGCCGTTCTCACGCGCCTCGAGGAGCCGAAGAAGCATCAGATTTCGCTCCTCCAGAAGCTCAAGCTCTACGACGGCAAGGTGCTTCCGGGCTTCACGCAGGACAACGTGAAGGAACTCCGCAAGGAGACCTCCCGCGAAGGCCTCGACGGCGTCTCGCCACGCTACGTACAGGACAAGATCTCGAACGCCCTCGTGCGCGAAGGGACCGAGGGCTACATCAACCCGTTCATGGTGATGAACGAGCTCGAAAAGGGCCTCACGCACCATTCACTCATCTCGAACGAAGACCAGCGCAAGCAGTTCCGCGAGGCGATCGGCATCGTGAAGAACGAATACGAAGAGATGGTGAAGAACGAAGTGCAGCGCGCCATCAGCGCCGACGAGGACGCCATCGCCCGCGTCTGCGCGAACTACATCGACAACGTGCGCGCCTACACGCTCAAGGAGAAGGTGAAAAACCCCTACACCGGCCGCGACGAGGAGCCGGACGAGCGGCTCATGCGCTCCATCGAAGAGAAGATCGACATCGCGGACAGCCGGAAGGACGATTTCCGCCGCGAGATCATGAACTACATCGGGGCCCTCGCCATCGAAGGCAAGAAGTTCACCTACGACACCAACGACCGCCTGCGGCGCGCCCTCGAGATGAAGCTCTTCGAGGACCAGAAGGACTCGATCAAGCTCTCGAGTTTCGTGTCCAACGTCATCGACAAGGAAACGCAGGACAAGATCGACATCATCAAAAATCGCCTCATCAAGTACTACGGGTACAATGAGGCCTCCGCGACGGACGTCCTGACCTATGTGGCCAGCATCTTCGCCCGCGGTGACGTCAAAGACTGATTTCGTTAGGCTCCGGACTTAGACAAGGACTCGCATGCGCACACTTATCGTTGGCTCAAGGTTGGCCGCTGGCTTGGTTCTGGGGATGCTCCTGTTCGGGACGGCGACCGCCGCCGCCGAGGGGCCCGACGCAAAGGCCCTCTTCGTCGCAGGTCAGGAGGCCTACAACCAAGGCGACTACGAGACCGCCGAGGCGAAGTGGGCCGCGGCGTACGCGAAGGACCCGCGACCGCTCCTCCAGTACAACCTCGGCAACGTCTACGAGCGCCTGAGCCGTCTCGGCGACGCGCTTGCGGCGTACGAGAAGTATCTCGCGACCGCGCCGGACGACGACGATGTGCGCCGCGCCGAGGTAAGCGCGAAGGTGGAGCGCATCCGCTCACGCCTCAAGGAAACAGGCATTGTGGTGTCGGGCGCACCCGATGGCTCAGAAATCCTCATCGACGGGAACACGTGGGGCCTGACGCCGCGACCCGATCCCATCCCGGTGCAGCCGGGCTCCCACAACGTCACGCTCAAGAACGCGCACTACGAAGACTTCACTGCGGTGGTTTCCGTGGGTGCGGGCAAGAAGCTCGAGGTCACCGCGACCATGGCGCCAAAGCCCGACGAGACCGTCGCGACGGCGGCTTCGGACGAGGGCGCGGACAAGCCGTTCCCGATCGTGCCGGTCGCGCTGATGGCGGGCGGTGGTGCGGTGTTCGTCGGCGGCCTCGTCGTCGGCATCCTCGCCTCGGGCAAAGCCAGCGACTCGAAGACGGGCGACGACGGCGACGCGGACAGCGCGCGCACCCTGGCACTCGTGGCGGATATCACCATGGGTGTTGGCATCGCGGCGGCGGGCGTGGGCCTCGTGTTGCTTCTGCTCGACGGCGGCGACGCCGAGACCCCGCCCACGGGTGAGGGCACCGGCGTTGCGGTCGCACCCGTGGTCACCCCAACCTTCGCGGGCGCCACGGCAACACTTCGCTTCTAGGCTTCTCGGCGAGGTTCTTAGGCGAGCGAAATTCGGTCGGACGCCGCGGGGGCCGAATCCCGCATTCGTCCGATTCGCGAAGCGATGGTAGGCTCAAGCCCATGCTTCGTACCCGACTTGCTTGGTTCAGTTCGTTCGTGATCTGCCTCGCGGCCCTCGGCGGCTGCTCGCTTCTCGTCGACAGCACGCTCTCGGACAAGAAGAGCACCACCGACGCCGGACAGGACGGCCGGGTTGACGGCGGAGACGCTGGGGACACCGACGGCGCGGTCGTCAGCGACTGTGAAGGCGCGAAGAACAAGGACAAGTGCGGCGACAACAGCTTCTGCTTCAACGGGGTCTGCATCCCGAGCGAGTGCGGCGACGGCATCGTGGTCGAGTCGCTCGGTGAAGAGTGCGAGGAGAGCGGCGGCCCGAACGGCGACGACGACGACGGCTGCACCGACCTCTGCCGATTCAGCTGCGAAGCGAATGCCGACTGCAGCGACAACATGGAGTGCACGGGCGAAGAGACCTGCGGCTCCGACCACACGTGCTCCGCGGGCACGGCGCCCATCGATGGCACGGAATGCACCGCGTTCAACGGCAAGTCCGGCGAGTGCCACAACCAAGTTTGCGTGCCGAGCGATTGCGGCAACGGCACCGTGAACACGGGCGAGGAGTGCGATCCCGCCAGCGGAAACGCGAATACGGGATCCGAGACCAACTGCACGAACCTCTGCACGTGGGTCTGTGAAAGCGCCTCCGAGTGCGCGGCGGATCTCCAGTGCATGCCAGCGACGTGCACGAACCACGAGTGCAACTTCGGTGACCCCGTGGCGTGCTCGGCGGATCCCGACTGCGAAGTCGACGGTGGCTGCGTCGGCGGTCAGTGCCAGAAGACCCTTGTGCAGGACAACGACAGGGACGGCTTCTCGGGTGTGGACTGCCACGACGACGAAATCACGGGTCCACCCGACTGCGACGACAACGACCCGAATACGTACCCGGGCGCCAAGGAAATCTGCGACGGCAAGGACAACGATTGCAACGGCACCAAGGACGACAACACGTCGAAGCAGGACTGGTACGAAGACCAAGACGGCGACGGGTTTGGCAACGAGAAGAACGTGATGAACGCGTGCGCGCAGCCGAACGGCTACGTGGCCGCCGCGGGCGACTGCCAAGACGCGTCGTCGATCACGAGTTCGCCGGACGTCAACCCGTCGCAGACGAAGTACTTCGGCAATCCGCGGGCAAGCGCATGCGTGCTCAAGGAAGGCGGGTACTCCCAGGTGACGGCGTGCTGGGACTACAACTGCAACGGCGGCGTCGAGCCACAGTACGGGGCGATCAAAGCCGCGGACTGCTCGGGCTCGCTCGGCATCTGCACGACCAAGGTTCGGGGCTTCGCACTCGCGAAGGGTGAAACCCTTCTCTGTGGGCAGAAGCGCGATCTCTACGCCTGCAAGTTGGAGGGGCTCACCTGCGTGCCGGCCCTCTACCAGCGAGACGTCATCGTCGCCTGCCGCTAGGGCGCGCTATGGTCAACACGGTCCTGGCCCCGTAGACTAGGGGTCGGTGTCCCTCAAGATCGATCAGGACCACTCCCGGTTTCGGCAGATCGTCCGCGGTCGCATCCGGCAGAACCTGCGCAAGTACATCTCGCAGGGCGAGCTCCTCGGCCGCCAAGGCAAGGAGGTCGTGTCGATCCCTATTCCGCAGATCGACATCCCCAAGTTCCGCTTCACGGACAAGCAGCAGGGCGGCGTCGGCCAAGGCGACGGTGATCCGGGCGACCCCATGTCCGGCTCCGAAGGCGAGGAGGGCGACGGCACCGGCGAGGCGGGGAGTGACGCGGGCGAGCACGTGCTCGAGGTGGACATCACCCTCGACGAGCTCGCCGAGATTCTCGGCGACGAGCTCGAACTCCCGAACATCGAGAACAAGGGCAAGAACGCCATCCAAGATCGGAAGGATCGCTACGTCGGCATCCGCAACGTCGGTCCGAACTCCCTTCGTCACTTCCGCCGCACCTACCGCAACGCGCTCAAGCGGCAGATCTCCACGGGCACCTACGACGCGAAGAACCCCATCGTCATTCCGACCCGCGACGACATGCGCTACCGGTCTTGGAAGACCGAGGTGGAGCCCGTCGCGAACGCCGTCATCCTCTACATGATGGACGTGTCGGGCTCCATGGGCGACGAGCAGAAGGAGATCGTGCGCATCGAGTCCTTCTGGATCGACACGTGGCTACGGCGCCAATACAAGGGCATCGAGACTCGGTTCATCATCCACGACGCCGTCGCCCGTGAGGTGGATCGCGACACCTTTTTTCGCACGCGCGAATCGGGCGGCACCATGATTTCGTCGGCGTACAAGCTCTGCCGCGAGATCATCGATCGCGACTACCCGCTCAACGAATGGAACATCTACCCGTTTCATTTCTCGGACGGCGACAATTGGAGCGTCGATGACACGCTCCTCTGCATCGATCTCCTCAAGAATCAGCTGCTCCCAATCTCGAACCTGTTTTGCTACGGCCAGGTGGAGAGCCCCTACGGTTCGGGGCAATTCATCAAGGACCTCCGCGAGCACCTGAAGATCGACGAGCGCCTCATCACGAGCGAAATCCGTGATCGCGACGCGATCATCGGGTCCATCAAAGAGTTTCTCGGGCGGGGGAAATAACGTTGGAAGCTTCCATGCGCCGCACCCTGCCGACGTACCTCCGCGACGAGCAGCTCCGCATCGAGGAAATCGCCCGGGGCTACGGCCTCGACTTCTTCCCGACGATCTACGAAGTCGTGCGCTACGACGAGATGAACGAGCTGGCGAGCTACGGCGGCTTTCCGACGCGCTACCCGCACTGGCGCTTTGGCATGGAGTACGAGCAGATGTCGAAGAGCGCCGAATATGGCCTCTCACGCATCTACGAGATGGTCATCAACAACAATCCGGCCATCGCGTACCTGCTCGAAGGAAACAGCCTTGTCGATCAGAAGCTCGTCATGGCGCACGTGTACGGGCACGTCGATTTCTTCAAGAACAACTTCGCGTTCCGCACCACGGATCAGGGTGTCGACCCGCGCACCGGCGCACCCGTGCGCAAGTGGGTCGACACCATGGCAAACCACGGTGCCGTGGTGCGGCGCTGGGCGAACCGTGTCGGCATCGAGAAGGTCGAAGAGTTCATCGACGCATGCCTGAGCCTCGAGAATCTCATCGACCCGCAGAAGCTATTCTTGCCGAAGCGCTCGGATCGGCGGCTCCTTGCCGACGAGGACGCGGTGGAGTCCCCCGAGGAGCTTGAGCTCCTGCCGGTCAGCCGCGACTACATGGCGTCGTTCATCAATCCCGAGCCCTTCGTCGAAGCGCAACGCAAGAAGGCCCAGGAAGCGCGCGAGCACCCGAAGCGCAACCCCGAACGCCCGGATCGCGACGTACTTGGGTTTCTCATCGAGCACGCACCGCTCGAGCGTTGGGAACGGGACATCCTCACCGTCCTCCGCACGGAGGCGTACTACTTCCACCCGCAGCTCCAGACCAAGATCATGAACGAGGGCTGGGCTTCGTACTGGCATTCGCGGATGATGACCGAGAAGGTCTGCGACTCGGGGGAGATCATCGAGTACGCGGATCGCAACGCGGGCGTGCTCTCGACGTCCGGCGGGCGCTTGAACCCCTACAAGCTCGGCGTGTCGCTCTACCGACACATCGAGGAACGCTGGGACAAGGGGCAGTTCGGCAAGGAGTGGGAGGACTGCGACAACCTCGCGGCACGCAAGAGCTGGGATCGCCGCACGGGCCTTGGGCGCAGCAAGATTTTCGAGGTGCGCGCGCTCTATACCGATGTGACGTTCATCGATGAGTTCCTCACGCCCGACTTCGTGTTCGAGCAGAAGCTGTTTTCGTTTGGGTTCAATCCGCGGAACGACCGCTGGGAGATCGAGTCGCGCAAGTTCGAAGAGGTGAAGGCAAAACTCGTTCAGAACCTCACGAACGGCGGTCAGCCATTCATCTACGTGGCCGACTCAAACCACGAAAACCGGAACGAACTCCTACTTCAACACGACCACCACGGCGTCGACCTCCGCCTCGACTGGGCCAAGGAAGTTCTCACCTCCCTCGTCCGCGTCTGGCGCCGCCCCGTGGAGCTACACACCATCGTCGAGCAGAAGCCGACCCTGCTCCGCTTCGACGGCACCGAACACACCCGAAGAACCCTCTAGGTCGCGCACGGCGTCCGGACGCGAAACCGTCCAGCGCCCTGTTTGGGGGCTCCGGGGCCCCAAACAAGTACAACTCAGCGGGGCTCCGGGGCCCCAAACACAATTGAACTAGAAGCCGCGGCAGTTCGTCATGCGGAACGTCATCGGACCGTCGTCGGACGGGTTTGAGTTCCGGACTTCGCGGTGCTTCGTGGCGTCGAGGGGAGCGATGGAGCTCGGAAGGCCGACGCACAGGATGTCGCCGGAGATGACGGGGCCATCGCTGCTGTCGCTGATCTCGATGTTGTTGATCTGACAGGGCTGCGCTTCGGAGGGGGACTGCGAACCGCACTTCCCCTCGTACGTGTTGCCCTCTTCTTCCATGGACAGGACGCAGCTCGTGCCGGTGATCTGGCCGCCGTTCTCCGTGAATGCCGCGTTTCGGATGCCAATGCCGTAGTCCCGATCGCCCGACTCGTTCTTGTACGCCTCGAAGTTGATGACGTAGGCGCCTTCGCCGGCGTTGTTGATGTCGCAGGTGATGCGGTGACTGCGCTCGCCGTCGATGGCGAGGATCACGTGCTGGCTATCGAGGCAACCGCCGGCTTCGTCACACGTGGTGCGCCAGGCGAGGTCCGCCTGAATCTCGGCGCCCTCATCGCTGCCGCAGGCCGACACCAGAATGCAAAGCAACGCGAGAAGGGTTCCGTTCCGAAAAGCCATGGGCGTAAGGGTAGCAACGGGCGATTGGGCCATCAAATGAAAGGGTTTTAGGCGCTTTGGGCGAATGCCCGGTCGAGATCGGCCCGCAAATCCGAGGCCGCCTCGATGCCCACCGACACCCGGATGAGTCCGTCGACGATCCCGAGCTTTTCACGGTTTTCCTTCGGCACCGAGCCGTGGGTCATGATGGCCGGGTGCTCGATGAGCGACTCGACGCCCCCGAGGCTCTCTGCACAGGCGAACAGGTGCGTGTTCTTGAGGAACCGCCCGGCCCGCTCGAGGCCGCCCGTGACGACGAAGGAAATCATGCCGCCCGGGCGTTTCATCTGCCGTGACGCGAGCGCGTGCTGCGGGTGCGATGCAAGGCCCGGGTAGTAGACGCGCTCCACGGCCTTGTGGTGCGAGAGCCACTCGGCAAGCGACGCGGCCGTCTCGGAGCTTCGGTCCATGCGCACGGCGAGGGTTTTGACGCCACGGAGGGTCATGAAACAGTCGAAGGGGGCCGGCACCGCACCGATCGCGTTCTGCAGAAAGCGAATGCGCTCCGCCCATGCGTCGTCGTTCGTGGCGATGAACCCGCCAACGACGTCGCTGTGACCGTTGATGTACTTCGTCGTCGAGTGGAGAACGAGATCCGCGCCGAGGGAGAGCGGCTGCTGGAGGTAGGGGCTCGAAAAGGTGTTGTCGACACCCACGGGGACACCCGCCGCGTGCGCGATCTCGGCCACGTGCGCGATGTCGATGATCTTGAGCATCGGGTTCGTCGGCGTCTCGACCCACACGAGCTTGGTCGTCGGGCGGAGGAGCGGCGCAATGCGCGAGGGATCGGTCATGTCGACCCAGGAGGTTTCGATCCCGAGCGGTTTCATGACCTTGTCGAGGATGCGGAACGTTCCGCCGTAAACGTCGTCGCACGCGATGATGTGATCACCCGGCTTGAGGGTGTGGAAGAGCGTCGTCATTCCACCGCAGCCGGACGCGAACGCCATGCCGTGCTTCGCCCCTTCGAGGGACGCGAGGCACGTTTCAAGTGTCTTTCGCGTCGGGTTGCTCGTGCGCGAATACTCGAACCCCTTGTGAACGCCGGGACCTTCCTGCGCGTAGGTGGTCGAAAGGTGGATCGGGGTCATCACCGCGCCCGTCGCCGCATCGGGCGCTTGGCCGGCGTGGATCGCTCGCGTTTCAAACTGGAGATCGTCGTGCGCCATGGGCCCGTGCTAGCGCGGCGGCTCGATGCGCGCCAAGGGACGGTGCTCACACCCGCACCCCCGGCCGGCGGATTTTCTGGTAAGCACTCGCCTCCCCCGATGCTCGGCTCGAACACGCCCGGCCTGAACCCGTCCCAACGCGCCGCGGTGGAGCACGAACAGGGCCCTCTCCTCGTCCTCGCGGGCGCGGGCAGCGGAAAGACGCGGGTCATCACCCACCGCATCGCACGCCTGCTCGAACGGGGGACGCGGCCGGAGGCGATCCTCGCGGTGAGTTTCACCAACAAGGCTGCCGCGGAGATGGCCGAGCGCATGGCCAAGCTCGTGGGCAAGACCAAGGCGGAGAAGCTCTGGCTCTCCACCTTCCACTCCTTCGGCGTTCGCTTTCTCTCCGAGGAGATGGGGCGAGGCGAGACGAAGGGAAAGTTCGTCATCTTCGACCAGGGCGATTCCCTGGGCGTGGTGCGCGAACTCCTCCGGCGCGTTCGCGCGGGTGAGCGGCGCCTCGACCCGCAGGCGGTCCTTTCGCGCATTTCCCTCTGGAAGAACCGCTTCGAGACGCCTGAAACGCTCTCCGTCGGTGATTTTGAGTACGACGCGGCCGCGGCCGAAATCTACCCCGAGTACATCGCTCGCCTCCGCAGCATGCACGCCGTCGACTTCGACGACCTGGTGGTGCGACCCGTGGAGATCATGCGGGACCAGCCCGCCGTCCGCGAACGGTGGCGAAACCGCTTCCGGCACCTGCTGATCGACGAGTTTCAGGACACGAATCGATCGCAGCTTGAGCTTGTGCGGCTCCTCGCCAACGAGCTCAGCAATGTGTGTGTCGTCGGCGACGATGATCAAAGCATCTACGGTTGGCGCGGCGCAGACGTGGGCAACATCCTCGACTTCGAACGGCACTTTGTTGGCGCCACGGTGGTCAAACTCGAGGAGAACTACCGCTCGCGACCCGCGATCCTCGGTGTCGCAAACCACGTCATCGCGCAGGGCACGCAGGCGCGGCACCGAAAGACCCTTCGCGCCACCAAGTCCGGCGGCGACCGCGTGCGTCTTTCGGTGCTTGACGCGGCCATCGACGAAGCGAAGTTCGTGACGCGGGAGATCCGCGACCTCGCCAAGGAAGGCATCCGCTACGATCAGATGGCGGTGCTCTACCGCTCGAACCTCCAGGCGCGGATCCTGGAGGAGGAGCTCCGCATCGACGGCACGCCGTACCGGCTTTTCGGTGGGACCGTGTTCTTCGACCGCAAGGAGGTGAAGGACGCGGCGGCGTACCTGCGCGTGGTGCTGAACCCCTTCGACGAGATTTCCGCGCGCCGAATCGTGAACTATCCGGCACGCGGCATCGGCGACACCTCCATCGAGCGCATCGCCGAGTTTGCGAACGAGCGGAACCTGGCCTTCGCGACGGCGCTCGGGAAGGCCGCGGAGATCCCGAATCTCCCCGCCGCCGCCGTCCGCGGTGCCGAATCGCTCCACGGCATGCTCGAGCGAACGCGGGCGAAGTTCCGCACGGGTCGAGGGTTCGCCGAGGCCGCGTCCGAGCTCTTTGGCGCGGCGGGCATCGAACGTGACTTGCTCGATTCGGGCCCGAGCAACACGGCGCAGCGCCGTGTCGACAACCTCAAGTTCCTCGTCGAGTCCCTTCGCCGCTACGAGACAAACGAACGGGCGGACAAGCCCTCGCTCGCGGCGTTCCTCCAGCAGATCACGCTCAAGAACGAGCAGGAGGAAAAGGAGGCGACCAACCGCGTGACGCTCTCAAGCCTCCACGCGTCAAAGGGCCTCGAGTTTGACTACGTGTTCCTCATTGGATGCGTCGAAGGCCAGTTGCCGCACCTGCGCACGCTCGACCCGAAGGTGACAGAGGCATCGCCGACGGACGTCGAAGAGGAGCGACGCCTGTTCTACGTGGGTGTCACACGCGCGCGCGAGCGCCTCTACCTGACGCGCATTCGCCAGAAGACCCAGCGCGGAAAAACCGAAGCGGCGACACCGTCACGGTTTCTTGAGCAGCTGCCCGAGGCGCTCACGGAGGACTACACGCGTCCCGACCGCGAAGTCCTCGACTCCGTGGACGCCGCGTCAAGCGCGCGGGCCATCCTCGAACAGCTCGCCGGCCGCGTACCCTCCGCGAGCTAGGGGCGATCCCGCCGCCGCCACGAGAACGGCGGTTGTGGCGCACCCCACGGAGCGCTACATAGCCGGAATCATGTCGAGTCAGCGCCCCGATCGAGGGATCTTCTGTAACCGCACGGTCAACATTCGCTCGATCCGCGCCATCGGCTTCGACATGGACTACACGCTCATCCACTACCGCACGGAGGAGTGGGAGCGGCGCGCCTACGAGCACGTCAAGCAGCGCCTCCTTGAGCGCGGCTGGCCGGTGGAGGCCCTCGAGTTTGACCCGGAGCTCGTCACGCGCGGCCTCATCCTCGACATCGACCTTGGCAACATGGTCAAGGCGAACCGCTTCGGGTTCGTCAAGCGCGCGTGCCACGGCACACGCATGCTCGACTACGACGAGCAGCGCACGCTCTACGCCCGCGAACAGGTGGACTTGAGCGGAACGCGTTGGGTGTTCTTGAACACCTACTTCAATCTCTCGGAAGCCTGTATGTACATGCAGACCGTTGACCTCCTCGATGCGGGGAAGATCACGCCGAAGATGGGCGACGGCGCCATGGGGTACGAGGATCTCTACAAGATCATCCGCTCGTGCATCGATGAGACGCACATGGAAGGGAGCCTCAAGGCGGAGATCCTCGCGGACCCGAACCGCTACGTGGACCTCGACGAGGACCTGCCCCTCGCCCTCCTCGACCTCAAGCACGCGGGCCGAACACTGCTGCTCATCACCAACTCCGAGTGGCACTACACGAAGCCGCTCATGAGCTACGCCTTTGACCGGTTCCTCCCGGGCGACATGACATGGCGCGAGCTCTTCGACGTGAAGATCGTGGGCGCGGGAAAACCGAGCTTTTTTTCGGCGCGAAACGCGGTCTTCGAGGTGGTGGACGAGGAGGGCCTGCTCCGCCCAGCACGCGCTCTTACGAAGGAAGGGTGCTTTCTCGGCGGGAACGCGCGCATGGTCGAGGAGCTCCTCGGTGTCCCTGGCGACGACATCCTCTACGTCGGCGATCACATGTTTTCGGACGTGCACGTGTCGAAGAGCATCCTTCGTTGGCGCACGGCCCTCGTGGTGCGCGAACTCGAACCGGAGCTCGTGGCGCTCGAGGCGTTCAAGCCGAAGCAGCTCGCGCTTTCAGAGATGATGCGCAAGAAGGACGAGCTCGAGGACCGCTACTCGCACCGGCGCCTCGCGCTCCAGCGCCTGGAACACGGCTACGGGCCGCAGCCCACGGAGTCCGCGGGCAAGCTCCGCCAAGAAATGCAGGGTCTCCGCGCGGAACTCGTGGCCCTCGACGGCGACATCGCGCCCCTCGCGAAGGAGGCCGGCGAGCTCGTGAACACGCGCTGGGGCCTTCTCATGCGCGCGGGCAACGACAAGAGCCACATGGCACGGCAGATCGAGCGCTACGCGGACATGTACATGTCGCGCGTGTCGAACCTGCTTTGGTCGACGCCCTTCGTGTACCTGCGCTCGCCACGGGGCAGCCTTCCCCACGACGGCGGCCCGGACGGGGGCACCTGACCATGCTCGAGTTGGTGACCGACCCCCAGGCGTGGGTCGCCCTGCTGACGCTCACCGGCCTCGAGATTGTCCTCGGCGTCGACAACGTCGTGTTCATCGCGATCATCGCCGGCCGCGTTCCGCTCGAACAGCGCAACGTCGCCTACCGACTCGGTTTGATGGGCGCGATGGTGACGCGCGTCCTGCTCCTCTTCACGTTGTCGTGGCTCATGGCCCTCACGAAGCCGTTCCTAACCGTGTTCGGCGAAGAGATTTCGGGGCGCGACCTCATCCTCATCGTGGGCGGCCTCTTTCTCATGTGGAAGAGCTCGCACGAGATCTACGCGAAAGTGGAACTCAAGGACGAGCTGGGCGCGCACCCGGGCGCGCGGGCGAAGTTCGTTTCCGTGGTCGTGCAGATCATGCTCCTCGACATCGTGTTCTCCCTCGACTCGGTGATCACCGCCGTGGGCATGGTCGACGACCTTCCGATCATGGTTGCTGCGATCGTCCTCGCCGTGGGCGTCATGTTGCTTTTCGCCAAGCGCATCGGAGAGTTCGTGAACGACAATCCGTCGGTGAAAATCCTCGCGCTGTCGTTCCTGCTCCTCATCGGCGTGCTCCTGCTCGCCGACGGCCTCGATCGGCACATCCCGAAGGGCTACGTCTACTTCGCCATGGCCTATGCGCTCGGCGTGGAGATCGTGAACCTGCGGTGGCGGAAGAACGTCGAACGAAAGTCGCGGATACCGGACGTCCCCACGGGCGTCTGATTCCCGTGGTATGCACGGGGCATGACCGAAGCCCTCGACGAGCTCCGCACGCGGCTCCAGGAGGTCAGCGACCTCTCCTCGGCGGCCGCGCTGCTTTCCTGGGATCAGATGACGTACATGCCACCGGGCGGCGCCGAAGCGCGCGGTCGGCAGATCGCCATGCTCGAGAAGTTGGCCCACGCAAGACGGACCGACCCGCGCATGGGCGAGCTCTTCGGGAAGCTCGCGAACGTGCCGGAGGATTCGCGGGAGCAGGCCCTCGTGCGCGTGGCGCGCCGCAAGTACGACCTGGCACGCCGGGTTCCGTCGAGCTTCGTAAGCGAAAGCTCGGAGCATGCCGCCGCCTCCTACGTGGCGTGGACCAAGGCACGCCCCGAGAACGACTTCGCCACCATGCGCCCGTTCCTTGAGCGCACCGTCGAGCTCAGCCAACGGTATGCGGACTTCTTCCCGGGCTACGAGCATCCGGCCGACCCGCACATGGATGCCTCGGACGAAGGCATGACGGCGGCACGCGTCAAGGAACTCTTCGATTCGCTCCGTGGCGCCCTCGTGCCGCTCGTGGCGGCCATCGGCGCGAAACCGAGCCCGGACGACGCGTTCCTGCACCGGACGTATCCGGTCCCCGTACAGCTCGAGTTCGGCCGATCGATCATCGAGGCCCTTGGCTACGACTTCGATCGCGGCCGGCAGGACTTCACGCACCACCCGTTCATGACGAAATTTGCCCATGGCGACGTCCGCATCACGACGCGCGCCAAGGAGAACGACGTGGGCGATGCGTTCTTCAGCACCGTGCACGAGGCGGGCCACGCGCTCTACGAACAGGGCATCGACGCCTCGCTCGACGGCACGCCCCTCGGTGAGGGCGTCTCAGCGGGCGTGCACGAAAGCCAGTCGCGCCTCTGGGAGAATCTCGTGGCCCGAAGCCGGCCGTTCTGGAGCTGGGCGTATCCACAGCTCCGCGCCGCCTTCCCGGAGAACCTCAAGGACGTGGACGTCGACGCGTTCCACCGCGCCATCAACCGCGTGACGCCGTCCCTCATTCGCGTGGACGCGGACGAAGTGACCTACAACCTGCACGTGATGGTGCGTGTCGATCTCGAGATGCGCCTCCTCGACGGCCGCCTCGCCGTACGCGACCTTCCCGACGCGTGGCACGCCGCGTACCAGGCGACCCTCGGCGTTCGAGCACCCGACGACCGGGACGGGGTCCTTCAGGACGTGCATTGGTACTCGGGGCTCCTCGGCGGGGCGTTCCAGGGCTACACGCTCGGCAATGTCATGGGGGCACAGTTCTTCGCGGCGGCGCGGCGCGCGCTGCCCGACCTCGACGAGCGAATTGCACACGGTGAATTCGGCACCCTTCGCGGGTGGCTCACGGAGAATCTCTACCGCCACGGCTCGACCCACCGGCCCCTCGAGCTCGTGGAACGAGCCACGGGCAAGCCGCTCAGCACCGATGATTTCGTCGGCTACCTCCGTTCGAAATTCGGCGCCCTCTACGGCATCGACACCTCGACGCTTCGCTGACGCCGAAACGACGCATTCGCGGTGGCCGAACGTCGATTTTCGGCCAAACTGCGCGGCCGTGCGCCCGGAAGATCTCACCGGCCCCGACCGCGAACAATGGCTGAGCAAGCCCGAGGCGGAGCTCCGCACGCTGCTCGAGGAGCTCCACCCGGAGGACCTCGCGCAGGCGCTCAACGTCATCGAGGAACCGGACGACGTCACGCGCATCATGCGTGCGCTCTCCGTCGAGATGAGCGCGCAGGTCATGGAGCGCCTCTCGTCCGACCGCCAGGGCGACGTGCTCGAATCCGTTCACAAGGATCAGGCCGTCGAGATCCTTTCGGAGATGGCGCCGGACGATCGCGCCGATCTCGTGCAGGAGCTGCCGGCCGACCAACGCGAAACGCTCCTCGAGCACCTGCGCGAAACCGCGCCGCAGATCGCCGAGGAGGTCCACGAACTCTCAAGCTACGGCGAGGACACGGCCGGCGGCCTCATGACCACGGAGTTCGTGGCGCTCCAGCCGTCCATGCGCGTCGAAGGCGCCATCAACGAGGTGCGCCGCGCGTCGAAGCGCGAAGAGACCGAGCACATTTACTATGTGTACGTCCTCTACGGCGACAAGCTTGTCGGCGTCGTGTCGCTTCGCCAGCTCCTGCTCTCGGAGCCCGACAAGCGACTTGAGGAAATCATGGAGACCAACGTGGTGCGCCTCGCGCCCACGGAGGACCAGGAAAAGGTCGCGGTGCAAATCGCCAAGTACGACCTTTCGGCGCTCCCGGTGGTGGATGACCAGGGCAACATGCTCGGCGTCGTGACGGTCGACGACGTGGTCGACGTCGTCATCGAGGAGGCCACGGAGGACGCCCAGCGCATGGGCGGCGTCATGCCGCTCGAGGATTCCTACCTTCAAACGTCGTTCCTGACGTTCATTCGGAAGCGCGTCGGCTGGCTCGTGGTGCTCTTCCTCGGCGAGATGCTGACGGCCACGGTCATGGAGCGGCACAACATCCACGCCATCGCTGGCCTCAGTGTGTTCGTGCCGCTAATCATCGCCACGGGCGGCAACTCCGGGTCGCAGAGCTCGTCACTCATCATCCGGGCGCTCGCGGTTGGCGAGGTGCGTCCGCGCGATTGGTGGCGCGTGCTTGGGCGGGAGCTCGGCATCGGGCTCGTGCTCGGGCTCGCACTGGGCGCCGTGGGCTTCGCGCGCGCGTTCTTGCTTGGCACGTTCCATGGCAGCATCGCCCTCGCCGTCACCATCGCGGGGAGCATCATGGCCGTCGTCACCCTCGGCACGCTCATGGGCTCGCTCCTTCCCCTCGGCATCCGCCGCCTTGGCCTCGACCCGGCCGTCTCCTCCACCCCGTTCATCGCATCCCTCGTCGACGTCCTCGGCCTGCTCGTCTACTTCACCATCGCCGGGCTCATCTTCGGGATTTCGGTCTGAGCCGCGGAGGGTCGTCCGCGCACGCAGACTCGACGCCGGGCGGGTGACCGGTGTTACCATCCACCCCATGCAGAAGCGTCGGCTTGGTACCCGCGAACTTGAGCTGTCCGAGATCGCCCTCGGAACGTGGGGGCTTGCGGCGGGGGCCTACGGGCCGCTGCCCGACGCGGCGCACGGAAAATCGACCGAGGAGATCTTCGGCGAGGTGGTGGCGCGCGCACTTGATCTCGGCGTGACGACCTTCGACATGGCGCCGCTCTGGGGCGACGGCTTCTCCGAAACGGCGGTGGCCAAGGCCGTGGGTTCGCGGCGGGACGGAATGGTTTACGTCACCCGCGCCGGCGCCGCATGGAAGCGGGGCCGAGCGGTCACCCGGTTTGAGGCCTACGACCTCATCTCCGATTGCGAATCGTCGCTCCGCCGGCTCGACACCGATCGCATCGACCTGTGGCTGCTCCACAACCCGCCCGAACACGTGCTCTCACGCGACGACTGGATGCGGACGGCGGTTCGCCTCAAGGAAGATGGGAAGATTCGCTTTTGGGGCGTGTCCGTCGGCGATGACCGCGCGGCAAAGCAGGTCATCGAAGCCGGCGCCGATGCGGTATGCATGGCGTATAGCGCGCTCAACGCGGAGGACCTTCACGTCGTGGCCAACGAGGCGAAGCAGAAGGGCGTCGGCGTACTCGCTCGCTCCCCCCTCGCCTACGGCCTGCTCGCGGGCAAGTGGCAAGAAGGGAAGACCTTCGGCACCGAGGATCACCGCGCCCAGCGCTGGAGCGGACATGCCCTTCGAACGCGGCTCCGGCAGGTATCGAACCTCAAATTCCTCGTGCACGGCGACGTCACGAACATGACGAGTGCCGCGCTCCGCTACGTGCTCGCAAACAAGCTCGTGTCCACGGCCATCGTGGGTGCGCGGTCGACCGCACAGATCGAGGAAGCGGTCACCGGTGCCGGCACCGAACCGTTCCTGCCGCCCGCGGACTTGGCGAAGATCCCAGAAGCGATCGTTTCCGCGGAGCGCTAGCGTCCATGCGCATCCACGAACTCGGCGCCACCGAACTACGTGACAAGCTCGACCGAGGGGAGCTCTCCGCGCGCGAAATTGTCGACGCACTCCACGCACGCGCGGAACACCTGAACCCTTCGTTCCACGCCATCGTCGTGGACCTCCATGAAGCGGCCGTCGCCGACGCCAACCGTGCTGACCAGGAACGCGCGCGCGGCGAAGCCAACGGCGCACTCCACGGAATCCCGATCACGGTGAAGGAGAGCCTCGACATCGCCGGGGTCGACACGACCCTTGGTGTCCCGGGCTGGCGAGGTCGCCCGGCGACGGAGGACGCGGTGGTCGTCGACGCGGCGCGGGCGGCGGGCGCCATCGTGCTGGGGAAGACAAACGTGCCGCAGTCGCTCCTCTCACCCCTCGAGACGACGAACCCGATTTGGGGCACGACCCCCAACCCCTGGAACGCGGCGCGCGCACCCGGTGGTTCGAGCGGTGGGGAGGCGGTGTCCCTGGCATCGGGCATGAGCCCGCTCGGTCTCGGCACGGACGTCGGCGGTTCCATCCGACTGCCCGCGGCGTTCACGGGCACGGCGGGGCTCAAGCCGACGGCGGGAAGATGGTCCAACGTGGGCTCCCGCTCGTCGATCGGCGGCCAGGAATTCGTTCGAGCGCAGGTTGGACCCATGGCGCGCAATGCCCGAGACGTGGCGTTCCTCTTTGGCGCCCTCGATGTCGGCCGCATGGCGGCGCGGGACGGCGCGGTGCCACCGCTGCCCATCGCACGCCCGGACCACGTGGACCTCGGCGGGCTCACGGTGGGCTTCTACGAAACCGATGGATTCATCGAGCCTTCTCCCAGCGTGCGTCGTGCGGTACGCGAAGCCGTCAAGGCCATCGAGGCACGGGGCGCGCGCGTCGTTGAATACACGCCGCCGCACGCCGACGATCTGCTCTACCTCTACCTCGCCGCCGTGAGCGCCGACGGTGGCGCGCACGTGCGCCGGCATCTTGCCGGGGATTCGATCATCGACCCTCTGAAGCTCGTCAAGCTCGCGGCGGACATGCCGAGCCCCGCACGCAGGGCCCTCGCACGCACCATGTCCCTCGCGGGCGAAAAGCGCATCGCTCGCCTCCTCGAGGCCGTGGGCGCGAAGGACGTCGACGCGTTCTGGTCGCTCACGCGTGAGCGCGACGCCATGCTGCGCGACGAACAGTCGGCTTGGGATGCGGCCAAACTCGACGCTGTGATTTGCCCCGCCCAGACAACGCCCGCCGTCGGGCACGGGCAGGGAAAGGATTTCATCCTCTCCTTTACCTACGCGGCCCGGTACAACTTCTTGAATCGCCCCGCGGGCGTCGTCCCCGTGACCTGCGTGCGACCCGGCGAAGAACAGCGCCCGGACGCGAAGGATCGCTTCGACAAACGCGCACAATCCATCGAGGCCAAGAGCGAGGGGCTCCCCATCGGCGTGCAGGTGGTCGGCCGGGCTTGGCGGGAGGATGTCGTGCTCGCGCTGATGATCGCCATCGAGGACACCGCCCGGGAACACCCGGACTTCCCGAAAACCCCCATCACGCCGAACGGCCACTCGCTCCCGCCGACGGCGTGACGGGGACTCGCGGCGCTCGCTGCAACCTCATGCGCTGACAAGTTCGGTAGCTGTTTCACGCGTTTGCCCGTCGCTGCTCCGCTCGGTTGATGGGCGACGTGATCGTGCTATCCGGCCTACCGATGCTGAAGCGCGACGTGGAAGTGGTTGACCGCGGATCGCGACGGTTCTGTTTCCACATTGCCGCCATCGGCGTAGGGGGCCTGCAGCACCTACCCGGAAAGCGGCCTGAACCCGACGCGGCGGATCTTGTTCGCGAAGGCGGACGATCCAGCCGCCACGGAACCGGACGCTCGACACCGCCTTCCCAGATGGCGGCCCTTCCCCGACGACTATGGCAGCGCCACGTACCCGGAAGGTGCGTATCGTGCGCCCGTTTCGAGAGCTTCAGCCTCGAACGTTGCCTTCGCGGGCGGATACCGCATCGAGCTCCGCCGCAACGTGGTGAACGGGTCTCCGTGAAGTATCCCTTTCCCAACGTGTTCACGGGGGTCACTGGCCAAGAGGTGACGCTCGAGGGGCAGGTGGAGTAGTCGGGGCACTCCATCTCGTGGGCGAAAAGGGTGAGGCGTGGTGCGCACAGGCCCAACTGCCGGGTCGCCTTGAGTGCCGTAGCACCATGAGTGACCTCGCCTCTGACCTGGCGCAGTTCGATGCTTCGTTCGGCTCGGATTGGGCCGTCGCGGACAAGCGAAAGATCGCCGAGGCCTTCATCATCCCATCGGCGTCCTCATCGTCTACTTCGATGGTCTGAGTGGCAGGCAGTCCAAACCGGGTACGCCGGGCAGAAGATTTCGTCGTTTGCCAGCGGTCAGGAAGTACTGACCGCTGCCTGCCCCACGCAGCACTCGACGCGATCGTGGGTCGTTGGCGCGCTCGCGCTCACGGGCGCCTTCGATGAAGCTCGCGCCCTCGCCGCTTCCATCGCCGACGCGGGCGATGTCGATCGAATCCGGCCGCAGCCAACTTTTGTCTGTGACATATCACTGGCCGCCTGCGGGCGGCGGAGCAACGCCGCTGGCGGAACTGCGGGTTTGCGGGAATGCCCCCGCGTGCATCTCCATCGCCGCCCAGGGCTTTGGCGATGTTTCCTGGCTTCAAGGGGCTACGCAAGGCCGAAACCCTCGCACGCGCGTCGATGCGCGCCGTGCGCGCGAATCACAGGTACGGACAGCTTCTGTCCACGGAACTACTTGGTCACGTGTTGGTCCAGCAGGGAAGGATCTTTGCGGTCTCCAGGTTCGAGCACGCCACGGACCCGCCCAGAAGCTCGGTGGTACGCCCAACGCGGAAACGATTCGAGTCTCGCGCCTCGCGTACGAATGGCATGCGCGTCGGGGATGCGTCCGCGAACGAGCAGCTCGTCGCGGCTGCCGACTCCGACACGGTCAGCTTCTTCAGGCCGACGGTGGTGCCTGTCAGCTCGCATGGCTCTACGCGATGCGGGGTGACGCGGCCCGCGCCACGAGCATGGTGGAGCGTGCGCGTGTCATCGCGCTCGCCGACGGCGACTTCCGCGGGCGCGTGCGCACGTTGGTGGCGACGGCCCTCGTGCGCTCGGGCCGGACCCGACGCCGCCCAAGAGTACCGACGAAGCCCTTCGCCTGGCGAACGACGAGGTCTCGTTGTTGTTGAAACTGTTACTTGCGAGGTCATCACGGGGGCGAAGCAAGCGGCCATCGCTTCCCTTCGATCCCTGCCTCGCCCGCGGTGTCCAACGGGCGACGATTTCGTAGCGAGATAGCCAGGTGCGCTTGCGCCTTCGATGGGCTGTCGATCCGACGAGCTTCCCAGCGGCCTTCACACCGGGCCAGTGCTCGAGCGACTCGCACAGAACGACCTGTCGCTGGCTTGCTCCCGGACGGCTGTCGCGAACGCCGGCCAAGCGCGTCTGGGTCGCCCCGACATGCACGATCCAGGAGCACCAGCACGGTACGGAGGGGCGACTGCCGAGCGGCCTCACGGCGACTGCTTGAGGCACCGCCGATGGCCCGGAAGTCCTGCCGCACTGCTGCAGTTGGTCAGATCGCCGCCTATCGACCAGACCCACGACCCGCCTCTACACGGCGGTCGCCTGCTGCGCGGGCCGCCGACCCATGCGGCGATTGGACGCACGGCGACGGCTACGGCCTCGCGCCGGAACTTGAGGTCGTCGATTTCACGAGCGGGAGCATGGACAGCGGATGCGGTTCCGGTCGACGCAACTCCACCTGAGCGCGGCGTCGGCGCCCACGGACGACGCGGACGGAACGGCGTGCGGACCTTCCTCGCCTGGAGCGGCGCCGAATCCTGCGGCCGCGGCGGAACACCAGTTCCAAGCCTCGGGCCCTGCGACTCCTCCAGGAAATGGTCGCCAAGGGCGAGGTGATCTGTCAGGGCAAAGCGACGAGCTATTTAGCCCCAGACGGTCCGTTTCGCGCTGAAACCGCCCTCCGGTGACGCGATTGCGACAGCTGGAGTTCGTTGATGACGCGAATGCGCAACGTAGCCCCGGCCAGAGGGCCACCATCGAAAGGAAGCCACATGAAGTCACTCTCCCAATCCACCGCCCTCCTCCTCAGCGTTCTCTTCGCCGCCGTCGGATGCGCTGGGCGAAGGGACCCAGTATGGAGTCCCTCGCCTTCACGCGTCGTCCGGCGGCAAGGCCGATGGCTCCTGGGTGTGGACGTGGTGGGCTTCGATGTCTGCGGACACAGTGCCGAAGAGGTCTGGAACGGCATGGACGTGGCCAACGAGTCGAAGTTCGGCGACTCGCCCGAGATCTTCATCGAGGGACAGGTGTTCCGCGACGGCACATTCCTCGGTCAACACGTGTTCTGCAACACCCTCAAGGGTGGGTTTCACTGCAGCTTCCCGGTGGCTCGAGGCGAGGAGGCGCTGGACCTCTACCTCGCCATGCCGTCCCATCCGGACTTCGTGGGCGAGGACGAAAACCGCACCGAGCTCCTCGGGACCGACTGGCGGCCGAACGGGATCACCCGGACCACGGCGGCGCGGAAGGTCGGCGTCTATTCGTGCTGGGGCGTGGTGGACTACGTCGGCCAAACCGACGAAATCGTTCGCTCCGACATCTACTGCAGCGGCAACGTCAACTAGCCACCGTCACGAACGCCACCACGAACGCCCTCGCGAGTGCCAAGGCACACGCGGGGGCGTCCGCGTTGTGGCATCGTTTTGCCGAGTACGATGACGGGCAAGACGATGCCGCGCGGGACGACAGGCGAACTGCACCGGGGCACGCCGCTCCGCGGATTCGCCACGGTTTCGGCGTGGCGAACCTGGTTGGGGCGGAACCACGATCGGTGCACGGCGCTCTGGGTGAAGCTCGCCAAGAAGGCGAGCGGCATCAGGTCGATCACCTACGAAGAGGCACGCGACCACGCGATCGCCTTCGGCTGGATCGACGGACTCAAGCACTCCCTCGACGAACGGTTCTACACGATTCGGTTCACACCGCGGGGCAAACGAAGCAAGTGGTCGAAGATCAACCGCGGCGTCGTGGAGCGGCTCATCGCATCGGGTGAAATGACCGCGGCAGGACTTGCGCAGGTGGAGGCCGCGCGACGGGATGGACGCTGGGCGGCGGCGTACGACGGCGCCGCAACCATCAAGGTCCACCCGGAACTCAAGCGCGCCCTAAAGAAGAACTCTGCGGCGCAGAAGTTCTTCGCAACGGTGAGCAGCGCGAACCGCTACGCAATCCTCTACCACGTGGAGGATGCGAAGCGCCCCGAGACGCGCGCACGGCGAATCGAGAAGTTCGTGGCCATGCTGGCCCGAGGCGACGTGCCGCACCCGGACCGCTAGGTCGGCGGGCCACGCGCTACTTCGGAAGGAAGCCGCGCTCCGTCGCGAGGGCGTGAATGACCGGGAAGACCTTCTCGTAGGCCGTCGCATTGCACGCGAGGATTCCGCGGCGGTTTTTGATGTCGGCTTCGTCGTAGCGGAAGGGTGCGCCACCCACGTCGGTGAAGCGACCTCCGGCCGCGCGCAGGATGGCCTCCGGCGCGCACGCATCCCACTTGGAGGAGCGGTCCGAAGCGTGCACGTAGAGGTCGGCTTGGCGCTCGGCAATGATGCCGATCTTGAGGCCCACCGAACCGCTCGCCGCCTCCTTCGTGATGCCGAGGCGACGAATGAGTTCATCGAGGTCCGCCGGCCGGTGGGAACGCGAAGCCACGAGGGCGAGCTTGGCCGGGTTGGCTTCCTCGCTCACCTCAAGCGCGCGCCACTCGCCCCGCTCGTGGAGCGTGGCGCCATGACCGACGACGCCACGGTAGAGCTTGTCGCGTACGGGTTGGAACACGACGCCGAGCTTCGCCTCACCCCCGATGGCGAGTCCCACCATGACGGAGAACTCGCCGTTCTTCGCGATGAACTCCTTTGTCCCGTCGAGTGGGTCGACGTACCAGCAACGCTCGAAGCGTGTCGCGTCGCTCTGGTCGGCGGTCTCTTCGGCGACGATGCCGTCCTCGGGAAACCGTTCGCGGAGTTTCTTCACGAGGAACTCGTTGGCGCGCTGGTCCGCCTCGGTCTACCGGGTCGGCCTGCCTTCTTGAGCTCGGAAGCAAAATCTGTCGCAAATCTCAAGGAGGATCTTCCCGCATCGCGGGCGATCTCCGTGGCGACCTGAGCTCCGTTTTCGAGCATGGGCGCTTCATTACCGCACTTTCGCCGCGGTCCAAAGGCGCGCCCGGGCTGCGGCGCCGCAGCACCGCGGGCCCTGTAGTGGCGCGTCTATTTCGAGGAGAGCGAGCACGGTTGCGTCCAGCAACCACCGCGCCGACCGGAAACGCGAGCACATGGGCTGACGGCGCACCGTTGCGGAGAAGGTCGACAACGCTTCCCTGAGCACGCCTGCGCCCGATTCGAGTGGAGGCCCTTCGCGGAATGATGCACCACCGCGCGCCCCGCGATGGGCATCGCGGACGAATCATTCAGCGCCTGCACCACCATCACGTTCGCCGGGACGATGCCGCCTCCGCGGGCACGCGCCCGCGAAGCTGCTTGAGGAGATGCGGCCCGTGGTTCGCACGGTACGCGCTCACTTCGCCATCCTCGTCGCGCGTCACTTGAAACCGTACGCCCCCCTGCACAAAAGGACTGAACGGTGCGGCCGCAACATCGACCTCCCGTTCGCCGGGCGCGCGGCGGGGCGCGGGCATGCGCACTAGCCTGCGGCACGGCGGCTCCGGCACCGACGCGCGAGCTGCTTCCGCCCATGCGCGTCACGCCAGCGTAGGCCTGGGCGCATGACCGCCTCGTCGCGAGCGCCGAGTTCCTTGAGGCGTGCCCGCTCCCGCGCCTCCGCCTCGGCGCGGCGTGCGGCCTCGGCCTTCGCCGCCGAGTCACGCTTCGATTCGGCGAGGGTGGCATGCATGCCCTTGAGCGCCTCCGCAAAGGGGCGACCGAGCTTGTCTGGCACCCCGGTGGGCGCCGCTTCGGGCTTCCGATCCTTGGACTTTTTCCCTCTGGGCACGGCGGATTCCTCGACCGCGACCGGGCGCGGCACTACGATCGATGCCCATCATGGCTTCGAAGCGACCGAGCGTCACGCCGCCTTCGCCACCGTGCGAGGCCAAGGAACGGCGCTCGTTCCTCGGGCGCGCCCTGGCGCACGCGGCCTGCATGAAGCGCGACGTGGAGGCGGTCCTTTCACACGACCCCGCGGCGCGATCGAAGCTCGAAGTGGTGCTCACCTACCCGGGGCTCCACGCCATCTGGCTCCACCGCGCCGCCCACGCGCTCTGGCAGAACGAACACCCCCTCGCAGCGCGGCTGCTTTCCCACGCGAACCGCTTCGCGACCGGCATCGAAATTCACCCGGGCGCGACCATCGGCCAGGGCGTGTTCATCGACCACGGCATGGGTGTCGACATCGGCGAGACCGCGACCGTGGGCGACGACTGCATCTTGTTTAAGGGCGTCGTACTCGGCGGCACCTCGAACGAGCGCGGCGTGCGGCATCCGCAGATCGGAAAGCGGGTCGTCGTGGGCTCAAATGCCTGCGTGCTCGGTGCCATCCACATCGGTGACGGCGCGCGCATCGGTTCGGGGTCGGTGGTGGTGCGCGAGGTCCCCGAAGGCGGCACGGTGGTCGGCGTCCCCGGCCGCGTCGTGCCTTCCTCGAAGGACCGACGCGCTCGCTTCGACGCCACGCTCGATCACGCGAGCTTGCCGGATCCCGTGGCCGAAATGGTGCGTGCGCTCCGTGACGACAACGACCGGCTCCGCACGCGCCTCGAAAAGCTCGAGCGTGCGCTCGACGTCGTGCATGACGGCGACGATGACGACGCACACCTCGTGGACGCGTCGCTTGCAACGAAGGACCTACCGCCCCAGGCGGGCGGGTAGACCCGCGCCATTTCGGTCGGTCCGAAGGGCCCATTTCGTGCGTCGAGCGGGCCCGTCGATCTGTGCTACGCCCCGCCCACGATGATGGATGGCGCAACCTTCGTTTTCGCGGGCGTGGCCCTGGTGATCGGCGTGGGCATCGGCCTCGCCCTCGGGCGCAGGAAGGGCTCGGACGTGGCCGCTGCTCCGGCCCCGACCGCCACGCCATCGGCGCCCCCGCCACCCGTCGTGCTCCGCGAAGCGAACGCCGACGCCGCGCTTCAGGTCCTCGGAATCCTCCAGCGGGAGGCGCGCTTCGTGGACTTCCTCGAGGAAGACGTCTCGAAATTCTCGGACGCGGAGATCGGCGCCGCCGCGCGCGTCGTCCACACGGGCGCGAAGAAGGCGCTCCACGAACACTTTGTCCTCAAGCCCGTGCGCACCGAGCCGGAAGGCTCGAAGGTCACACTCCCGAAGGGCTTCGCTGCGGCGGAGGTGAAGGTCACGGGCAACGTGCACGGGGAGCCTCCCTTCGCGGGCACACTCCAGCACCGCGGCTGGAAAGTGACCGAAGTGAAGCTTCCACGCCTTTCGGCGGAGCACGACGCCAAGGTCGTCGCCCCGGCGGAGGTGGAGCTCTAGGGCCAGCGCCATGACCGGGTCGCCCCGCATCGGCATCGATCTTGGCACGACGCACTCGGCGCTCGCGTGGCTCGCCGAAGACGGAGATGCGCGCGTCGAGATGCTCGATGTGCCCACGGTGACAGCGCCGGGCACCATCGGGGCGGCGCCGTTGCTCGCGTCCTTCCTGTATCTGCCGAACGCGAACGAGTTCGCCAACGGCGACCTCACGTTGCCCTGGGGCGAAGACCGCGCATCCCTCGTGGGGGAACTCGCGCGGGAGCGCGGTGGGCAAACGCCGCTCCGGCTCGTCTCGAGCGCGAAGAGCTGGCTCTCCCACGCCGCAAGCGATCGACGCGGCGCCATCCTTCCCGTCGAAGCCGCGGAGGACGTGACGCGCGTCTCACCGGTGGAGGCCTCCACGCGGTACCTGACGCACCTCGCGCGGGCGTGGGATGCGGCACACCCGGAGGCGCCGATCCGCAACGCCAACGTGGTGCTTACGGTGCCCGCTTCGTTCGACCCCGTCGCACGCGAGCTCACCGCGGAAGCCGCGACGAAGGCGGGCATCGAATCGCTCACGCTCCTCGAGGAGCCGCAGGCCGCACTCTACGCGTGGATCGAACGCATGGGCGACGGCTGGCGCGAACACCTTTCGGTGGGTGACCTCGTGCTGGTCATCGACGTGGGCGGCGGCACGACGGACTTCTCGCTTATCGCCATCGAGGAGGAGGACGGTCAGCTCGCTCCGCGACGAGTCGCCGTGGGCGACCACATCCTGCTCGGCGGCGACAACATGGACCTCACCCTCGCCCATGTGGTGAAGGCGAAGCTCGACGCCGAAGGAAAGACGCTCGATGCGTGGCAAATGCGCGCACTCACCCTCGCGTGCCGCGGCGCGAAGGAGACACTGTTCGACTCCGCCGGCGGTGACGTGGAAGCCGTCCCGGTCGTGATCCCCGCCCGGGGCTCGAAGCTCATCGGCGGCTCGATCCGCACCGAGGTCACCCTCTTCGAAGCGACGCGCACGTTGCTCGAAGGCTTCTTCCCCGACGTGCCCGCCGGCGCCGTACCCACGGGCCGCGCTCGCACGGGACTCGTGGAAATGGGCCTCCCCTACGCGCAGGACGCCGCCATCACCCGGCACCTCGCAGCGTTCCTCGCGCGCCACGCGGACGCGGCGGGCGACACGCCCCCTTCGACCCCCGCGGGCACGGCGTTCGCACGCCCCACGGCGGTCCTGTTTAACGGCGGCGTCTTCAAGTCGCCCGCGTTCCAGAACCGCATCGTTCACACCCTCGGCGGCTGGCTCCGCACGGCTGGCGTGCCTGAGGCGAAGGTGCTCCCCGGGAGCGACCTCGATCTCGCCTGCGCACGGGGCGCCGCCTACTACGCGGCCGCGCGCGAAGGCCGCGGCGTGCGCATCCGCGGCGGCACGGCACGCGCATACTACGTGGGCGTCGAGGGCGCGGTGCCCGCCGTCCCGGGCTTCGCGCCGCCCGTCCACGCGCTCTGCGTCGCGCCCTTTGGCCTTGAGGAGGGCGCCGCGCACGCCGAACTTGCGCAGCCCTTTGGTCTCGTCGTGGGCGAGGCCGTTCGGTTCCGCTTCTTCGCGTCGTCCACACGCCGCGACGACGGCGTGGGCACACGCCTTACGGAGTGGGCGCCGGGCGAACTCGACGAACTCAACGGCATCGAAGTGACGCTCCCCGCCGATGGGCGCGGCGCCGGCGATGTGGTGCCCGTGCGCTTTCGTTCGCGCGTCAACGAGACCGGCACCCTTGAGCTCGAAGCGGTGGCCGTCGGGAGCGACGAGTCGTGGAAGATCCGTTTCGACCTCCGGAGTGGCACCGGCGCATGAGCGCGCCGCGGTACATCGTCGGCATCGATCTCGGGACAACGAACACCGTCGTTGCCTACGCCGACACCGCCGAAGCGACTGAGCTTCCGGCGGTGCACACGCTGCCGATCCCATCCCTTGTGGGCCCCGGTGAAGTGGCCGCGCGCGAGCTCCTTCCTTCGGCGCGGTATCACCCGGCCGAGGGCGAGCTTCCGCCGGGCGCGCGCACGCTGCCGTGGTCCGCCAACGCGGACGGCACGGGCCCGACGAACGACACACTCGCACAGGGCGTCGTCGGTCACTTTGCGCTTTCGCTCGGCGCCCGCGTCCCGTCGCGCCTCGTCACGAGCGCCAAGAGTTGGCTGTGCCACGGCGCGGTGGATCGCACCGAACCCATTCTTCCCTGGGGCGCGCCCGCGGACGTCTTGAAGGTCTCCCCCGTGGATGCGAGCGCGAGCTACCTCGCCCACGTGCGGGCCGCATGGGAGGAGCGCTTCCCCGGTGCGCCGCTCTCCGAGTGCGACGTGGTGCTCACCGTGCCCGCGTCCTTCGATGAAGCGGCACGCTCGCTCACCCTCGAAGCCGCGACGAAGGCGGGCATCCCGAAGGTGCGACTCGTCGAAGAGCCCCAGGCGGCGTTCTACGACTGGCTCTACCGTCACGCCGCCGACGCGGAAAAGGAACTCGCGGACTCGCGCCTCGCGGTGGTGGTGGACGTGGGCGGCGGCACGACGGACCTGAGCCTCATCCGCGTCGAACTGCGCGACTCGGGCCTGCGCGTGACGCGTGTGGCCGTGGGCGATCACCTCATGCTCGGCGGCGACAACATGGACCTGCTTCTCGCCAAGCATGCCGAGCCCCGCATCTCTCCGGGCGCGTCCCTCGGCACCGGGCGATTCGCCGAACTCGTGGCGCAGTCCCGTGCGGCGAAGGAGCTCCTCCTCCGCGAGGGCGCACCCGCGCACACGTCGGTCACCGTCCTCGGTGCGGGTTCGAAGCTCATCGGCGGCACCAAGTCGACGGAACTTGGCCGCGAAGAAGTTGAATCGCAGGTCCTCGAGGGGTTCTTTCCCGAAGTGGGCACCGACGCGCGCCCCGATCGCCGCTCCTCCGCACTGATGGAGTTCGGTCTGCCCTACGTGGCCGATCCCGCGATCACCAAGCACCTCGCCGCGTTCCTCGGCACGCATCAAGACGTGGCGCGGGATGCCGTGGGCGACGCCGATGGCGCCCTCGCATTACCGGACGCCGTGCTCCTGAACGGCGGCGTGTTCCTCGCGGACAAACTCCGCGACCGCGTGATCGACACGCTCTCGACGTGGCGCGGTGCCCCCGTGCGCCTGCTCGACAACCCACACCCCTCCCTCGCCGTTGCTCGCGGCGCGGCGGCCTACGCCCTCGCAAGGCGCGGCAAGGGTCTTCGCATCGGCGGCGGTTCGGCGCGCGCGTTCTTCCTCGCACTCGGCGGGGCGGACGGCCACGTGGACGGAGCCACCGACACCGCCGAGGAAACCCCGAACGCCATCTGCCTCCTGCCGAAGGGCGCCGAGGAGGGCGAAGAACTCGAACTTCCGGGCCGCACCTTCTCGCTCAAGGTCGGCAAGCCCGTGCGCTTCCGCGTGGCGTCCTCCACCTCGGACGTGCAGCACCACCGCCCCGGCGACCTGCTGCGCCTCGACGACGAACGGCACCGCATGCTGCCGCCCATCGCCGTGGTGCTCGCACCGAAGGACGCGGCGGACACTGGCAAGGACGTGCCGGTGCACGTGGTTTCGGCGCTCACCGAGATCGGCACCCTCGAGATGAACCTCGTGCGTGCGGATCGTCCGTCCGAGCGCTGGAAACTCGAGTTCCAGCTCCGCGGAACCTCCTCGGGCGGCGAAGTCGGACAGATCCGCCAACTCCACCCGCGCTTTGCCGAAGCCACCGAACGCGTGCGCCGGGTCTACGGGAAGAGCGCCGACGACGTGGGGCCGAAGGACGTCAAGACGCTCCGCACCGACCTCGAGCGCCTCCTCGGTGAACGCAACGGCTGGGACACGCCGCTCCTTCGCGAACTCTTCGGCGCGCTCTTCGGCGGCGTCAAACGCCGGCGCCGGTCGAGCGATCACGAACGCGTGTGGTTCAACCTCGTGGGCTACACGCTGCGCCCGGGCTTCGGCTATCCGCTCGACGACTATCGCATCGGCGAGCTCTGGTCCGTGTGGAAGGACGGAGTGCAGTACGCACCCGACGCACAGAACTGGGCCGAGTGGTGGATCCTTTGGCGCCGTGTGTCGGGTGGGCTTGACGCAACGAAGCAGGAAGCGATGTTGACGGACCTCGAGTGGTACCTCGAGCCCGAAGGCGGACGTCCGAAAACGCGACCGTCCGGTCCGAAGAAGCTCGGCTACGACGACATGGTGCGGCTCGCCGGATCCCTCGAGCACCCGTCCGCCGAACAGAAGTCGCGCGTGGGGAACTGGCTCGTCGCGCGCCTCGGCGGCGGCAAAGAAAACCCGCAGACATGGTGGGCGGTTGGGCGACTTGGCGCGCGCGTGCCGTTCTACGGGAGCGCCCACCGGGTCGTGCCCGCGGAAACGGCGCAGGCATGGCTCCGCGCGGCCCTGTCGACTCCCTGGGCGACCCCCGACGCCCCGGCGGCCTTCGCGGCGACATTGCTTGCGCGCGTTTCGGGTGACCGCGCACGCGACCTCGACGAAGCCTCGCGCCTCGAAGTGCGAGCGCGCCTCGAGGCCGCCGGGGCACCGGATGCTTGGCTCCGCATGGTCACCGAGGTCACGCACCTCGACGCCAGCGACGAACGCCGCGTCTTCGGCGAGTCGCTGCCCCCGGGGCTCCGCCTCCTTTGAGCCTGTTTTCGGGCACTTGTCTTGACTTCAAGCGCCGATCTGACTTGAATGGTTTCCGCTTCCGCCACGCCGGACGGTGGGGAGCGCTCTTCGCATGTTTACGGTCACCATCAACGAAAAGGGTGGCGCGACGCGCCAAATCAACTTCGACAAGCCCGAAGTGACGGTGGGCCGTGTGCAGGGGAACGACATCATCCTGCCGAAGGGAAATGTGTCGAAGCGACACGCCCGCGTCGTACTCAAGGACGGACGCTTCATCGTCGTCGACCTGAAGAGCACCAACGGCACCTACGTCAACGGTCGCAAGATCACGTCACCCCTCGTGGTGAAGGGCGGCGACAAGATCTACGTCGGTGATTTCATCCTCACGCTCGAGTCGGCCGCGCCGTCCCTCGGCGCCGAGAACGTGGGTTCCGGCGATGTGGCGCCGCCGCCCCCGCTACCGCCCATGCCCCCGCCGCTCCCGGGTGGTGGTGACGCGTTCCGCGCGAACCCATCGCAGCCGGGCGCCCTGTCGGCGCCCACCGCCGACGAGGACGACGCCGTGGACATCAGCCAGGCATCGGCCTCCGCCTCGGTGCCGTCGTCACGATTCGCCCTCGAGCAGGAACCGGAGGAGGCACCGCCGCCGTTCCCGTCACCGTCCGCGCCCCCCATGTCCGCGCCGCCGCCGCTCCCCGCGTCGAAGCCGCCCCCCGTGGGCGACGAAGCCTTCGCGGCGGCCATCGCGGACATGGAGGCGGAACCGCCGGCCCTGTCCGGTCCACCCCCGGGCGCCATGCCCCCGGGGCTGTCTGGTCGGCCCCGTGCGGCGACCCCGGCCCCCTCCGCCCCGGCCCCCGCCCCGGCCCCGGCCCCGGCGTCGGCACCGCCGCGCTCCCCCGGCGCGCAGCTGCCCACGGGCCTTACGCCCCTCCGCGGCGCCGAAGCCCTTTCCGCCGCGACTCCGCCCCCCGCCGTGAATCCCATCGCGGCCACGGCGCCCCGCCCCGCCGTCGAGCGACCAAACGTCGCGCGCACCGCCGAGAACCCGGTGGTGGCACCCAAGGTCACGCGTCCGGATCGAAGCGGCGGCAGCACAAGCGTCGGCGGACCCACCAAGGCACTCCGCGGATCGCTCCAAAGCGTGATCGCATTTGTTGGGACACGCTTCGACCTGACGGACGTGAGCGCGGACGGCCTGCACGATCCCGATCGCCGACAGCTCGCCGAATCCGCCGTCGACCAGTCCCTCGCGCAGCTTGAGGGCGCGGGCGAAATCGAGTCGAGTGAAGTGGAGGCGCTCCGCGAGGCGGCGCTTCGTGAGGCCGTCGGCCTCGGCGCCCTCGAGATCCTCCTCGCCGACAACGCCATTCGCGAAGTTGTCATCGAAGGTCCACAGCAGGTGTTTGCGGATCGCGGCGACGGTCTCAAGTCGACGGGGCTCGTCTTCTCGACGGGCGCAATGCTTTCCACCATCGGCCTTCGACTCGTGGCCCAGGCGGGCATCGCACCGTCGTTCAACGAATCGGTGTACCGCGCCACGTTGCCCTACGGGCCCCAGGTGACGGTGATCCTCCCGCCCGTGGCCGTTCGCGGGCCGGTCCTCGAAATTCGGCGCATGTCCGCCGAGGTGAACGCGGACGACTTGGTTCGCCTCGGGGTGCTCAACGGCGACATGCTCGAGCTCCTTCGTACCGCCGTGCTCGCCCGACGGAACATCGTCGTCGCGGGTCCCGCGGGAAGCGGCGTAACGACCGTTCTCGGGGCCATCGCAAGCTTCATCGACGCCACCCAACGCGTGGTTCTGGTCGAAGACGTGCCCGATCTGCCCTTCGACCGCGAGCAGGTGATTTCGCTCGCGGCCGGCCAGCGGCTCGGTGGTCCGGGCCTCGGCGAACTCGTGCGACAGGCCTCGAAGCTCCGGGCCGATCGCCTGGTGATCGACGACGTGCGGGGCGGCGAACTCTACGACGTCTTCTCCGTGCTCTCGACGCGACGCCCCGGAAACCTTGTGGGCGTGCACGCGGAAACCGAGCAGGCGCTGTCGTCGCTTCCGTCCTTGGTGCGGCGCGGAAGCACGCTCTCCCACGATGACGCGGCCAGCCTGACGGCCGAGGTCGTGCAGCTACTCGTGGCGCTCGACGTGACCGACGAAGGCAAACCCCGCGTCAGCCGCATCGTCGAGACGACCCGCAAGGGCAAGGAACGCGAAGTTCACGAACTCTGGGTGTCGGAAGACGGATCGTTCGTCCCGAAGGACACGCCGAGCTTCTCCGGTTGAGCGCAACGGGTCCGGGCCAACCGGGCTCGGCGGCCCGACGGGGCTAGACCGATTCGGCGCGCAGCACGGAACCCCGGCGTTCGGGGCCCACGTAGATCACCTGCCGCGTGGCCACTCGGCGGGGCTCGGGCTTCGGAACCAGCGTGAGAAGCCCACCAAGGAGCGCGATGGACTGCCCCGTCACGTAACCGAGCACGCCCACGAGCACCGCGTCGGCCTGGGGCACGCCGCGCATGCCGAGCAGCATGATGGCGATCCCCTCCCGCACGCCGAAACCGCTCACGGAGATCGGAAGCAGTGTCCCGAGAATGATCGCGGTTCCCACAAGAATGAGCTCGCCGGCGGAGAGATCCACGCCAAGCGCCCGGGCCGTCGCCCAGAACACGCTCGCCATCGCGCCGTGCCCTAGCGCGCTGATCGCCACGCCCCCGAGAAGCTGGCGCCGGTCGAGTCCCCCGAGACGAACACCTTCGAGCACACGGAGCGCGGGCGACGAGAGACGCGAAGGGAGCTTCGAGACGAGGCTTGCCAGCACCGCGGGTCGACACGCCACCGCCAGGAGGCCGCTCGACACGATGACCACCGCGACGAGAACCCACGGCAGCGAACCCGAAACGAAATGCGAGGCGCCGAGGGGGAGCGTCGCCAACCCAACGAGGGCGAGTCCGAGAAACCCGAGGAGCTTTTCGACGAAGATGATCATGGCGGGCCGCGCGCGTTCCCGCACGACCTCCGCCACGCACATGGTGCGGTACACATCGAGACCGACGGTCGATGGTGTGTAGGCGCCCACGAAACGACCGACGAGGTAGGTTCGAAGGAGCCACGGCACGCGCAGCCGAATCCCTTCGCCGCCGAGCAGCGCGCGCCAACGGGTTACGCCGAGCCCCATGGCGGCGGCGTGCAGGAGCACGGCGACGAAGAGCCATTCCACCCGCAGCGTCTTCGAACGCTCAACGATGTCGGTCCACCAGCCACGCGTCACCATGGCGTGGACGATGCCGCCCAGGAGCAACGCCGATCCGCCCCAACGGAGGGGCCTACCGAGCCGCGGGAAGGCAATTCGCATGGAACTCCATCGGTACGGCAGCGGCGATCGCCGGTCAAAAAATGGGCCTTGCGCGGAGGCAGTCCGGACCGCCGCGTGTACTATCCGGCCGCCCATGGCAGACGCTCCGCCAAGCTCCCACGACACGAATGCGTCGGGGCCCATCACCGGATCCAACGCCCACCGTGTGTGGCTGTGGCTGGTGGGCACGCTTTGGGTGGCGTTTGTCCTTTGGTTCGGCGTGGACCTCGTTTTGCATCGGCAGTTTCAGGTCGATGAATTTCAGAACGCCACGAACATCACGTTCCTCTCGGGCATGCGCGGACAGAACTGGGCAACGTCCGCGGCACCGTGGCAGGTCTGGCTCACGCCGGTCGCACTCGCGTTTCGCACGGACACCGAATCGATCATGCACGCGCTCAGGGCGGTGTTTGGCGCGATTCTGGTCCTCAATCTATTGCTGCTCGTGTGGGCCGAGCCGCACTTTCGATCGCCGTGGGGTCGCATGGCCGTGCTGTGGCTCGGCACCCTGACAGACATCTTTTGGCGGTACGGCTTTGAGATTCGCCACGACGCGCTGATTCTCACGGTGCAGCTCCTCACCTACGGGATCGCGCAGCGCATCGTGCGATCGCCGGGCACGTCGAAGCGGCTCTACGGCGCCGCGGGTTTCCTCCTCACGCTCATGGCGCTGAGCACGATCAAGGGCGCGGTCTACGCCGTGCTTTACACGCTCCTGCTCGTTGTCATCGCAAACCCGCTTGATCCGTGGCGGGTCTGGCGAGGAAGGCTGGCGCCGGCGCTCTGGTACTTGCTGGGCGCGTGCTGCGCGGTGCTCGGTGTCGTTGTCACGCTCTGGCTAAGCGGAAGCGCCAGCATGTATCTGCACTGGCTCACGACCTCAAGCGACGCCGTCACGGGCCTCGACACGTTCAGCATCATTCGCTGGCTCCACCGTCCGCCGCCGCTCACGGTGGGTCTCTCCGCGTTGGTGTTCTATTTCGCCTGGCGCGACATCCAGCGCACCCGGGGCCAAGCGATCACGACGAGCATGGTCTCCGCATGCTTCGTCGCGTTCTCCATGCTCGCGTTCGCCATCAACCCCACGCCGTTTCCGTACAACTTCCTCGCCATCGCAGGGGTGCTGCTTCTGTCGGCGCTCGAGTCGTTGCATCGGTTGCGTGAGTCGGGGCTCAGGCTACCGACGGTCGTGATCGTCGCGCTCCTCCTCGTGCAAGGCGCCGATTGGTGCGTTCTTCGGTTCAAGACGCGCTACATGTCCCAAACCAACGAGGTGCAGCTCAGCTACATCCGCGCGGCCGAGGCGGTCACCGGCGCCCACGATCCGGTGATCGACGGAGTGGGCATGGTGCTCACGCGCCCGGTCCCGGGACGCGACTGGCTGCTCCATTCGTCCCTCCGCACCAAGTACGTGCACGGCGAACGCGAAACGTTTCGCTACTACCTCCAGCGACACGCCCCACCGGTCGTCATCACGAACTACCGATGGGACTGGCTCACCGAGCGACACAAGCAGTTCCTCAAAGACCACTACCTCGCCATCGATCCCCACTTCCACCTGCTCGGCATGCGCCGGAAGCTCGGCGAGAACGGCAAGAAGGTCGAAATCGTTCGCACGGGTCGGTACCTGTTCCAGGCCAATCGCGGTGGCGGAACCATCAACGTCGACGGCACGCCGACCGACCCGCGCAAGCCCATCCACCTCTCCGCCGGGAAACACGAAATCACGGGTACCGCACCAAGCTTCGTGTTCGCTTGGGTGGGTCCGAACCTCGAAGCGCCGCCGGGCATTCAACCGACGAGCGGCGCGGTGTTCCTTTCGTTCACGCGCTAGCCGGCTCGGCCAAGGAACGGCACGAGCGCTTCCACGTCCTTCGCGCTGCCAATGAAGAGCGGCGTGCGCTGATGGAGCTTCGTCGGAACGATGTCGAGGATGGGCGCGCCGCGCTCGTCGATGGCCCGGCCACCCGCGGCCTCGGCAATGAACGACAGCGGCGCGCACTCGTAGAGAAGGCGAAGCTTACCCTCCGCGCGCTGCGTGTCCCCCGGGTACGCAAACACGCCCCCGCGGAGCAGCGTCCGGTGGAAATCGGCCACCATGGCCCCCGAATACCGAAGGCCATAGGGGTGCCCGTGGGCCGCATCCGGCGTCTTGATCCAATCGACCCACGCGCGCACGCCGTCACGCCACTTGTGACGATTGCCTTCGTTGATCGAGTACGTGTCACCGTGTTCGGGAATGCGAATGTTCGGATGCGACAGAAAGAACTCGCCCACCTGCGGGTCGAGCGTGAAGCCGAACACGTCGGCACCATCCGAGTAGACGAGAATCGCCGACGAGCCGTAGATCACGTAGCCCGCCGCCACCTGATCGCGACCACGCTGTAGGCAGTCCTCGAGGGTCCCTGGGCCCTCCGATGTCACGCGGCGGTGCACCGAGAAAATGGTGCCGATGGTGGAGTTGACGTCGATGTTTCCCGACCCATCGAGCGGGTCGAAGAGCAGGACGTACTTGCCCGCCGGGTACTCGGGCGGCACCGGGATGATCTCCTCCTCCTCCTCGCTCGCCATGACACAGACGTGCCCGCCGGCCTCCACGCTGTGCACGAGGGCACGGTTCGCGAAGTCGTCCATCTTCGCAACGGCTTCACCCTGCACGTTCGTCTTGCCGGTCAGACCGAGCACGCCGGCGAGCCCAGCGCGGTGGACGCGGCTGTGGATGATCTTCGCGGCGAGGGAGATCTGCTGAAAGAGGCCCGTGAAATCACCCGTCGCATGGGGTGCGAGGCGCTGCCGGTCGAGCAGATGCCGCTCCAGGGTCATGTCGGGAAGCACCGTCGATGCCGAGCCGGGCGTGGGCCGCTGGTTCATGGGCACCCTCTACCAAACCACCGGAACCGGTTCAATTGCCCGAGAAATCACCGGCATCCGAGGGTGCCGAGTGGGCGCCCACCCCCGCGCACATAAAGCGCACCGGCCCGGCCGCCGTAAGCAAGGGGGGAGGACGGGGTCTCTCTGGAACCGCCCTTCGCTCGAATCAACCGCGGGGCCGGACGCGGGGGCCACACGTGAACACTAGAGGCGATCGACGCGCAGCGTTCGGACCGCCACGCCACGCCGTGCCCGGAGACCCACGCCGGCGCGGCCCGTGAGCTCGGGCACCTGGCAGGTTCGCGTGGCCCCACCCGCATCCATCCGCACCGCGCCCGCATCGCGTTCGATGCGAACGACGGCGCCGTCCTCGCGCGGAAGACGGCAGAGCCCGATGGCCACCTCGCCCGGGTTCCACTCCACCACGACGGGCGCCGCGCCGTCGGGCGAAAGCAGAAGCTCGGCGCCCGCGTCCGCGTCCATCTCGACCCGCACGCGCCCGAACCGCAGCACGGGCACGAGCGCGCGGGCGCCGTCCGCCTTCGCGACCACGGTATCGCCGGAGGCATCCCAATGGCCCTCCGCATCGAAGGCGAGGTCGCTCGCACCGCCCGGCAGGTAGCTGCTCGGCGGCGCATCGAGGGGATGCGCGAGGGATTCCCGCCGCAGGGACGCGCCGTCCGCGTTGATCTCGAGAACGGCGCCGTCCGCCAAACCCAGGACCATGGCCGCCGCACGGGAGGCCTCCGTTTCCCGCGCCGAGGCCGCGCCCACATCGACGACGAAGGCGCGTGCGTCGGAGCCATCGAAGCCGATCACGAGGAGCGAGCTGCCGCCGAGCGCCACGCCCCGCGCGCCCGCGAGCGCCACGGGCAGAACGCCGTCGAGATCGGTACGACGAAACACGGGGACCCCCGCGTCGGGCGCGAGTCGGGTGTACACGGACACGGTACGGCGGTCGGCCGCGGAACCATCACCGGCGAACCAAGCGAAACGCGCACCCTCGAGCGGAACCGCCACGCCACTCGTACGCGGCGCCACGCCGAGCGCGTCACCGTCCGCATCGAGTGCCTCGTCGAAGCTGCGCGCGAGTTCGTCGTAGGCGTAGACGGTCCCCGTCGCCCCACCGCCCGTGCCGGCGCCGCCGACAACGAGGACGGTCCCGTCGTCGAGGCGCACCACGGCGGCCGACGCGCGCGCATTCGGCAGGGGCGCGATCCCGGTATCCACCGCCCCCGATCGCACGTCGAGCACGAAGGCGGAGTCGAGGGGCGTTCCCGCCGCCTCCGCGCGGCCGCCCACAACCAGCAAACGACCGCGACCAAGATCGACGGCCCCATGATCGACCCTGCCGACGCACTCGGCATCCCCGCGGCAAAAGGACCCGCGCTCCGCCGCCGACGGGCCCTTCGCACCGAGCTCGAACATTTCGAAGGTGTCATGCGCGGGGCCCGCGTCGCCGGCGACGCCGCCAAGCACGCACACTCGCCCATCGACCACGCTGATGGTTGCACCGGCGCGCCGGTCCGCGAGCCCTTCGGCGTTCACGGTGGCCAGGGTTTCACCGGGCGCGACATACCAAGAGCGCCGCGACGCGAGACCGTCGACGAGGCCGCCCGTCACCATCGCACCGCCCGCCGGTAGCGCGACCGCCACCGCCCCCGGCTCCACCGTGGCCCCCGGGTCCCCCAACGGACACGATCGCGCGAGCGGCAGCAGCAACGCGCGCTCAGCACCCTCGGGATAGTGGTACGCCGCCGTGGCCCCCGCACGCCAGCTGCCACCTTCGGCCAACGCCAACACCGACACTGCCGTGCTCGTCGACGGCAGACCGTCGAGCCGCACCGCCCCCGGCTTGCCGTCGAGCACCTCCACCGCGTCTTCCCTGGGAGCAAAATCCCCGAGCGCCGTCACCCGCACCGATTCGAGGGCCCCCGCGGGTCGGCACCCCGGCGCAAAGCCGAGCGCCACGCGGCCCTCAAGGACCTCGGGCGCCGCTTCCACGCAGCCCGCGAGCACGATCGCGACCCCCACCGCGGTGACACACCTCTGCATGCGGAAGCCGGTATGATTTCACGGATGGAATCCGACGCGCAATCGCCGCGCGCGCTCACCCCCTTCGGGAAGTACCTGCTCGACGAGCAGATCGCCGAAGGCGGGATGGCGCGCGTGTACTCGGCGAGGCTCGTCGGCCTGGGCGGCTTCGAGAAGCGGCTGGTCGTCAAACAGGTCCGACCCGAGCTCGCGCGCGACCCGCGCTTTGTCACCATGTTCGTCGACGAAGCCAAGACGCTCGTTCGCATGAGCCATCCGCACATCGTCCCCGTCTACGAACTCGGCGTGGTGGATGGCACGTACTTCCTCGCGATGGAGTACGTGGAGGGCGCGACCCTCGAAGCGATCCTCGCGGAGGGCCCGCTCGACGCGCCGCTCGTCGCCCACGTGGGCATGCAGATCGCCGATGCCCTCGCCTATGCGCACGGTCAGTTCGCGCTCATCCACCGCGACGTCACACCGCGCAACATCATGGTCGACGCACGGGGCCACGTGCGCCTGCTCGACTTTGGTATCGCGACCGGCGCCACCGAAGGCGCCCAGGACGAAGTCATGGGTTCCATCGGCTACATGGCGCCCGAGCAGGCGACGGGTGGGGTCGTGGATGCGCGGAGCGATCTGTTCTCCCTTGGCGCCGTCCTCTTCGAGGCGCTCTCCGGCGACGCGCCGTTCCTCCGGAAGACCATTGACGCGAGCCGCGAGGCCCTTCTCTCGGGGCCGGAACCGAGCCTGCCGCCCGCATGCGAAGTGCCGGGCGAACTCGCCCATACGGTGATGCGTCTCCTCGCGCGCCAACCGGACGACCGCCCCGCGAACACGGCGGACGTGGCGGCGGAGCTCCGCAGCTGGCTTGGCCGCACCCACCCCGCCGGCGTCGCCGCCGCCCTCGGCGCACGGGCCGACGCGGCGACGCGACGTGCACACCGCCCCCGCTCCACCCCGCCGCCGTCGGGCTCCGCCACGGGGCGCGCGGAGGCGAAGTCCCTTGCCACGAGCCCCGCACTCGACGCGTGGCTGACGTCGGGTGCGTCCGCATCGACCCGCGCGGAGCCAACCGCAAGCGGCCCGGCGCCCGCCGGCACCGTGCGAATCCCAGGGCGCGGCGCGTCGGCGTCTTCCGGCGAGACGGAGAACGTGCAGGGAGCGTCGAACGCGCGGGGCGAATCCAATCGAGGGAGCACGTCAAAGCGCCCGGCTGCGGCCGCCGCGTTGATCGCCGTCATCGCCGTCCTTGGCATCGCGTTCGCCATCACACGCCCCGGGCCCGAGGGCGCGCGGCGTGCCCCATCGACACGCGACGCACACGCCGCCGCCACGCCACAAGCCTCGACCTCCGCCGCCACCGAAGCAACACACGGGAACCGCATGGACCCCGCGAACGCGCCGGAGAAAGGCGCACCGGAGGAACACGCGTCCGACGAGAACCCGACCGTCGGCGCCGACACCGTCGCCACGGCACGGACGCCCGGAAGCACCACGCCAGCGAACACCAGTCCGAGGGCCGCGGGCGATACGCACCCGACGCGCAATGGCGCACCGTCGAGCACGGCCGCCGGCGCGGGCGCAGCCCTCACCCTCAACGCCATGCCCTGGGCACGCGTGCGCATCGACGGTCGCGACGTCGGCGTGACACCAAGACGCCGAACCCCCGTGGGACCCGGAACCCACACCGTCGAGTTCGAATGCCCTCCCCTCGGCCGAAGCGCCCGCACGACCGTCGTCACCATCGAAGGTCAAACCACCGCCGTCGTCGCCGACCTAACCCGCACCCCCCCCACCATCACAAAGACCCCCACGCCCCAGTAACTCCCCCCCCACGTTGCAAAGCAACGCCGCGCAAAGCGCACGCCCCCCGATCGCGATACCAGCCAACTCCGCGATCGCCTGCGTCGGCAGGCGATGCCAGAAACGCCGCCGCGATCGTCGCCATCAGGCGACGAGGCCAGACGGCGACGCCAGAAACGCCGCCCCTAGTTCTGCGGTTTGAAGTCGAAGGGCGCCTGCACGACGGCGCACCCGCCGCCGGTCGGCGTGCCGAACTTCCACGTGTTCGCGAGCTGTCGCATGCACGCGAAAACCTGCTCGTCCTTGAGCGTTCCGCCCACGCGCACGCCGGCGACGTTGCCGCCCTTGTCGACGCGGACTTGGAGCACGGCCTTGCCCTGGAGCTGGTTGTTGTTCTTGAGCGCCCGCTCGTAGCAGGAACGGATCTGCCGGCTGTTGGCCTGGATGACCGACTTCGCGGCCGCCGGCTCAAGCTGCCCGGCGCACGCCCACTCGGAGTTCACGTACTTGTAGACAATCTTTGGCTTCGGCGCGCCCGTGTCGGGACCCGCATCCGGCACCGGATCGGGAATCTCAATCTCGGGCTCCGCCAGGGCGGTCGAGCGCTTGGGCGCCTCGGGCGGCGGCGCTTCGGCCGGCGGCGCTTCGTTGTCCATCAGGAAATACGCCCCCAACGCGCCTCCGAAGAGCAGAAGGCCGATGATGGCGTACTTCGCGTTTCCTCCGGATGACGGCTGGGTCTCGGGCTCGGTCACGGCGTTCCCTTCTTCGTTGGGCTTCGTTGGGACGATGCCTCGTCGCGGTGTCGACGAACGTCGCCGACGAGGATAACCGACGCATCTGGTCGGAGGAAACAAATCAATGGGTCGCGGAGGTGGCCTCCGCACCGGGATCGGGGATTTCGAGCACCAAGCTCCGCTGTTCCTTGGGTTCGTCGGAAATTCCGAGGCCGATCGCCACCGCGCCGGTCACCACCACGACGGCCGTGGTCACCCACAGCTCCCACCTTTCGTACCAGGGTCGAGCCGCACGCCGCGCTTCGGGTGTGTCCGCAAGCCACGCGCGGTGGGCGGCGTACGCGCCGGTGATGGCGCCCGGGTCCCGACGGGCGTCGCGCGACGGCAGGTCGTGTGCGTCCGCCGCGGTCGAGTGCGTCGTCGGTGCGCAACCGGATGCGTCGCATTCGGTCACGATGGCCCGTGACCCGTGCGTCTCGATGGTACGCACCGCGACGTCGAGGCCCGCGGAGCGCCCGAGGTCCATCGACGCTTCCACCATGCCGCCGAAGCGCGCATTCGCCGCCGCTTCGAGAAGCGCGTCCACGGCGCCCACGTCAAGCGACTCGGCGAGCGGCACGGCAATGGGCGCACGATCCCCCTCGAACACATCGATGACGGTACCGAACGTTACGTGGAGCGGCGCCTCCACGCGCAGTAGATGCCGACCCACGGGCACGCGAACTCGCGCAGGCAAAAGCCCGGCATCCACATCGTCCACAAACACACGCGCGCCGGGCGCGGAGCTGGTCACATCGAAGCTGCCGTACGGTGTCGTGCGACGCGCCCGCGAGATCGCCTCCGCCATCTCGAGAACCGAGGGCGGCGCCTCCGCCGCTTCCACACGGCGCTCGGGATCGAATCCGACGGCTCGCCGGAATGCGTCTCGAGCCACCGCATCGAGGCCCGACTGCGCCGCCGCCAGCCCGAGTTGGAGCTCAAGCTCCGCGAGCCAGCCCGCCGTGCCCGGAACATCGGCGAGTTCTTCGGCGAGACGAATTCCCTCGGCGAGGGTGCGGAGCGCCGCCGCTTCATCGAGGCGCGCGAGGGCCGCCCGCGCCTCCCGAAGCCGCCCCTCGACCTCCGCGAGTCGAGCCACACGCGCACGTGGAACGCTGCCGCGCTCCGCCTCGCAGGCGGCCGCCCACCCGAGCACACGGGGTCGTGGCGGTGCCACCTCGCCATCGCGCACTTCGATCGCGAGGGGTCCGCAGGCCAAGGGGGTGCCGCGGAACGTCCGCTCGATCGGCGCGCCTGTCGGCGGATTCGCGCGAACCTCGCGCCCCCCCGACTGCGCATGGGCCACCGCCCACGGCGCGAGGGCGACGAACACCCACACCGCCGCCAATTCCCCGAAGGATTGCGCTGTTCGGAACATCCTTTGAAGATCCGGATTGCGATGTCAGTCTGGAACACAATGCGCGCGCTCCGCCAGCCCCTCATGCGCCTAATCGGCGCGGGATGGATCGTCGCCGTGGTGGCCTTCGGTGGGGTCGGCACCGCGTCGGCCCAAAGTCAGTTCACCGCCGAAGAGAAGGCCAAGCTCTTCCGCGGCGAGCTCGTCGTACGACCCGAGGCACGGCGCCGCGGAAACCTCACGCTCATCGGTGGACTCGCATGGCAGGTCGTCGACCTTCCGACGGAGGCGGTTTGGCGCGCCGTGACCGACTACGGCAACTACTGGCGTTTCATCCCCGAAGCCAAGCAGTCGAAGGTCCTCGGGACCAAACGCAACGAGACGTTCGTCGCCATCCGTCACGAACGCGGACCACTCAGCGTCGACTACACGATGCGCATGCATGTCGAGCACGGCGAGCGGACGGCGGAGTTCCGCCTCGACAAGAACCGCGGGCACGACATCGACGAGGGGTGGGGCTTCTTTGTGGTGACCCCCTACAGCGACGGCCGCACGCTCGTGAGCTTCGGCGTCTTCGCGGACGTGGGTCACGGGATGCTCGCCGGGATGATTCAGCCCACCGTCCAGAAGTGGATGCTGCGCGTGCCCGCCGAGCTCAAGAAGTTCGTGCTCGGCAAGGGCCGCCGCTGGTACGCCTCCCAGTAGGGCCGGGTCGAATGGGCGGCCCCCGGGCGGCATTTTCCCGTGCCTTGCGGGGGCCAGGCGCCTCTTCTATGTTCGCGGCCCTTTCGAGGCCCCACGGAGGCATTTCATGCTGGAAACCATCGCCGAAAAGCTCGGCAAATACGTCGTCGGTTTCGTTGTTCTTCTGCTCGCCTTCGTGTTCGCGTTGCAGTTCGGTGGACCCCAGGCCCAAGGCTGCACCACGGGCGGCAGCGGCAAGGTGCTCGCGGCGGACGTCTACGACTCGAAGATCACCGTCGGCGAGTTTCGTTCGTACCAAACGCTCCTTGGCCTCGACCGCCAGTCCGCGGATGTGCGCCGCGCCAATCGCCTGGACGAGGTGGTGCTCAACGGCTTGATCGACCGCGCGCTCCTCGCACGTGAAGCGAAGGAACTTGGCTTCCGCATTTCGAACGAAGACGCGCTTCGCCGCATCATCGAGAAGAACACGCTCTACGTCACGGTCAGCACCGATGCGCCGCCGAGCCTCCCGCAGGGCGAGCTCGGCTTCGACGTGAAGGACGACAAGGGCAACTTCGACGAGAAGCTCCTCAAGAATCGCATTCAGTATCAGCTCCGCCGTAGCGTGAACGAGTTCGCGAAGGCACAGGCCGACGAGATCCTTGCCGAGCACATGCGCGACGTGATCCGCGCGTCCGTGCGCGTTTCGCCCGAGGAGATCTGGGCAGAATTCGCCGACGAGACGGACCGCGCGAACGTGGACTACGTGCGCTTCTCGCCGAGCCACTACCTCGACAAGGCGGAGCTCTCTGACGCGGAAATCGGCGCCTGGCAGGCGGCCCATGCCGAAGAGGTCGACAAGCAGTACGAGGCGCAGAAGCAGCGCTACACGGGGCTCGCAAAGCAGGTGAAGGCGCGACAGATCTTCTTCGCCTTCGAGGGCGAAGACGAGGCCGTGAAGGCCGCCGCAAAGAAGAAGGCCGATGCCGCGCGCGCCAAGGCGGCCGCGGGCGCCGACTTCGCTTCCCTTGCGAAGAACGTGAGCGACGACAAGGACACGAAGGCGCGCGGCGGTGACCTTGGCTTCACGCCGAAGGATCGGCGCCCGGCCCCGTTCGACGAAACGGTGTTCGCCCTCGGCGAAGGCCAGGTGTCGGAAGTTGTGGAGGGCCCGGGCGGGTTCTACGTGTTCAAGGCCGAGCGATTCCGCGAAGGGGACGTGCCAGTCGAAGAGGCAAAGCACGAGATTGCCGAACGCCTCGCCCGCGACGCCAAGGCCGACGCGCTCGCGAAGGCGGCGGCGGACAAGGCGCTCGCGTTCCTCCGCGCGGGCAACACCTTCGCCAGCCTCGACCGCGATCTCGCGGGGCTTCGGCCGCTCAAGGACGGCGAAGAGGCGCCCGCCGATGAGGTGGACCCGCGTGACGAGCTCACGAATGCTCCTCGCTCCGAAGAGACGGGTTCCTTCGGTCGCACCGATTCGCCCATCTCCGGCGTGAACGCCGCGCCCCTCGTCGAGGCCGCGTTCTCGATGGACGAGGCGGCGCCCCTCGCGGGCGAGCCCCTCAAGCTCGGCCAGGACTACGTCGTTTACCGTCTGAAGGAGCGCACCCTGGCGAAGGAAGAGGACTTCACCGACGAGGCCAAGGCCCGCGTGGCCGATACCCTCCGCCGCCGCAAGGGCGAGGAAGCGGTCAAGCTTCATCTCTTCGCGCTGCGCGCCGCCGCCAACAAGGCCGGCAAGCTTCGCATCGACGTGAGCGCCGTTCTCGAAGCCGAATCCAACTCGTGATGGCGCCCACGCGTCGCCGGTGCGCTTGAAGCCCATCGACCTCCCCAACGTTCACCGCACGACGCTGCCGAATGGCCTGCGTGTGGTGGTGACCGAACTTCCGCACTTGCACACGGTGTCCGTGGGAACGTTCGTGCGCGTCGGTTCGCGCTACGAGGACCCTTCGACCAACGGTCTGAGTCACTTTCTCGAGCACATGCTCTTCCGCGGAACGGAAGCGCACCCGACGCCCTACGACTATAACCTTGCCGTCGAGTCCCTCGGCGCATCGCTCCGCGCGGCGACGCACGTGGACTTCACGGTCTACGACCTGTCGCTGCCCCCCGAGAACTTCGCCGCCGGACTGACGCTGCTCGGCGACGCGATTCGCACGCCACGCTTCGGCGACATCGAGACGGAAAAGCAGATCGTGGCGGAGGAGATCCTCGGCGACCTCGACGAAGAGGGGCACGAGGTGGACGTCGAGAACCTTTCACGGCGGCTGCTCTTCGGCGCCCACCCGCTGGCGTTCAAGATCACCGGTGAAGCGTCCCAGATCGAGCGGTTCACCGAGGCGGACCTCGAGCGGCACCACCGTGCCCACTACGGCGCACGGAACCAGGTGGTCTCCGTGGCCGGCCCCCTCGCCGCGGAGGAGGCGTTTCGGGTGGTGCGGGCGGCCTTCGGCGCGTTGCCCCCGGGAAACCACGCCGAGATCAGCGCCCCCCCGGCGGACACCCTGGGGTCGCGGTACTTCCACGCAACCCGTCGCAGCAGCCAGACGGACGTGCGACTTTGCTTCCGCACCTTCGGGCAGCGCGATCCCCGCGCCATCGCGCTCCACGTGCTTTCGCGCGTGCTCGACGACGGCCTCAGCACCCGCGTCTTCCGGCGCCTTTGCGAAGACACGGGGCTCGCCTACGACGCCTTTGCGTCGGCCGAGACCTACGAGGACGCGGGCGTGTTCGACTTCGGCGCCGCGGCGAACCACGACAAGGTGGCCGCGATTCTCGATCAGTTTGCGGGCATCGTGCGCGAACTACGCATCGATGGCCCCACGGAGCGGGAAGTGGAGCAGGCAAAGAACCGGCATCTCTGGAACCTGCTCGCCACCCTCGACCACGCCGAAGCCATGATGCACTACCACGGCGTTGAGACGCTCTTCGGCATCGAAGATCCGTTCGAGCGACTGCTTGAGCGTGTGCGGGCGGTGACGCCGGAGGATGTGCGCGCGGTGGCGGGTGACCTCTTCGCTCCGCATCGCGCCCATGCGGTGGTCGTCGGCGCGGCGCGCACCGAAACGACGGGCGCCCACGCCTTCGCGCGCCTGTTCCCCGACCTCGCCTAGGCGGCCCCCGGGGCACTCGCCGGGGCCTCAGCGCGAAATGCCGCGGAGGAGGCGGTCGATGTTCGCGTCTTCCCAGGCCGTCGCCCGCTCGAACTCCGGGAACGCGCGTTCGCGCCGACGGAATTCGCGGGTGTGGAAGATCTTCCGGTCCCCGACGATCACCGCGGGAAGCGCTGCGTGCAGCATCTCGTGGTGGACGACGGTGCGCACGACGTAGTCGGGAACCCACGCCTGGTCGAGTGCGGGGTGGATGCGGATCAAGTGTTCGCGCTCGGCGTAGGTGCCGAGGCGAATCGAACGCCGACGCTTTTTCGCGGGCACCGCGCCCCACGTGATGCGCGCGTCGACCTTCGATTCGAACCAGGCTTCATTGAGCTCGTGGAACATCAGCGCGAGGTCGTGGTGGGTTCCGCGGTGACGCAGGGTGACGGTGCGCGCGCGAACGCGAATCGCATCCGAATGCGTTGCGATGAATGCGTCGAGCACGCGCGCCGCACGCGATGTTCGACGACGCAGGTACTGGGCCACGGCCGCCAGCGTTTCGTCGTCGGCGCGCGCGAACATGTGATGCACACGCGCCTCGATGAAACCGTCCCGTCGACGGGACGAAAGCATGACGCGGCCGTTGTCCGTGAACGTGACGCGCACGGGCGCCGCGACGTGCGAACTGAGCACGCGCTCCACGTCGGCCCGCGACCGGCTGTCCGCCTCATCCATCGCCACGCACCGTACCGCGCCTCGGCGCGCCCCGGCGGCCTCGGGGTACGGACCCGCGGGTGTGGGGGCCGCTGTACGAAGTCCGCACTTGTGGGTGTACGAAACTGTGCTAGCGTGCGGTCTCTCACAACAGAGAGAGTTATTTCACTAGCGATTTCGGCGGGATATGGCGATCAAAGTTCGATACTACGCGGCGGCCAGGGACCTTTGCGGATGCTCCGAGGAGAGCTTCCAGGGGGAGGCGGACCGCTTTTCCCAGGCGGAGTTCCTCTCCTCCATCGGCGCCCGCCACCCGGGCTTCCAGGAGCACGCCGGCCGGATGCGGCTCGCGGTCAACGGAGACTTCGCCGCCCCCGACTCGGTCATCCGTGACGGCGACGAGGTTGTGGTTCTGCCGCCGGTGGCCGGCGGCCGGAACGAGCCCCTCGCTGCGATCCGTCGCGCTCCTCTCTCGGTTGAAGAGGTGATGGACGCCGTGCGCCACCCGGGCGCGGGCGCGGTCACCGTCTTCACCGGAGTCATCCGCAACCACTCGAACGGCAAATCCGTGAGCCGCATCGAGTACGAGGCCTACGAGGAGCTCGCCGAGAAGGAAATGCGGCGGATCCTCGAACGTACGATGATCGAGTCCCCCGGCGTGCTCGTCGCCGCGGCACACCGCGTCGGCACGCTCGCCGTGGGAGACATCGCGGTGGTCGTCACCGCCAGTGCGTCGCACCGCGCCGAGGCATTTCAGGCGTGCCGCACGGTCATCGACCGCATCAAGGACACCGTGCCCGTCTGGAAAAAGGAATGGGACACGGCGGGCGCTGCCGATTGGGTGAACCTCGAGGTGTGAGGCACCGGCGCCCGGCACAGGGACCGGTGTTGCTCAGAAGCTCGCGCCTCCGGACACCATGACACCCCAAAAGCCGCCGTCGTCGAACGAGACCCCGTAGGGGTCATCGAAGTTCATGTTGAGGTACGCGCTAAGAAACGCGGGACCGATCGTGAACCGCGCGTAGGGACCGCCCGAGACCTGGGTCACGTCAACGTCGAGCTGCGTGAGAACGCTGACAAACTGCAGTCGCGCGCCGAGTTCCGCGGGTCCGAGCACGAGCCCGGCTTGGCCGCCAAGCTGCAGAAAGAGCTCCACGTCGTCCCGCACTGCGGAAACGACATCGCCGGTTTCGATGGAAACGGCAAGGGCGCCGTCGGCGGTCACCCGAACGATCTCAAGGTCCGTCGTGAACCGCGCGGGCACCACGAGCGACATTTGCGATGGCAGCCACGTCCAGGGATTCCAGGCGCCGCCCATGGCGTACGCCACCGCAAGGCCGTAGATCTTCGTCCCGCCAGCGAGCGTCGCGGCCTCGGCCACGGTCACGTCGGATGCGAATGGCAACGTGAACCCGAACCCAATGTCGAGGGCTCCGAGCCCAACGTCCAAGAGGAAGTGCCCCGCGATCATCGGGTTTCCCACCAGAAACGCACTCTCGCTCACCGAGTTCCCGAAAAAGCCAAGGGACGTCAGCGGCTCGGCGCTCAGACTCGCGCTGGCGAACGCCCAGTCCACCGAGATCGCGATGGGGTCGAACACGAGGCTGCGACCACCCAACCCAAACACCACATCGGTGACACTCAAGTCGACGCCGTTCGCGACGTCCTTCGTACCGGTGCCTCCGATTCCCACCGTTCCGTAGAACGAGAAGTAATCCGGGTAGGTCTGATCGTAGTTCCCGTACACGATCCCTTCCTGGGCGCGCGCCGGTGCGGCGACCGCGGCCACGGCGGCAACGAGAAACGTACCGAGGAGGATGCTCGAACATGTGCGATTCATGGCCGCGCGAGTCTTGCCCAGCGCGTCCGGTCACGCAACCGCCGCCCGGGCGCTAGGGACGCGGCGCGGCGGCCTCACGCGCGGCGTGATGACGCGGGTTTTCGTACACGCTGACGATGGGAACGCCGTCGTACGTGAGCACATGCACGGGGGCGACGGTGCCAAAGGCGACCCAGATCTGGTTGTCGACTTCCGCGAAGTGTTGCTCGTGATGAACGATGGCGTAGTCCGCCGAGGCAAGGTTCGACGAGGCGCGGATGTTGTTCGGGACGAGCCCGTCCCGCTGCATCATCTCCCACGACCAGGACGTGGCGTCGCAGATCCACACGGTGCCGCCGTTGGGCAAGTGGTCGCGGAACCACGGCGCGAGGCTCCCCTGCGTGAAGCCCCAGAACTGTCGATTCATGCCGAGACTCGCGGCTCCCGGAATGCCGCCGGCAATGGGCGTGTAGTACGAGAGGCCAAAGGGATGCGCGTGCGCCGTCTCGACGAGCGGCGCCGCGAGCACGGCCACGAACGCGCCGACGGCCACAGCGCCGTCGGCCCATGCGGGCCCGAGCGGATTCCACCGTTTGCAGGCGTCGAGCACGCGTTCAAACCCGACGCCCGCGAACAGGGCCACGAACGGGTACGCGGGAAACCAGTGTTTCGTTCCGCCAAAGATCGGCGTCGAAGGCAGCGAAATCACCACAAGCGGCGTGAGCAGGGTCCCGAGCCAAAGCACGGCGGTTTGCCGTGAATCGAAACGTGGAGCCAGGCGGAGCCCGCGCAGGATCGGCGCGGGGAGCCACTCGGGCGCGAGGAGCACGACGCCGAGCAACGCCAGCACCAACGTCACGAGCGGCACCGTGAAGAGCGTCATCACCCACGGGTACGAGATGGGCATGGGCGGCTTCCAGTACGTCGTGCCCAGGTACTCCATGCTGTAGTGGACGTGGTGAAGATGGAAGGACGCGTACCATTTCCACCTCGCCCAGGTGTCGTGCCAAAGCCACGGCCACGATGCGACGAAGAGCGGCACGCCGAGCGCCGCCATGGACAGGAGCCACCACGGCAGGCGCGCGGGCCGCGGGAGTGCTTCGCCACGGGCCGCCACCCGCATCCACACCCAATGCACAAGGAGAACGAGGGGAAGGATCCAAGCGTTGTGCTTCGTCGAGAGCGCGAGCCCGTACACAAGGCCCGTGATCACCACCCAGCGCCCACTCGAGAGCGAGCGCCAGTATGCGTACGTCACGAGCGTCAACATGAACGCGATGGGCATGTCGAAGCAGTCGAGGTGTGCGTGGTAGAAAACGCGCGGCATCAGCGCGAAGGCGAACGCCGCAAAGAGCCCGACGGTGCGACCCCGCGCACGCAGCCCGAACACGTAGAGGAGCCAAAGAAAAAGCCCCGACAGCGCCATCGCCGGGAAGCGAATCGCGGTGCCGTCGCTCGGGAAGGGTTTCCAGTGCTTCTGCGCGAGCCACGACCACGCGAAAAGCGTCTTCATGAGGGGCGGGTGCTCGTGGTTGTACTCCCACCCGTGGTCGAGGGCGCGGCGTTCAAGGGCCGCCGACGGGTCCTTGGCGAGGAGCTCGAACCAGGCCCCGTACCGCTCCGCGGCGTAGGCGTAAAAGCTCTCGTCGCGGCTCATGGCCAGGTCGGGCGCCGTCGCAACGAGCGCACCGACGTAGCACAGCGCAAGGATCGCACCGATCAAATGGTCGAACGGGCCGGCCGATCGCGTGGGCGACACTTGGCCCGTGTAAAGCAGTTCGCACCTGAGCACAAGGAGTGCCGGAAGGGCGGCAGCGCAGGGGAAACTTGCTACCCTCCGCGGGCCTATGTCGAAGACCCGTAGAGAAGACGCGCTCGAGTACCACCGCCAAGGTCGCCCCGGAAAGATCGAGGTCGTCCCGACGAAGCCCGTGGCGTCGCAGCGCGACCTTTCCCTCGCCTACTCCCCCGGCGTCGCCGAGCCCTGCCGCGAAATCGCGAAGGACCCCGCCACGGTCGACCTCTACACCGCACGCGGGAACCTCGTGGCGGTCGTGACCAACGGCACCGCCGTCCTCGGCCTCGGAAACCTCGGCCCCCTTGCGGCCAAGCCCGTCATGGAAGGCAAGGGCGTGCTCTTCAAGCGTTACGCCGACATCGATGTGTTCGACATCGAGGTGAATGAGACCGACCCCGACCGCTTCGTGGAGGTCGTGGCCGCCCTCGAACCGACCTTCGGCGGCATCAACCTCGAGGACATCAAGGCCCCGGAATCCTTCGTCATCGAACGCAAGCTGCGCGAGCGGCTCCAGATCCCCGTCTTCCATGACGACCAGCACGGCACGGCGATCATCTCGGGCGCTGCGCTCCTGAACGCCGCCCACATCCAGAAGCACGAGCTCAAGGACATTCGCGTGGTCTGCATCGGCGCCGGCGCGGCGGCCATCGCGTGCATGCACCTCTGGATCCGACTCGGCGTGCGACGCGAGAACATCGCCATGCTCGACAGCAAGGGTGTCCTGCGCGCCGATCGCCCGGGCACCATGGATCCGTTCCGCGCGGATTTCGCCCTGCCAGCAAGCGATCCACGCAAGACCCTCGAGGACGTCATGAAGGGCGCCCACGTGATGTGCGGCCTCGCCTCGGGCGGCCTCGTGACCAAGGAGCACGTCAAGCTCATGGCCGAGCGTCCCATCATCCTGGCGATGGCAAACCCGGACCCGGAGATCCCCTACGAAGATGCGAAGTCCGCGAGGCCGGACGCCATCGTGGGCACGGGCCGGAGCGACTACCCGAACCAGGTCAACAACGTGCTTGGGTTCCCGTTCATCTTCCGCGGCGCGCTCGACGTGGGCGCCAAGAGCATCAACGAAGAAATGAAGCTCGCCGCGGCCCAGGCGCTCGCAGCGTTGGCCCGCGAGGGCGTGCCGGAACACGTGCTCGAAGCCTACGGCGGGGGCGCGCTCAAGTTCGGCCCCGACTACATCATCCCGAAGCCCGTCGACACGCGCGTGCTTTCCTGGGTCGCACCCGCGGTGGCCAAGGCGGCCATCGAGTCGGGGAACGCCCGCCGCGAAATCGACATCGAGCAGTATCGCGAGAGCCTGACGCAGCGCCTCTCGCCCACGCGTCGCATCATGTGGCGCATCACCCACGCGGCGAAGCAGGCACCAAAGCGCATCGTGTTCCCCGAAGGCGAGGAGACGAAAATCCTCCACGCCGCTCGCATCGTCGTGGAGGAGGGGATCGCGAAACCCATCCTTCTTGGCCGACCCAAGGTGATCGAGGAGCGTGCGAAGGAGCTCGGCATCGAGCTCAACGGCGTGGAGATCGTCGACCGAAACCTCCTCCCGAACCTCCCGGAATACGCGGACGCCTTCTGGAAGCTCCGACAGCGAAAGGGTCTGACCCTCGCCGCGGCGGAGCGCATGCTTCGGAACAGCCGCACGTACTACGGCATGCTCATGGTCCACATGGGCGCAGCCGACGGCCTCGTGGCGGGCCTCACGGCGTCCTACGCCGATACGATCCGCCCGGCGCTTCAGGTGATCGGCGTTCGGGACGGCACCCGCACCGCGGCGGGGCTCTACATGATCGTGGGCCGTCAGGGCGCGCGCTTCTTCGCGGATACGTCCATCAACATCGACCCGGACGCGGAAACCGTGGCGGAGATCGGCATCCTCGCCGCGGACCTCGTCAAGGAGCTCGGCATCGAACCGCGCGTTGCGATGCTTTCGTTCTCGAACTTCGGCGACGCGCCGCACCCCGAGTCGCGCAAGATGGCGAAGGCGGCCGCACTCGTGAAGGCGGCGCGGCCGAACCTGCTGGTGGACGGCGAGATGCAGGCCGATGTGGCGCTCATCGACAGCGTGCGCGAGACCTACCCCTTCGCGACGCTGAAGGGCTCGGCCAACGTCCTCATTTTCCCGAACCTCTCGGCGGGCAACATCGCCTACAAGCTTTTCTCGGCCATCGACGGGTTCGAAGTCATCGGCCCGCTCGTCCTCGGGATGCGGAAACCCGTCAACGTGCTCCAGCCGTCGGCGAGCGTGTCGTCCATCGTGCACCTGACGGCCATCACGGTGGCCAGGGCCGCGCGCTAGCGATTCGGGCGCGCCCTGTGTACCGTACGTGCCGTGAGCGAATCCACGTCGCCGCGGAAGCCGAATCCGCCCTCCGCGCAGGAAATTGAGGCCCTCCTCGACCGGGTGAAGGCCGAGGCCGTGGCCACGCCGGCCGCACGCCCATCGAACCCGGCACCGCTCGTGTTTGTCGTGGCCGTGCTCTCGTTCATCATGATCGCGTGGGTGCCGCGCAAGGTGGCGCCCACGGACGTGCCTGGCCTCGAGTTCGACAAGAGCAAGGCCGAGGCGCAGTTCGAGGCGGACGCCGAAGCGGCGAAGAAGATCCCCGCGGGCGAGGAAGCGAAACAGGTTCAGGCGCTCTACGCCGCGGCCCAGCGCGCGGCGGTGAGCGGCGGCTTCGCGCCGGCGGAGAGCAACGTGCAGCACGACCTGCGCATTCTCGCGCTCCGCAAGCTTCGCGATCGGCACGGCCCTTCGGTCTCGGACGCATTCCGCGCGGCCGTTGCGGCGAAGACGATCCCCGCCATCACGGGGCAACTCCCGCGGGAAGAGATGGAGGCGACCATCGGGCCGCTCATCGGCCACATGCTGTCGCACGGCATGGCACAGGGTTCGCACATCACGGCACCTTCCGTCGTCATTCGCACCGCGGCGAAGGCCCAGTGGAACCAAGTGTTCGAGCGGCCCGTCACCGAAGGGTTCTCGGACTTCGAGCGTGAAATGCACTTCGGCTGGCTCGCCCTCCAGGGCGCGGGCGCGTCGGCCGCCGATCGCCTCGTGGCCCTCGAGGCCTACGAGAAGGCGGGCGGAAAGAAGATGGATGAAGCCCGGGCGACGCTTCTCTTTTTCTCCGGCGAGGGCCTGGCCTCCTCGAAGCTCTGGGAGGCGCTCTACAAGGAACGGGGGAACCTTCGCTTCCGGAACCATGCGCTCGCAGCGCTCGCCCTTGCGACCCAGTGAGGAACCCCGAATGGCCGAAAACCCGTCTGCGCCGCCGTCCAAACTGCGCTATGAGCGGGGCTCGGAGGTTCGTTTGAAGCTCAATCTGCGGAAGAGCCTGTTCGTACTGCCGAACCTCTTCACGTTCTCGAGCATCTTCTGCGGTTTCTACGCGGTTCTCATCGCCAGCGCGAGTGAGTCGGACGACGACTTCTACCGTGCGGCGATGCTCATCGTATTTTCGATGTTCTTCGACACCATCGACGGACGCGTCGCTCGACTCACGAAGACCCAAAGCGCCTTCGGCGTTCAGATCGACTCCCTCGCGGATGTGGTGTCCTTCGGCGTCGCGCCCGCGGTGCTCGTCTACCGCTGGGCCCTCTCGAGCCTCGGCGTGGTGGGGCTCGCGGTTTCCTTTGCGTACTTGCTGGCGGGGGCGGCGCGCCTCGCGCGCTTCAACGTGCTGAGCGTCGGTGAAACGGGCGCACCGAAAAAACCTGGCAAGTACATCATGGGCCTGCCCATCCCGGGCGCCGCGGGGATTCTCGTCTCCATCGTCGTCGCGAACCACGCCATCGCCGGGGTCCTCCCCACCTCGTCCACGTTCGTGCTCCCCGTGGTGCTCGCCCTCGCCTTCTTCATGGTGAGCACCATCAAGTTCCGCTCCTTCAAGGACCTACGCTTGAACGGGCGCACCGTGGGAATGATCACCTTCGCCCTCGGCGCCTGCGTGGTGATCGCGCTCTACTCGCACATCGCCTTCGCCCTCGTGTGGCTCCTCGCCAGCTACATCGCCATCGGGGTGATCGAGGCCATTTTCGAGATCTCGCGTCGCGGTCTCGCCCGACGACGCGCTTCGGCCCCGGACGTCGGGCTCGATGACGACGAGGACGACCCGATCACCGAGGACACGGAAGAGTACCTCGAAGACTGAGCGGCCATGCGGCACGGACGTGCCCTGGGCGAGGACGCACCGGCCGGGCGGCGCTACCGCGCGATACTGAGCGCAGACCAGCAGAAGCCGCGGTCCTTCGCGCCCTTCGCCCACACATCCACGGTGACAGGCGCGCGTTTGCCGCGGAGTTCGGCGGGCACAGCGACGTCGTAGTTCCGCCAACCTTCGCCGTCCCGATGCTTGAACTTCGACGGCGCCGCATCCCCCACGGTCACCTTGAAGTGGATGGGCGTGCCCTTCCCGCCTCGTTCGTGGCGATGGTAGAGGCCTGCACCGAGCGCCAGGCGGTCGCCGAGCGGCACGTCGTCTATGCGCACGCGGACGGGATCCTTGCCCTGCACACGTTGCCAAATGCATGCCCGGGGCGCGTAGTGCAGGTCTTCGATGACCGTGGCGCCGACCCAAAGCCACCGTCGACGTGGATCGCATTCAAACCGCGCCGCGGGCTTCATGGGACCCTCGCCAAGCCCACCGCCCTCGGGCGTGCGACGCACCAAATCGCAGGCGACCTCCCGTCCCTGCTTGTCGAAACGTGTCACCGTCGCCGTGGGCAGAAGGTCAACGAGGTTCGCGAGGGGCGTGCCGGTCTTGTGCGCATAGCGACGCACTCGGATGCCGCCGACTTCCATGTCGAGCTCGGGCACCAGGCCGCGGGTTTCGTCGGCCCGCGCGCCACGGATGGAGAGCTCCCAGATGCGGCGGTATCCCTCGAGACTCGCGCGGCCCGCGTCGCCCAAACGCAGATTCTCGCCAAACCCTCGTCGAAGGAGCGGGTCGGTCCAGCCCGGCGCCGAGACCACCAGGTCCCCCGGCTGCCAATCCTTGTTCACCTTCGCTGCGGCACGTGCCCACGCGTCGCGACCCGGCACGTGACTCAAGATGAGGAAGTGGAGCGCGAGTTCGAGCAGACCGAGCACCGGCACAAGCCACCACCAGCCCATGCCCGCACGCGGGCGAGCCTCGCTCCGCGGCGCCGCGACTTCCACTTCCACTTCGGCGGTGCCTTCGGACACGGGGCGCCATCGTGGCCGCGTTCGATCACGCCCGTCAACCGGCCGTGCGGACCCGTTCCTTGACTCGGGGGCCGTTCGGCCGAAGCCTCGGGGCGTGGCCACCGATCGCGCACTTCGGGAACTGGCGCATGCGCTCCGCGACGACTGCGTGGTAACGGATCCCGACGTGTGCGCGGCGTACGCCAAGGACGAAAGCGAAGCGCGCCCCATCGTGCCCGCCGCCGTGGTGCGCGCCGAGAGCACGGCGGACGTGGCGGCGGTCATGCGCGTCGCCTCGAGCCACGGACTACCGGTCACGCCCCGGGCGGGCGGTACGGGCCGGGTGGGCGGCGCGGTGCCCGTTGAAGGCGGCATCGTCCTCACGCTCGAAAAAATGGCCGACCTCAAGGACCTCGACCGCGCAAACGGAACGGCGACCGTCGCGCCGGGCCTCGTGACGGGCGAGCTCCACGCGCGCACGGAGGCGGAGGGGCTCTTCTATCCTCCCGACCCGAACTCCTCGGCGGGCTGCACCATCGGCGGCAACATCGCCACCAACGCCGGGGGCCCGCGGGCACTCAAGTACGGCGTCACGGGCAAGTACGTGCGCGGCCTCGAGGTAGTCACCGCCGACGGGAGCGTGCTCGCGCTCGGCCGCGGCACCCGGAAGGGTGTCACGGGCTACGACCTCGCCTCACTCATCGTCGGCAGCGAAGGCACCTTGGCCATCGTCACGGAGGCGACCCTTGCCCTGGTGCCCGCGCCCGAGGGCCGCGCGACGTTGCTCGCATTCTTCGACGACGAAGCGCGGATCGAGCCGGCCCTCGCGAGCCTCTACGCGCACCGCCTCGATCCGCGTTGCGCCGAGCTCCTCGACGCACGGACGCTCGCGCTCATGCAAACGCACGCCGCCCTCCAGGTGCCCGCCGGCGCACACGCCATGCTGCTCGTGGAGCTCGACGGCGACCTCGTGGCCATGGATGCGGCCCTCGAGCGGGCGGGAAACGCACTCCTCGAGGCCGGCGCCCTCGACGTGCTCGCCGCGAAACACGGCGGCGACCGTGAGCGCCTCTGGACCGCCCGCCGCGAGATGTCCCGGACCCTCCGAGGCGTCGCGCGGCACAAAATGAGCGAAGACGTGGTGGTACCCCGCACGCGCCTCGGGGAGCTAATTCGCGCGACCCGGGAGATCTCCGAGGACGTCGAGCTCGAAATGCCGTCCTACGGCCACGCGGGCGACGGAAACCTCCACGTGAACTTCCTCTGGAATGACGACGGCGAATGGCCCCGCGTCGAACGCGGCATCGGCGCGCTCTTTCGCCGCGTCATCGACCTCGGCGGCGCGCTGACGGGCGAGCACGGCATCGGCATCATGAAAGCGCCGTACCTCGGCCTTGAGCAAAGCGCCGACGTGATCGCCCTCGAGTCCCGCATCAAAGCGCTCTTTGACCCAAAGGGCGTGCTGAACCCCGGGAAGATCTTCCCCGAGGCCGCGAAGCGCTTCCACGGCGCGTGCTAGACCGCGAACGTCCGCCGGGTTCTAGTTGCCGACCCGCGCTGTGAAGTCGAGGATGGCGCGGACAACCTCGGTCGGCGTCTGCGACACCGACGGGTTCATGTTCGCCACGAGCGTCTTTCCTTCATGCGCGAACGGCACGTTCGCCGCCGCCTTGTCCCACCGACCAAGATCGGTGAGCACCACGCGGACGCCGGAGTGGTGGATGGTGCTGGTCAGGCTGGGGTCGAGTTCCTTGAGCGCAGTTCGCACGTCGCCCACCGCGGTCAGTCCACTCGCCGGGAGCCCCGCCGGGTCGTAGCGGAACCAATGGAAATCCGGGTCAAAGCCGAAGGTGCGCTGGATCCGCCGTTCGAAGGTGCTGCGCCAATCGGAGGCGTCCGACAGCGATTCCAGAGTGGGCACGCCGACGGCACGCTCCGCGGCGGCACTCGCCGCCTTGGCTTCCTGGCGGTCCAGGATGCCGAGGAGGTCCCTTTGAAGGCTCTCGGGCGTGTCTTCGAGCGCGCGTTCGCCATGCAGGAGTTCGTCGACTAGCGAGGGGTCGATCTCTTTTCGGAACATGGCCACCCAGATGCGGTTCGAGAGTTCCGCGTTCGGCGTCTCGATGAAGTGGCGGTCACTGGCCACGACCTGCTCGACGTCGCCTAGGCGTTCGATGGACTCGCTCGCAAGCCAGCGGCGGGCCACGCCTCCGCGGAAGGGCTCCTCGCCCCACGCGTCGCCTTCGAAGCCGCCGCGCCGCGCCGCCTCCCACACCGAATCGGTGAGTTCGAGGAGGGTGTGGGCGCCGAGGCGACGTTCCATGTCCGAAACGCCGAAGGCGGGATTCAAACGCTCGACGTCGGGCACCATCTCGCGCATGGCGCGCGCAAATCGGCCGAGCTCCTCGAAGCCGGCCGCCTGGCGCGATACGAAGGAACCGGTCGCGGCGGAGGGTGCGCCCGTTGCGCCGGTCCGGTGGGCAGCGGCGGTTCGGAGCGAAGCCGCGTCGCGGGCCTCGGGCGACGCGTCGCCGTTCCGAGCCCCGTTCGTGGCGCCCGTCGCCGCACGGCCGCCTTCGCGGTGAATCGCGTCGTCGTAGGCGCCCCCGAGGGTGCGCATGCCCGCAACGCCCATGAGGCCAACGGCGCCCAGTAGGGCAATGCCCTCAAGGGAGATGCCGCCTCGACGGCGGCGAAGGAACGGAGGGAAGTCCCGCGGTTTCACGCGGGTAATCACAGCAACGCCCGTGCCAGCACGCGCCACGGGAATTTCACGGGATCCACGCGGTGCATGTGGCGGATCCCTTGGCGCCTCGACGGTCCAGGGAACCGAAAGTCACCAGCGGCCGGACCCCGCGTTCAGGAATTGCACAACGCAACGCCCGAAGGGGAACGGCGCGGACGTCAGATGATCATGGACGCGGGCTTCTCGACGAAGCGCTTCAAGATCGACAGGAACTCCGCCCCGATGGCGCCATCGATCACGCGGTGGTCGCACGAAAGCGTCATCTTCATGCGCTTGCCCGGCACCACGCGGTGATCGCGTACGACGGCCTCATCGCGCACGGCGCCAACGGCGAGGATCGCGCCCTCCGGCGGATTGATCACCGCTGAGAATTCCTCGATGCCATACATGCCGAGGTTCGAAATGGAGAACGTGCCGTTGGTGAACTCTTCGGGCTTGAGCTTCTTGTCGCGGGCGCGCGCAGCAAGGGAGCGCACCTCTTCCGCGATGTGGGCGACGCCCTTCTTGTCCGCGTTGCGGATGACCGGCGTGATGAGCCCATCGGGAATCGCCACCGCCACCGAGATGTCCACTCGCTGGTGAATGTGGATCGAGTCGCCCATGAACGAGGCGTTGGCGCGCGGGTAGCGGCGGAGCGCCACGGCGCAGGCCTTGATGAGCATGTCGTTCACCGACACCTTGCGGCCGTCGGCCTCGAGCTCGGCGTTGATCATCGCGCGCGTCTCGAGGAGCGGCTCCGCGTCCACGTCGATGGTGAGGTAGAAGTGCGGCACCGTCTGCTTCGACTCGGTGAGCCGCCGCGCGATGGTCTTCCGCATTTGGCTCAGCGGCTCGACGATGGCCTCAGCCGAGGGCGCTTCGATCTGGCCGAAGGCGGACGGTCGCGTGTGGGTCCACGTGTCGAGGTCCCGTTTGACGATGCGGCCGTGGGGGCCCGTGCCCTGGACTCCGCCCAGGTCGATGCCCTGCTCGCGCGCCACCTTGCGAACCAATGGCGAGGCGAGGACTCGGCCGTCGGCGCCGCGGGACGAGGGGTTCGCTGGCGCGGATCCGGCCGGGGCCGGGTGGTCCGCCACGGTGGGCACGGTCGCCTGTCCGACGGCCTGGCTCGGCACGGGGCTTACGCCCGAGCCGCCGGCGGGGACATCGGCCTTCGCCACGGGGGGCGACGGCGCCTTCGCTCCGCCCGCTGCCGAGGCGACGAGGGCACTGATGTCCTCACCCTTCTGGCCGATGATCGCCACGGGTGCATCCGGCGCGAGGGACTCGCCCTCAGGTGCGAGGATCTTGAGGAGGACGCCCTTATCGAAGGAGCGGAACTCCATGGTGGCCTTGTCGGTTTCGACCTCGGCAAGGAGGTCGTCCACGTCCACCGCGTCGCCTTCCTTCTTCACCCACTTGGAGAGGGTCCCCTCGTCCATCGTGGGGCTCAGTTTCGGAAGGCCAATGATCTTCGCCATCGTTCGGTCCTGGTTCCTAGCTTCGGTAGCAAACCTTCTTCACCGCATCGATCACGCGATCGACGGTGGGGAGCACCAGCTCCTCGAGGTTCGTGGCGTAGGGCATGGGAACATCCAGGTTCGTCACGCGCAACACCGGAGCGTCGAGGTAATCAAAAGCCTCGCGCTGGATGCCGTCCACGATTTCCGCGCCCGGACCCCCGTAGCGCCAGTGTTCGTGCACCACGACACAGCGGTTGGTCTTCTTCACGGATTCGACAATGAGGTCGAGATCGAGTGGCCGAAGCGTGCGCGGGTCGACGAGTTCGACCGAGATGCCGTCCGCCTCGAGCTTTTCCGCCGCTTCGAGCACCGTGTAGTAGGGGCGACCCCAGGCCACCACCGTCACGTCGCGCCCTTCCTTGGCCACGAGGCCCTTGCCGATGGGGATGAGCTCCTCTTCCCCCTCGTCGAGCACGTCGCCCTTCACGCCGTAGATGGTTTCGCCCTCGAGGAAGACAACGGGGTTGTTGTCGCGGATCGCGGACTTGAGGAGGCCCTTCGCGTCCCGGGGCGTCGACGGCGCGATGACGTGGAGGCCAGGCACGTTCGTGTAAAACGGTTCCACGGCGTGACTGTGCTGCGAGCTCACCTGCCGCGCGGCGCCGTTCGGGCCGCGGAAGACGATGGGCACCTTCACCGCGCCGGCGCTCATTTGGTAGATCTTCGCGGCGTTCTGCACGATCTGATCGAACGCCACGAACGAGAAGTTCCAGGTCATGAACTCCACGATGGGCCGGAGACCCGTCATGGCCGCGCCAATGCCCACGCCCGCGAAACCCGCCTCGGCGATGGGCGTGTCGATGACGCGCTTGTCGCCGAACCGGTCGAGCAGCCCCTCGGACACTTTGTAGGCGCCCTGGTAGTAGCCCACCTCTTCGCCAAGGAGCACGACGGCATCGTCGCGATCCATCTCTTCGATCATCGCTTCGCGAACGGCGTCTCGGTATCGAATGGTTCGCATGGTGATTCTCAGGGCGCGTACACGGATGCGCGCATAACCTCTTCGCTCGCCGGCGGGCTTTCGTCGGCGAATTTCACGGCCTCGGCGATCTGCGCTTCGACGCTCTGCTCGATCTCGCCGAGCTGCGCCTCGCCCACGCCCACCGCCTCGAGGCGCCCGCGGCAAACGACGAGTGGATCCTTCTTTTTCCGCTCTTCAAGCTCCTCACGGCTCCGGTACTTGCCCGGGTCGCTCATGGAGTGACCGCGGAAACGGTACGTGAGGATTTCGATGAACGTGGGCCCGCCGCCGGCGCGCGCTCGCTCGGCGGCCTTGCCGATGCCCGCTCGCACGGTCTCGACGTCGTGCCCTTCAAAGCGATCCGCGGCCATGCCGAAGCCGGCCGCCTTTTTTGTGATGTCTTCCACGGGCGACGTGCGGGAAAGCGGCGTGCCCATGGCGTAGTTGTTGTTTTCGCAGACGGCGACAAGCGGCAGCTTCCAGAGCCCGGCGAGATGAAGCGCCTCGTGGAAGCCTCCGATGCTCGTCGCCCCTTCGCCGAAGAAGGCCACGGTCACTCGGCCGTCGTTCCGATAGCGCGACTTGAAGGCAGCCCCGGCGGCAAGCGCCACGTGGCCGCCCACGATGCCGTAGCCGCCCAAGAAGTTGTGCTCGACATCAAAGAAGTGCATCGAGCCGCCGAGGCCCCGCACGCATCCCGTGTCCTTGCCGAAGAGCTCGGCCATGGCCGCCTTCGGGTCCATGCCGCGTGCGATGGCCGTGCCATGGTCGCGGTAGGTCTGGAAGATGTAGTCCTCGGGCTTGAGCGCGGCGTTGGCGCCCACGGCCACCGCCTCTTGCCCGATGTAGAGGTGGAGGAATCCGCCGATCTTGCCCTGCGCGTAGGCCCGCGCGGCCTCCTCCTCGAAGCGGCGGATCAGGAACATCTGCCGGTACATCGAGAGCACTTCGTCGGCCGCGGTTGCCATGCGGGCCGGACTCTAGCGGAGCCCGCGGCCACACGCCAACCCGGAAGCGGGGTGATTTTCCCCGACTCCGAGCGGCGGCGTCACGTCCTCGGTCAGTAGCTGATGTAGGAACTGATGCCGTACTGACGTTGCACTTCGATGAGGTACTCGAGGAACGAGTTCTCCCGGTTGAGCTCGGATTCGAGCGCGGCGATGCGCGCAAGCTCGTCGTTCGTCGGGGTGACGATGGCCTCAAGCGTGTGGAGTTCGTCCTGCTTGTCGACGAGGCGCTTAAGGAGCTCGAAGCCGATCTGCTCCTCGTCGAGGTTATAGGCCAGGCGCGTGCGGACCTTCACCGCGACGTACTGCGTACGGAAGCGGTCCGAATCGAACACCACGTAGTCCGGGTCCTCGCAGCCCGTGTCGTGGGACGGATCGAGCTTGATCGTCCCGTACGCGCAGGTCGGGTCGCCGTCGGGCTGCACGTCGGGGATATCAAACCCGTCGCCGTTCCCGCGCTTGAACACCGAAAGACGCTGCTCGAAGGACGTGTCGTAGAAGACCGGGAACTGGGCGAGCGCAAGGATCGTCGCCCAACTCCGGAGCACGTCGTTCGAGGTATTGCCGATGGCGGGCGCGAGCTCCTCTTCGACCTGGCTTCCGCGGCACGGCTGGATGTTGCCGAGGTCGTCGCTGCAGCGGCGGTAGAGCGCCGCGTCGCGATACCACGAGAGGTAACGAACCTTCGCCTCGCCACCGTCGAAATCGACACGCGGTGCGTACCAACGCGGGTCGTTCAAGATCATGCCGCCGAAGAACTCCTCCATCTCCACGGCAAAGAGGTCGTAGAAGTTGATGTAGAAGCGCTCGTCGATGGTGAAACTCAGGTTCCAATCGCGGAGGGCGAGGGCGAGAAGCGCGTAGTACTTGTCGAAGAATACGCCCGACCGCTCGGTCCGGAAGAACCCATAGAAGCCGTCCTGGTACTGGGACCAGAGCGGGTAGCCCATGCCCACGCCGAGCGAGAGGTCGGCGCCCGCCGCCTCCGGATCGTCCGAAACGAATTCGTAAACGTCACCGTCGCCGTTCAGCTTGTAGGTGCCCGACTGGGGCATCTGCACGATCTCGGCGAGCCAGTTCATGGCGTCGATGGACGCCTGGTACTGGTCGTCGAGCCCAAGGGGACCCTGGTTCTGCTGGAAGCCGGACTCGTAGTAGAGGCGATAGAAGAAGTGCTGGAACACCTTCGCCGCGTCGACGATGCCGCTCCGCGTGAGGCCGACCGCCGGCTGTCCACGGAAGCGACGGTAGTACGACCGCGGGTACGACTCCTGCCACTGGCGCCGGTAGTGGTCGATGGCCTCCTGGAACGACTCGCCCGCGTCAAACCGTGAACACCACGAGATGTCCACGACGCGGTCGTCGGTGCAGAACAGATATGGCACCGGGTGGAACGGCGCGTCGCCCGACGGGGTGCGGTACTCGGCACCGGTGACGTAGAGATCGAAGTCTTCGTCGAAGCCCGAGCAGAGACAGTCCTCGTCGCCGCCGCACGCGACCGCGCCCGAGACCTTCCGCGGGTTCTTCACGCAGCGCTGGTAGAGCGGCTGACCCGAGACGGCCGCGGACCCCTTCGCGTACGGGCAATCGGCGTCCTCCGAGCACGTCCCGCCGCCGGGGTAGTACGACCAAAGCACGCGCTCGTGCTGATCCGAGCGGCGCACGCCATCGAGGCTGTTGTTCGACGACTGGACGGGGTTCCCCACGAATGCTTCGCGCAAACCGAAGTGGTTCCAAAGCGACGCCGCCACATCGTAGCGACCGAGACCGTTCGAGAAGTCCGAGAGGTCGCCGTTGTAGTCCATGATGGACCCGGTCATCGTGTTGCCGGCACCCGCCTTGGCGCGGAGATCGCGCACGCGGCGGAGCTCCTCAAGGTACGCGGTCGTCTCGGCGCCGAGCACCTTGCCGTCGCCGTTACCGCCCTTCGACGCCTTGTCGAAGTCGGCGAGACGCGGGAGCGGGGCGGCCTCGGCCACGTTGAAGTAGCCGTCGAAGTAGTTGTCGCGGTCAAAGCTGCCCGCGAAGTTGTGACGAAGGCCGACGCTGTGACCGACCTCGTGGCGCATGACGGCGCGCAGGTAGATCTGCTGCATGCGGATGCTGGCCTCGGCCACCGGTGTGCCGCGGAATGCCTCGGCCCAGTACTCCCAGTAACGGGAACGCTGCTCCGCATCGAAGGGCGGATCGATGTTCTTGGCCGAGAGCTCCTGCCAGAGCGCGTCATCCGGATGAACCAGGTACTTGGACCCGGTCATGCGGAAGGGCGAAACCTGCGCAAGCACGCCCGGGTCCGTGAGCTTGGCGTCGTTCGGCGTCTGGGTCGGGTCGAGGCGCGCGGTCATGGCCTCCTGGCCGTCGAGACCCAGGGAGGCGAGCAGCTTCGACTCGACGGATGTCCCCGCGAGGGAGGTCATGCGATCGGAGTAGATCTGCGCGCGCCCTTCGACGCCCTGGAGCGTGTCGATCTTGGCCTGCTTTTCGGCGATGACCTTGAGGATATGACCGCGAAGGTCAACGGGGATGCCCGGCCGCCCCTCGTTGTCGTTCGAGTAGCCGTCGGTGCCCGATGCGGCAATGCCCACCGGCCGCTCGACGCGCCCCTGGTTCGCGAAGTACTGGCGGAGGTTGTCCCCGGAGAAGTAGCGATCGTTCGCCCCCTCTTCACCCTTCGCGCATCCTTTCTCGCCGTTGCAGCGAAGGACGGGGAAGAAGTCGACGGCCTGGGTCGCGACGCTCTCGACGGACGTGGCAGCCACGTTGGCGTTCGCGGTGATGAGTTCGCCCGTCGTCGGGTCGACCATCGGGAGCGACACGCCGCCGAACCCGACATTGCCGTGCGCGATGTAGTTAAAGAACTGGTAACGGATGTCGCCGAGGTCTTCGCAGGGCAGCGACGGATCGCGGTCGCAGCTGTTCGCGTGGAGCAGGAACAGGCACTCCGAACCGACGAAGTGGTACCCGTAGACGCCGGGGGCCTGGTAGTCGTCGTAGGACTCGGGGTGCGCCGGGTCCTCGTAGCCGTCCGCCGCTTGAATGTGGCAGTCGTACGGCTCGGCGAAGTTCTCGTCGTCCGCGGAGCCGGCGAGGTCCGCGTCTTCCTCCGGCGAGCGGAAGGGGTCGTAGGTCCACGCGCAGGTGCCGCCCGTGTCTTCCGCGGAACCGCAGTAGCAGTAGTCCGTCGGGTTGGCGGTCTGGCACGCCACCGGCTCGCGGTTGAACGCGTTCGGCGCCTTCTTGCCCTCAAGCGCGCGCTGGCCGCGCATGAAAACCTCGTTCCAATCGCCGATGACGCGGAACGCATCCTTGACGAGGTGCCGCGGGAACCCCGCGTTCAAGTGGTACGCCACCGGGCGGGTTTCGCGGTCGGCGATGGGGACCGTGCAGCGCCGCGCGGCCTTGTCACACAGGGAGCCTGAGCGGTCGACTCGCTTTCCGTTGTCGCCCACTTCGTCGCCGTAGCGGTTGTCGCATTCCCAATCGGCGATGCACTCACGATCGTCGAAGGACTTGGCCCAGAAGTTATGTCGCGGCCGATAGAACGCGAGGAAATCCGTTTCGCCGAAGTCACTCGTGAGACCGCCAACGCAAATGTGCGTGTCGGTGTTGCACTTGCCGCCGACACCGCAGTCGTTGTCACGCTCGCAGCGCTCGTGGAGCGTCTCGCGGTCCTTGCCACCGCGGACGTAGGTGCGCTGGTAGGTGCGGAAGGTGCCGAAGCGATCGAATTCCGCATTGGTCTCGGTCTCGACCGCGTACTCGTGCTCCGGAGGCACGCGAAGGAAGGAGTTACGAATCGTGAGCGCGGCCGTCTGGCACGGGATGTTGTACGACAGGCAAAGGGCGCCGGGCGAGTAGAGCTCCTGCGTCACGAAGCTCATGTAGTGAACGATGCTGTCCGCGTTCGCCGGCCATTCGTCGACCCAGCGGTAACGCGACGGGTCGTCGGTGTCCTTCTTCCGTTCCTGACGTACGCGGACGAACTGCGGCTCCCACGACTTCGGAAATTCGTCGTGCGCGCCTTCCTGGAAGAAGAACGGTGCCGATTCCACCGAACCGCCCCCTTCGGCGCCGACGTAGAACGGCGTGATCATGTTCTGCGACCAGTCGACGCGCATGTAGCGGCGCTCGTACCAGCGGCGGTCGTTCGTGTTCTCGACGCGGACGTTCGAGAGTTCACCCGTGATGCCGTTGTAGTCGTAACGAACATCGACGTGATCCTCGATGGCGAAGGCCGCGAGGGGCTGACCCATGAAGTCGGGATCGCGCGAGTCGTCGTTGCCGTTCTGGATGAGCTCGTAGGAGCGGTACGCGTAGAGGAAGTCTTCGTCGATGACCCAGCGGATGCGGGCCATGTGGAGAGACTGCCCTTTGTCGATGCCGAGATCGGCGTACGACATGTTCCCCTGGAACACGCCGTAGAGCGACGCGTTCGCCTCGTCCCCATCCACGTCGATGTTCGTGCGCGTGTACCACCAGTCGCCTTCAAACATGCGTTTGTCGACGAGGTTGGTCTGAACACGGTCGATGTTGTCGCCGCTTGAGTTGCACCCCGCGAGGGCGAGGAGCAAGGCGAAGGCCCAGAGATACGTGCGCGCAATCATTGGTTGAACCCCAGGTAGGAGTAGATGCCGAAGTCACGTTCGAGCTGAATCAGCTGGTTGAAGAACGATTCGAGGTCGTACACGCGTCCGAACACGCGGTCCTCGTCGTCCGAAAGCTCCGAGGAGCCCGTCGGAATCGTGTAGTTGATGCCATCGGGGTCGGTGAGCCGATCGACCTCAGGCTGTGTCAGGTTGGAGGGCACGGGATCACCCGTGTTCGGATCCCGGAGCTTTCGAATCATCCGCAACGTGAAGGAGAGATCGTCCGCCTCCTTCACCATCGCAAAGCCGATCGACGTCTGGTTTGCCACCTGGGTCGACGGTGAAACCTGCCACGCAAGGAAGCTCTTGCCGTAGCGCTCCGACGTGAAGCGCACGTAGTCGACCCCCTCCACGGCGCTCTCACTCGGCGCGTTGCAGTCGCCCTGGCCCTGGACACAGATGAACAGCTGGTTCTGGAACGTCGTGTCGAAGAAGGTCGGGAACTGCGCGAGCCCGTAAATGGTCGCGTAGAGCTGAAGCAGGAAGCTCGCGCCTCCGTTGAGGACGCGCTCGTTCTTGTAGCGTTCCTTGGGCTCCGCGCGGCACGTCGTCGAACCCGCCGAGCAATCGCCCCGATAGAAGTCGAGGTAGACCACCGTCGGGTCGAAGCAGTCGGGGAAGGAGCTCCCCTGGCCGCAACGCACGCGGGGCATGTATTCCTCGGGCTTCTCGCGGATCATGCCGTTGAAGATCTGCTGCATTTCGAGCGGGAAAACGTCGTAGTAGTTCGCGAAGAACGGCAGGTCGCGCGTGTACCTGGGCTGCGAGAACCCACCGCCGCGGCTCGCGAGGAGCTGCACGGTCATCAGCTTGTCGTAGAAGGCGCCAATGCGTTCGATGCGCTGAATGCCCGAGAGACCGCGCTGGTAGACCGAGTAGGAGTAGCGACCGAGCCCGATGGGCACGCTGAGCTGCGCGGCGCTCGAATTCGGGTTGCTCGTGACGCGCTCGTAGCGATTCCACTGGTCGCTCCACTGGTAGCCGCCAATGTCCGGCGACGTGAGCACGCGCGCGTAGAAGTTGAGCACATCCGCCGTCGCGAGGAACTCGTCATAGAAACCAAACTCCCCCGTTTGATTCTGGAACTCCGGGTCCGAGGCGTACTGGAAGATGAGGTTCTGGTAGACGTTCTGCAGAACGATGAGCTGGCGACCGATGAGGTTCGACCAGATGTAGCTGCCGATGTCGAAGGTGCGCCGGTACCGCCGGAAGTTGTTCCAGAGGTAGCTGCGCTCGTAGGTCTCGGCGACGTTCCGCACGATCTCGCGGTAGCTGTCGCCCTCGTCGAAACGGTTGCACCAGCCGATGGTGCCCGGGTTCGAACCGCCGCCCGCCGCACGCTCGTCGGTGCAGAAACGGTAGGAAACGGGAAGCCAGCGGTTCGAGGAACCGGCGGCCGCCGCCATGTCCTCGTCGAAGTTCGAACAAACGTTGCCGTTCGTGCCGCCGTTCGGATGGGCGACGCAGCGCTGGGTCACGCCGCTCGACATGTTCGCGCCGAGGAGTTCGCCCGCGCGTGCGCCGTCCTCGGCGTAGGGGCAATCCGAGTCCGCTTCGCAGACCTCGCCGCCCTGGTAGTACTTGATGGGCGCGCGAGACGTGTTCGTGGGGTTCACGGCGTCCGGGGCCAGGCCGTCTTCGTTGTCGTACACCTCGACGACGTCTCCGTAACCAAACGAGATGGCGGAGAAGTCATAGCGCCCGGCGCGCGAGACCACGCGCTGGTACCAGTTCGCCGTGTACTCCATGACCGACGAGTTCATCCACTGGTCGACGCCCGCAAGTTCGCGCTGCTTCTTCCGCGCGACGTAGTTGCGCTCATAGAGAAGCTGCTCGTCGGGGCTCAGGCCCGGGACGTTGTCGAGGTCGTAGTCCGCCGGATCGGGCATCGGCAGCGCGTCATTGATGAGGTAGTAGTCGTCGAAGTAGTTCTTCGTGTCCGCACTGGCACCGAAGTCGTGACGAAGGCCGAGGCAGTGGCCAAGCTCGTGGAGCTGTGTCTCAAAGTAGAGCTTCCGGTTGAGCACAAACTCGAGCCGCGCGCGCGGCCAATCCTGGTGCTTGTTCACGTAGTACTGGACCGAGTTGTCCACGAACTCGTTCGGCATCATGACGCTGGCCTTGCCGTGCTTCTGCTCGACGCGCTCGAACTCGTCGAGCATGTCGTGCGCGTCGACACGGAAGGGCGAAACGCGGTTGAGAATCGTGTCCGAAATGTCCGCGGGCCCCATGCCGTTCGGCACTTCGGAGACGCCGGCCATGGCGAGCGACTCCCAGTTCTCGAGGAGGCGCCGCTCAAGCGGCGTGCCCTTGAGCTTCTGCATGCGGTCCGAGTAGGTGTTCGCGCGACCTTCGGGTCCCTTGAGGGATGCGAGTCGCTCCATGGCACGACCCATGCGCGAGTCGATCTCACGACGCACCATCGGGTCGGCGGAGCCGTACTGGAGCCCCGTGAGGAAGTCGGTACGCGGGGGCGCCGGGAGCTGGACGTTGTTCAGGTTCGCGATGTACGCGCGCACATCTTCACCGGTGTAGAGCTGCTCCTCGGTGATGTTGCCGTTCAGGATGTCGTACTGCTGAAGCGCACGCGTGCGATACGAATCGAGGGCGGGGCCGCCGATGTTGGCGTCGCCAACGAGAAGCTCGCCGGTGATCGGATCACCGCGCAACGTCGCGATGCCGAGGAACGACGTCCCCGGCTGGTCGACGTAGCTCAGGAACTTGAAGCGCATGTCGCCGCGCTCTTGGCAGACGGGTTCGCTCACCTTGTCGCCGGCCTCACGCGCGGCGGCAAGCTGGGCATCGGTGCCGCGATTGCAGCTGTTCATCTTGAGCACGGCAACGCACTCGTCACCGACGAATTCCGCGCCGAACCAACCGTTGAAGTCGGCATCGCGCAGGCTTGCGCCGATCCCCGGGTCGGCGAGATTGGGCTCGGCGCCTTCGGGCACCGTCACGTGACACGCGTACGGGTTCTTCACGCCGCGCGCTTCGGCGTCCTCCGGTGTCTCAAACGGATCGAACACGCCGGGGCACGTTGGGTTGAGCACGTCGTCCGTGACCGGATCGTTCGTGCAGAAGCAGTAGCCGTCCGGGTCCTCGGTCTGGCAGTCGACGCGCGGGTACTCGGCCGCCGTCTGGCCACGGACCTGACGCACCGTCGCCATGAACACCTCGTTCCAGTTCGCCATGAGCTCGATGGACGGACGCACGAGGTGGGCGGGTAGCTCCGGCGTCGTGTAGTAGACGATGGGTCGAACTTCGCGGTCGGCGTAGGGGATGGCGTTGCCGTCCGCATCGCGCCACGTCTTCCAGATGTTGTGGCGGTTGATCGCGTAGTTCTTGAAATCCGTGCGTCCGTAGGCCGGATCGTCGGGCCCGGTGGACCGGTCGTACGTGTCCTGTTCAAGCCGGAAGTAGCCAGCGCGATCGAAGCGCGTGTCCACCCAGTTTTCCGCTTCGTACTGGCGGAAATGCGCGCGCTTCTCGTCGCGGCGCGCGGGCGAATCGCTCACCTTGAGGAAACTCGCCCGCGTGAACACCGAGACCGTCGTGCAGTCGGGCGAGTCCGAGAAGTTCGAAACGCACCAGTTGGTCGGCTGCCCCGACCACGGGTCGATGACATCCCCCGGGGACATGAGCTCCTGGTTCACAAAGCTCATGTGGTAGAGCTCGCCCTTGTCGTAGTCGTCCGCCCAGGCGCGGTCCTCGTCTTTGCACTTCTTGCTCGTGTCGTCCGAACCGTCGCAGCTCATGTAGTGGAACTGCGGCCGCCATGAATCGGGGAACACGCTCTCGTCCTGCACGAAGAGCGACGCGGGTTCGCGCTTCATGACGCCGATGACGTCGTAGAGCTCGAAGGTCTGGCCGTAGTACGCGGGGAGGACGTTCGTCGACCAATCGACGCGCATGTAGCGCCGCTCAAACCACTTTCGGTCCGAGTCGTTTTCAACGACTACGTTGAAGTCCTCGCCGGTGACCGAGTTGTAGTCACGGCGAATATCGAAGTGGCTCTCGATGGCAAACGCCGCCACGGGCTGCCCAAAGATGGTGCCCGCCTCCACCGGGGCGCCGTCTTCGCCCTCGATGAGCTGGTAGTCGCGGTAGGCGTAGAGGAAGTCCTCGTCGATGACCCAGCGGATGCGGGGGATGGCCGAAAAGCCCGAGCCCGCATAGTCCGTGGCCGCGTCCCCGGGGAAGGTGCCAACGCCGGCGGCCTCGTAGTCCACGTCGAGGACGGTGCGCGAGAGATACCAGGACCCGGTGAAAATCCGCTTGTCGACGACGTTCACACCGACGCGGTTGACCGCGGGGGCATCGGAACAGGCCGTAAGGGTCAAAAGAACAAAAAAGAACGAACGGACGATGTGCCTGAGCACCCGCGAGTTGGGCATCGAAGCTCCCCTTGATCGAGGGGCAAAGCCTCTCATGCCACCGGCACGGGGTCGAGACCCACGTCACGCCGCGTGACGGAGTTTCTTCGAGGGTGGAGGGGCGGCGGGCGACCCCGCCGAGGCATCAAAACGCGGTGATTCGCCGATAGCCGTTCTGAACCTGGTTCCGCGGGTTCGTGGGCGTGCTGCCGGAGCCTTCCGTGGAGCGGAAGTATGCGGTGTAGAACTGGTCCATGACGACGGTCGTCGTCAGGTAGATCGTGCTGTCGTAGACGTTGTAGAACGGGTTCCGGCGGGAGCCGTTGGCGCTGAACTCGGAGGAGAACGTGTTGAGCGTGAGCGCGAGGTTCAGCCAGTGCACGATGTTGTACGAGGCACCGATGGAGAAGCTCGTCGCGAGGCGCATGTGCGTATCGCTCGTGTCGCCCACTTGGATGACGCCGCCCGGGGCCGTATCCACCGGAACGGTGGCCGTCGCGAGACGGTGACCGAAGCGCCACCACCACGTGAAGCTGGTGTCGATGGTCATGTTCTCGATGGGCGAGAGCGACGAGAACACGGTCGCGAGAACCGCGTCGCTGTCGCTCGAGGGGCCGCCCGATTGGCTGCAGCGCGGCGCACTGTCGACCTGAAAACAGGGGTAGCTCGACTCGTTGGTCACGACGTTCGAGCCCTGGACGTTGTGCTGCCAGCGCGCGTTCAGACCAAGGAGCCAGCCCGAGAGCACATCCGGCACGCCGAGGCGGGTCGCGACGCTCGGGCCAACGCCGAAGTACATTTCCTGTGCGCGGCTCGCGATGGAAAGCGGAAGAACCGCGCGAATGCCGGGGCTCACGTTGATCTCGCTGAATCCGACGGGAATCGCGAAGGCGTTGTTCCAGATGAAGTCCACCGACGTGTCGGTGAGCACGGGCTCGTGATTGCGCACGCGTGAGTCCGTGTCCGTGAGCTCGATCTGGAGACCCTGCTGCACGGCCACGAACATCGTGTCGGTGAGGTACCAACGCGGACGAACGGTGAAGAACATCGCGTAGTAGGGGTTGTAGCTAAGCGTCGACGACTTCGAGAACGAGTTCGTCGAAAGGGCCTGGTCGAAGGAGAAGATCGAGTTGCGCCAGGGCAGAAGGTCCGGCTCCGCGCTCGGCGCGGGTTCGTCCACCTTCTTTGCGGCGGCCTGCGTCGGCCCCGCGTCACCGCTGCTCGCGTCCGCGGCACCGTCGTCGTTCGTCCCGTCCTCGCTCGCGTCCCCGTCGGCGCGCACCGCACTCGAGAACGAGAGCGACGCGAACACGGCCACGGCAAACCACCAACTCAACGACTTCGTCACACTTTTCATCGACGGCCCTTCCAAAAGTGCTGCCACGCGATTCCCGCGGAACGCGGCGACTCTCCCCCAAACCCGCGGGGGTGGAAAGGTGTCTTCTGACCCAAGCAAGCCCGCGGGGCGCCCCCCAAACGTAAGTAAACTCACGCATGATTCCGCGGAAGCGGGGTGGGCCCGGCGCCGTCGGTGCCATTTGGGGCCCCGATCGCCGGAAGGTTCATGTAATTTCCGTCGTCCCCGTGGCCAGGCGAACCGGAACGAAGAAAGCGCGGCCGAGCCGCGCCGTGCGGGCAGCGGCCCTCGACGAGGATGCCCTCCACCTCTTCCTTCGCAGGAAGCGTCGCATCAAGGGCGTCGTCGAACTGCCGCATCTCGGTGCGTTCCTCGCCGAGACGTTGAGTGTCACGGCGCGCCTTGTGCCGTCGCAGGCGGGCTCGCTGTTCCTCGACGACCCGACACGCAAGGAACGCGGTTCGCCACTGACCTTTGTGGCGGCGTTTGGATCGGCGGCCAAGACACTCGTCGGTCAGCACGTGCCAAGCGGCGAAGGCATCGTGGGTCACGTCTACCGTTCCGGTGAGACCTACGCCTCGAACGACGTGGCGCGTGATCCGCTCTTCTTCCGTTCGCTCGACACGTCGTCGTCGTTTCAAACCAAATCGGTGGTGGCCGCGCCGCTCCGCTTGGAACGCAAAGTCTGTGGCGTTTTCGAGCTCATCAATCGCACGGAAGGCAAGGGGTTCTCCCCGCGCGATGTGGAGTTGGTCGAACTCATTGCCGAGTACATTTCGCGCGCGATCCTGAACGCCGTCGACATTCTCAAGCAGAACGAGCTCGCGTTCCGGGACGACCTGACCGGCCTTCGGAACGCCCGCGGTCTCGACGCCATGGTGCGGCACGCGGTCACCGCGGCGGCACGCCGGAAGGGGCCCGCGTCCGTGATGTTCATCGACATGGACAAGCTCAAGCCGCTCAACGACAAGTTCGGTCACCGCGTCGGCAGCGAAGCCATTCGACGTGTCGGCAAGGGCATCGAAGAGATCGTCGGCGACGACGGCATCGCCTTCCGGTTCGGCGGCGACGAGTTCGTGGTGATCCTGCCAAAGGCGGATCTCGCCACCGCCACCGCCCTTGGCGAATCCGTCTACCGCGACATGCCGAGGCTCACCAAGGGCAAGATCCGCGGAGGCGGCACCATGCCCGGCCTCTCGGTCTCGGTGGGCGTGGCGTCCCTCGATGGGAGCCTTCGCAAGGGCGGGGCGCGGGATCACACCTCGCTCGCATCGCGGCTACTCACCGCGGCAGACAACGCCCTCTACCGCGCGAAGCGCGAAGGTCGCGGCCGGATCGCCGTGGCCAACACGAAGGACGACAACTTCGGCAAGTAGCCCGGACGCGGTCCGTGGTATCGGAGTTCGCCATGAAGACGCGAACCTTCGGTTCCCTCGAAGCGGTGGTCACGGGCGGCACGGATCGGGAAGGCGGCGGGGACGGCCCCGTCGTTGTCCTGCTCCACGGGTTCGGGGCACCGGGGACCGACCTCGTGCCCCTCTGGCGTGTGCTCGACGTACCAAGGGAGGTGCGGTTCGTATTCCCCGCGGCGCCGATCCCGCTCGCCATGGGCATGGGTTTCGAGTCGCGCGCATGGTGGATGATCGACATGGCCGCCTACGACCGCGCCGTGCGCACGGGCGAGTACCGTGACCTGTCGCGCACGATCCCCGACGGTCTCGCGGACGCGCGCCAGAAGGTGAACGCGCTCCTCGACGCCGTGGAGAAGGAGCTCAATCCGAGCTCCCTCGTGCTTGGAGGCTTCTCCCAGGGCGCGATGCTGAGCCTCGACGTGGCGTTGCGGGGCGACCGCGCACTTGCGGGCCTCATCGTGTTTTCCGGCACGCTCCTCGCCCGGGAAGAGTGGCTCCCGCTCCTCACGAAGCGCGCGGGGCTCCGCGTTGTGCAAAGCCATGGACGGCAGGACCCGATTCTCCCCTTCGCCCTCGCGGAAGAGCTCAAGGGCGAACTCGAAAAGGCCGGCGCGGTCGTCCGCTGGGTGCCGTTCCAAGGCGCCCACGAAATCCCGCCGCCGGCCCTCGAGGCGGCCACCGACCTATTGCGGATGCTCTAGCCGCACGACGGGGTCGCGCGGCAGAGCGCAAGCGAGGTGCGCCCTACATGGGTTTCGAGACGGCGCTGCAGGCCTGCGCCCCGGTGCACCCGTCTTCGTCGCAGTGCAGGCACGCGAAGTCGTCGCAGTCGACGAAACCGTTGCCATCGTCGTCGATGCCGTTGCCGCACTTCTCCTCGGACGTCTCGCAGACCGTCACGCCGGGGGCGTTGCGGCAGGAGAGGTCGTCGCAGTCGATCTTCCCGTTGCCGTCGTTGTCCTGCTTGTCCGAGCACTTCGCGTCGGTGTTCTCCGCGGTGGTGCAAACGGTGACCGACGGGTCGAGGGAACAACCAAAGTCGTTGCAGTCCTTGAAGTTGTTCGTGTCGTTGTCGGCGTTGTCGCTGCAGAGAGCGTTCGCATCGCCGCGCGAGCCCATGGGCACGGGGGTCATGCCGTTGCACACCACGAGGCCTTCGCCGGACTGGCAGCCCTTGTCTTCGCAGTCGACCTTGCCGTCGAGGTCGTTGTCTTCACCGTCCGAGCAGGCGTCGTTGCCCGATTCGCGGCTCTTCACGCAGACGGTCGGCGCCCAGCCCTGACAGTCGAAATCGAGGCAGTTCGGGTAGCCGTCGCCATCGTCGTCGACCTCGGTCATCCCCTGCTTGTTGCTGCACTTCGCATCGATGAGCGTTTGCCAGGTGTTCTCCGCGGGGAGCGGGCTCACGGCGTTCGCACCATCACACACGACGATGTGCTCCTGCTGGCAGGTCGGGTCGGCACAATCGGTCTTCCCGTTCATGTCGTTGTCCTTGCCGTCCGAGCAGCTGCGGTTGTCCGACTCGAGCGCGCAAACGCGGAGCACGTGGCAGTTCGCCTTGTCGCCCTGCACGCAGAACTTGCAGTCGTTGTCTTCGCAGTCGGTGAAGCCGTCGCCGTCGTTGTCGATGCCGTCCGAACAGGTGATGTTCGAGTTCTCCGCGAAGCAGTCGCCGATGCCCTGGCAGCCGAAATCATCGCAATCGGCGAAGCCATCGCCGTCGCCGTCGCAGCCGTCGGAGCAAAGTTCGGCCGTGTCCTCCGGCGCGTTCGACGCCATGGAGCAGTCTTCGCCGTTCTTGCCTGGGCACGAGCCGACACCCTTGCAGTTCAAGTCATCGCAATCGACAAAGCCGTCGCCGTCGTCATCGCAGGCGTTGCTGCACGCTTCGAGTCCCACTTCCTTCGACTTGCGCTCTCCGCCGCACGCGCCGCCGCCGCCGCTGTCACCAGCGTCGGAGTTCACTTGACCGTCAGCCTTCCCGTTGTTGTTGCTGGTCTCCCCGTCACGCGGGCAACCCACGAGCAACACGGACGCGATCAGACCAAGGGAAAGGAAAAGGCGATTCGACATGCGTAGGACTCCTCGGCGAGCGTCTTAGCCGCGTGGGGAGAACGAGGCAAACGACAACCGCGTGAGCAAAGTGACGATCCGCGCACCGTGAGAAAGCGCTCGGCCTCCGCACGGTGCCCGCACAGCGCCCGCGCGGAGAACACCTCAGGCGGTCGCTGTCACTGGCACGCGGACCAGAGGCCCGTGCCCGCGTTTTCGGCGGATGCTTCGTCGGCCTCGAGCTCGCCCGCGAGGGAGCGGTTATCGCCAACAAGCAGCACGCGCGCGAGCCCGCGCCGAAGGAGCTGGCGCTGCCAGAGGTCCTGCGGTCCGGGGCCGAATGTCACGTATGCGAGCAATCGACCGAAGTGATCGTTGCACTCGTTGTCGAACGACAACCAGACGTGCTTGCCCTCGAGGAGCTTCGTGAAATCCCACGCCTCCTGGGCGTAGCAGTCGGGAATGCTGCCTTCGTGGGAGATTTCGGGGGCATCCACGCTCAGGAAGCGGATCTTGCCGGAGTACTGTTCGCTCACCCCCACGACCCACATGGTGTCGCCATCGACGGCGCGCGTGACCTTCACTTCCATGGGCGCGCGGCAGGGCGAGGCGGCCTGGGGCAACTTCGTGGTGTCGACGCGGTCCGCACGCGCGTCATGGAGCACCACCGCTTCGTCGAAGGGCTGACCGAGGGGCCCGAAGGGGTCCATGAAGTCCGACGCATCCGTGCCCGAATCGACGACGACGTGCATCATCGACCCGCTGTCGCCGTGGTCGTTCGGGTCCACGGTGTCCACCGTCGCGCATCCCCCAAGGATGCCGAGGGCGAGTGCCAGCGACGCGGTGGCTCGGGATACACGCGCCCGGGCCGTGCCCGCGCAGCCGATCTCCAAGGTGGCTTGGCGCAACGTCTCCGCCATGCGCCGCGAAACCTAGCACCGAAAAATCTTAAGCGTCCCAAAATTTCACAGTCTTCTCCGGGGTGGGAGGGTTCTCTCGGTCGTGCTTGCACACAACCCTTTGAAATCGTAAGGGGTCCGGGCCGTCACGGAGCTGTCGTTGACACGCGCCTCCGGCTCGACTTGGATGCCGACCCCGAAGCGCATGCTGTACCCCCGAACGAAGCGAGCCCGGGCGTTCGCACTTTTGCTCGGTGGCCTCGTGGCGCTGCTTTCCTCCACGCTGCCCGTGGCCGCATCGGAACCGGCGTCGCTCGTGTTCATCAACGGCAAGGCCTTCCGCGTCTATTTCAATGACGGCGACAGCTTCCGCGTGCTGAGCGGTTCGCGCCGCGGACAGAAGTCGCGACTCGGCGGCTTCAATACGCTCGAGAGCTTCGGCGCAACGCACTCCTGGGGTAACTGGAACGCCTACGAGCTCTACGTGAACGCCAAGCAGGCGACGCTGAACGCGCGCCGCGGCGTTTGGCACTGCACCACCGACGACAGCGTCGACGGCTACGGCCGCACGCTCCTTTACTGCCCGGATCTCATCGTGGATTCGCTGCGGAAGGGCCTCGCGATGGCCTACACCATCGACGACACGCCGTCCCCGCCAGAGTACCTGCGTGCCCAGCGCGAAGCGCAGGAAGCCCGGCGCGGCATGTGGGCGCATGGCGTTCCCGAGTTCATCGTGACGAGCGTGCACTCGGCCGCCGACTCCACCTACGACCATCACTATAACCGCCTCATCTCCACGCGCGACGGTCACACCGAGAAGTGGGAGCACAACGACAGCTACGCCGAGTGCGCGAACGTGTGCAGCGAAGAGGTGCGCCCTGACCGCGAACAGCTCAAGGAAACGGCGCGTCGCATGCGCGAAAACGCTGAGCTCGCGCCGCTCCTCAAGGACTGGTTCAACATCAACCTTGAAGAGTTCGCCGCGCGCTGGGTCCGTTCGAACGACTTCCCGAGTTACCTCGACGAGAACACCCAGAAAAAACTCGGTGCGTTCTTCGCGGAAGAGAAGGCCGCGGGTCGACTTGGCAAGGCGGAACGCGTGCGCGGGTCGTGCATGGTCTACGCCGACTTTAAGCGCCGGTACGGCCGCGACGCCGCAAGTTGCCTCCACAGCAAGGAGCCGCCCAAGTGACGACGCGCTCGACTCCACGCACGGCGACCCACGCCACCGCACTCACCGCCATGGCGGCGCTCCTCGTCGTGGGCACCGCGGGCTGCTTTGACCCGACCGCTGACGGCGCGCCCCTCGGCTACGAGAACAGCGACGACGCCTGCACGGACGGGCGCGACAACGACCGCGACGGGTTCGTCGACTGCGAAGACATCGACTGCGTCGCGCACGCCCAGTGCGGTGAGACTGTCATCGAAGGCCAGC
>JAWKRM010000006.1:0-156660 GCA_041389625.1 Polyangiales bacterium
ACGCGCATCCGTGCAGTGGTGATCACGCGAAGTTCCGGGGGTTCGCACGCGTTACCAAACTGGCTCGCTTCGTGCTTTGTGGCGGCATCGTGACATTCCATAACTTCCGAAGCGTCCGCACCAACTCTGCACAGCTCCCGCACCGCGCCCCGCACCGCCATCTCCGCGGTCAGGCGGGCCTTGAACACGCCATCGTGGTGGCGCTCGTAGGCATCGTGGGCGTGGCGGGCTTCCAAACGCTCGGTTCGTCCATGGGCGAGTCCATCGACGGCGACGCGGCGAGGTCCGCACCGCGCATCGGTTACGCGGACGGCTCGCGCACGCCGGACGCCCGGCCCGAGCCGAATCGCGGCCGCGTTGTCAGCCTGAGCACGCAGGCCAGCACCCTCGAGTCGCTCGCTCGCATGGCGGAGAAAGTGGGCGGCATGGAGCGCGAGCTCGCCGACCTCCACGAAGTCGTTTCCCTTCGCCTCAACGACAACTACCGCCTCGCCCGCGCCGGCGTGGAGTCGCCCCCCCGCGGCGTGATCCTCCACGGCCCGCCGGGCACCGGCAAAACGCTCCTCGGCAAGACGGTCGCCGAGGAGATGGGCGCTCGCCTCTTCTTCGTCAACGGCGCCGAGCTCGCGCAGCCGAAGGTCGGAGCCGGGGAAGCGATCCTTCGGGAACTCTTCACGGAAGCGCGCGAGGCGGGCCCGAGTGTGATCATGTTTGATGAAATCGACGCCCTCGCGGGCACTCGCGGCGACGTTCCGCACTACGCCCGAAGCGTGCTCACGCAGTTCCTCTCGCTCATGAGCGAGATCAAGGACGATGAAAAACTCGTTGTCCTCGGAACGACCAACCTTATCGACGACATCGACCCGGCGATTCGTCGTCCAGGTCGCTTCGATCGCGAAATCGAAGTCGGCCTCCCCGACGAAAAGGGCATCCGGAAGATTTTGCAGATCCACACCAAGTCCATGCGGCTCGCGGACGATGTGGACTTGAACGAGCTCTCCCAGCGCTTGAAGGGCTACGTGGGCGCCGACATTCAGGCCGTGGCCACGGAGGCGGGCCTTGAGGTGGTTCGCCGCCTCGACCGGAGCGGCGACCACGCCGACCTCGTGAACGGCCTGATCGAGCAGTGGAAGGGGAAGTTTCTCCAGCGCATGCCGCGCGAGATGGTGTTCAAGGTGGTGCGCATCGACGAGAAGAACCACGTGATCATGTCCCTCGGTGACTACGCAGGACAGCCGCTTCCCCCCCGCAGCATGACGGCCGTCAACGAACACTTCCGCATCGTCAAAGACGCCACCACTCCGGACGCGCTCAAGGATCTGATTCGAAGCGCTGAAGAGTCGGGCGAGGCACTGCCGAGCGGTCACGTCATTGGCCGCGTCCCACTCAGCGAGGCGGACAAGCAGGTGTTTGTCCAGCTGGCGCAGCAGGAGGGAAAGCTCGTCGACCTCCTCCAGGAGACGTTGCCCCAAGAGATTGAGCAATCCCTGGCGGCTGTGAAGGAGCCCGTCACAAAGGCCGACTTCGAAAAGGCGATCAAGAAGATCAAGCCCAGCGCCACGCGCGAAAACCACATCGATGTTTCAGGCACGACCTGGGACGACATCGGTGGCTACGACGACGTGAAGGAGGAGATTTTCGATCGCGTCGTTCTGCCCCTCAAGCACCCCGAGCGCCTCCGTCGCCTCGGCTACGACACGGTGCCGCAACACGTGATCCTCGAGGGCCCCTCGGGGACGGGCAAAACCCTCTTCGCCAAGGCCATCGCGAACGAGGTGGACGCGAACGTCATCACGGTGAAGCTCTCCGACGTGACGTCAAAGTGGATCAACGAAGGCCCGGCGAAGATCAAAGAGATCTTCCGTCGTTGCCGCAACGCCAAGCCGTGCGTGCTCATCATGGACGAGATCGACGCGGTCATGAAGTCGCGCGAAGGCGGGGGCGCTCACGCAGAGGATCAGAAGGTGGTCAACGCCTTCCTGTCCGAGCTTGACGGTCTCGACAACAACGAAGGCGTCATCATCGTGGGCACCACGAACCACGCGGCATCCCTCGATGGCGCCCTCCTTCGCCCGGGCCGCTTCGGCGGAACCATCCACGTCGGGCTTCCCGACTCGGCGGCGCGGGAGAAGATCTTCGGCGTGCACCTCCGCGGCAAGCAGGTCGCCGAGGGGCTCGACGTGGGCGCACTCGTCGACAAAACCGAGGGCTTTTCAGGCGCCGAGATCGAGCAGGTCGTCCAAGACGCCGGTCTCATCGCCGCCAAGGCGGACGAACGACGCGTGCCCCTCGAGGCCTTTGACAAGGCCATCGAGAAGGCAAAGAAGCGTCGTGCAAGCGCAGCGTCGAGTGATGGCTCGACACCGAAGCGCCCCATCGGGTTCAACACGAGCCGCGACTAACGCCACGATCGCGCTCAGTTCCCCATGAGCGCATCCATGGATGCGGCGTTGTTCTTGAGCGCCTCGGAACGCGCGCGTCCGGCACCACCGGACGCGGCGCGCGACGCGGCCTGATCAAGGTCGTCGCGCATGCGCTCGAGTTTCTTCCGCTCGGCCGAGCCCTTGGGCGCCGCGGCGGCGACCGCGGACAGCTGGGAGGACGCCCGGCGAAGATCCGCCGACGCCTCTTCGTAGTCGCCTTCGTTGAGGGTGGCGACCGCCGCCTCCCGCACACGCGCCGCTTCGACCACCGCCTGGAGCGCCGACACCCGCGAGGATGCGCTCGCCTTCGCGCGACGCGCATCGCCAACAATCTCGTACGTCACCGCCACGCGTTCCTCCCGTGAGGCCTTCGAGTTCGCCTCCCGGTAGACAAGCTTCGCGCGAGCGGCGGATTTCGTGCCGAGACCGCGCGTATCGACCTTCGCGCGCACGAGAACGCCCCTGCGCTGTCCGCCCACGAGCGTGCCGAGCTTCACGTACGCCTTCGCACCACGCATCTCACCACCAAGGGTTTCGACACCAAGGAGGACGGTGCCCGGCTCCGGGGTGATTTCGATCCACGCATCCATCGCCACGGTTTCACCGAGAATCCCGAGCTCGTCCTCAAGGATCTGCGCCATCTGCGCCGGCTCCTCGAGGTGGTAGAGCCGGCCCGAGGACCGCACGGCGAGCGCGTTCAGAATTTCCTCGTTGTAGCCCGTGCCAACGCCGATCGCCGTCACCTGCACGCCATGGTCGGTTCCTCGCGCCGCGAGCAGCCCAAGTGAGCTCGCGTCGGAGGGCCCTTCGTTCGCGTGGCCGTCGGAAATGAGCACAACGCGTCGAAGCGGATGGGAGTCCGGCGCGGAGCGAAGGCGTGCTTCGCCAAGTTCGAGGCCAGCGTACATGTTCGTCCCGTTCGTCGCCTGGAGTTCGCGGATACGCGACGCGATGACGGCCCGCGTCTCGGGCGAGACCACCGTGGGCTCGACGTACTCCGTGGTGCGGCTCTCGAAGCCGATGACCGACACGATGTCCCCGTTCTTGAGGCGTTCGAGCACGCCCAGCGCGGCGATGCGCGCGTTGTCGATGCGGTCACCCGACATGGATCCCGACGTATCGATGACGAGCGAGATGGCGAGCGGCGGACGCGCACGGTGCACGCCGAGCGGCGTCTCCACCCAGAAGCCGAGGTAGGTGTTCCCGTCGTCGTCGACCAGGTACCGAAGCTTGCCCGTTTCACCCGTGAGCCAGCCGGGTGTGCGTCCGTCCGACGCGCCGGGCCGGGCGTGCGTCGAATCCGCCATGGCCGTGCCGCCGCAGCCGGTGACACCGAGCACCTGGAACATCACTACAAAAAACCAATGAAATTGCCTTGTCATGGGAACTCCTCCACATCGAGTCGGAGCAGTGGGACGGGTCGCCCGCGGATTCGATCTCCACAAAGTCGAGCGGCAACGGGTTCCGCACCTCGGCACTCGGCCCCACAGTTCGCGGGAAACCCGTGGTACTCCTTCGGGTCTGGAGAAAAGGACCATGGCCGAGCGCGAACACCCCACCGCCGTTATCCCCTTCCCCCACGTCGTCGAATCGACCCACCGCGGGGAGCGGAGCTGGGACATCTATAGCCGCCTGCTCAAGGACCGCATCGTGTTCCTCGGCACGCCGGTCGACGACGACGTCGCGAACATCATCATCGCGCAGCTCCTTTTCTTGGAGAGCGACGACCCGGACAAGGAGATCACGCTCTACATCAACAGCCCCGGCGGCTCCGTCACCGCTGGCCTCGGCATCTACGACACGATGCAGTACGTGCGCTGCCCCGTCGCCACCGTGTGCCTTGGCCAGGCCGCGTCGATGGCCGCCGTGCTTCTCTCCGCCGGTTCACCCGGCATGCGACGCGCGCTGCCCCACAGCCGCGTCATGATTCACCAGCCCCTCGGCGGATTCCGTGGTCAAGCGTCCGACATTGAGATCCACGCCCGCGAGGTGCTCTACCTGCGCGAACGCCTCAACAACATCCTCGCGGATCACACCGGTCAGACCGTCGATCGTATCCACCAAGACACGGAGCGAGACCGCTTCCTGTCGGCCACCGAGGCCAAGGAATACGGCCTGCTCGACGAGGTCATCGTGCCACGCAAGGAAGCCTCCGTGCCGAGCGAGCAGCGCAAGAAGCCGGCGAAGGAAGCGAAGAAGTAAGAACGCGCCGTGCGGATCACCTTCGTCCGGCATGCGGAGTCGCAGGCAAATCTTGAAGGGAAATGGCAGGGGCAATCGAACTCGCCCCTTTCCAAACTAGGCCGGACCCAGGCGCGGAAGGCTGCGCTCCGACTGGCAAAGGAACACTTTGACGTCGTCATCGCGTCGGATCTCGACCGCACGATGGAAACGGCACGGGCCTTCGAGCGCCCCCTCGAACCCGATGCCGCGTGGCGCGAGATCGACGTGGGCACATGGGAGGGCCTCACCAGCTATCAGGTGAGCACGCGCTTCGTCGGGGAAAGCGCCGCGCTCGCCGAAGGGCAGCAAGACGTGAAGGTAGGTGGCGGCGAGTCGTGGAACGAACTCACCGAGCGCGCCGTCGCCGCCTTCGACAAACTCATCGCACGGCTTGGCGACAAGGACCACGCGCTGGTCGTCTCCCACGGAGGATTGCTCGCGACGCTTGTGGCCGAACTCCTCGGCATCCGCGGCGTGCACCCGCGGCCCCTCGGACGGCTCGGGAACACCGCCATTGTCAGCGTGCGAATCGACGGCGGTCACATCGAGATTGAGCGCTACAACGACGCGGGTCACCTCGCACCCGCCACGCCCGCGGTGCTCGAACGCGTGGACTCGGGGAACACCGTGGTCGCCCTCCTCGCCCGCGGTGACGCGGAGACCGGGACGCGGTTCCGCACCTTTCACAAGGACATTCGCGCGGTCTATGGCGACTCGCACGTGGCCCATGCCAAGGAACGGGCGCCGGAGTCGCTTCTTGAAACGCACGGCCCCGGGCTGTGCGCGCTCGAAGTGGAGGGAGATACGTTCCATGGGCACGCGCATCGCATCGCCTGTGGTGCCCTCAGAGGACGAGCTCGCCTGGGGCTTCCCCGCGCGGGCGGCTACGCCCATGTCGCGGTGTCGGAAAGCCGGTCGTCGCTCGTCGACTACAATCTGACGGGCCACCTCGACGGCACGACGTGACGGCCTACGCCGCCACGCCGTACCGTGGGTGCCTCGCCGTGGGCGCTATTCCGCCGCGCCGTAGTGGCGGTACCCCGAAGGCAGGTACTGGTTGATGTCCGCATCCGTCGGCAACGCCACCGCCTGCGAGTGGTTGAGCGACGACGTCGCCGAACCATCCGAAGCCACGTAGCTGTTGCCCGAGCGACCGTTCGCATCCAACCCGGAGATGCCGATGGGGCTACCCGCCGCAGTCGACGTGAACGCCGCCACCGACGTGAACGTGCCCGCACCCGAGCGGTGAATCGCGCCCGACCCGTTCGCATACACGTTGCCGTCCATGCGCGTCTGCGGAATGCCGCGGCTCGCGTCCGCCTTGTGGATGATGGTCTGGATGGGAGCACTCGCCGTGGAGTTGGTGTGCGTGATGCACATCGGCGTCGTCCCACCGCAGTACCCACTCGCGTTCGGGTAGGCGACGATGTTGTTGAGCATCAAATCGAGACGCGGCATCCAGTCGAGGGTCGACGGGAGCGAGCGCGCCGTGTCGCGATCACTGCTGTACGAGCCCGAACAGAGCGCCTTTGACGGATCCGCGCAGCCCGGCTTGGACCGGCTGTCGGTGTAGATGCCGATGGGGTCGGCTCCGCCGATGATCGTGTTGTTCACGAGCTTGAGACCCGACGAACCCGCGAGCTTCACCGGACGATTTCCACCCGTCGAACGGATGAAGTTGTTGATGAGCAGAAGGTCGTCCGAGATCTCGAAGAACACGGCGCTCCCCGCGTTGTTGTCGATGATGTTGTTTGCCACATCGACGTCCACGTTGCTCTGGTCGAACCAGAGACCGTGGCTTTGGTTGTCCGAGATCTCCGAGCCGATCACCTTGATTCGGCGGCAGCGGCTCGTCTTGAGCGCGCCCGACTGCGGCGACGTGCTGAATTCGCCGAAGGAATTCGCTTGCGTCACGAGCGAACCGGTCATCGTGAAGTCGTCCACGTAGGACGTGTTCACACCCATCCAGTTCGGGCTCGTGATGGTCACGTGATCCATCACCGCGCCCTTCAAGATGGCGCCGGCGCTGCCCGCATACATCACGGTCATGAACGACGAGTCGATGATTTCCACGTTGCGCATGAGCGTGTTCGAAGCGCTCGCTTCGATCCCGATGACGCCGTAGTCGTTCGCGCTCGGCGAATACCGCGTCACGCGAAGCCCCTCGATGCTGCTGCCCGCACCGCCGATGGTCAGGAACTTGTCCTTGTCCGACGCTTCGACGCCCGACTTCGAGGCATCGCTCGAGGTGAGGTAGAGGCGCTTGTTCGAGATGTCGACGTAGAACTTGCCCGACGCCACCTCGCCCTTCGACGGCACCTGGCGGAGCTCGGTCGAACCGATCCAGGCCTGGTCGGGGTACTTGCCGATTTGGTTGCCCGTGAGGTTCTGACCCGTCGTGAACGAGATGCCCGAACCGTCGGTCGCGGGTTGCGGCGTGTAGCTGTGCCACGCGAGCGACCCTTCCGTGGTCCAACCGCTCGAGAACTTCGCCGAGCCGCGGAACGTCGGAAGCTCGTTCGGGTACGCGATGATCTTGATCTTCCTACCGGAAGAGATCTTCACCTGTGCGTCCGTGTACTCGCCGCCACGCACGACGATGGTCGCGGTCTGACCCGAACCAACCTTGCCGATGGCCGCAGCGAGGCTCTTGAGCGGAGCCGCTTCGGTGCCCGACGCCGAGTCGGAGCCGTTCGTCGCCACGAAGTACTTGGTCCCGGAAATGCTCGAGAGCGAGTACTGGATCGGAAGCGTCGCGCCCACGGTGCCGCTCGCCACCGGAGGTGTCGGCGGCGTCGGATCGGTGGGAGGCGTGGGGTCGGTCGGCGGGGTCGGATCCGTCGGAGTCGTCGTGCCCGTGGCGGTGGCCACGAGGGACGCGTCGAACGAGATATCCGACGAGCCGGCGTCAAACTGGTGCACTTCCGCCGCAAGGACGTTCGTGCCCGTCTTGAGCGCGCTCGCCGGGATGCTCACTTCCCACACCTTCTGCTCGTCGGAGCGCACACCCACCACGGACGCCGCCCACGTGGAGGACGTGATCGTTCCGCTCGGCATGTTGCTCCGCGCAATCTCCTGACCGTTCAGGTAGAGCACCGCGCCGTCATCGCGAAGGAAGCGCACGCGCGGCGAGGAGAGGCTCCCCGCATCCGCGACGTTGAACGACTTGCGGAAGTAGAAGACGTAGTTCTTCGGACTGCCCTGCGAGAGCTTCGTCGCTTCGTCGCCGTCGCCAAAACCGAACTCGCCCTTGCCCGACTTCCACGACGAGTCGAGGAAGGACGTCCCCTGCCAGCCCGAGGGCGCGGGCCCCTCGAAATAACGCCACGTCGACCCCATGGACACGAGCGTCGCGTCCCCCGTCGGCGCGGGTGGTGGCGGCGGCGGCGTACAGCCTGAGATGCTCGTCCACGCGCTCGCGCTCTTCGACGGATCGCAGAGCTGGCACGAGTTCGCGGGGTTCGCGACACCATCCGGATACACCACGCCGCCGATGACGCACTTCGCCGCGGTGGCCACCACCGACGCGTTGAACGAGATATCCGACGAGCCCGCGTCGAATTGGTGCACTTCCGCCGCGAGGACGTTCGTGCCGGTCTTGAGCGCGCTCGCGGGGATCTCAACCTCCCACACGCGCTGCTCCTCCGACCGGAGGCCGACCACGGACGACGCCCACGTCGACGCGGTGATCGTTCCGCTCGGCATGTTGCTGCGCGCGATCTCCTGGCCGTTCAGGTAGAGCACCGCGCCGTCGTCGCGCACGAACCGCACGCGGGGCGAGATGAAGCTCGCCGCATTCGAAACCTGGAACGTTGTGCGGAAGTAGAACGCGTAGTTCTTGGGGCTTCCCTGGCTCATTTTCGTCGCCTCGTCGCCATCCCCAAAGCCGAGCTCGGCCTTTCCGGACTTCCACGACGAATCACTGAACGACGGGTTCTGCCAGCCGGACGGCGCCGCACCCTCGAAGTAGCGCCACGTGGCGCCCATGGGCAGGAGCACCGTCTCGGTGGAGAGCGATTCTTCCGCGCCACCGCCCGACGAGGCGCTGGGGTCCCCCATCTCGCCAACGCATCCCGCACACCACAACACCAGCACTAGCGACGGCGCCACCCGGCCGCCGAACAGATCGGTTCCACGCATTTTCACCACCACCCTGTGAAACGACGGTTGCCCGCCGTGTGAACTGGTAGTGCACGGCACATGCCACCCAGAAATCCGCACGTTGTGGGCTTTGGTACCGCCTTGGCGCAGAACAGGCGCCGCTCTCGGGGGACCGAGGCGCATCCCAGGTTCCACCCAAGACGGAATGACCCCGAGTGGCGGGCGACCCGGTTAAGCGAAAAATGCGCGGAATACCGCCCAGGCACCCGCCGCCGAGGCCAGAACGACCCCGAGCACCGCCGCGCGGCGATCTTCCGCCCGGATGCGAAACGTGACCGGGTGCGCAAGGACGAAGGCCACCCCGAGGAACGGCAACGCCGGCACCGCCCGCTGGCCCACCACAAGTACAAGGAGCACCGCCACGTACCCAATCAGAAGCGCGAACCACGTGCGCCTGAGCGGGAGGCCGAGGTTCCGTGCGGCTAGGAAATAGAGAGCGGTCATCGTCACGTCCCCCACGCCGAGGATGGGCTCGAGGGCGTCATGACCGGGAATTGCCCAGGAAATTGCAAAGACGGCGAGCGTGGGCCGGCTCGCCACGATCTGTGCGGTGACCCCTTGCGGGGCGAGCACCGATGCGAGGTCCGCCACCGACGTGATGTAGGCCACGAGCGAGAGGTGCCCGGCGTGTTGAACGCGGCCGCCGATGGTCGCGCCCACCAGCGTGCCGGCGACGAGCAGCGACACCGCCACGGGGACGAGCGCGAAATCAGGAACCCCCGCGAGCCCGAGCCAACCCGCCCGCGCGGCGGCGAGCACGGCGACGGGGACCGCGAGCCCGCCGAGCGCCCGGGGAGGAAACTTCGGTGCGGACGCGGACACCCCGAGGACCGACGCGACCACGCACGCAAACGAAACCGCGAACCCGAGGAGCGGATCCATCGACAACGCCGGGAACGATTCCCAGCAGACCAGTGGAAAAGCCCGGCGCCGCACGCGACGCCGAGCCATCCAAAGGGTGGAACGAACTGTGTTGCCAACTAGTTGTTCGCGGGGGCCGCCTGCGCTGCGGCCATGTTTGCAGCCTGTGCCGCAATGTGAGCCCGCGCGTTTCCGAACGCGAGTTCCTCGAGGCGCTCGTGGTTGACGACCTCGATCAAGTCCGGGCTCACCTTAAGCGCGCCCTCGCGCTCGAGGTACGCAAGACCGCGCGAGATCTCTTCGCGCACGGTGCCGAGGCGCCCGGCCACCGTCTCGGTGGTGAGGTCGCGAACGAGATTCAACGGATCCTCACCACGCAACTGTCGACGCGCGACAAGCGTGCAAAGGAACGACGCGAGGCGCGCCGGAACCGTGCGGAGCGACAGGTCGCTGACGAGGGCGAGATTCCGGTCCGCGCGGTGCGCGCGCAGGTTGATGATCGCGCGGAGCACCTGGGGGCTCTGCTGACCGAGCGCCCAAAGCGCTTCGTTCGGGATCACCACCGTCGACGCCTGGCGCATGGCGATGGCGCTCGCCGGGTACACCCCCGCGTCAAAACGCACGCCCTCCATGATCGTCCGACCCGGTCGGGCCAGATACAGGATCTGTTCCCGGCCATCCTTGCCGCTCTTGGTGAGCTTGACCTCGCCGGTACGGATCACGTGGAGACCCTCGGCCGGCTGGCCTTCTCGGAAAATCGGGGCCCCTCGTGCGGCTTTTCTCACATCGGACGCCGCGGCCAGCTGGCGCAGGTCGTTGGGAGAAAGGCCCTGAAAAGCCTCTACGTCACGGAGCAATTCGTCTGCGGTACGGGGAGCAATCGCCATAGGGACGGTCAGATAGCACCCTGTGCAGAATGCGCACGCTCACAGCGTGCATTTTTTGTTCAGCACCCGGCGGGGGCGCCCGGAGGTGTCCGCAAACCGTATAGTCGGCGGCCAAAAGCTCGGGCATAATCCCCGGCCTCAGCCATGAAAAATCAGCAGAATTTCGACGACAGCGTGGACCAACCCCGGGCCTTCATCGTGGTGAAGGACGGCGACCGAAGCTGGGTCATGGACGTGCCGCTCCGGAAAGAGGTGAAGATCGGGAGTGCCGACCAGGCCACCCTCCGCCTCGAGTCGAGCGATGTGAACGAACACCACGCGACCCTCGTGTGGGACGGCGCACTTCTCGCGCTCCGCGTCGACGCCGAGAAGAGCCACACCTTCTTGAACGGCAAGCGCCTTGCCGGTTCCGCCGAGCTCAAGCCCGGTGACGAAATCGGCGTCGGCGGCGCGCAGCTCGTGGTCGGCATCGCGGTGCCTCCGTCGAGCGGCGGGCGTCGCGCGCTCACGCACCACGAGTTCAGGGAGCGCCTCTATGAAGAAGTGGCGCGCGCGTCGCGCAGCCGTCGTCCCACGTCGCTCGTCATGGTGGAAGCGCGACCGGGCGACGGCGGCCGCATCGCCGGCACCGCCCTCGACTCGTTCCGCGCGGGCGACGTGGTCGGCACATTCGCCCACGACGAGCTCGAGTTCCTTCTCCCCGACACGCCCATCGACGTGGCCCGCGCCGTCGTGACGCGCATCATCTCCGAATCGGGCGCCGAAGGTGCCATCGCGGGCATCGCCGCGGCGCCGGAACACGGCGACAACCCCGAGCGCCTGTTCCGCGAAGCCCGGCGCGCCATGGAAGCCGCGAGCAAGACCGGCCTCGACATCGCCACGCCCCCTCCGCGCACGACGGACATTTCGACGCCCGGCGTCCACGACGCGGCCACCAAGGAACTCGTCGACGAGCTCAAGGGCCTTGCGGACAAGGGTTTCGTGCTTCTGACCGGCGAAGTTTCGAGCGGCAAGGTTCGCTTCGCGCGCCTCATGCACGACTTCAGCTCGAAGAAGGGTGGCGCGTTCGAGGTGATCGCCTGCGCGCAGATCGATCCCGACGAGCCGGAGCTCGACGCGCTCAAGAAGCAGGTGCAAGCCGCCAAGAACGGCACCCTCGTGCTCGACGAAGTGGGCGACCTTCCGCCCAAGGGCCAGACGGCGCTGCTCGCGGCACTCAAGGATCGCGATGCGTCGGTGCGCCTCTTGGCCACGACCCACCGCGCACTTGGCGGCCTCGTCGACCGTGGCGCGTTCAACGCCGAGCTCTACCAGTTGCTCCAGGGCGAGTTCGTGGAAGTTCCGCCGCTCCGGAACCGCCCGGAGGACATCATCCCCCTTGCGACGCGCTTCGCGATTCAGGGCGGCGCAAGCGAGCCCGTTCAGTTCTCGCCGGGCGCCCTCGCTCGCCTTCGCTCGTACCCGTGGCCCGGAAACGTGCTCGAGCTTCGGAACTCCATGGAGCGCGCGGTTCGACTCGCACGCGGCACGGAGATTCTCGCCGAGCACCTGCCGAGCGACGCGCTCACCGCGGGCTCGGGCGACGGCCGCCTCCGCGAACACGTGGACTCGGTCGAGCGCGACGCCATCATCAAGGCGCTTGCCGACTCGAACCACAATCAGACGCACGCGGCCAAGCGCCTCGGCGTGAGCCGCCGGGCGCTCATCTACAAGATGGAGAAGTACGGCCTCAAGCCGCCGCCCGGGCTTGCGCGCAAGGGCGGCGCCTAGCGCCCCCGCGCGGCCGATGTACGCCGCGCAGCCGTCGACAACCACGCGCGATCCTTGATACACCACGGTCCGTGGCGGGCGTGTCCAAGGTCGATCTGTGGCTCATCGGATATGGGCCATCGACCCCCGATCCGGGCGCGCGACTCGCACGCACGCTAAAGCTGGATCCCGCCGCCGCGGAGGCGATGATCCACGCCGCTCCGATCGTGTGCCGAAAGGGCATGGAGCGCGAGTTCGCCGACCAACTCGTGGCCGAGCTCGCAAGCCAAGGCGTATTCGCCGAGGTGCGTGCCGTGGCTGGGGATGCGAATGCGGGCGGTGCCGAACGCGGCTCGGGCAAGCACGAAGCGATCACCGCGCGCCCGCCTCCGATGGCGTCTCCCGCCGCAACCGTTCCCCCGCCAGCGGACAGTCGCCAAACGGCGCCGCCGCCGCCCTCCACGGCGCACGTCAGCCGCACCGAAATCGTCGAAGAGGTGCTTAGCCCTGCGCGTCCCGCGCGCCCCGCACCGCGACCGCGACCACCTTCGACCGGGCGCACCAACGCCGTGCGCCCGCAGGTGCGTCGCCCCGTGGCGCCCACGGAGGAACCCGCCGTGCGTCCGCTCCCCACGTCGAACGAGAACGCGACGGCATGGGGAGGCGGCGACGCGACGAGCGCATGGGGCGACTCCACCGCGGCCACCGGTGGCGGTGAGATGGACGATATGTTCAGCGCACCGCAGTTCGGCGACGCACTCCCGGGCATCGCACCCGCGACGAACAACAGCCTGTGGAACGACGCAGCGCCCGCACCGGCGCCGATCCCCGCACCCGAAGCACCGCCTCCGCCCGAGGCGCCGTTCGTCGCCCCGCCCGCCGCCGCGCACGCCCCCCCGGAGCCGAAGCGAAGTGCCAACGCGCCCGCGGAATTCGAGCTCGAAGCCAACCTCAGCGGGGAGGCCACCGGCGGATTCGCGCTCGAGCTCGACCTGGGCTCCGAGTCGAGCGCGGGCGCGCCGGAGCAGGTCGCCGTCGGTGAGGAACTCGATCTTCCGCTCGACGTCCCCGCGGCGGAGGACCCCGTGCTCGAGGCAAAGCTCGCCGCGCATGGTGCGTCCGCCTTTGAAGTACTGACCGAGGCAACCCAACTCGACGAACAGCAGCGGATGGCCGAACACGCCGCCCTCGCCACCCAGCGCGCACGGGAGGCCGAGCAAGCTCGCAAGCCAAAGCGAAAGGCACGCGAACTTCGATTCGATCCGGATGCACCCGAGATGGTGCCGACGCTATCTGCCCTAGGCATCGCTGTGGTGCTGCTCGGTGTTCGGTTGTGGCTCGGCATGTCCGCGATCACCGGGTTCGTGACGATGACCACTTTGCTCGTCGACGCGGGGCTCATCGCGTTCGTCCTCGTGCAATGCCTCCGGGCCTACGAGGCGAGCCAAGAGGAGCGCATCGGCCTCGGCGCACGCTACGGCATCATGGTGGGCCTCGCGCTCCTCGCCCTGGCGACGCCGTTCATCGTGACGACGATCAAGGGCCCGGCGGTTCTCACGGGTCCGCCCGAGCTTCCCGTGCGCCCGCAGGGTTCCGTGGACGCAACCAACCCGGCCAGCGTCGCGCGCGCCATTGCGAAGAGCGTCGCCGACGGCGACTTCGCGCGGTACCCGGCCTCCAGGTCAACCGTGCCGACCAAGACACCGTCCTCCGGCTTCGCCCGACTTCTGGTTCAAACGAGATGGGCTACCGCGTTTGCCCATGGGCACGACCGCAGGGAGGCCCGCCTCGAGCGCAGTACCAAGAGGCACTTCTCTCGGGCGTGATTCGTCCGGGCGACGCGGCGAAGGCCGAAGTGCTCGTTGGAAAAGCCGACGGCGGTTCCGTGCTGGTGAAGGTCAAGTCCCCGTCGGGCGAAGGTGAACTCGCCATCCGGATGATCGACCAGGGCGGCTGGTACCTCTCGGACCACGTCGCAGCGACGCCGTAGCGCCGCGCCGCGGCTACCTACTTGACCAGGCGGAGGTGCGGCGCACGCGGCTTCGACGACTCGCTCGGCGCGCTCGGACGTGAACTCGGCACGGTGCGAAGCGCCGCGTTTGCCTCGTCGACGGGGTTCGCCTGATCGACAACGGAAGCCTCCGCCGCCGCGCCGCGTCGCGCACGGGGACGACGCGACGGCGCGTCCACCGACGCGGGCTCGTCGACCGGCACGAGGCGCAGGGGGCGCGATGCGATCTGCGACCGCACCTCCGACGGGGCGTCGAGCGCCACGTCGTCCTCGAAGTCGTCGAGGATCCCTTCAAACCCACCGCCGCGCGCGGCCTCCTTCGCCACCTCGCGGAAGAGCTCCTCCGGCAGGTCCTCAGGCCAAAGCATGCCGCGGCCCTCTTCACCAACCACGGCGAAGACCGCATCCCAGGGGATGTGACAGTAGTGCGGCGAGCGCTGGAACGAGAGCGTCGCGCTGACCCCGGCCTCGTCGATGACGAGATCAGGAATCGGAATCGGCATGTCGAACCCCACCTGAAGCACCAACTGCGGGTCGTGACGCAGCCACTTGGGCACGCGCACATGCTTCTGACGCGGGTCGAGGTGAAGGTAGACGGAGCCCTTCTTCATGAGCTCAACGGCCACATCCCGTTTGGGTGGCACGTCGGTGTCGAAAGGCATGGCGTTCGGTGTAGCGGAGTTTCCGAGTTGTGCCACCGCGATGATCGCGTCGAGGTCGTCCGCGAGAGCGCACTCACACCACTGCACATTCACCGCATCGCCGGATCTTGCCTCGGCCTCGCCGTCCGTCGCGCGGGGACGGGAACGGGCAGATTCAGGGGGAAATGCGTCCGATCCGTCGTCTCGCGTGTTCACGATTCACCGCGTCGACGTGCGGGCACGGGCGCGCCGCGCTACTCTTCCCTCGCACGCAACGGGGGATGTGCCGGGCCGCTCCACGCGCCGGTGGGCGCGACGTTGTGCGGACGAATTGTGATCTCCGCCACCTTGCGGCGTTGGACATGAACCGGCGCCGAAGGCATCGGCCGCATCGAAGGCGACGGACGCGAGAGCAGCACCGCGATGTCCTCGGGCAGGAACCGTTGGAGCACGAGTAGTGATTCATCCTCGAGCGCGTTCGCGAGCGCCTCGCACACGACCTGCACGTCTTCCTTGTGCACGCCGACGCGCGTCGTCGTCGACTCGCCCAGGAACTCGAAGAACCGTCGGGCGAGCAACGTGCCCGCGTACTGCCCGGTGAGGAGGCGCGCGATGGCCTCCGGCAACATGGCGCGAATCGCTGGACCACCGTCCATGTCGAGCACGCGCCCGAGGGCTTCGAGGGTCAGCGCGACCGCGTCCGCGGCGTCCTCACGCCTCTTGAGCTCCGTCCGTTCGCATACTTCATCGATGAGCCTCGTGTAGTCCACGGCGGGACTGCAGTGCACGCTTCGTACCATCGCCGCATCCGTCGCCCTCGGACGCGCATCCACGCGAAAGCACTCTGGTTCTTGCCACCACGCCCGCAAGCGGCCAGGAACCGGATGTACCCAAAAGGGAACATCACCAGGACCGGCGTGTCGGGCCGGAAACGCGTTTTCTCACTAAAGTGCTTCGATGCAGGCGCCGAGCTCTTCGCAGGTCTGCTTCATCAGGCACGCCTCAAAGCCCGACCGGGCGGCGTCCGTGGCGATGAGCACCAGGACGCAATCGTCATCACTGAGCGTGTCCGAGCAGCTGTTCGCCGCCTGGCGGCACCCCTGGTAGAGGGCGTCGTTCGCGGCGCTCTCCTGCGTGACGCCAGCCGCGGCCACCGCGGACTGAACGCACGAATCCTCGCCTTCTTCGCAGGAAAGCGAGTTCAGGCACGACACGAGCTTCGAGTTAACCTCCGGCCGAACGAGGGTCCACGTCTCGTCGTAGCACTGGTCGTCGTCCCCGGCGCCATCGTCACCGCCCTGGGAGCAGCGCATCTCGTAGTTCGCGTAGGCGGGGCAAACCGCGGAGGCGCCCGTGCCATCCCCATCCCCACCGCAACCCGTGGGCAGCGCCACAAAACTCAAGAAGGCGAGGGAGACAGCGACCAAACGAAGGCTCGAACCAATCATCGACGGATTCCTTTCTCTACGGCCCATGGCGAATCGGGCGGTCCGCACGGTACCCGCTTTGCCGCGCAGCGCAACGAACAGCGCCCCGCCCGCCGGAACCGCGCCCCCGTGACGCGCCCGCCACCCGGCGCTATGTTACCCGCCTTGGCGCCGCGCGAATGCCCGGCGACGGTTGTTTGAAAATGGGGGCGATCTGGCTTCGACGGCGACGTTGAAGCGCTGGTTGCGTGACCGCCGGCCCGAGGACGGCGTAAATACTCTCGGGAACGTACAAGTGCCAACGATAACGGCCTTGCTCTCGCTGCCTAATAGGTAGGTCAGAGAGCCGTCGAAGCAGGGAGTCCGTCTGCACTCCCCGCCGAGGCGTCATTGAGCAGACTAGCGCTGCGTAGTTCGATCCGGACGCAGGGCGAAACAAAGGATCGATGGTGCCGGGGAGAGCCTGCTCGTGGGCGAGCCCCGGTGCGACAACAAAACACGAACTAGGTCACGTAGACGCCATCGTGGACCGTTGTCGGACGCGGGTTCGATTCCCGCCGCCTCCACGGGCCCTTTGCGGCGTAGCCGCAAAGGGCCGTTGTCATTTTCGGCATCATCACCTGACGGTGATGATCGCGGAATTGGGCGTTTTCGCGACCGGCGGGCATGCGCTTCGCGCAGCGTTCGCGGGAGCGAACGCAGGATGGCCGCTCGGATGACCTGGGGCTTCGCCAACATTTCTCCAACTCGGGGCGGGGCGGCCGGTCCTCGGAACGCGACTACTCGAGTGTGAACGTCTTGGCTTTGCCGACGAGGAGGAGGTCGCCGCCGGAGGGGGAGAATGCGCCGTCTTCCATCGCGGCTTCGCCCGACTCGGAGTGGATCACGATGCGCCCTAGCCCGCCGCCCCCGCCGCCACTGGACGCAAGGCTGCTGTGGGCGGTTTCTTCTCCCGTCGCCGTGGCTGCGCTGGCGCCATCCCCCGCGTCCGCCGATCCGCTTGCTCCATCTTCGCCTACGTATCGAACCCCGCCTGCGACGACTGGCTCACCCTTCGCGCCCCCCTCGGCGGGGAGCAAGGTCTTGGTACCGTGGTCGCCCGCTGCGGCTCGCATCGCGCCGCCCGTGTCACCGCCGCCGCCCCCACCACCGTTGGCGAAGATGCCCCCCTCGATCACGACGGTGCGTGCATCCGCGAACAACGTGCCCCCTGCTCCGCCACCGCCACCGCCACCGCCGCCCGCGGCGCCGCAATTGCTCGCGATGGAACTCGCCCGTGAGCGACCACCCGCACCCCCGAGGTCGACCACGCCGGACACTCCGACACGAAGGGTGCCCTGCGTCCCGAGGAGCACCCCGCCGCCTCCGCCTCCCCCTAGAACCTGCACCATCTGATCGCACATACCAACACCACCAGCCCCGCCTCCAATGAGAGATGTGGGCGCAGCGCCCGTGACACTGGTCGCAACGTCAATCTTCGCTGCCATCGCGGGGCCCCCGCTCCCGCCCCGGCTGCCGTTCGAACCACCACCGCCGCCGCCGTTGGCGTACGCGACGGGGTTGTTGGATATGTCTTTCTTCGAGCTGCGATTCCCCGGCCGACCGGACGTCATCCAAAGCCCTTCGAGCAAAAAGTCTGTGGCGGAGCTGGCGCCACCCGGGCCGCCCGTCCCCTCGTCCCCCGACGCGTCCAGCACGCCGTCGAGGGAGATATCGCCCGTCGCGAGGATCGCGACCGCGTTCGTGCCCACGAGCGTGAGGGTGCCGCCATCGTCCACCTCAAGCGTGCCGACGCTGAACACGGACAGCATTGGCGCTCCTTCTTCCTGGGCCTGGACGGTGGCCGGGATGGTGATCGTATCGGCGCCGATCTTGAGCTCGCCCGTATCCACGTTCCACGTGCCGTGCTCGCCAACCGTGATGTGTAGGTCGGGTCCGCCGGCCACCGCCAGCTCACGGTTCGCCACGAAGCTCGGGCGAATGCAGTCGGCCAGGCCCGTCGTGCCACAGGGTAGTGAGATCTTGGCGTCCGCTTCCTCCGCGTCTACCGCGGTATCCGCGGCAGCGTCACGCGGGCCCTCGCTCCGAAGCGAATCAAAGTCGTGGCAGCCCACGAGGAGAAAAACCGCAAGGCTCCCCCACCGGCAACCGGCACCCGAGCCCGTACGCGTCGCAGCCCCCATCGCGCATGAGCCTAGCCGAATTGGGAGTTCGATGAGAAGCGAACCGCCCCCCCCCCTTCAGGCGACTTCGGAGATATCGAATCTTGGGAAGAGCAGGACGGCGCGACGCACGCGGAGCGCACGGTTTAGGAGACAGCGCTACGAGTTCCCGGAGCGTTCGGATCAACCGGGGGCCCGAAGCCGTTCTCGGCGGACGAACGGAGGCGGCCGGAAGGCATTTTGCCGTTCATGGGGTTCGGCAAAAATCACCCCGAAGCAATTTCGCCGTTTGGATACTTCGCGCGGGCGCTACCGCCAGCGTTTCCCGAACGTCATCGTTCTATCCACGGCGGCCGGCGTCGGTCTACCTTCCCGCCTCTCTCGTTTCTTGGAGGTACCCATGCCGAATGCTTTTGTGCACAGCGAACTGATGACCCACAACCCGGTGAAGGCCATCGCGTTCTACAAGAAGGTCTTCAAGTGGAAGCTCAACCCGATGCCGGCGTTCAACTACACGAGCATCGACACGGGCACCATGGGTCGCGGCGGCGGCATCGGAAAGACGCACTCGCCGCAGCAGCCCACCGCATGGATGCCCTACGTGGAAGTCGAGAGCGTGAAGAAGACCATCGCCGCGGCGAAGAAGGCCGGCGCGAAGATCATGGTGGACCACATGCTTGTGGGTGACATGGGCGCGCTCGGGATCTTCGTGGACCCGACGGGTGCGACGCTCGGCGTCTGGGAGACGCACATGTCCGCGGCCAAGGCGTCGCCGACGAAGCGAGCACCCGCCAAGAAGAAGGCCACCCCGGCGAAGAAGAAAGCCGCCCCCGCGCGGAAGAAGACAGCGAAGAAGCAGTCGCGGTAGCGAACCGGGCGCGCGCTGCGAGCGCGCCCCACTGCGGCGCTTCGCCCCACTTCGGGGCATGGATTCGGCGGCGAATTCATGCGGCATGTGCCTTGCTGACCACGGGGCATGCCCCAATGGGTCCATGCGTGGTGGATTTGCGTGTTCATGGCCGTTCCGGCGGCGGTTCGGGCCGACGCGGCGCACGACGGGAACCCGCCGCGCCCGCCACGGTCCTCGCCGCTCGGGCCCAAGCCGTCGAACGGCTACTGGAGCATGGGGAAACCGCGTTGGTTCGTCTCGACGCAGAGCGAGCTCGGGACGGTGTACGCCAAACCGTATGTCTCCGCCGGCTACGGCATGCCGCACTGGATTTGGGCGGGCCTCGACCTGAACGCCATCACGACGCTCGGCATGCAGCAGGTGTATTCGGGCCTGCGTGTCGCGACGCCCGTGTTCAATCTGGGGCTCGGCGTCCGCGACACGTGGTCCTTTGGGCGCCCATTCCTCGCGCCCCGCGAACGGTTTCGCGAACGCGATGTGTCGGACGCGGCCGGGTCGGCGGCACGGTATCTGGCCTTCGAGAGCGAGGCGATGGCGGTGGTGCCCCTGCCCTACTCGGCGCTCGCGTTCAACTTCATCGTCGTCGACATGCTCGACAAGCCCGACGGAGCGTATGTGTTCGACGAAAGCTACCGCACCGTCGTGCGGAACTCGGCGTTCTTCGTGTTTCGATTCACGGCGCTCGCGCGCCTACTTCGAAACGACTGCCTCAAGGCGGGCGTGCTCACGGAGTTCATCACCAACACGGGGCGCGAACACGGCGTGGTGCGCGTGGGACCGGTCGCGATGCTGCAGCTGACCGACCACCTCTCGGTGCAGGCGGGGCTCACGGTGCCGGTCTGGAGCCCGGATGATCTTGGGCTGCTCCTCGGCGCCTACGGGCTCGCCGGCTTCCGGTACCAGTGGGCGTCGGATGAAAGCGACCCGAAGGCCCCGTGGGAGGGGGATCTGATTCCCTGACGGGCCGCGAACCCGGGCGGTGTAGCCTGGGCCGTGCGCACGCGCCGAGCCGGGTCATTCCTCGCCATCGTGGTGCTCGCCGCGTGCGGCGGCGCTCCGCCCACGCCGCGGGGCGCTTCGCCGGAAGCATCCTCGCCGCAGTCCGCATCGCCGCACGAAACTCCGCCGAGCGCCGCGTCGCCGTCGACCGAGGGGGAGGACCAGGCGCACGCGCCCCTGCGCCTCGCCACGTTCAACATTCAGGTCTTCGGGCGGGCGAAGGCCGGGAAGCCGGAGGTGATGGCGAAGCTCGCGGAGATCGTCCGCGGCTACGACCTCGTGGCGGTGCAGGAGGTGAAGGACACCTCGGGCGAGGCGCCGCGTCGGCTGCTCGAGCTCGTGAACGCGGCGGCCGCCAACGACAACGGCACCACGTACGCCCTCGCCCTTTCGCCGCGCACCGGCCGCGAACCCGACGACCTCGCGTCGCAGGAGCAGTACGCCTACTACTACCGGACGGACCGACTCCGGGTTTCGGGCGAGCCGACGTTGTTCGACGACGCCGAGCACGACTACTTCCAGCGCGAGCCCTACCTGAGCCGCTTCGAACTCGTGGACGGGCACGCGACGTTCGTCGTCATCAACATCCACACGCGGCCTCGCTCGGCGGTGAGCGAAATCGCGGCGATGGAGCACGTGTTCGCCTGGGCAAAGGCGCACTTTGCGGGCGAGGACACCTTCGTCGCGGTGGGGGATTTCAACGCGGGATGCGGCTACGCCTCCGAGGCGGACCTCGATGCGCTGCCCATCCACGGCACCGCCTACGACTGGGTCGTGCCGCATTCCGCCGACACGAACCTCGCCGACTCGCAGTGCCCCTACGACCGCATCGTCATCGCCGCGCCGGAGGGAAACCGCCTCGTCGAGCGGTGGGGCGTGGACCGGGCATTCCACGACCGCGTCATCTCGGACCACTGGCCCGTGTGGGTGGAGCTTCTGTGGGCGCCGGAACGCCCCGAGAACTGAGCCAAGGCGCCACCTGTCCCGAGGCGTGGAGTCCGCTCTGGCTCAAACGCTAGCCACCGCGCGGGCTTCACGCCCGGGGGAACCGTGTGGTTTCGAGTGCGCGTGGCCGCGGTCCGGGCGCCTCGGGATTGGCGCCGTTCTTGCGACGCTGGGCGCCGTGGCAGCGTCGACCTCGTACACCGTCGTCGTGGGGCTCGTGGCCTTGGGTGGCGTCGCGGGCATGACGGAGCTCGGCGGCGGCATGCGCACGGCCATCGAGGGTTCGGCACACGCGGAGCCCGCGCGCGCCATCGAGGGCGGACCCGTGGCCGTGTCGGGGCAGGCGGCGGGGCTCGCTCGGGTCGTCGCGCATGCGCTCGACTTCCTCTACTTCACGCCGACGGGTCGAACCGTCCAGGGTGCGAGCCGGAGCCTCGAACCAGTTTACGCGCAGGCGCGTCGCCTCTATCGCGGAACGATCCCCGGCGCGCTGCGCTTTGAGAAGGACGGCGCGGCCCTGAGCCTGCTCCTGCCGACGGGCGGCGACGCCACGCTCGCGTTGCATGCGGCCGGTGCGGGAGGCGCGGCGAAGCCCGTTCCGTATGTCTTTTTCGCGCCGGGCGTCCTCGGGGTGTCGCGCCAGTACACGAAGCTGCTCGACGCCATCCGCGCGCGGGGCCTCGGTGTCATCGCCTACGACTTGCCCCGCATCACGGAGTACCTGCCCGAGGTGCGGCGCCAGTGGTTCCTCGACGCGGAGGCGGCGCTTCGATCCGCGCCCTGGAACCTCGATCATGACCGCTCCTTCGTCGTGGGGCACTCCGCCGGCGCCGGCTTGGCGCTCTCGGCCCTCGACGATGCGAACGGCCGCGGACTCGTTCTCATCGCACCGGGTTGGCCCGACCACGCCGATGCGCTCGTCCGAAGCGGACTCTCGACGGAGAAACCTGTGCTCTCCATCGGCTTCGGCGCCGACACGACCGCGCCGGTGGAGCGATTCGCGAAACCGGTGGCGGAGGCACGGCCCCACGCGCGGTACGTCGAAGTGCCGGGGGCAACGCACGGGAGCGTTCACGATGTGGGGAGCGCGGCCGATGCCCGTGTGGTCTCGGAGGTCGCCGACCTGATCGCCGACTTCGCGGCGGAACTCGGCGTGCGCCCGCGCGCCGGGGACTAGACGAGCACGCCCGGGATCGGCGCCGTGCCCGCGTCGCCGAACGTCTCGTTGTAGCCGTAGGCGTGGAGGAGCGAGACGTGCAGGTTCGCGAGTTCCGTGTTGCCAGCCACTTGCCGGTTGTTGGTCTGGATGAAGTTCTTGCCGCCGATGAGCAGCGGGCAGTTCCGCGCGTGATCGTGGTTTGAGCCGGCGCCCATGCTCGGAATGACAAGGACGAGCGTTTCGTCGAGGAGCATGTTGCCCGCGGCGCCCGGCGTGGTCGCAAGCAGATCGAGGAGCGCGGCAAGCTGAAGCGAGTGCCACTGCTCGACCTTTCGAAGGCGCTCCTTCTGGTCGTCGCTTCCGTAGTGGGAGAGGCCGTGGTGCGTGCCCGAGGCGCTCAGGAAATCGTGCGAACGGCAGCTCAAGCCGAACTCCATCATGAAGGAGAGGAACCGGGTCTGGTCGCACTGGAACACGAGCTGGATGAGCTTAAAGAACGCGCTCACACGGTCCGGGTACGCGAGGCCGCCGGCGGGGCCGTCCGTGGGGACTTCGCAGCTTGCGTCCACGCTCGACAGGCTCAGCTCGAGTTCGCGGAGCGCGGTGAAGTAGCCGTCGAGCGTCCGCCGATCGGCACTGCCCACGATGGTTTGGAGCGATTTGGCGTCCGTGCGCACCGCGTCGAGGACGGAGACCGCGGAACGCTTGCGCGTCTCGCCCGCGGCGCCCGCGAGCCCATCGGCGCCGCCGCCAAAGACGCGCTTGAACGCCGCCGCCGGGTCGATGGTGGGCACGAGCGGCCGCCCGGGCCCCGTCCACGAGATGCTCTGCGTGTAGGCGCACGATGCGCCGCCGACGTCACACGGCCCGGGCTCACCGGCGCTCCACTGGAGCGACTTGAAGCGGGTCGATGGCGCCATGAGCTCCACGAGACGCTGATCGAGGGAGACGTTGTTCTTGATGCCAACGAGATCGGGAATCGCGGTGCCCGTCATCACGGTGCCGGTGCCCATGGCATGGGCGGCGCCGGGGCTATTGCGGGCGGCGGAGTTGTCGAGGTCGACGATGGAAAGGGCGCGCGCCGCGTAGGGCTGAAGCGGTGCGGACTCCCCGGGGAACACGAGGCCGAAGCCGGTCGCCGCGGGCACCCACCATTCCGGGCGACGCCCGTTCGGCAAGTAGAAGACAAGGAGGCGCGGCTTCTTCTCGAGCGGCGTCTGTGCGGCGGCCCGGGCCGGCAGCATGAACTCGAGGGTCGGCAGGGCGAGCAGGGCGCCCCCGACGCCACGGAGGTAACGGCGCCTCGACATCGAACGGCGAATCATGGCTCCCCCTCCCCCAGCTCCGGCGCGCGGAACGCCGGTGTCATGACGAGCGCGGCGATGAGCTCGGGCAGCGTCTGGCGCCCCTCGACGGCGGTGGCCGCGAGCTGCTCGATGCTGGCGCGTTCCTCCGGGAGGACACCGCGACCGAGGGCGTACGAGTAGAGCTTGCTCGCCATGCAGGCGGTCACCTGGGTTGGCTCGAGCGCCTGCGCGAGCTCGGCGGCGCCGCGGAACGATGCGCCCGTCATGGGGACTTCTCCCGCCGAATCGAGGGCGGGGTCGGCAATGAGGCGGCCGACGGCGTCGAACTCCTCGAGGCCCATGCCGAGCACGTCGAGGCGGCTGTGGCAGCCGGCGCAGACCGGGTCGCTTCGATGAAGTTCAAGCTGCTGCCGCACCGAAAGCCCCTCGCCCGAGGGCAGCGCACCCACGACGAGCCCGGCGGGGGGCGGCGCGACGGGCTGGCAGAGCACCTGATCCGAAAGCCAACGCCCACGCTTGATGGGCGATGAATGGTCGGGCTCCGAGTGCGAAGTGAGCCACGCGCCGAGCGCGAGAATGCCGGAGGGTCGCGCCGGGTCCGCGTCGACACGAATCACCGATTCGCTCCCCACCGCGGGCAAGCCGTAGTGCGCGGCGAGTCGGTCGTTTAGGTACTGCACGCCGGGGTTCAGGAGGTCGCCGACGGGCACGTTGCCGTCGAGGAGGTCCTGGAAGAACGCCTTCGATTCGTCGACCATGGACATGCGAAGCGACGCATCGAAATCGGGGAACGCCGCGGGGCTCGGGCTCGCGCCCATGAGTTTGCGCGTGGCGAGCCATTGCTCCGCGAAGCCATCGAGCAGGCCGCGGCTTTTCTCGTCCAAGAGCATCCACGCGACCGTGCGTCGAAGCCCCTCTTCGCTCGAAAGCTCGCCGTCCTCGGCCGCCTGGAAGAGCCGGTCGTCGGGCATCGAACTCCAGAGGAAGTACGAAAGGCGGCTCGCGAGCACGTAGGGGTCGAGCCACTCGCCCGCATCGTCGTCGCGGATGGTCCGCACACGGTAGAGGAACTTGGGCGACACCAGGATCGTTCGGAGAACGAGGCGAAGGGCCTGGTCGTCCGGTTCGCCAGCGGCGACGCCGTCACCCTCGCGAAGGGTCGTCCAGAGTCGGCGCAGGGCTTCGGCCTCGACCGACGTGACGGGCCTGCGCCACGCGCGACGCGCGAAATTCTCGAGGATCTTGCCGTAGCAATCGGCGGCCGCCGATGCCGTGGCGGGGTCGCACACGAAGAGGCGTGCGCGGCCGGGGCCCTCGACAAGGGTGTCGCTCCGCACTTCCACCGAGTGGACGAAGATGTTGTTGCCGATGTTGGACGCCGGGTCCTTCGTGAAGTTCGCCGGCGTGAAGGTCAGCGTGTGCGCCCCCTCCGCGAGGTCGAGGGGATAGGTGTGTGTCGCGGGGTTCGCCGCGGACCCGCCGATGGCGATGTCGCCGATCAGCACACCGTCGAGCTCCGCACGGAGGACGGGCGCGGGTGCCGAGCCGCTCGTATCGCCGCCGGCGATGACGTTCATCGAGACGTGCACCGCCGGGGAAGTCACCGCCACCGTGAACGCGCTGCCCTCGAGCGCGACGCCGTTCCCCACCGGATAGCCGTTCGGTACCGCGAGCTCGACCGCGGTGCGTGCCACGCGGAAGGACGGCCGGTCGTCGAGGGCGTCGTCGACGACCTCGCGGGCGGCGGTGTAGTAGGAGTCGAGGAGCGCCGGCGTGAGCAAAAGCGCCTCGGCCATGTTGTCGAAGCCGCCCGACTCCGTGTCCGGGGGAAACGCGTCGGCCGGCCGGAGTGCCGTGCCGAGGAGGTCGCGCACGGTGTTGTTGTATTCGAGGCGATTGAGTCGCCGCATGGGCTGTTCGAGCGCGGCCGCCGAGCGCGCGGGGCCGCTCGGGCCAGGCGGATCCACCTGACCGACACACCCCGCGGCAAAAAGCAGCACGGCGACGTACCTGGACGCCCGAACACTCACCGACTCTGTGGTGCACGATACGTGCGCTACGGGCAAGGGGAGCCGCGGGCCCGGCGCGGCACGTCCGCGACGAAATTCCCTACGATTCAGGAAATTTCCACCATCGAAATAATTCGCAGCGCTTCGACGCCTATCGGGGCGCGTCGAGCTGCGCCCGCGCCCAGACAAGCGCCTCCGAAAGACTGGCGGCGACCTTGTACGGGTAGATCGGTGGCGCCATCCAAAACACCGCGGTGACGAGCCCCCGCGCGAGGGGCGAGTCCGCGACGATGGCGACGCCCGCGCACCACACCTTGTCGTAGTCGGCGGTGCGGCGCTCGAACTCCGCGGCGATGCGTCGCTGCGTGGCGGTCGCCCGTGCCGCAACACGGGCGTCCGTCACGAAGGCGTAACGCCGCGGTTGACCGAAGAGGTACTGCTCAAGGGCCGCGTAGTACGCCCGCACCTCGTCGTCGGTCGCCGACGCCGGAAGGCGCGCAACGAGCACCGGCGCACGCGAGGTGTCGAGCCATGGGTGGGACGCCGTCTGCATGCCGGAATCCATAGTCTAGCCATGTACGGCCGCCCCCGTCTCCGAAACGGCGTTTCGCCGGCGGAACCGCGGGCGCACTCACCCGCGGCGCTGCGACGAACGGCGCCGCCCGAGGGCCACCAAGGCGACCAGGACCGCGCCCCACTCAAGTGGACCGCGTGTCCGCACGGGGCCCATGGAGCAGCTTCCGCCCACGAGGTTGCTCGAACCGCCATCCTCGAAACCGGGAACGGAACCGTCGAGGTTCATGGTGACGTCCCCGCCGTCGGCGTCGCCGCCGTCCGTGCCGGCATCCGACTCGCAGCCGTCCTCGTCGACGCGGCCGTCGCAGTCGTCGTCCTGGTCGTTGCAGGATTCCGTGGCGCCGGGGTGTCGGTCCCCATCGGCGTCATCGCAATCGCCACCGCAGCTCGGGTAACCGTCGTCGTCGGCGTCGGATTCGTTCTGGGCAAGTGAACCCGCGCAGGCGTTGTCCTTGCCGTCGCAGCGCTCCATGGCGCCCGGGTACACCGTGTCATCGGCGTCGTTGCAGTCGAGGGTGGTGCTGCCGTCGGTGTTGAGGGCGCAGAGGCCATCGGCGTCGGAGTCACCGGAGCTGTCGTCACCTTGGCAGAGATCAACGGAATCGCAGGAACCATCGTTGTCGCTGTCGTTGTTCATGTCGTTCGGACACGGATCGCAGCCGTCGGCCGTGCCGTCGTTGTCGGTGTCCGTCAGGTCATCGTGGCCTGGGCACGCGTCGTACGTGTCACAAACACCGTCCGCGTCGGCGTCGGGGGCGCCGTTGTCGGCGGTGCCGTCGCAGTCGTTGTCCTTGCCGTCGCAGAGTTCCGGGGCGCCCGCGTAGACCGTATTGTCGTTTGCGTCGCAGTCGTCCGAGAGGACATGACCGTCGTGGTCGGCGTCGAACACGCACGTCGTGCCGTCGCCGACGTAGCCCTGGCCACAGGCACAACTGAAGGTGCCGGGCTGGTTCGTGCAGGTGGCATGCGCGTCGCAATTGTTCGTGCCCCCGTTGGCGCACTCGTTGATGTCGGTGCAGGCGACGCCGTTCCCCGAATAGCCGGGCTTGCACGCGCACTGGAAGTAGCCCTTCTTGTTCGTGCAGGTGGCGTCGGCATGGCAGTTGTTGAGGTTCGCATCGGCGCACTCGTCGATGTCCTCGCAGGTGACGCCGTCGCCCTGCCAGCCCGCGTTGCAGGCGCACGTGAAGCTGTCGGGCGTGTCGGTGCACGTCGCGCGGTAGTGGCAGTTGTTGAGGTTCGCGTCGGCGCACTCGTCGACGCCACAGCCAGCGGCTCCCGGGTAGAACTCGCAGCATTGCTCGGGTGGAGCTTCTTTCTTCGCGTTGATGCAGCTGCGCTGGTTGTTTTCTCCGGCGCACTGGAGCTGGAAGAACTGCTCGTACACACCCAAGCAATCTTCTTCGGGAATACACCCTCCGATGATTTCCTGGCATGTGTCGGATTCGCAGTTTTCTGGCACGGAACCATCACAAAAATCGCAGGCCGCGAGGAAGCCGCTCAGAGTCTCTCTGCATTCGTCTTCGCAGACGGGAAGCAGGCATTCGGTGCCCGCGTCGGCCCGTACGGATGGCGCGAAGCCGAGGGCGGTCAGCACCGCGCCAAGCACGGCGAGCCCTACCCGCTCACGCCGTTGCCTCATTGAACCACCCCGAAGCCCCTCGAAGAATCCCGTCATTGCCTGTCCTCCCGTGCGGTTTTCGGCGACCGGCGGTCCCTACGTGCCGTGCGCCCCAACGCGAAATTGACGCTAACAAAGGTCGAAACTCCGGTTAGCGCATGTGACATGCGAGGCGCGATTCGGGAGGTCGATGTGCTCCGCCGGAGCCGCCGCGCACACCCGTCGCGCGCCAGCTTTTCGCGTGGGCGTTCGCGTTCGGGGCACGCGCGGGACTGCGTTCTGCGCGTGCGCCGACCGAGTGAGCGCGGTCCGAGCGAGTGCGGTCAGCTCGGGGCGAGAGCGAGCTCGGCGGAACGCACGGCGGTGTCGACGGCGGCGTGGAACTCCACGCTCGACCGGTCGACGCCGGTGCCGAGTTCCGCGAGGACGTAGAGCGTGCCGTAGTACGCGCGCAAGCCGAGGAGAAGTTCCGGGGGAACCTGGATGTTGTGAAAGTTGGCGCTCTTCCGAGAGAAGAACTCCACCAACTGCGCCGTGACAACGCCCGCGGTGTGGAGCGGCACGCCCCCCTCATCCTTCGTGGGTCGATAGAAGTCGGGCCCGAACTTGGTGACAAACTCGTCGTAGTCGAAGCGGTCCGGGTCCACGGGGAAGCCGAGCTCGCGGATGCCGCGACGCAGTGCGGCCTCATCGCCGTTCATCATCCCCTGCCCGAGTCGCACCCAGCGAAGGCGCGTGTCCGGGCTCCATTCGGCGACGCAGCCGAAATCGAGGACCCAAAGGCGGTCGTCGGCGAAGAGGTAGTTGCCCGGATGCGGATCGCTCCACGTGTAGCGACCATCGGCGAAGGCGAACATCAGTCGGAGCACGGCCTCGGCGGCGGTGCGGCGCTCCGCGTACGGCGCATCGGCCGCAAACCGTTCGAGGGACGCGCCGCGGACACGCTCCATGGTGAGCACCCGCGTCGAGGAAAACTCGCCGTACACGCGCGGCACGTGGAGCACCGGGTCGCCCTCAAAATGACGACGAAATGCCTCCTGGGCCGTCGCTTCGCGGGCGTAGTCGCACTCGGCGAGGAGCGAGCTTCGGAGGAACGCGAGCACACTGCGCCAGTCGATCTTCGGCCGCATCACCCGCGCCACCGGCACCGTGAGCCCCGCGTGCCACAGGTCGTGCTCGATGGCCGCGCGGATCCCAGGGAACTGCACCTTCACCGCGACCTCGGTGCCGTCGTGGAGGCGCGCGGCGTGCACCTGCCCAACGCTGCCCACGCCGATGGGCGCTTCGGAGAACTCGGCGAAGAGCGCGCGGGGCAGCTTGCCAAGCTCTTCGCGAACCACCCGCTCAATGCCGTCGAACGGCACCGAGCTACTTTGGTCCTGAAGGGCACGGAGACGCGCGTCGGTTTCCGGGTCGAGGTCGAGGCCGATGTAACTGAGCTGCTGCGCCAACTTGAGGAAGGGCCCCTTTAGGCCGTCGACACGGCGCACGAGCGTGCCCATCAGCGCCGCGCGCTCGTCGCGCTGGAGCCGCTTGGCGCGTTCGCCGGAGGCGAAGAGCTGCCGCGTTCGACTCACGCCGAGCTGCGTTGCGATCTCGGCGATCATCGCCGCGGTCCCGCCCGCGCGGTGGGCCCACGATCCGTCGTCGTCGATGTCGACCGTTCCGCTCCGGGCGGGGCGGCGGTCGAGCGCGTCTTGGATGTCGGAAACAAAGCCGAGGACGTCCTCGCTCTGCCCTCCGCTCAAGGCGAGGGAAAGGTCCCGGTACGCCCCGACGATGACGCCGGTCATCGCGTGTTTCTTGAGCTGAAATGTCCAGCGCGCGAGCGAGGCGAGGAGCAAAAGCTCGGCCTCCGCGTCGGACTCACCCCCCGCCGGCTGAACGAGCGCGAGGCCCGCGTGATGGAGCCGCGAGTGCACGGGCGTGGTTTGGTCGTGGCACGCGCGGAGGACGGCGAGCACGTCGGCCACGGGCTCGTCGACCTCAAGCGCGGCGATGCCCTCGACGCGTTCCGCGGCCCTTTTTCGCGGAGCGGCGAACTCGTAGAGCGCAAGCCAGGCGGAACGCTCCGGAGAAGGACCTTCGCTCCCCCGGAGGAACTCGATCACCGGCGTCGTCTCCGCCGAAAGGTGCGTTCGATTGCACGCCATCTCCCACGCGAGTCGGGAGCCATCCACGACACCTCCCGCGCGCCGCATCGCATCGGCCATCGACAACGCCTCGAAGTGAGCACCCGCGAGTCGAAGCGCCCGGAGCTCTTCCAGGGAGCCGTGCTCGGGGAGTCGACGGGCACCCACCAGTGCACGGACGCCCGCAACCGCCCCGGACCGCATTCGTCGACGCGCGATCTCGCGCACGGCGAGGCGGGAATCCTCCGCCGGCAATGCGTCGACCTCCGCGCCGCACTCGCCGAGGAGCAGGGTGTGCCACACGCGGAGCGCGGCGGATCCCGCGCGCCCGTGGAAGGCCGCCGCAGCTCGATGAAGATCCTCGTACATCGCGGACACGCGCGAGCGCCGTGGCTTGATCCCGCGGGCGACGAGGATCTTGAGCGCCTCCGTCACGAGCGCTTCGACATCGTCCGACGAGGCGCCGCGCGGCCCCGTGGCCGCCCGTTCGATGAACGCGAGCGTTTCCACGAACCGGACGAGGTCCGAATCGCCGCCCGACTCCCCCGCCCGGGCGGCTTCATAGCCGCGACGACTCCACGCGGGCGCGCCCCCGATGCCCATGGCGAGGCATCCTGACACACCCGGGGGCCTGTGGTGGGAAACTAGAGGATCTTGGAGGGGCAGCCTTCGTCGACCATGCCGTCGCAGTCGTTGTCCTTGCCGTCACACACCTCATTCGAGGGGTTCATGCAGTCGATGCAGCTCTCGTCGGTCATGCCGTCGCAGTCGTTGTCCTTGCCGTCGCAGATTTCGACGAAGGGATGACAGAGGGGGTCGCAGCCCTCGTCGGTTTCCTCGTCGCAGTCGTTGTTCATCCCGTCGCAGATTTCGGGCATCGGCATGCACATCGCGGGCGGGCACCCTTCGTCGACCTCCTCATCGCAGTCGTTGTTCATGCCATCGCAAATTTCGGGGCTCGGCACGCAACCCATGGGCAGATTGCAACCTTCGTCGACCGCGTCGTCGCAATCGTTGTCCATGCCGTCACAGACCTCCGACGTTCCATGACAGCACAGCGGCGAGTCGACACCGTTCACGTCCTCGCACGTGAGCGGGTCCGTCGAACACCCTTCGTCCACGCGACCGTTGCAGGTGTTGTCGATGTTGTCGCATTCCTCGGGTTGGACGCTGCACGAACAGCCGACGTGCACATTGACGGCGGCCGTCGAGTCCGTTTGCACAGCGCTTTGAAGCGCCGTGCACGCAGTGCCATGGAGCGTCAAATCGTTGCCGGCGATCGTGTAGCCGTTCGTCGCGTCGCTCGGAATGGCGACCGACGCCGTTGCGTTGCCGCTCAACGTCACGGTCATCAGATCGCGGTTCGGCATGCCCGTGATCCCCGATTGAAGCGTGAGGTTACACGAGGCGGTACGTGCGATGATCGCGTTCACCGCGCTCACAATGGAGCTCACGCTCGAGATTCGGTACCAGGTGCTCTTCGCGACATTCGCCCAAGCGGTGCATCCGGTCGGGCGGTAGTTCGTGCCATCCGCGGCGACGCTCGAGATGGTCTGGCTGTCCGAACTGTTGCAGATGCATCCGGAGCCGCTCGTTCCGTAGCCGCCGGTCACGTCGCAAAGCTGGAACGGACCCGCGTGCGTCGGATCGCCCGCGTTCGCGAGGAGCTGCATCATGTCCTCGTTCACATTGGTGTAGCCGAGGACGTACACGGGGACCGGATTGACGCCGTTGCCCGGGTCCGTGTCGAGGACGGCGAGGCTCCGTGCCGACTGGATCGACTGGCGCATCGTCGCATTGCGCGGCGTCGTGTTGTTGGTGCTGGAGTTCGGGCACGACGTCGGCACGCCATCGGTCAGCAGGAGCACCGCCTTCGCACGCCGGGCGCTGTCCGCATCGGTGCTCGCGTCGCCATTGAGTTCGTAAAGTTTTGCGATGCGCGCGCCGTCGAGCGCCGCACGGGTCGGCGTGTAGCCGCTCGGCGTAATCTGCGCGGCGTCGAGGAAACACTGCGCGTACGACTTTGCGCCGCACCCGGTCGCGGTGCTCGTGTAGCCGGTGGGCGTGCTGAGGGCCATGGTCACCGTGGGCACGGAGCTACTGCAGGTCGTGGCGTTGGCGCTCTGCGACGAGGTGGTGAACGTCGCGGCCGCCAAGTTGAAGTTGCCGGCTGCCACCGAATCGGCCAGGCCGCCACCGCCGCTTGCGGTGGATTTGAGCGCGGTTTCCCAGGTCGCTTCCCGCGTGGGGGCCGTCCCCTGGCCCATGGAGAGCGATGCGTCGAGCACGAACACGAGGTTCGGCCGAATGACGTTCGTCGAACTGTCGGCGTACTCGCACGCCTGCCCCATGCCGATGGTCAACGTCGGTTCGCAGTGCGCGCCCTGGGGCGTGTTTGAATCGAAGTCCTCCTGCCCGGGGTTATAGACATTGGGGCAGTTGTCACAGCCCGACCCAATGAAGTCACCGTCGGGATCGACGTGGTTCGCGTCACCGGCCGTGCCGGAAATGAGTGGGCATGTGTCGTCCGCATCGGCAATGCCGTCCGAATCGAAGTCGTCGACGCCGCCGGAGCACGTCGCGAGCGGGTCGTAGTGCTCGGGGCAGACGTCGCACGCGTCGCCAATGCCGTCACCGTCCGCGTCCGTCTGCGAGAAGTTCGCAACGCCCGGACAATTGTCGTCGACGTCGAGGATGCTATCGTTGTCGGTGTCGGCCCCGCTGCTACCCGTGGACTCGCATGCGTCGCCCACCATGTTCATGTTGGTGTCCGTCTGCGACGAGTTGGCGACTTGAATGCAGTTGTCGCACGCGTCGCCCACATGATCCTTGTCGAGGTCCGCCTGGTCGAGGTTGCTCACCATGGGACAGTTGTCGGTGGCATCCGGTACGCCGTCGTGGTCGCCGTCGGGGCTCGGGTTCGTGCCTGAATCACAGGCGTTTCCCGTGCCGTTGTGGTCGGAGTCGGCCTGGTCGTAGTTCGCGGTCGAGGGGCAGTTGTCGCAGGCGTCGCCCACGCCGTCCTTGTCGAGATCCGCTTGATCGTTGTTCTTCACGGAGGGGCAGTTGTCGTGGCTGTCACTGACGCCGTCCGCATCCCCGTCCGGGTCGACGTTCGTGCACGCGTCACCGAGCCCGTCGTTGTCCTGATCCGCCTGGAGCGCGTTCGCCGTGTGAACGCAGTTGTCGCACGCGTCACCGACACCGTCTCCGTCGGAGTCTTCTTGGAGCGGGTTCGCCGCGAGCACGCAATTGTCGTCCGTGTTGACGACGCTGTCGCCATCTTCGTCGCTCCCAGGAAACAGGCCGTCCTGGCAAACGTCGCCGATGAGGTTGTGATCGAGGTCAGTCTGCTTCGCGTTCGCGATCACAGGACAGTTGTCACAGACATCGCCCACGCCATCGTTGTCGGCGTCGGCCTGGTCCGGGTTCTTGGCGGTCGGGCAGTTGTCTTGCCAATCGAGGAGCCCGTCGCCGTCGTCGTCGTCCTTGCTGCGCACGGCGCCGTCGCCTTCGTCGCCGCCATCGACCGTGGCATCGCCGCGCGTCGCCGCGTCACCGGCGTCCACGACGGGGTTCATTCCACCGTCCTCCGAGGAGGAAGGCTTGCCACTCGAACAAGCGGCGAACGCCACGAACCACAACGATGCGACGAAGCGAACCGAGCGGGGGAGCACAAGCGACATGGTGGGAACTCTGCACGAAGGCGCGGCCGAATACACGGCGAACATGGGCGAATACGCGCCGAACCGAGGCGTGTGTCGGCGACGACACAAGTGCGCCCACATGCGCGTCGGTTCCCCACAGGTCACGTTCGAGTCGGGGCGCCCCCAATGCCGCCCCGTCCGCCCGCGGCCACCAACCCCGTCAGTCGCAGCCGATGGGTGTGGTGCTGACGGCGATGTCGTCGAAGTAGATCTCAACCAACCCCGAGTCTTTCACGTACGTGATGGGGAGACGCACTCGCATGTAGCCCCCCGGCACGGCCGTATTGACCCCCGTTTGGTTGCCCTCGGCGAAGGTGACGCCGTCCTTCGAAAGCGTCAGGTTGCCGCCGGGTGACGCCGCGACATCGATGGCGAGTTCAAGGCAGGTCCACTCGTCGAATTCGACCCCCTCCGGCGAGGAGCTTCCGGTCCCAGAACTGATCGTGCTGCTGATGAACGTAATCAGGTGGTCCGGCTCGCTACCGTTCAGCACCACGACCACGCGGTCATCCGCGGTGTTGTGGACGGAAAACAGGTTCATCGCTCCGACGGTCGTCCCCGGGGGCACCCGAAAATAGCCCCGGACGTAGAGGCTCCCCGACGTGACCGCCGGGAACTGTGCCTCGATGAGCGACTGCTCCCCATCGGCGTTGACGTGCGCATACCCGCCATGGCGACCTCGGTGCGGCGTGGTGCGCACTTCGATGGCATTGCCCTGACGCTCGCCATTCCAGCCCGAGAGGTCCCCCGACTCGAAGCCATCGCAAAACAGCCACTCGGGGTGCGCCGCGCACTCGTCTTCTTCCATGGGGGCGTCGACGATGGCGTCGCCGGATCCGCCGTCTCCGCTGCCCGTGAACCGATCGGACCACGACCAGGAGCAGCCCCCGAGCACCACCAGCACGGCGAGGCCCCCCACTCGAATAGACGCCGCTAGAAACGCCATCGGACCCCCGCGCCGTCCACCTCGGGAACCAGGCTCGCCTCGTGTGCGCGCGCTTCGTCGGCGTCCATGTCGAGGAGAAAGAACGTGAGCGCGAGCGCGGCGCCCGCGATCCCCACCGCGAGACCGATGTTCGTGAGGGTCTGGTACGTCGTGCCGGTGCTTGAGAGGTCGCGCTGCTTCGCGTCGGAGCACGGAGCAACGACGCACGCGGCGCGGTAGTCGTCCCGCTGCCCATCCGCGAGGATGTAAAAGGCAGTGAACGCGGCCGCGCCGACGGCGGCAAGGCCCACGGATGCCCACGCAAACGCCCCCCAAGGCGGCCGACCCGGGGACGCGTCAGCATCGATGCCGTCGGCGACGATCGCGGCCGGGGTCGTGTCGCTTGGCACCGGTGCGCCACCGGCTTCGCCCGGGGCTCGGCTCAGGTTGATCTCGACGGGCACCTCGTCGCCCGCACGAACGACGAGTTCGGTTTCGAACGGTGCAAATCCTTCCGCGAACGCCTCCACGCGCACCGTGCCTGGGGTCACCGGCCACGCGCGTTCACGCGCATCGTCGGGGATCGCTCGCCCCGCCACACGCACGGCGGCATGCGCATCGGCCGGCGTCACGTGCAGTCGGACACGCGCAACCTTCCGCGCGAGCTCGGCGAGCTCGTCGGCGGCAACTTGGCTTGTCTTTGCGTATTCGGCGTTCTCGGACGCGTGCGTTCCGCCAAGGATCACCGCGTGCTCGTACTCCACCACCGCTTCGCCGAGGCGCCCCATCGCACGGAGGCAGCGCGCCGCCAAGAGGTAGGCCGTGGCCGAAGGGTACGCCTCGATGCTCGCGCGAAAGGCGGTGAGCGCGTCGGCGTGGTTACCCGCCACGTAGAACGCCTTGCCGCGATTGAATTCCTCACGACCGCGGGCTTCCCGCGCGTCGGCCGCGGGCGAGGTGCCGCCCTCCGCAGCGTCCATCGGCGCGTCATCGGCGGCGACGGGCCCGGCGCAGGTCAATAGAAGGAGCGACGCGGCCAGGACGGCCTCAGATGTCGCTCGGCAACCATTCCTTCTTCTTTTGGGTGCGCGGTTTGGGTTGGGTCCGGCCACGGCGACGGGGGGAGCTTACCGCATTCTGGGCAGGTTTGGCCGCTACGTCGCCCGCATCGACCCCAGTGGAGTCGCCCGCGGCCGAGGGCGTCGCTTCGACGGAATCCGGGTCGATGGGCGCGCGGCGGTCATCCGCACCGCGAACGGGTTCGACGTTCGCCGCGGGCCCCGCCTCCGGAACCACGGCGCCCGCTTCGGAAGGGGAGTCTTCGGGGGGCGTGCGCGCGGCGTTCCACCAGAGCACGAGCGCCAACGCCGCGAGCAGCATGGCAACACCGGCACCGACCGCCCGGGCGCCGACGCGCCGCGGCGTCACGGTCGAAGGCTCCGAGGCGACGGAGTCGGACGCGGCCGCCCGTGCCTGGAGGGGTAGCCCGAGCGGCGTGTTCCGCTCCGACGCCCGAACCCGCTGACGGCGTTCTTCAAGACTGGCGCCGGCGACCGTCTGGACAAATGCGCCCACGCGGTCGTGGGTTGCGATCGGTGCACCCGCCGCTTCGAGCGCGCCGGAAAACTCCGCGGCCGTCGCGAAGCGCTGACGCCAATCTCGATTCATGGCGCGGCGAAGCACCTTTTCCACCGCCTCGGAAACTTCCGGTCGGACATCGCGCAACGAAGGGACCTGCGCGCGCATGACGGACGCCACGGTTTGCCCCTCGGTCTCGCCCATGAAAAGCGAACACCCCGCGAGCGCTTCCCATGCGACGACGGCCGCCGAGTACACATCGGTGAAGCGCCCCACCTCGCGCGTGTGCAGGTACTCGGGAGGCATGTACGCAATCTTTCCTTTGACCTGCCCCTCCTTCGTCGTCGCCGAACGTGCGAGCGCCTTCGCAACGCCGAAGTCGAGGATGCGCGAAGCGCCGTCGGCGCCAACAAGGATGTTCTGCCCGCTCACGTCGCGATGCACGATGCCCAGATTCTGTCCGTCGGCACTCGTGGTCTCGTGGGCGGCGTGGAGCCCCGCGAGGAGATCCACGAGCACACGGAGCACAACGTCCACTGGCATGCGTTCGCCCCGTCGCTCCGCCAACTCGACAAGCTCGGTGAAGGACGCGCCCTCCACGTACTCCATGACGAGGAAGAGCTCTTTCTCGGCCCCCACGTCGAGCATGCCCACCACGTTGCGGTGATGGATGCGCGCGGCGAGGCGCGCCTCGTCGAGGAACATGGCGCGGAACGCCGGGTCCTTTGCGAGGCGCACGTGGCAAACCTTCACAGCGACGTGGCGCTCAAAGCCTCCGGCCCCCACGGCGCGTCCAAGGAAGACGTCCGCCATTCCACCCGAGCCGATCTCAAGCAGGAGCTCGTACGGCCGCGAGTCAGGTGCCGCGACGATGTCGTGGACTTGGGCCACGGAAAAAACTCAACCTCCAGCGCTCAAGGTAGCAGGTACAGCTCGGTCCTCGCACCGATTCGGGCAGCGACTACCCCAGTTGGTGCCGACGCATGATTCGGTAGAGATAACTCGGTGTGACACCGGCGAGCTCCGCCGCCTTGGCAACATCGCCTCCGGCCCGAGCCACCGTGTCGGCGACGTACTTTCGCTCGAACTCCGCAAGGGCGAGATCCCTCGCCTCCGGAAACGGAAGTGGCCGATCACGGCGTTCGCCCTTCGACCCCGGCGCCGCTTCGAAGGCCGCCGCGACCCCGAGGGCCTGGGCGCGCTGCACGAAGCTTCGAAGCTCGCGAACGTTTCCCTTCCAGGGGCGCTCCGCGAGCATTCGCACAAGTTCCGGTGTCAGGGCGCCGACGGAACCTTCCGGAAGGAACTGCGCAACGAGAAGCGGAATGTCCTCCCGTCGCTCGCGCAGCGGCGGAACGGTGAGCGGGAAGACGGCAAGGCGGAAATAGAGGTCTTCCCGGAACGTGCCCGCGTTCACCATCTCGCGCAGGTTCTGGTGTGTCGCCGAAACGAATCGAACGTTCACCTTTCGGTACTCGGTCGCGCCGAGCGGACGGAGCGTGGACGTTTCGAGCACACGGAGGAGTTTTGGCTGTAGCTCAAGGGGCAGCTCGCCGATCTCGTCGAGGAACACCGTGCCCCCGTCGGCCGCCGCGATGCTCCCTTCGCGATCCTGCTCGGCGCCCGTGAACGCACCCCGCACGTGCCCGAAGAGCTCCGCCTCGAGCAACGTCTCCGTGAGAACGCCGCAGTCGATCACCACGAACGGTCCGCCCGCGCGGGGCGATGCCGCGTGAATCGCGCGTGCCACTTCCTCTTTGCCCGTGCCCGTCTCCCCCTCGACGAGGACGGCCTGGTCGGTCTTCGCCACTCGGTCGAGTGTGGCGAAGAGTTCGCGGGCCACCGTGGAGCGCCCGACGAGTCGCCCGAAGGATTCGTTGGGCCAGAGATCCACCGGCACCGGCGGCGTTGAAAGGTGAACACGAATCTCGGTGCCGCCCACTTGCAGCATGGTGTTGTCGAGAAGTCGTGCGCCGGTGACGCGCACGCCGGAGACGTTCGTGCCGTTCGTGCTCCCCTGGTCGACCACCCACAGGCCGTTCTCCCGAATCTGAAGCTCCGCGTGGATACGCGAGACGGTCGGGTCACCCACGTGAACATCCACGCCGGGCCGGGAGCCGATCACTGCGCGGTCGTGAATCATGGTGAACTCGTGTTCGCCGGAAGCGTCGGTCCACCGGAGGCTCGGGCAGACACGGGTTAGTTCGAAGTGCGCGCCGAGCGGATCACGTTGCAGCTGGGTGGCGCTCTCGTTCGCGGGACTTGGCTTCTTGGGTGCAGACATAGAATGACGGGGAGACGTGCTCCTGGCGTGTGGTGAGTGTTGTGCCAGGAACACGCCCCCCCGTTCAATGGGTGGGCTCGTGGTTTGGGCTTGGTGCTAGCGATCGTTGACGTTGGCGGTACGCGGATCCCCGAGGAGCGACTGGAACATGGCCAGCTGCTCGCCCACGAGTTCCCACGAACCGCTCGGCGAATTGAGCCCCGAATCGAAGGCCGAGAGGCCAACGACGCGCGACCCCTTGCCGTCCTTCCCGGAGTTGGCCGCGGCGTTGTACCAATCGAGGACCTTCTGCGCGGCAACCGAGTCGCTGCCACGGACGCCCCATTCGCCCACGGCGACGTCGACGCAGTGCGCGCCGCCCCACGATCGAACGGTCGCCCAGAGCGAGTTCACAAGCGGGCTCGTCTCCGAGTAGTGGTCGATGCCGAGGAAGTCGTAAATGCCATCCGCCCACCACTCGTTCGGGTTGCGGCCAGAGCGCGAGTCCCACGTCCACGCCATGAGGATGGGCGCGAGCGCGATGTTGTCGGTCTTGAGGGCGGTCATGCGCGCTCGGACGCGCTTGTTCATGGCCACGTGGCCCGCGGGACCCGCCGGATCGTCCGGACTGGGGTTGCCGCCGCCGCCTTCCGGCTCGTGGTGGATCGTGAGCCACACCGGGCCGGGAAGCGCGTCGAGCGCGCGGAGCATCTCGTCGATCTCCGCGTCGTGGAGGCCCTTCGCCATCTCATCCCACGGCGGCGTCTTCGTCGACACCCACGGAAGTCGGTCGTTGGCCAAATCGTTCTTCGCCATGGTCACCATCGAGGTCGCGCGCTTGTCCCACGCGAAGAACGTGCGGCGGACGGCAAGCGGATGGCCGCTCGGCTGCTCGTGACGCGGGCCGGGATCCCCGTTGCCGCCAACGGCCGCGCCCCAGTAGAGCTTCCCGGACAACGGGCGCGCCGGGTAGTCATGCAAACACGTGGGCGTCGGGTCGGGGGTGGGTGTCGGGGTTGGAGTGGGCGTCGGCGTGGGCGTCGGCGACGGCGCTGGAGTGCTCACCGTCGCGAGCTTCACCGAGAGCGTGTAGTTCGTTCGACCGCCGGACTTCGCCTTGATGCCGATCACGATCTGTTTTCCGGCGACTCCCTTCACCGAGACGTGCTCGGGGCGGGACGAGCCGTTCGACTTGCCGACGAGGTTCTCGCTGTTGTCGGCGTAGACGAATAGGTTCAAGTTCGACCGGGAACGCGACCAGTCGAGGGTCACGTCCACGTCCGTCGGACCCGAGATTGGGAACTTGTACGAGATCCACGACGTACCCGAGGACGAGATGGATCCGGTGATCGTCTGCGCGTCGGCGAGCGCTCCGGCTCCGCCAAGGGAATCCGACTCGACGCTCGGGTCATTGATGTCTGCGGCGCAGCCAAGGGACAGCGCGAGCAACAGGCCTCCGAAGATTCGAGCGGGACTCTTGGGTTTCCAACTTTGCATGGCGGTGGTCACTCCTTCGAAGGGGGACCATTGCAGCCACCGTGCCGAGGCAAAACCCCTGTAATTACAATGGTTTTTAATGGCGCCGGTGTACGCTTTGTACAGTCACCACCGAGAGTGCTCCACATACTGTCCTTCGACTGCGGAGCGGTGGATCCTATCGGGCCGGGGGCGATGCCTCCGATGACTTGGAAGGGTGACGCATGCGACGAAACGGGATGGGCCGGCGGTTCGATCACGGGTTTCTCGGCGGACGGCGTGCGTGGTTCGCCGCGTGTTTCGCAGCGGTTGCCGTGACGGGAGCATTGGGCAGCACCGCCTCGGCGCAGCCGTCGTCGTTCCCCAGTACCTACCAACCGGTCTACTGCGATTCGACGGTGTCCACGGACGCGTCGGGCGACATCAACGGAAACAACGCCCGTGACGTCGTCGGCGACGCGAGCGCCCCGGCGCTCACGTGGACGGAGGCCGGCGGCTACGTCTTCCTGCGCATGCGCGTCGTCGGCGACCCGACACAATCCGCCACGAACTTTGTTTCGACGGGCGTCTGGGTGTGGCTCATCGACGTCGACGGCGATCCAACCAACAGCTACGAGATTTCCGTCACCATCGACGGCAACAACAACCCGGACACGCTCACCGTCTACGCGAACACGACGCGCACCCCCGCGAGCGGCACGGCGGACCTGCCCGAAACCGTGCGGGACACCAAGATGTCGCCCCTTTCCACCGGCTGGGCCGCGGCGGACGACAGCGGGCCGAACTACGTTGTCGCAGCCGTGCCGACGTCGCTCCTCGTCAGCATCGCGCTCAATGACTTCGGCGTAGCGGATTTCGTGCCCTCGGAGGCCGCCCTGACTTGGTTCGGCACCGGAAACGCGGGCAGCGCCGTTCCCAACGTCGACGTCGGGTGCACGGGCACGTTCACCACGCCGCCGCTCCTGACCGACCTGCCGACCGGGTATGCGTGCGGCTGCGTCGTGGGTGGCGCCTGCTACCGAACGAACGAGACGCGCCCCGACAACTCCTGCCAGGTCTGCACCCCGAGCACGTCCACGACTGCGTGGTCGAACGGACCGAACGGCCAGTCGTCGGACGGTTGCAACGCGTGCCTCAACGGCGCCGCGACCTACACGCCAACGCCCACGTGCGACTCGGACCACGACACGATCCCGGATCTCGTGGAGTGCGCCACGCTTCCCGCGGTCGTCTGCCAAGGGCCCGACGGCGACGGCATCCCGAACCATCTCGACGCGGATTCGGATGGCGACGGCATCCTCGACATCAACGAAATCGCCTACGACACGGACACCGACACGGATGGCCCCGGCCCCGACATCGCCCACGATGCCGATGGGGACGGCATTCCGTCCTATCTCGATCCCGACTCGGACGGCGACGGGTTCTCGGATGCGATTGAAGCCTTCGACGCAAACGGGAACGGTGTGCTCGACAATGGCGAAGCCGTGTCCACCGGTCACGACCAGGACGGGGACGGCGTCGATGACGCGTACGACCCCGACTGCATTGCCGTCGGGAATCCGGCCGGGTGCCTCGCGGCGGGCACGCCCGCGGGCGGAATCAGCGGATTCCGCGACCAGGATGGAAACGGCGTACCGGATTGGCTCCAGTTCTGCCGCGACGGCTACGTTTCGAACACCGAGGTCTGCGACGACGGAAACCAGGTCGACAACGACACCTGCTCGAACGTCTGCTTGCACGGCCTTGCCCAAATGTGCGGTGGCGATGGCGACTGCAACTCGGGGATCTGCAACGGCGACACCGATACCTGCAGCACCTGCCAGAACTCGACGTCGAACGGAGTCGACACGGGCTGCACCGGGGGATCACCGGCATGCGTGCCCGTATCGGGGACGCCAACCTGCGTCACGTGTGATGACACTGCCAATGGAATGAGCACCGACGACGGCTGCACGGTCGGTTCGCCCATGTGCAACCCCGCAACGCACACGTGTGGCAGCTGCGTCGTGGGCACCGACTGCGACGACTCGAACGAGTGCACGACGAACGCATGCGTCACCGGCACATGCGAGTTCACCTCCCGCATGGCAGGCGCGTCCTGTTCGACGGGTGTGTGCGACGGCGCGAACTCGGCCCCGGCGTGCGTCGAGTGCGTCGTGGACATGCAGTGCCCCGGCGGCAGCCCCGTCTGCGACACGGGCTCGAACACGTGCGTCGAGTGCACCGACGACGGTGACTGCGGCGGCGGAACGCCGTTCTGCGATGGCACGACGAAGACGTGCATCAGTTGCCGAAACGATGCGGACTGCAGCGGCACGTCCACCTGCGCCCCGGCGACCCACGTTTGCACCGGTTGCCAGTCGAACGGCGACTGCGCGGTGCCGACGCCGGTGTGCGACACGGGCACGGAAATCTGCGTGGAGTGTCTCACGGACGCGAACTGCGGCGGCGCGACGCCGGTGTGCGGTTCGGCAAACACCTGCGTTGCGTGCGAATCGGACGGCGATTGCTCCGGTGCAACGCCGATTTGCTCCATGTCCACCCAAACCTGCGTTGGCTGCGAGGACAACGGGGACTGCGGTGGCGGCACGCCGGTCTGCAACACGAACGTCGGCGAGTGCGTCGGCTGCGTGGGCAACTCGGACTGCTCAGGCGCGACCCCCGCGTGCGAAACGCAGAGTCACGTCTGCGTTGCGTGCGTGGAAGACGGGGACTGCTCCGACGCCCACTGCGACACGGACGCGAACGAATGCGTCGAGTGTCTCGACAATAGCCAATGCACGGACGCGGAAGTGCCGGTGTGCGATTCAAACACGCAAACGTGTGTTGGCTGCACGAACGACACCGAGTGTTCCGGCGGCGCTCCCGTGTGCGGCAACGCCATGACGTGCGTGGAATGCGAAGGCAACGGCGATTGCGGCGGCGCACTGCCGTTCTGCAACACCGGAGACGCCACCTGCGTCGGGTGCTTGATGACGAGTGATTGTAGTGGGGGGCTGACCTGCGAAACCAACGTGCACGCATGCACGGGCTGCACGCAGGACTCGGACTGCCCGGGTGCGGTGTGCGACACGAACACAGCGCTCTGCGTGGAGTGCGTCGACAGTGGCGATTGCGCGGGTGCAACGCCGGTTTGCGACACTTCCGCCACACGCTGCGTCGAGTGCCTCATGAACTCGGACTGCGGAACAAGCGCACCCATCTGCAATCTCACGGACAACCACTGTGTCAGCTGCATCGACAACGGTGACTGTTCGGAGCCGCGCCCGGTGTGCGACCCGATTCTCGATGCGTGTGTGGAATGTCGCGGCGACCTGGATTGCGCCGACGGCCTCCTCTGCGACGAGAGCGTCGGGACGTGCGTGGAGTGCGTCGTCAACGCCGACTGCGGCTCGGGCATGGCGTGCGTGTCGAACACGTGCACCGAGTCCATGGTCGATGGCGGCATGGACGGCGGTCCCACGCCGACAATGGACGCCGAGGTCCCGGATGCGGGCCCTGGCGGCACAAGCGGCCTGAACGGAACCGTGGCCGGCGGCGCGCTTTGCTCCACGCGTGGCGCGGGCCCCACCGGTCCGATGCACCCGGCGTGGTTCGCCATGTTGCTCGTCGGCTGGATCGCCCGCCGTCGTCGACACGGGCGCTAGTCGGAACGCGCGGCTTCCGCCTCCGTCCCCACCTGCGGTTCTGCGTGGGTGTGGACGGGGTCGGGGTCGGGCTTCGCGCGCACGACTTCGTAGATTTCAACCTGCACGGCGCCATGGCGGACGCCGTCCCAACGCTCCGGGTCTGAAAAGACCACGAGCGGGCGCAGTGGAAACACCCGCGCGAGCGCCGGAACCCACGCGTGCGGCACGGCAAGGTGCGTCGGCCGCCGACGGCGAATGACGTCGAGGCGACGGGCCGGATCAAACCGCACGTGGGCGAGCTCGGCATCGTTGAGCCCCTCGAGGTCCACGATGCGCATGGAGCGCGGCGTGAAGTAGCGACTCGCGCCCGCCGCCTCCACCCCGACCGTGGCGTCCGACGGAACATTTGCGGCGAGCCACCTGGCGACATCGACGTGGAGCTCGGTGTCGTCCGCCTGCCCGCCATAGACAACGACCCCCACGGCCACGGACCAGAGCGTCGCGAGCAGCATCGGCGTGAGCGCCGCGTAAACCATCCACCGCCGGGCGACATGCATCAGGCCGAAGGGCACAACGAGCACGAACATGGGCAACACCGGGACGAAGTAGCGCCACTGCCAGAACAGAATGCCTGGATGGAACGAGCGCGAAAGCGCGATTGCGAGCACGCCCACCACGGCGGCAAGCGCCAGGGGTGCGAGCAACGGGCGTGTTCGCCGCATGTCCGCACGGAGCGCCACCGCGAACAACGCCACGCCGGAGAGCGACAGCACCCACGGCATGGTTGGCGCGACCACACGAGCAAAGTAGAGGAGCCCGCTCGCATCAAGGAGTCGGCCCTTCACGTAGTAGGTATTTGGAAACGGGTACCCGGAGACCGCGAGGTTTGCGAGGCACCACAGGGCTTCGCCGACGACGACGCCAAGCGCCAACGCGAACGCCGTGCGTCGGTCCTGCCAGACAAACCACGTCGCCGCGAGAACCAGAAGCGGCGCAACGAGCTCCGGGCGCGCCCACGGCGCAAGCAGCGCGAAGGCGAACGCGGCCCGTGCGCGACCGGCCACCAGCGCGTGCGCCGCGAGGAGAAGAAGGAGAGAGGCGAGCGGCGTCTCCATGCCGCTCGTGGCGGCGTAGAGATTCTGGGGTTCAAGGGCCACCAGCGCCCCGGCGGCAAGCGCGACCCACGAGTGCGTTCGAGCTGCCGTTTCGTCCGCCCCCATGCGCGAGGCGAGCTGCCACGCGATTCGTGCCGCCACGCACGCGACCGCGCCGTGGAGCACGGCGCCGAGCAACTTCACCGCGACCACGGGTTCCGCGAATGACACGCATGGCGCCACGACGACGGCCCAAAGCGGACTCGTGGCCCCCGTCTCCCAGTCGCCAGGGTTATAGCTAAGCGTGTGCTCGTACCAGAGGCTCTTGGCGTAGCTGAGGTGAATCCAGGCGTCGTCGAGGAGAAAGCCACGCCCCGCGAACATGAACGCCGCGGCGGCCACCGTGCCAAGCACCCATGCGACCGCACACGGCCAGTACGCTTCGGTCCGCGGCGGACGCTCCATGGTCGCGCACCTTACCACCGATGCATCGGCACGAATGGTAGACTCGCGGCATGGGTACGGGCCCGGCACCCGAGGAGGCGCGGCCGAGCACCGCACCGACGAACATCGCTCGCACCGACGCCCACGCGTGGCGTTGGCGCGTCGGGGTCGTCGCGTTCGCCTTTGTCTTTCACCTCACGTCCCTCGGATTCGGCTTTCTCGAGTGGGACGACCCGCTCCACGTATCGAGGAACAACCTTGTCGTGGCCCCTCAGACGCGCACCTGGACGGAACACCTCACAACACCGGCCCTCGGATACCCCATTCCGGTCACCGTGCTCACGTATCGGGCGGAGGCGGCGGCCTTCGGTGTCGAGCAGGCGTGGCCATTCCACCTAACGAACGTGCTGCTCGCGGCGGGCTGCGTGCTCCTCGCGCTCGAGATCGGCGTGCTGCTTGGCCTTTCGAGGGCAGGCGCAGCGCTCGCCGCCCTGTTTTTCGCGCTCCACCCCGTCGCCGCCGAACCCATCGCTTGGATCAGCGGACGAAAGGACCTCCTTGCGCTGCTTCTCGGGCTCATCGCGCTGTGGCTCGCGTGGCCCGTTGAACACGTGGCAACGCCGCGAAATGCCACCGTGCGACGTTGGGCAGCGGTGTTCTGCTTCGCCGTCGCGCTCCTCGCCAAACCAACCATCGCCCCACTGCCCGCGCTCGTCCTCCTCGCACACGCGTGCTACGCGCCGGCGTTTCGTAGCGACCCGTTCCGCAGAAAGGCGATGCGGCTCGTGCGCCTTGGTCTTCCTTACCTGGCCGTGCTGGTACCGATCGCCTACCTCGGCGTCGTGGGTCAGCGGGCGCAGGGCGCCGTGGGCGACGACGGTCAGCAGGGCGCATCCTATCTCCGGAGCCTCTGGTACGCGGCGGGACACCATGTTGATCTGTTGTTCTTCCTGGAGGAGCCCACGGCGAAGTACCTGCCTTCCCCGTGGCCGCCGGTCTTTTCGCCAAGGGTCGATCTCGCGCCCGTCGCCCTCCTCGCGTTGGCAGCATTCGCCATCCATCGACTCCGTGGCCCCCTCGGACGCGCGGCCCTGTTCGGTTCGGTCTGGGCGGCCCTCACGTATGCGCCATCGTCGGGTTTGATTCCGCTAACTCGCTATCTCGCCGACTCCTACGTGTTTGAGCCCCTGCTCGGGGTCGCGTGGATGCTCGGCGCGGTCTTCGATTCGGCGTGGGCGCAAGCAACACCACGCTCCCGCCGGCTCTACGCGGGCGCGGCGGCGGTGGCCATGGCGCTCGTCGGTGCGCTATGGGTCGTCTCCGCGGCGCGCTTTCACGATGACGAGGCCCTGTGGGCACACGCGCGCGCACGCTTTCCCGAGAGTGCTCGCGTGTGCCGCATGTGGGCCAACGGCGTGGCCAAGGTACGCGGACCCGCGCCCGGTCTCGTCGCGACGGATACGTGCATCGAGCAGTTTGGCGATGGGCTGTTCGTGAAGAACAGGGGGCTTCTGTTGGCGCAGGTGGGCCGCCTCGGCGAAGCACAAACGTGGCTTCTCCGCGCGCAAGCCCTGTCTCCGGCGGACGCCACCGTGAAGACCTATCTCGACGGCGTCACCCGGGCGATCGCAGCGCGGCGCGGCGCGCCTCAGGCTCCGAAGCCGTAACGAAGTGGCGCAGCGCGGCCCGCGACGGTATACCGGCGTCTCGTTCCTTCACACGCCATGTCCACGACCGCAGAACCCACGCGAAGGTTCTCGCCGCCCGTCGGCGCTGCCCTTCGGCGAGCCTTTTCAAAGAAGTACGGCTTGGCCGAACTGCGCGCGGACATCCTCGCCGGTCTTGTCGTGGGCATCGTCGCGATACCCCTCTCGATGGCGCTCGCCATCGCGGTGGGCGTCGCGCCGGAGCACGGGCTCTACACCGCGGTCGTGGCGGGCGCCGTGGTCGCGCTGCTCGGCGGCTGCAAGTTTCAGGTCACGGGCCCCACGGCGGCGTTCATTGTCGTGCTCGCGCCCATCGTGGCTCGGCACGGGCTAGGGGGCCTGCTCACGGCGGGCGTTCTCGCGGGCGCAATGCTCGTGGTGATGGGCGTCGCTCGCCTTGGAACCTGGATTCAGTACATCCCCTACCCGGTGACGACGGGCTTTACGACGGGCATCGCCATCGTGATCGCCACGCTTCAACTGAAGGATGTCCTCGGACTCGACGTCGGTCCGATGCCGGAGTCGTTCGTCGAAAAGGTCGCCGTCCTCTGGGAGGCGCGCGCGACGGTGAAGCCATTCGAGTTTGGCGCGGCGGCACTCACGTTTACGCTCCTCCTCGTTCTTCCCAAGGTTCTTAAAGCGGTTCCCGCTCCCCTGCTCGCCATTGCGGTTGTCTCGGCACTCGGTGCTGTCGTTCACCACGTTGTTCCAGGGATGACCCTTGCGACCATCGGCAGCCGATTTCACTCGGTCGTCGACGGCGTCGAGGTGGCGGGGATTCCAAGTGCGCTGCCGTCCTTTGCCGCGCCATGGGGCTCCGAGCCACTGACGTGGACGCTCCTTCGCGAACTGCTCCCGGCGGCCTTCGCCATCGCCATGCTCGGGGCCATCGAATCGCTGCTCTCGGCGGTGATCGCCGATGGAATGACGCACACGAAGCACGATTCAAACTCCGAGCTGGTTGCCCTCGGCGTCGGCAATATTTTTGCGCCATTTTTCGGGGGAATCGCGGCCACAGGCGCCCTCGCGCGCACGGCCACGAACATCCGGGCTGGAGCGAAGAGCCCCATCGCGGCCGTTACACACTCCGCGTTTGTGCTGCTCGCCATCCTGCTACTCGCACCGCTCGTTGCGCACATCCCCATGGCGTCGCTTGCGGCGCTTCTCCTGCTCGTCGCATGGAACATGTCCGAAGCGCGACACTTCGCAGGCCTCGTCAAGGCCGCGCCGAAGAGCGACGTGCTTGTGCTGGTTACCTGCTGCTTACTGACGGTCTTCTTCGACATGGTCGTTGCCGTCTTCGTGGGCGTTGTGCTCGCGGCGGCACTCTTCGTGCGGCGCATGGCGGAGCTCACCGAGTCACGCCTCCAGCTCGATTCGTCGACCGACGATGGCGGACGCGCTCTGCCCGAGGGGGTCGTGCTCTACGACATCAACGGGCCCCTCTTCTTCGGCGCATCGAACAAGGCGATGCAGGCGCTTCACTCGGTTTCGGCCGACGACTACCGCGTGCTCATCGTGCACCTGGGCCGTGTGCCCGTGATCGACGCAACGGGACTTGTCGCGCTCGAAGCTGCCCTCCAGATGGCGCTCGGACCACGACGGCACGTCGTCGTCGCGGGCCCGTTCCCGAAGCCCGACGACGCGATTCCGAAGGCGGCCCTTGAAACGAAGCATGAGCGCCTCATGCTCGCGCCGGACCTCGACAGCGCCATCCGCCTCGCGGAGGAGTTGGTCACCGCGCATCCGCCATCGAGCCCACCACCCGCCGCGTAGGGCGCGTGGCGTGCCTCAAGGATGAGTGTCCGTTGGGTGCCATCCCGCGTAGACTCGCGCGCATGAAATGGTTGCCCGCCGCCGAGCGGCGCGGCCGTGGGCCCGTGCTCACGGCGGCGCTGGTCTTCCTCGCCCTTCGGCCCGCGGTGGCCGAACCGCCCACCGCCGGTGAGCTCGCCGCGCGCGATGTGCCCGCCACGACGTACTCGATCGTCGCCCGGGACCCGAAGACCGGCGAGATGGGCGTCGCTGTGCACTCACACTGGTTTCAGATCGCGCACTACACGCCGTGGGCGAAGGCGGGCGTGGGTGCCGTCGCAACCCAGGCCCTCACGAACAAACGGTACGGCGCCGACGGCCTCGCACTCCTCGAGCAGGGCCTCACGCCCGAGACGGCCATCGCCAAACTCACCTCCGCCGACGCGGAACACGACCGACGCCAGGTCGCCATCGTCGATGCGAAGGGACGCGCAGCGGGGTGGACAGGAACGAAGTGCATTCAAGCAGCAGGGCATTTCGTCGGGCGAGGGTTCGTCGCGCAGGCGAACATGATGGCGAACCGCCACATCTGGCCCGCCATGGCCACGGCGTTCGAGTCGACCGAGGGCCGCCTCGCCGAACGCCTCCTCGCGGCACTGCGCGCTGCGGAAGCCGCCGGCGGCGATGTGCGAGGTCGACAGAGCGCCGCGCTGCTCGTGGTCCCCGCCGAGGTGGGTGCCGGGCCGAGTATCGATCTCCGGGTGGAGGATCACGCCACACCCGTCCACGAGCTCGGACGCCTCCTCAACATTCACCGCGCTTACACCGCCCTCGGCGAAGCGCAGTCACTTGTGGAATCCGGAAACCTCGACGCCGCGGCCGCACGCATGGACGAGGTCACGAAACGCCTCCCGGATCGCACGGAGCTCCCCTTCTGGTACGCGCTCACGCTCCACGAGCACGGTCAGACGGATCGCGCGCTCGAGATCCTCATTCCACTCGTCCGGAACGAGCCCCGCTGGCGCACGACCCTCGAACGCTTGCCGGCGGCCGACCTCCTCGATCGGACCATGCTCGACCGGGTCCTCAAGGGGGCGGATGGGCGCTCGGCAAAGCCCCACTAGCCGCCCATCGCCGAAGGCATGCGCGTCGCGGTATCGTCCGCCGCATGACCGTCAAGCTCCTCCACCATCCGTTCTCCCGCGCCGCGAACACGCTATGGGCCCTTGAGGAAGTGGGCTGCCCGTACGAGCTCGAATACGTCGACCTCGCGGCCGGCGCGCAAAAGAAGGATCCCGTCCGCGGACTGAACGCGATGGGCAAGTTGCCCGTGATCATCGACGGCGGCGCCGTGGTGACGGAGGCGGCGGCCATCGCGCTCTACCTCGCCGATCGGTACGCGCCCGGTCGACTCGCACCCGCCCTCGACGCTCCGGAACGTGGCGCCTACCTTCGCTGGTCGCTCTATGCACCATCGGTCATCGAGCCGGGGTGCATGGCCCACGTGAACAAGTGGGAGTATCGCGCGAGCGCGGCGGGCTTCGGCACGTACGAAGAGATGCTCGACACGGTCTCGGGCGCCATCGGAAAGGGCCCGTGGCTCCTCGGTGAGACGTTCACCATGGCGGACCTCATCTTCGGCGGCACGATCCGGTACATGACGATGTTCAATATCATCGACAAACGCCCCGAGTACCTGGCGTACGCCGAACGCCTAGGCGCACGGCCCGCGGCCCAGCGAGCCCAGGCGATCAATGCACGGATCGTCGAGGAACGGGGACTCGGCAAGCACTGAGGTGCGCGGCGGCCGCCGCGGCGTGTCACACCCGCTGGATTCGCCACGGCGAATCAGAGCCGTGTAAGATCGCGCTCCCATGGACGCCCCGTCGCGCCCGACCCGGGCCGAAACCGCCATCGCGGTTCTGTTCCTCGTCGCCATCGCCGCCGTCATCGCGCCGCGGCTCATGGGTGGTTGGGATTTTTGGTGGCACATGGCCGTCGGCCGCGAGGCGTGGGCGACGCGCACGACACTGCCGACCGATCCGTTCTCCTTCTCCTTCGAAGGCGCCGCTTGGCCCTACAAGGACCTCCTTGCCGGGCTCCTCTTCTATGGTGCGCACGCCGCCGGCGGAATGTTCGGCGTCGTGCTGCTTCGGGCAACCTGCGTAGCCCTCATCGGAGTCGCGTTCGCTCGCCTTGGTGCCATTCGCCGCTCGCCCACCGTCGTGTGGATCATTGCCGCGGGCGCCTACCTCGTGGCCGTGGAGAACACGTTCATCGGTCGACCGCAAACGTTCTCACTCACGTGCCTGCCGGCGCTGCTCTGGGCGTTCGAATTCGCATGGGCGCGCCTCGACACGCGGCACCCGCGCGCCCTACTCCGGGCCTTGGTGCCACTGGTCGTCGTGCAGACGGCGTGGCTCTTCCTTCACCGCGCCGGCGTGAGCGGTCTCGGGCTCTATCTGGGCTTCTGCGGCGCCGTCACCCTCGCGCAGGTACTCGGCCGCGTACGCCCGAAGAGCATCGAAGCGGGGCTACTCCCCCGCGTGGGTGCTCCCGCGGTGATGGCGGTGTGGGTCTCGTGGTTCGCGACCGTCGCCCTGAGCCTCTTCGGCCCATCGGGCACCGCGCTTTACACGTCGACCTTCTCGTTCCTCGACAACACCAGCTACCGGGAGCGCGTGCCCGAGTGGCGACCCATCGGCCTCGACGATGTTCTTGAATACTTCCCCGCCCTCGGTCTGGTCATGGCGGCGGGCATTGGCGTTGTCGTGTGGAGTGCGGTCGCACGCCTGCGCCGTCGCCCGACGGAGCTCAACGTGTGGCACCTCGCGCTCTGCGCTGTGCTGTTCACCATCGCGCCGCGCAGTGCTCGGTTTCTTCCCTTCGGCGCCGCGGGCGCGGCGTTCGCGCTGCTCGTTCATGGGCGGCGGCTCACCGCAACGTTCGACGCGCTCCCTCCCCTTCGGCGACACCTCTCGACACTCCTCGCGGCCGTCGTGTTCCTGGGGGCCGCTGTTCAGTTCAACACGCACGCGTACGGCGTTGGCGTCGTTCAGGATCGCTACCCCGACGGCGCCCTCGCGTTTGCGCGCGCACACGGCCTGGACGCGCGGCCGCTCAACACGTTTCAGCTCGGCGGCTACGTGATCTGGGCCGGTCAGGATCGCTTCAAGGTGCTCATCGACGGACGAAACGATTTGCTCTACCCCGACGCATTCTTCCGCGAAGTGAGCGATGGTCAGGAATCGGCGGAGGGTTTTGGGCGCATCGCCAATCGGTTTGAGAGCACGTGGGTGCTCGCGTCCAACGAGCCGGGGCGAGAGACCTTTCTCCAGGCGGGCCACGTTCCCCCGTGGACAATGGTGTACTGGAGCGAGCCCGCGGTGATCTACGCGCGCATGGATGCGTACCCGGGCCTCCGCGGGATGGCGTTCCGGTATCTCCAGGCCGACGACCTGCTCGGCAGCCTCGGTCGCGCCTTTGGCGCGGCACAGCGGGACCCGGCCGTCCTTTCGAGTGTTGAGCGGGAGCTCGCACGCATGCACGCGGCTTCCCCCCATGGTCTCCGCGTTCTCACGCTCCTCACGCTGTTTCACGACGCGCGCGGTCCCGCGGGGGCGGCGCTTCGCGACAAGTACTTCGCGGACCTCGTGTCCACCTACCCGGATCACCCGGCGGTCTTCGAGGTGGCGCGGCGGCTTGCGGGGCGGCCGCAGGTACCCGCGACCTCGAACGACACGCGGGGCAACGCACCGTGACCGGGACGCAGAACGGCGAGGAGAGCGGAGCCGTGGTGGGCCCGGCGCGCGTCGGGGCGGCGTTCGCCCTCGCGTCGCTTCTCCTCGCGCTCGCCGATAGCCTCATGATCATCGGCGCGGGATCGTCGGAGAGCATTCCGGGGGAACTCTGGTGGTTCGCCCCTCGCCTTCTGATCGCCGCGCCCCTCGTGATCGGCGCGCTGGCGGTTCTCGCCTGCCACCTCGGGCGCAGGCTCGCGCGCGTGCACCGCCTCGGCGCCTTGCTGATGGACGTTTTCCTCACCGTGCCGTGGTTCGTCTGCACCTACGCGCTTTTTTCCGGCCCCTCCATCGCGGCGAGTCCATTTCGGATTCCGGGTGTGGCGGTCGTCTCGCTCGCGTGCCTGGCCGCGGTGCGCGTACTTCGCGTCGCCCCGCTTCGAATGCGCAACTGGCTTCGGACGCACCGCCCGCTCGCGCCCGACGCGATCCACGGCGTCGGGTTCCTCGGCGCTGCGGGTTTCAGTGCACTCGTCGCATGGGTGACGCTTCACACGTTTCGTGGACTCTACCCTGCGTTTCACGTCGCACTCACGCTGACGGCCATCGTCGGCGCAGGCACGATGCTAACGGCGACGTCGAACGAAACCTTTGGCCGCACGTGGCGACGACTTGGCCCCCTCTGGCCGGGCGGCGCGGGGTTCGTGCTTTGGTTCGCACTGGTTCCCTTCTGCTTTCCCGCCGCCGCGGGACGCGAAGTGCTCTCCGCGCGCACCCCCTTCGCGTCGTCGATGGTCGGCGCCATGTTCCGCACGGACCTCGCCATTACGAACCTCATTGAACGCGACGCGAGCGAAGGCGAGCGGCGCCCCGTCCTTGCGCCGCTGGACGGACTCCACTTTCTACCCGGAGCGCCGAAACGCGACATTCTGCTCGTCACCGTCGACGCCTTGCGAGGGGACGTACTCGACCCCGGGTCACGGTTTGGCCCGTGTGCGACGGGGCTCCAGCGAGTGGCGACCCGAGCATCGGCCTTTCCGCACGCATACGCGCCCTCAAACGCAACCATTCGCTCCCTGCCTGGGCTACTCACCGGGCAGGTTGGCGCCAGCGCGCGCACACCGGGCCGCCAGTTTCTCCCACGCGTGCTCTCGGAGCACGGCTACTCGACCTCCGCATGGGTGAGCTCCCACGACCGGCCCACGGACCTCGACGACCTCATCCGCCTTCGACGCGTGGGATTCGGCTTCGCAACGTACCGAGCCGAGTACCAGCCCTCCAAGCACATCCTCGAGTGGGCGGAGCGCGAACTCGATCGCACGCACCCGAACTTCGTCTGGGTGCATCTGAGCGATGTTCACGCACCGTACTCGCTGCCGCTCCAGTCCAACGTGAACCATTGCGCCTCGGACGACCACTACGGCGTTCGCGTGAGCGACCTCGATGCGAGCCTTGGCCCCGCCCTCGAGCGAATCGCCAAACGCCCAAACCTCGTTTGGGCACTCACGGCGGACCACGGGGAATCCCGCGGCGAACGCGGCGTGTACGGCCACGCGTCGCGTCTGCACGAGGAGCAAATCCGCGTACCGCTCTTCCTTGGTGGGGACGGAATCGCACCCTCCATCACCACGCGCCCCGTCACGACGCTTGACCTGCCCGCGACGCTCGCGCTGCTGGCGGGGGCAAAGCCCGCGCCCGGAACCCCGACCCTGCTGCTGAGCGGCGGCGCACCCGCGACCAAGACGCGTGGAGCCCTTGTGACAACCGAACACGCGTGCGCCGCGGTGACTGGCGCGGGCAAGATCATCGCGAACACGGGAACCGGGTCCGTGGCGAACCGTCTACGACGCCCCTCCGGAAGGATCCCGGTAATCCCAGAACCTGGCCGCGGAAACGCCAGTGGCACCAACGCGTTGCTCCGCACGCTCACCGACCTGGGGTGCCCGCAACCACTCGCGGGACTTGAACGCCGCTAGTCGACGCCCGCGAGGTCGCCTCGCCGCTTCAGTTCATCGCGCGCGGCGTTTGACCAAAGAGGTCCGCGATCTCGCGCGCCGTGGAGTAGACGGCGGGCCCAAGACCGCTCGAAGCAAGCTTGGAATCGATGTACCGGAGCGCGCCATCGATGCGCGGAAAATGGTTCGGCAAACTCACGCCGTGGTAGCCGATGGAGAGCACGCGCGACTTACCGTCCGCGTTCATCTGGCCAACGAGCTGGTCAAAAAGCGCCGTCATGCGATCCGTCGTCATGTAGTCGGCGAGGGCGCCATTGTCGGGGATCTCGAGCAACGGCAGGTCACCGGCCACGTTCGGCCGTTGCTTCGAGGGGAAGTACGGCTGTGAGCCCGTGTCGATGCCCTCCCAGGTCCGCTTGAGCCACGGATAGAGGGGCTCCCCGTTTGTGATCCACGAGCCGAGGAGCTCCACGGGCACCGCACTCGCGTCCGAGCGGAAACCCGTGTCGGCGAGCGCACGAAGCGTGTGCGCGTCGGCGGTCCAGCCACCCGCGCGGAACGCGGTGGGCTCGGGTAGTCCGTGCTCGAGAAATAGTTCGCGGCTGCGCAGGAGCAGTTGCCGCGTCTCCGCTTCGTCAAACGCCGCGCCCAGGTTCAGCGAATAGCCGGGGTCACGCCCCACGCGGGGGCTCGTGAAGTACGGTGCTCGGCCCGTGGACGAAAGGCCCGCCTCCTCCACGAGGCTCGAATACGGATGGATGTGAAGACCGATTTCGTCGCCATGCGCAGCTTCCACGCGACGAAGCCACGCGACGTGCTCCTCCGCCATGCCAAACGGTACGCTCGCGTCCGTGAAGAGGTAGGGGCCCACGTAGTGCGTCACGCGAAGCTCGGGGTGACTTGCGTGCAGGCGCTCTTGGAGGAGAAAGGTCGACGCCTCGTGATTCGGCACGTCCCAATCGTTCGAAACGAAAACATGGAGACGGGGCGCTTCCCCGCGAAGTGCATCGAGCGGTGCGACGGCCGTATCAAGCTGCGACTCGAACGGCACCTCGACGGCTCGCTTGGCGAAGCGCGCAGCCTCTCCAATCTCCGCGAGACCGGCCTGGCCGCCGACAACGACGGTGGTCGCCGTGTGCGTGCTCGCGCTGCCCACGACGTCGATGGCCAGGGCGCGCCCGAGCGCACCAAGTCCCGCCATCCCCACGAGGGCCATTGCGGCGAGCACGCCTAACTGCTCGACACTGACCGCTCCGACGCGCCGCCGGGTCCTTCGCTCCACGGGCCCGTTCGAGCAAGGGGTGTGCCGATGGAAGCTCGCTCTTTTCGATAGCCTTTCCACGGGAACGCTGGCTTCCCGAGTGGTCGGTTCCGCGGTGCCGGGACACCGCACGGGCCACCCGCCCGTGGCGAGAATCAGAGTTCCGTCGCCTCGATGCGTCGGTTCTTTTGCCGCCCTTCCTCGGTCTCATTCGGTGCGATGGGCAGCGCATCACCATACCCAACGGCCTCGATCCGGGCGCCGTCGATGCCCTTCGACACGAGATAGTGCTTCACGGCGTCCGCCCGCTTCTGCGAGAGCGTCTTGTTCGCCTTCGGATTGCCGACGTTGTCGGTGTGACCGGAGATCTCGACGCGCGCCGACCGCTTGTGCGTCATGTAGTCGAGCACGCTATCGAGCTTCGGATAGGACTCCTTCCGAAGCGTGGCTTTGCCCGTTTCGAATTCGACGCCCGTCAGCACAAAACGAGGTGCCCCCGAAGCGCCACGCTTCGCCTGCGTGTTGGCCGGCGGATCCCAGCGCTTGTACCGCACCGTCAAGTTCAGCCGAAGCGTTGGCTCGTTCGGCACTTCAATCTTCGATGCGATGTCAGTGCGACCGAGGCTCAGAAACACGATGTCGTAGGTCTGACCGTTCGGAACGAGAAGTTCGGCGTAGCCCTCCGCGTCGGTCTCATCCGCCACAAATTTCGTGCCCCCCGGTCCCATGAGCTCCACCACCACGCCCGGCACGGCGCCCTTGTCCTTGTCCGTCACGAAAAGCCGGACCGCCGCTTCCTTCTCCGTGGGTTTGATCTTCGATGCGTGCTCGCCGTGGGCGGTCTTCGCTTCTTCGGCGCTCGCGACGCGGAATTCGTTCGGCGTCGTTGTCTCGGCACCTTCCGCGGGCTCGGGATCCGTCGCGTCGGAGGTGCCCGCAGCCGCCATCTCCGCCTCCGCTCCCGAGGAACGCGGCGTCGCTTCGGCGGTCGAGGCCGGCGGGCCCGACGTGCCACCGCACGCGGCGAGCGCAATCGCCATCAACGGGAGGGAACGGACCATGCACGCATCGACTCGATTAACCATGCGGCGGTTATCCCACGCCGTCCGAACGCCTGACAAGGCACGGCGGCCGTACGCGAAGCGCGCGATTCTCGTACACCTCGCCGCGTTGACGGCCCGCCGTCGGCGCGCATAGTTCCCGACGTGAGCGGGCGAACGTCATCGGTGAGCGAAATTCGAGTGCGACGTCAACCCGTGCGGTACTTCGTCCGCGCCGTCGCGTACTGGACACCCCTGGCGCTCCGAACGATCGCATATGGACTCGGGTCCTGCGTTATTGGCCCGTTCACCGGTGGCCGATTCTCGCGCGTGTGCATGCGGCGCTGGTGTGTCGATACACTCAAGCAGCTCCACGTCGACATCGATGTGAAGGGCCTCGAGCACCTTCGACGTGCCGCGCCGGCGGTGCTCGCGAGCAACCACGTCAGCTCGCTGGACATCCTGATTCTCGGCGCCGTCCTGGACGTGGACTACAAATGGGCCGCCAAACGGATCCTCTTCTACATGCCGTTCCTCGGTTGGCACCTCCGCATCGCGGGGCATGTGCCGGTGGAGCGGAAGCGCGGCAACGCGCTCGCGAAGCTCGACGCCGCCTTTGGCGATCGGCTCCGCGGAGGTAGCAGCATCCTCATCTTCCCCGAGGGCACGCGTTCGGACGACGGGCGTCTCAAGCCTTTCCGAAGCGGTGCCTTCGTGACGGCCGTAAACCACCGAGTCCCCGTTGTGCCCATCGCCATCGCCGGTTCCGCGGAACTGTTGCCCAAGAACGAGTGGTGCCTCGACGAGTCGGTGTCGAAGACCGTCACCGTCCGAATCCTCCCGGCGGTCGAGCACGACGCGTTTGAAGGGGTTTCCTCGGCTCAACGTCGGGAACATGCGGCCCGGGCACTTCGGGATGCGGTGTGGGGTCTCCTCGACGCGGAGCTGCGCGACGCGACGCGCCCAAGCCCGCATGGCGAAGCGGAGTCGGCGCTCCCCGCGGAGCAGGCGCTTCGCATCGCCTAGGGACCGCTAGAGACAGGCGCAGCAATGGCCCGGGTCGGTGCTGCCGGGGGCGCCGCAGTAACCGCCGAGCTTACCCGCGCCCACGCAGGCGGTGTTGCAGTCGATGCCACCGGTGCAGGCCTCACACCCTTCGCTCGCACACGCGCAGCACTGGCCACCGCTCGTGCTACCGGGCGCGGCGCAGGAGCCGGCGTTCCCCGCGTGGGCGCCCTGACACGCCTCGGCGCAAGTCAGACCGGCGCCCGCACACGCGGTGCATCCGCCCCCCGCGTCGCTCTGCCCCGACGGAAGCGCGACGGCGATGCGATTGCGATTCCATGTGCTCACGGAAGCGCCTCCGAAATAAATGCCTCGGACCTGTCCGTTCACCATCGCGATGTGGGGCGTGACCTGCCCGTATCGATCGTAATCGCGCCCGGACAACCCAAAGAGCAAGCCGCGACTCGTCCAGCAGAACCCGTCACCGCTCGTGGCCCAGTGCGTGCCATCCATCGCCTCGTTGAGCAGCACGTAGCCGTTCCCAACCCGCTTGACGTCGATGGCGCCGACGTTCTCGACGACCGGATTCTGCGCGTACTTCGTGAAGTGAACGCCGTCGGAGCTCGTGGCGACGCCCACGTGGCGACGCCCGGCCGCCGTCGCGTCGTACCACATCGTGTACGTTTGCCCGTCAAACTGCACCGAGGGGCGACCGACCTTCTCCGCATCCCAGCTACCCGGGGGCCCGACGTCGAGCACTTGGGCAACCTTGGTGAACGTCACGCCGTTTGTGGACTCCGCGAGCCAAATGCGGTCGATCTCGCCGATGGGCGCATCGGTGTAGTACATGCGCCAGGTGTTTCCGACACGAACAACGCTCGGGTCGTTGACATGGTTCGAGCTGCCGCGTGGGAGGACGGGGAACGGCGTACGACCCGTCGGATAGACGCGCCACGCCATGCCATCGCGGGACCACGCGGCAAAAATCTGATCGTGTCCGTCGCCCCCCTGTCCGCCGTACCACATGCGGTAGACGGAACCGTCGAAGTGGATATCGGGCGCGTAGATGTTGTCGTTCCCCTGGCTCGGACTGGCGGGGTTGGGCGTGAGCACGGGGTTATGGGCGTACACGGTGAAGCTTCCAGGCCACCCCGACGGAATCGTCGCGCCGCAGTGGTCCATCGGCGTCTCGGGCGTGGGCGGCTCCATGGGCACAGTCGCATCGGGGACGGACATGTTGGGTACGGTGACGGCCGAGTCCGTGCCCTCCGCGGCGTCGGGCTCGCCGGGAGCAATGCCCGAGTCGTGCCGCTCGTTCACGGCCGCGAGCGGCGACACGCTTCCCACGCATCCCAGAACGCCCACAACCAAACATGCCATGGCGTGCAAACGCCACGCGTGCCTGCCCATACCACTCACGACGCAACTCTGAATGGAGGCAAGGGGGTGCGCCAGCCGCGGCACACCGGGGCGAATTCAGAGGAGGTAGACCCGGGACGACCTCCACGCGCACGACGCCGCCTGCCCCTTCCGTTACGCTCGGACCGTGAACGACACCCCGGCGCCGCACCTCAAACGGACCCTTGGCCCCTGGATGCTGTGGGGTCTTGGCGTCGGTTACGTCATCTCCGGCGAGTACTTCGGATGGAATCTCGGACTGGTCGAGGGCGGCACGTATGGAATGCTCGCGGCAACGGCGCTCGTCACCACACTCTATGTCACGTTCGTCCTCTCCTACACGGAGCTCGCGTGCACACTCCCGAAGGCGGGCGGCGTGTTCGTCTACGCGACACGGGCCCTCGGGCCGGAAGCCGGCTACTTCGCCGGTCTCTTTCAGCTCATCGAGTTCGTGTTCGCGCCGCCGGCCATCGCCCTCGCGATCGGCGCCTACCTGAACGTTTACGCGCCCTCCGTGCCCCCCGTCGCGTTCGCGGTCGCCGTCTACCTGGCGTTCACCGCACTCAATGTGTGGGGCGTGAAGCAGGCCGCGTCCTTCGAGCTCTTCGTGACCGTCGTCGCGATCGGCGAGCTGCTGCTCTTCATGGGGCTGACAGCGCCGAAGTTCGAATGGCGCCACGTCACCACCGATGCGCTCCCGCATGGTTGGTCGGGCGCATTGGCCGCCATTCCCTTCGCGATTTGGTTCTATCTCGCCATCGAAGGCGTGGCGAACGCTGCGGAGGAGACGCGAAATCCACAGCGCGACGTGGCGCTTGGATTCACGAGCGCCATCGTGACCCTCGTCGTCCTCGCCGTCGGGGTGTTCTTCTCCGCCGTGGGCGTCGCGGGATGGAAGGCCGTCGTGTACGCGGCGCCGGGCGCCGAGCCGAGCGATTCGCCCCTACCCTTGGCCATGGCGCACGCCGTTGCGCCCGATTCCGTGCTCTATCGCTCGGTGCTGGCCATCGGCATCTTCGGATTGCTCGCCTCGTTTCACGGCATCCTGCTGGCGGCGGGTCGCGCGACCATGGCCCTCGGCGAAGCGGCCGTATTGCCTCGCGTGCTCGGACGGGTTCACCCCCGATTCGGGACCCCCGCCGCCGCGCTGGGCGCCAACATGGCGGTGGGAATCCTCGCGGTACTCACCGGCAAGACCGGTCAGATCATCACCCTCGCGTGCTTCGGGGCACTGTGCCTCTACGCCATCGCCATGGTGTCGCTCTTCGCGCTCCGGCGACGTGAACCGGCACTCGAGCGACCGTTTCGCGCCATCGGCTACCCATGGGTTCCAGCCGTCGCACTCGTGCTTTCAGTCGTCTGCCTCGCGGCGATGACGGCCTACAACGTCACACTCGCATTGGTCTTCGTCGCCCTGCTCGTGAGCGCCAGGGCCCTCCGCGGCGGGCGTATGGAGGCCTAGCCACAGGCGGCCGAGTAGGCGTTCCACTCGGCTTCGCATTCGTCCCGGAGGGTCTCGCGACTGCAGGTTTCAACGCTTTCCATGCAGGTCTGGAAGGCGTCAATCGCGTCAGCACACACGGATCCGCGGCCGAGCGCGAATAGACACCGACGTTCGGATCGGAGCTCGCAGTCGTCGATCTCGAACCAGAAGTTGCAGGCGCACTGCTGCGTCGCAAAGGACTGACACGCGCTCACCTCGTCCGTGTCGAGGGTTGCGGTTTCGAGCGAATCACATTTCTCAACGACGTTCGCAACCTTCAAGAGGCAGGCGTCGGAAATCGGTTCGCATCCGTAGGCGAGATCCGGCGAGCATTCATCGAGTTCATAGAGCGCATTCAGACAATCAATGTCCTGCGCCGGCGCTTCACAGTTGACTTTGCAGCTTGCACCGCGGAGCCCGATCGTCTCGTACGGAATGCAGCCGATCTCGAGTTCCGCGCAAACGTTCTCGCACACGAGAAACCCGGGATGAAATACGCACTGCTCCAAGTAGCTGCGCTCCTCGTGCGAGCAAACGTCACCGCACGCATCCCCGACCGCACAACCGGCGAAGTCGCTGGTGGCCGCCACACACGGTTCGGGACGCAAGCTGAGCCCCTCGCGGCAATCACCGTCACACGCTTGATAGAGCTGGTCGTAGAGTTCCTCTTCGTCGCAGTTCGGGTCCTCGTCGAAATTGCAGTCGTTGTCGCACTCGGCGTTGTGGGCGCAGAGCCGATCGCATGTCGCGAAGTGCTCCGCGCGGGCGTCGACCGAAGCGTCGCTCGATCCGTCCACCTCTCCACCATCGACGCCGCCGTCCTCCGGCGTGCGCGAATGCGACTCGTCGCAGCCGAGCGCGAAGAGCACGATGAAACCGGAAACCATTGGAACAAGCGATGTGCGAAGCATAAATCTATGAAAAAAGCATGGATCGCATGCGCACGAGGCGCCACCGCCGAAACGACCTCGAGCGTGTATCCTCGCCCCGCGCGATGCTGATCCCCCGCCTTCGCCCCAATACCGTCGCCCTGATGCTCGGTGCCGTGGCTGCCATCCTTGCTTGGCACCCCGTCTTCGAATCGGATCCCTACTGGCACATGCTCCTCGGCCGCGAGGTACTCCGACAGGGCACACGCACCGTCGTCGAGCACTACGCACACCCGGCGTTCACCGCGCCGTGCATCGTTCCGGAGTGGCTGTGGGACGTGACCGTGTACGGAATGTACGAGGCGGTCGGCTCCCGCGGACTCGTGGTCTGGACGATGATGTTCGCGGGGTTTGGCACTTGGCTCGTGTGGCACGCGGTCTACCGCACCTGCGCGGACACGGTCGCCACGACCATCGTCACGATGGCGGTCTTGAGCTCGTTGGCGTGGCGATTCGAAGCGCGCCCCGAAATGGCGGCGATTCCGTGCTTGGCGGGGGTCCTCTGGCTCCGTGAGACGCTCCGACCACGATCCGCGACGGAAGCACCAGCGAAGCGAGTCGTGCTGGGATTGACGGCGATCACGTTCGTTTGGGCCCAGGTTCACGGCAGCTTTGTTCTTGCGCCGGCGCTCGTCGTGCCCGTGGCCGTCGAGTGCTGGTGGACGGGTCATCGCGCACGAGTGCGCCAGTGCGGATGGGCGCTGGCCGGCATGCTCGCCGCAAGCCTCACCAGCGCCCACGGCCTCGGTGTCGTGTCGTACGTGCTTGCGCACAGCGGCGGCGACGCGACGGCGCACATCCTCGACATGAAACCACCCACGGTCGCGGCGATGGCTCCGCTTGCATCGAGCGCGTTCGCCGGCCTCGCGCTTCTGGGCACGGTCGCCGTTGTGGGCGCCCTTCGCGGCGCAGTTTCCTTCGTGCATTGGACAACCGCGCTCCTTGGGGTCGCGCTCTACCTCACGGCACACCGTTTCGCGGGTACGGCGGCCCTCCTCGTTGCGCCGGCCGCCATCCAAGGCTTCGTCGAACTCAGCCGCGGCATGTCAGGCCTCACGCGCAGGTCGGGCCGCATCGCACTTGGTTTGCTTGCCGCACTCGCGCTCTTCGCGTCCGTTCGCTCCCTCCACCGCGAACGTGGTCCCCTCTTCGAGGCCGTGGGCGATTCCGCGTACCACCCGACCTCGGCACGCGAACGACTGCGTCGCTTTCCGAAGGGAACCAACGTCTTCACCGACTACCGCGGCGGCGCCGAACTGGCGTTTTGGCTCGACGGTCGCGTGCGCACGTTCGTCGACGGCCGAACTCCCCTCTATTTCGACGACACGGACATGGCGATCGCACGTGACGCCACCCTCGACACGGCTCGATTCATGCGCGCGGCGGAGCGCTACGGATGGCGCGCCGCCGTCGTCGAACGCACCGGTTCCGCATGCGCTGCCCTTGAGCATGCCTGGGTGCCCGTCGCCGCGGATGCGCTCTACACCACGTTTGTTCCCCCCACCGACGGGGAACTCCCCATCCCGGGATTCGTCCCGTGCGGCCCCGAACTCGTCGCGCCCAACGTTTGCGAAGCCGATCCGGGCTGGGTACTTCGTACAGCCGCGCCGGACGGTTCCCCCGTGGCGGGGTACCTGGCCGCGGCGGAACAGACCCGATGCGGCGACATCGCCCTGGCGGAAGGAACCCTTCCTTCACCGCGCGCGCTTTGGTCCCTGCGCGGCCCCGTGCACGCGGTCGAAGTTCTCCTCCACATCCGAAGGCACGAGATCGAGCGCGCGCAGGAGCTTGCCGAGGCACTCGCACGGAGCGAACCCATGTCGCTCATGTACCTCGCCGCGAGCCCCGCCCTCGACGCACTCCCCCTCGCGGCCCAGCGATCCGTGCTCGAGGGCATCGCCGCGCAGATGGACGACGAGACCCTGCCCTGGGTGCGCTCCCAACTCGCCATCGTCTGCGCCGCCCAGGGCGACGCGTCGTGCGCGAAGTTTCACGCATTCCGCGCTGCACTTGCGGGGGACCCGGCGGTCACGCGAGTCCTCGAATGGCTCGCGCAAACCGCCGGCGACCCGCGCACCCGAGCGGATGCGCATGCCTGGCGCAAGACGCTCGTGTCCCCACGCCCGTAGCGGGAGTGCCCGCCAGGTGTTGTCCGTCCCCGTTAGTCGTCGTCGCGCGTGGCGACGAAGGCCGCAAAACACATCTCGTCGGTCGTGTCTTCGCCCCAGAACGTTTCGACGTTCACGTCACGCGTGTCGAACGTGCAGTTGAGCTGGAGGAGCACGGGACCGTCCTCCTTCCGGAACTTCATGGGCTGGTCGTACTCCCGAAGTCCTGCCAGTTGAAGTCCCACCGATCGACGTCGCCTGCGCACTGGTCGCGGCCATCCTGCTTCGCGGTCGCGCGAAGCGTGCGGCCCATCTGATGCATGCGGGTAGAACCCGTAGATCGTCCAGTTCGCTGGCTCGAGCTCGGTCACGCCGGCCAAGCCGCTTCTCGAATGCAGCGGATTGTTCGCCACGGATGCCTCGCCGGGCGCAAGACGCAGGCTGAAGTCGGCGGCCGACAGCGTGATCGCTTCGTGTGCCACCTGTTTTCGCGCTTGTACTCGGATCCGGGTGCCCGGGTCCGTCTCGATGCCCCCGGACAGGTTGTAGTGAACCTGCACGATCACTTTTCCCGACGCCGGCATGCGGTATCCCGCATCGCCGGGCACGCGAATCATGCCGCTCCCGGGCGCCCATGCCGTGATGCCCATGCTCGTCGGTGCGCCTGCGCCGTAGCACGAGTAGCCGGGCTCCTCGTCCTCCGCATCCCGCGCCTCGGCCCACGGGAGGTCCGAATCGCTCACGGCAAACCCCGTCACGTGGTGCACCACCGCCGAATTTCCGGGGAAGGTTTGCTGGGCAACGAGGAAGTCGTCCGTCGTCAATCCAGAGTCCAGAATGAAGCAACGGTAGTCGTCGGTCGGGCCGTTCTGCGGCGTGTACTCGGGCGTGACCCATTCCACTTCGTAGTTCTCGATCTGCTGGGGCACTGGCGCACTGAAGTCCGCCGCCGCGCCGCCGTCTCCAAGGGGCATGCCCGCATCCACCCAGCGCACGAGCGTGTCGACCTCCGCATCGGAAAGCCAGCGCGCATTCGAGTAGGTGTGGCAGCTGCCGTCGTTGTTCACCGGCATGGGCGGCATCGTCCGTTCGACAACGGACTGCTTCACGAGAGCTCCTCGCTCACGCATGGATGCGTAGTCCGAAGAGAACGGCGCGATGCTGCCCTCCGAATGGCAGCCCCCGCACGATCGTGCGACCAGCGCGCCCACCGAACCGTTCCAGGTGGGCGTTTCTTTCGTATCGGTGTCCGCCGTGCACGCCAGCGCCGCGAGGCAGAGCACCGCAGCCAATGTCGAGTTCGCTTTCATCGCGGCTCCCTCCGACTTCGAATCAGTTCTCGACGCAGCGGAGCCAGAAGAATGTCATCGCGTCCGCGACGACTTCGAGGTCGAGGGTCCCCGCCGTGGAGCCTTCACGCATCCAGCGGGTGTTGCAGTCGTATCCCTCGGGAGGCGAGACCGTCACAGCATACGACCCCGGATCCGCATTCGCGGCGACCTGGATCCCCTGCGACGACGTCGGACCGGAGGTGGAGTACGACAGGCCATCGGCGTTGAGCCATGCGAGCTTTCCGCTGACGGGGCTTGCCGTGTACGAGGCCCCCGGGAGGCCCTCCGTGCCGGCGGAGACGTCGTCGTTGTCGTCCGGGAACTCGCCGTTCGTCAGCTTGTAGGCGTACATGTTGAGCGACCCCTTCGTCGCGTCGACGTCGACTCCGATGAGGTTCGCGTTCAGCGAGAACACCACGTTCGAAATCATCTGCGTGCTGTAGACGAAGTCTTCGTCGTCCGTGTGCAGGTAGCTCACCTGCTTCTTGTACGCGGTCAGTTCGATCGTCAGCGTGACGTCGCTGTTCTTCGGCAAGTCGAGCGTGTATGCACCGTTGCTCGCGCTCGCCGTGGCGCAGTTGCTCCCGGCACAAACGGTGGCCGCGAGCGGCGCGTCGTTCGCGAAATCAACGATCGTTCCGTGGATTTGCACGGTGTTGGGATTGTTCCCACCCGAATCCATGGTCGCATCCATCTGCGTGTCCGCATCGTGACCACCATCGTGGTGAGCCGCTGTTTCGGAATCTTCGCAGCCCGCGAGGAACGCGGAGCTCACAAACAAGAATGAAATCCAGTGACGTGCCATGACGGAGTGATCCTTTCCCAACATTGGTCTCTTCGCCGACCCGCGTTGTATGCGTCGAGGTGTGGCCAGCAAACATCACTGTGAGAATCCGCCAGGTCGCATTGGCTGCCGCGGGCGATTTCCCGTTGAATAACGTCGCAGCATCGGGTTTCGCTCAACCCAGAATCCGCTACGCTTGTGGGCACGAACCATGGGTTGGCTTCGCTGGGCATTCGTCTCCTCCGTGATCTTGGCCGTCGCGTCCTGCACAAGCGACGAACGTTCACGCTTCGAGGTGGTCTTTCGCCCGGCCAGCCTGGCCGCGGACGTGAGTCGCGTGGAGCTCAACTTGATTCGCGCATGCGCGGACGCGGATCCGCTCCGCGCGCCCGACGTTCGACTCGATACGTGGACGCTCGAGAAGGGTCGTCCGTTCGAAGCACCCCTTGCGATTGGCGCCGGAAACTACGCGATCCATGCCCGCGGCATCGACTCGAACTGCCAGGTGCGGGCGGCTAGCTGCACGCCGATTCGCGTGCGTGCTGGCGGCGGAGACACGTTCACCATCACACTCACTCAGGTGACCACCGCGCCGGCCTGCGATGGCGGCGAGCGTTGCGAGAATGCCGCGTGCGTCACACCCGACGGCGGCATCGATACGGACGCGGGCGACGGCAGCGCGCCATCGAACACGTGCCAGAACGAACGCCAGGACGAGGACGAAACGGACATCGATTGCGGTGGCGAATGTGAGCCATGCGACGACAACTCGACGTGCGACGACGATTCGGACTGTGCCTCACACTGGTGTGATGACGGCCAGTGCGCCGACACCACGGCCTGCGATGACCACCCGGAGGCGCTCTTCTGCGACGGATTCGAAACGCCGGCCATCACGGACGTGTGGACGCAGGCCCTTGTGGGCGTCTCGCCCGTCGTCCAGGACAACGCCGTGTTTTACCGCGGACGATACGCCGCGAAGGCAACGACCCCGGGCTCGAACACCTTCTCCTACGTCGAGGCCGCACTGTCTGAGACGATCGAATCAGGTCACGTCTACATGCGCGCCTACTTCTACGTGCCATCGAACTTCACGCTGACCCACATCGATCTGTTTGCGCTCCACAATGACGCTGCGACCACATCGGCGGACTCGGGGGCCGTCGTCATGTTTGCGTCAGGGGGAAACTTTCAAGTTTGGATCGACAAGGAGGGCGCGGCCGCCACGGGAACTTCGATGCCCGTGCCGCGTGACCAGTGGTTCTGTGCACGCGTCGACTTCGAGTACGGCACCGACGAAACGATCAACGCGTGGCTAAACGATACCCAGGTGTACGCATCGCCGAACCACGACACAACGGTCGAGGGCGGATTCACTCGGCTCTGGACACCGATGGACTACATCGGCAAGACGCAGGGCGCGATGACGGTCTACGTCGATGAGATCGGCGTCAGTCGCACGCCGCTGCCCTGCCTCGACTAGACCACGCGCGCTGCTCGACATGGGGCCGAGTTCACGGCTTCCTCAGAGCAACAACGACGAACACACGTTGTTGATGCACGAGATACCCGCCGAGTCACAGCAATCGGCGTTGCTCGAGCAGGTCTCGTTGTATTCGCGGCACCGTTCGGGCGGTGGCGGCGTGCAGACGAGCTCGTCGTCCCCGTTTTTTGTGCATTCGCCACCGCAACATTCGGCCCCAACGGAACACGATTCACCGTCCTGGCGACAGGCACGCGGGGCCCAGAAGGCCGAAATGTTCCGCGTGTTGGGCACCTGGCCCGGGAGCCAGTAGGGAACCTCGCTTGGATCGTCCTCGGGATCGGCGCCCACCTTGATCGCGGCGACCCACACCTGTTGATAGTTGCGGGAGCCGACCTCGACATTGCCGTACGCGCGCTTGGACAGGAAGCTCACCCAGTAGTAACCGCCGCCGGTGAACGGCGAGAAATTCGGCTGGAAATTGTTCGTGCCCGGCGATGCCTTCTCGAGGCGCACAACGTTCTGACCATCGCGGTCCATGATGTAGAGGGCCGCCTGCTTGTCGTCCGAGCGGCTGCCCGTGCCGTGCGCGAAAACGATGTGCGCGGAATCCGGCGACCAGGTCGGGTACGAGTCGGCGTTTCCGCCCGGCGTGTCCCCGGAAAGCGCACTTCCCTCGTGGATGACCGATGTGCCTCCCATCATGTCGGTGCCGAGCACCTCGAGGAGCGAGATGTCCCCGCTCACGTTCTCGCCGCCCCAGCTCCCGGCGTTCGCAACAAACGCGATCTGCGTTCCGTCGGGTGACCACGCAGGGTGGGTCATGTTGGTGGGGAGGACGCCCGTCACGGGCACCTGCACACCCGTCATCGGATTCACGAAGTCGAGCGCGCCACGTGGGCTCGGATCGTACGCGCCGCGCTCGTTACGGGTGACCGCAAGCCTCGTTTCATCTGGATTCCACGTGGAAAACCACCAGTACGTGGAGTCGAGCGGGATCGACGAAGGCGGCGGATTCCCCGTCAAGTCGGTGGTCAGATCGAACATCCCACCCGCGACGTTGATCCCTCCGCCGAGATCCGCCGCCATGTACCGACCGCTCGGCGAGACCGAGTGGCACCCCGCGCAGCCGTGTGCCGGGTTCGGCATGAAGTCCGACGGCCGACCCGTGCCATCATCGATGCGCACAATGCGACCCGTGTCCGCGTTGCCGGTCACCCACCAGATGCACGTCGGTCCGAGCCAAATCGCGCACGTCTGTGTCGCGGTCGTCCGAATGTTCCAATAGTAGACGCTACCCGTGATCGCGGCCTTCGCGAGGGTCATGGTGATGGGCGTGCCGCTCACCGCCGTCTGCGTCGCCGAGACCCAGCGATCAACCGTCAGCACGATGGGTTCGTCGGGGTCGGTTTGTGCCAACCCTCGCCACGAATCTTCATCCACCTGCCAGTGCTTCGTGAATCCGCTGACGAAGAGACTGTAGGCGACGATCGAGACGTGGGACTTCGCGAGGGTGACACGAAAGAGATCGTTAATCGTCCCCCGCTCCCACTGGACGTCCACCGGGAACACGTTCTGCGGCATCACCACGCCATCGAGCGGGTAGAGCACGTTGGCCGACAAGGGCGCGTTCTCCACGGGCGAAGCAAATCTCGTCGCGACATCGGCCGGTACGCCATCGCCCGTGATCACGGTTTCGATGCGCACCTCCAGCGAGGTTTCCGATGCCAGCCTGCCACTCGACGTGGCGACGCTCCCGGTGACCTTCGTTTCACCGCCGAGGACGCCGGTGGGTTTGAACGCCCCCGATCGCAACCCGAGGTCACCAAGAAACGGATTCTCGATGTCGAACACGGCGTTCTCGAGTTCGGCTTCGTAGTCGTCCTGGTACGTTCCGATCAACTTGAACTGCACCGTGGGCCGCGTGTTCGCGTCCGCGACGACCACCGGATTCTGCGGTTCGATTTGCACGGACACGAGGCGGCCGTGCGCGGCACCGCTATCCATGTCTGGCATCGTGCCGCCGTCGCCCTCATCCGAAACACACTCGCCCTGGATGCAGGTCTCGCCATCATCGCAGTCGCGACTCGCCTTGCATTCCGCACCGGGTTGCGCGCGCGGCGGCGCCTTGGAACTGCATGCCGCAAGTGTCGCGAGGAACACGACAGGTACATTCCAGCGAAGCGCGCGAAGAAAGCTTTTCATGTGGGCTCCTTCGAGGACGACCCCGGCGCTCCGACAATTCACGTCAAGCGTCCCCTCGATGGGGCAAATTATGCGGGCTCATGGAAGCGGTGTCGACGATTTGGACATGCGAGACATGTGCTCCTCGGGCACACAATGGGCTCCATCGGGCCGGCACAAAGTGGCCCCGCCCGCGATTCCTTGATTTCATGGCGGCGCGACGTCGGTCATGCGAGGAGCTTCGCCCGTGACATCTGCCGCGAGAACGTCATCCATTCGTTGGCGGTTGGCCGTGCTCTGTGCGGCGATCCTTTCCCTGGCTGCACCGGCATACGTTGCCGCACAGGGTTCCGATGCGTCCCCCGCGCCCGCACCGACCGCTTCCCCCGAAGCCGAGTATCGGAAGCTCATCGCGGCGGCCGTCCGTGCCTTCGACCAAGGTCGGTGGGCCGACGCGCACCGCCTTTTTGTGGAATCCCATGCGATCAAGCCGAGTGCGCGGACCCTCCGCGGCATCGGGCTATCGGCGTACAAGATGGGTGCGCTTGCCGAAGCGTACACGGCGCTCGAAGCCGCGCTTGCGAGCAACGTGAATCCACTCCAGGCAAGCCTTCGCTCCGAGGTGGCGTCGGTCCACACGCTCGCGCGGCGCGGCGTCGCGCTGCTGTCGGTGTACACCAAGCCGACGGATGCGCAGATCACCGTCGACGGCGATGCGGCACGCTTCGACATTCGAGGGCACGTGGTCGTCACGCCGGGGCCGCATGTGGTCGCGGCGACTCTCGACGACCGCCGGGTGGACAACGCCATCGACGTCGAAGCTGGAACGACCTTCGAAGTTCGGCTCACGGTCCCAAGCGCGGCGGAGACCGTTGCGGCTTCTCCGGGCGATTCACCAAGCGCGACGTCCGGCACGGCACTCGACACGGCGTCCGAGTCCGCGTCAACCGGGGGGGCGCAGGCGAACGCCGCGGCCCACTACGATGCTTCGGACTCGGCACGCGGCAGCGCTCCCTGGTGGGCATGGGCGGGGGTCGGGGCGCTCGGTGCCGCCAGCGTCGCGAGTCTCGTTCTCTGGCAAACGGCTGCTAGGAGCGCGCGTTCCTGCGACGACAACGGGCCGACCTGTGCGAATCGGAGCGAAGTCGTGGGAGCGCGGGATGCTTGGCTCGGCCTCACCCTTGGTCTCACCGCGGCGACGATTGGTGCCGTCGTCGCAACATTGCTTTGGCCGTGGGCGCCGGCGCACGAGAACTCGCCCCGCACGGCCGCCGCATCCTGCGGGATCGGGTTCGGAAGCGTCGCCTGCCAGTTCCCGTTCTAGCGGGGGCCCACGCCACCTAGAACTGCGATGGATCCATGCGCGCCCCCTTCGGGGAGTGCGCCTTCGATTTCGGCGGCGGGACGGGCGGGGCGGGCTTCGATGAATCGACCTCGGTCGTCGGTTCCGGCGTCGCCACCGCGTCCTCGTTCGACGTGGATACGGTTGTTGTGGAAGCGGTCGCGGTTACAGAAGCCGTTTCCGTCGAAGGCGGGGCATCCACGTTTGGCGCCTGCGCTGCGGGTGGCGCGGGCTCGTCGTGCCCCCGTCGAGCGAGCCACCACAGACTCGCCACCCCGAGGGTCAACACGATTCCGACGGTCGCCCAACGGCGCGTGCGACCGGGTCCTTGGACATCCGCGGCATGCGCGTGACCGTCGGGCGCGGATGGCGCCGTGACGGCGGGCGCCTTGCTCGGGACCGCCTGGACCCCGATTTCCGGCACGGACGACCCCCGAACCGCCGAACGAACGCTTCGGTCGGATGCACCTGCGAGATCGACGCTGCGCGCTTCAAGCTCCGCCCGGCTGAGCCCCGTGAAGGGCAGAAGCGCATCGGCAAACTCCAGGGCCGTGGCAAAACGAACCGACGGATCCACCGCCATCGCCCGATCGAGAAGCGCGTCGAATCCCTCCGGCGTGCCGGGCACCTGAGCCGCCACACGCGGCCGCTTCCCCGACACGATGCGCATGGCGAGCTCCCCGAGGGTGTCGCCCGAAAACGGCGGTTCGCCGGTCACAAGCTCAAAGAGCACCACCGCCATCGAGTAGATGTCGGTTCGATGATCGATGGCGGTCGATCCAGCGATTTGCTCGGGCGACATGTAGTACGGCGTTCCCACGAGCGCCCCGGTCGCCGTCAACGTCGTCCCAACCCCCGCCGCGAACTTGGCAACGCCAAAGTCGAGCACCTTCACGCGCACGAGCACGCCGCGATCGTCTTCGCAGAGAAAGATGTTCTCGGGCTTGAGGTCACGGTGCACGACGCCCTTCGCATGCGCCGCATCGATGCCCTGGAGCGCGTCCCAAATGACTCGACACGCGTCGACGAAGGGCATCCGTCTTCCTTCGATGGCGTCGGCGAGCACGCGCCCGTGCAAGCGCTCCATGACAAGGAAGAGTTGCTTGCGTTCCTGAAAGAGGTCGAACACCTCGATGACGTTCGGATGGCTGATGCGCCCCATGGCGCGAGCTTCCGCCCGGAACCGCTTGACCATGGGTGAATGGAGCTCGGGCCCGAGGGGAATCGCCTTGAGCGCGACCGGTCGTGTCGTCAGGTCGTTCGTGGCCGCGTAGACCGTGCCCATGCCCCCGCGACCGAGCAGCGACTCGATGCGGTAGCGACCCGCGATCCGCTCGCCGGGCACCAAATCCTGTGGCTCTTCGATCGCCATTGTCGGGTAGCGCCGGACAAATCCGACGGGCGATCATCGCTTGCCTCGAATCCTCGACGCAAGCGAACGACGAATGCATTGCTGCGACGTGGCGGACATACCCCGAATACCCGGCGACGGGACGGCGAGGGATTTGCGCTATCCTGCCGGCGCATGGACGCCGAGGACGCCCCACGCGGAATACGTCGAGCCGCGATCAATGTGTTCCTCGTCGCGCTCCTGTTCGTGCTCGGGGCGTCGGGCCTTCCGACGATCGTCGATGCCCAGGCGCGACTGCGTGAATGGATCGATCCGTTCGTGGACGGCATCGGTCTCTGGCAGGGCCAGTGGGAACTGTTCGCTCCGGAGCCGGACAAGATCAACGTCGCCGTGGTGGCCATCGTGGAGTTCGACGACGGATACGTCACGGACTGGCGCTCCCCGGACTGGCGAACGCTCACGGAGTTCGAGCGATTTCGCCATTTTCGTACGGGCGAGTACACCGACGGTATTCGGCAGAACGCAAACCGCGGCGCCTGGCCTGCGCTCGCCGACTACGCGCGCCGAACCGCGCACCATCCGACGAACCCCCACGCGGAGGTCGTGCGAGTTTCGCTCTGGCGCGACTTTGTGGTCATCCCGCGCCCAGCCGAACCCCTTCGGCCGCGCGCACAGCCATTCACCTTCGACCGTCGTTTCATGTTTTTCACGAAGACGTATCCATGACCGCTCGCTCCGCAATTGCTCGGATCGTCCGCGGCTGGAACACCTTCTTCTTCGCGCCGTTTGATCTGCGGCTCGCGAGTGCCTTCCGGATGGCCTACGCGGCCCTCGTGCTCGTGGACCTCGGGATGATGTCGTTCGATCTCGAGCTGTTCTTCGGCGTCGACGGGGTCATGCCGCTCGACGCATCGCGCGCGGTGATCGACCCGGACTCACACACGGTGTTCGAGCTGCTTCCCCAGTCGAACACCGTGCTTTGGACCTGCTACGTCCTCGCCTTGCTCCACGCGTTCTGGCTCCTCATCGGGCTCTACCCGCGTGTGCAGGCGGCCGGCGTCTTCTTCTGGCTGCTCGCGTTCCACGATCGGAACCTGCTCCTGTTCGATGGCGAAGATCAGGTGTTTCGCCTGTTCGCGTTCTTCTTGATCTTCCTGCCGACGCACCGATTCTTTTCGGTCCACGCCCTGGAGCGCCGCATGCGTGGAGCGCCCGAACCCGAGCGCTTCGGCACCGCATGGGCGCTCCGGCTGTTCCAGATTCAGATGACGCTCGTCTACTTCGGTGCAGCGTGGGCGAAGCTCCATGGCCCCGAGTGGCTCGACGGCACGGCCCTTTGGTACGTGTCACGCCTCGACGACTCGTTTGGCCGATTCCCGCTTCCTTCGGCCATCTTCGATTCACTACCGGCGCTCCGCGCCATGACGTGGGGCACCTTGGCCTTCGAATCCGCCCTCCCCATTGCCCTGTGGATCCCCCGCACGCGCAAGTACGCCATCGTCGCCGCGTTCGTGTTTCATCTCTCACTCGACTACGCGATGTACCTGTTCCTTTTTCATCCGCTCATGTCGGTGGGTCTGCTGACGTTCCTCGCGACGGACGCGAAACCGTCGGGCGCTCCGACAACGGAAGCGACCACGGACACGGCTCCCGAGACCGTCACCGCGTAGCTCAACGGAGCCGGTAGACGGCGAAGGGACCACTCTCGGCGATGCGCACACCGAGCTTGTTGAGCGCCGCCGACTGCTCGGCGTCCGCCCCCCGTGCGAGGACCACGTCGAACTCGGACGCCAGCCCCGGAAGCCGTTTGAGAAGCGTTTTCGGGCGAAAAACGTCGACGATGGCGAAGTCCCTCGCGTAGGCCGGGTTCCGGAGCCGGAGCGGCACCCACGCAAGCGTCCCCTGGAAGGTCATGAACGGCGTGACGCCCCCACGGTTCGCCACGGCATACGACGCGAAGTGCGTGTAGGCGGCGTAGAAGGGGATCTCCTTCGACTCCACATAAAAAGGTTCGAACACTCGACTCTTCCTATCAAAGAAGAGCGGCAGTACGCGCGCGTTGGTCGGCATGGCGGCGGTGGCCGCCTCGAATGCGCGAGCCTCCGCATCGAAGCCGAGGTGGCACTGGGCGACGGCCACGAGGAGGACCATGGCGTGCGCCCACGCGGCCCAACGCACCAAGGATCCGTCGGCGACGTCGGCGGGCACGAGGGCGACCAGCGCGCAGAGCACGAGCGGCGCCAATCGAAGGTTCAGCCAAACGCCCGCCCCACGCCCAAAGGGGAGAACGAAATAGAGGGCGAGAAGCACGGCGAGAAGGAGCAACGCGCTTCCGCGCCAGCGCACGGCGAATCGGCGCCCTTCGCGCGAACGGGCCATTCCATGCGCCACCACCGCGAGCACTCCAAGCACCGACAGGGCGCCGAGCAGTCGCATGACACCACCGAGCAAGTCCGCGGCAAAGAACGTGGATCGCGCGAGGTACTCGACGTCGAACGCCCGCGACAAGCGAAGTGTCGGCTCGTCGCGTACCTGACCGAGAAGCGCGGCGACGAGGGCCACACCCGGAACCCCCACCGCGAACGCGCCCCGAACCGCGCCCGCGCGATCGGTCGCAAAGGCGAGCGCAAGGGCCAGCGCACCCGCAAGCCCCACCCCCGCGGCCATGGGATGAAACCAAAGCGCAGAAAGCCCGGCGAAGACGGCGAACGCAAGCATCGTCGTCGCGCGTGGCCCTCCCCGAACGGCGCGTACCGTCGCTCCCCAGAGCAGCAGCACCAACGGAAGCGCGGCGAGGAACGGTAGGAACCCCAAGAAATACGAATCGGAGAACACAGCGACGATGCCCAACGGAGCAAGCAGGCGCTTGCGCGGATCCAAGGCACCTAGGAAGAACGCGAACGCAAGGACAAACCCGCCCGCGTAGGCTCCCACGAGCACGCGCACGGCGGAGGATGCATCGACGAACGACGTGAGCGCGAGCGCCGCCACATAGAACCCGTGGTACGGCGCAAACGTGAGCACGGACTCGAAGTGCTCGGATGCGGACGGATCGCCGGCACCCACGGCATGGAGCGCCGCCGTGATCGCCACGTGGTTCGGCGTGTCCTGCTGCGGCAGCACCGGCGTCGCCCACACCAAGATCGCAGCGGCGAGGGCGGACGTGGCCAGGGCGGACGTGGCGGAAGTCCACGACGGGCGAAGGGGGGACATGGAAGCGCCGCGGTAGTACCACGGGCCACGGCCACGGATGGGTTCGGCCCCATCCCCCCAAACCCGTTCTGGTGCCGCCGCACCCCAGGGAAGTTCAAGTTTTTCGGGTATTTTGCCCTGGTCTCCGCTGGAGCACGGCTTGCATAGTTCCCCGCCATGCGGGGCGACGCATTCGGAACTCCGGTTGTGGGACTCGGGCGCCTCCTGGCGTTCGGGGCCCTGGCCTGGTGCACGGCGTGTACGTCCGGTGTCGTGAGTTCGCCCGGCTTCGACGGTCGCGGGTTCGACGGCAACAAGGCCGATGAAGCCTTCGACATGACCGCCATCGATGGGGGTCCCTTCGACGTCGACGGTCGCGCGCCGGCGGGTGCCTGCGCACCGACGCCGGCTCCCTCCGCGCTCGATGTCAACGTCGCGGTGGATTCCGGTGCGGCGTACGGCACACACACATTCGACGTGCCCTCAAAGACCAACTGGGTGAACGCCGGCGTCTTCCTTGAACCGGGCGAGTCGGCGACGATCGAAGTGACCGGCGGCCAGTGGTCCTCGAACGGCTCCGCCCCACACGGTCCCGGAGGTCGCACCCCCGCGACACTCGAACGTGGATGCCCCATCGGCGCCCTCGCCGCGCGCGTCGGCCTCACCTACGAGGGTGCGCTCACCTGTCTTGCCTCCGGCGTCGGCACCATCACCGCAAGCGCAGCGGGCCCGGTCTTCCTCGGAATGGTCGTGGGCACCGACTTGTCCGAGACCTACCACTCACGCGTGCCCACAAGCGGCGCACTCACCGTCCGCGTTACGTCCACAGCGAACAGCATTCCCGTGGTGACCGTCGACGAACTCGACTGCGCCGATCTCTCCACGATTCGTTCGGGACACGTGGAGCTCGCCGGGAGGCACGTCTCCGTGCTCGCGCCCGTGGCCGCCTACAATCGCGACGCCTGGAGCGCAGCTCTTTCCATCACGACACTCGACGAGATCTACGAAATCGAGGCGGAGCTACGCGGCACCACGCCCCACGAAGGGCAACGCATCCGCTTCGTGGCGGACCCGGCCATTCAGAACGTGGGCTACATGCTCGCGGGAAACCCGATTCGGATGGTTCCCGACCTCATGACCGGGAACGACACGCAGCGCATCCTCCGCGCAAGCCTGCCCGCCACGGACATCTGGGGCTTCGCCCACGAGCTCGGTCACACATTCACGATGGTCGGCGGAACGTGGACGTACATGGTTCTGAACCTCGAGAGCTGGCCCAACGTCTTCACGCTCTACGCACTCGAACGCCTGGGGCGGAACCAGGGACAGCCAAACGTGGCCACGTACTGCGATGGAAAATCCGCCTACCTCGCATCCGGCGCGTACGCGACGTTCAAGAGCGACCCGTTCGTGCAGCTCTGCTTCTTGATGGAGTTCACCAAGGCCTACGGCTACGACGTGTGGAAGCGCTTCTACGCCGCCATGAACACCACGACGAACGGTGACATCGGCTACAACGGATCCGACGCTTCCGTTTGGCGATTCGCCCGCGACCGTCTTTCCGCCGCCGCAGGCACGGATGTGACGCCCACGTTCAACGCGTGGCGGGTTCCGCTCCAGTAACGTACGGTACCGCCCCGTCGCCCGCCCGGGCGGCTACCACTTGCGAACCGAGTTCACCCGCCGTCGCCATGCCGCCCGCGTCCACCCAGATGCCCCTCGTTCTCACGTGCCCCGCCGGTGCCGAGGCGATGGCCGTGGCCGAAGCGAAGGCCCTCGGCCTTCGGGGCGAGCCGCGGATCGAGCCGGGGCGCATTCACTACGCCCGCGCTTCGTTCCGGGACGCGGCCACCCTCGCGCTCTGGCATCGCACCTCCGAGCGGGTCTGGCTCGTGGCGGCGGAGTTCCATGCGCGTCACCGAAACGAGCTCGAGCAGGGTGCAGCGCGGGCCGAACTCGACCGATTTCTGCCAAGCCCGGATGCGCCGGTGCACCTCCGCGTAAGCACGCACCGATCGAGGCTGCACCACACGGACGCGGTGGCCGAATGGTTTCGCGCCGCCGCCACCCTCCCCGCCGAGGACACACCGAGCGAACCCGGCACGCAAACCATCGCGCTGCGCATCGCACGCGACCATTGCCAGGTGTGGATCGACGCTCGGGGACCGTCGCGCGGTCGACGAGGTTGGCGCGAACGCACGGGGGCCGCGCCGCTGCCCGAACCGGTCGCCACCTGTGTGCTTCGTGCCGTGGGCTGGACGCCGGAGGCGCCGCTCATCGATCCGTGCTGCGGCTCGGGCACGATTCCCATCGAGGCGGCGCGGTGGGCGCTCTCACTCCCCGTGCTTGCGCATGCGGAACCCTCCGCCGTCCTCTGGCCGGCCATGCAGGCCGGAACCCTCGCGGCCGCGCGACAGGCGCGACCGGCGCCGGTGGAGAGCGCAGCGTTTCCCTATCTCGGGTCCGACGAAGCGGAGCAGGCGGTGGAATCGGCGGTGCACAACGCCGAACGCGCAGGCTGCAACGCGGAGATGCGCTTTGAGTGCATGGATGCGGCGTACCGCTCGTACGGCGACGGCGGCGGCTTCGTGGTGACGAACCCCCCGTGGGGCCAGCGCATGGACGCCTACGACTTGTCGGTGTTTCGCGAACGCCTTGGCGACCGCTTTCGGCGGCTCGGGAAAAATTGGCGGGTCGCCGTGGTGGAGCCATCCCGCAAGCACGCCGAGCAGCTCCTTGGGGCCTGCGAGGAGGTGGTACGCCTGCGGTGGGGCGGCATCTCCGCGGGCGTGTTCCTGCGCGGGGCGGGCCGGTGAGCTCCGCCACGGAAGCGGCTCGGCAGTTCGATCCCGCGAGCCGAACACGCCTAACCCATCGCGACGTGGGCCGCTTCCCGACCGACAGCCTCTTCGACCGCATCGGCCGCGCCGTGGCGGGCGCCGAAGCACTCCCCCGGAAGGAGCTCTTCGAATCGTGGGAGGTGGCACGGCGGGTGCGGCGACGCTTCCGCGGAGGCAACGTTCTCGATTTGGCGGGCGGCCACGGCCTGCTCGCGCACATGCTCCTGCTGCTCGACGATTCGTCGCCAACTGCGCGGGTCGTGGACCCGACAACGCCGCCCAGCGCCGCGCATGTCCACGGAGCCCTCGTCGACGCGTGGCCACGCCTCAAGGGGCGCGTGGAGTACACCGCCGAACCCCTCGAGGGGGTGAACGCGACGCCCACCGACCTCCTCGTCTCCGTGCACGCCTGCGGCGCACTCACGGACCGAGTGCTCGACCTCGCGATCCAAGCCCAAACGCGGGTTGCCGTGCTGCCCTGCTGCCACGACGCCCGTGCGAACGACGCCGGGGGGCTCGAAGGATGGCTCGACCCATCCCTCGCCATCGACGCGACGCGGGTCGCGCGGCTCCGGCACGCGGGGTTTGTGGTTCACACGGCGCAGATTCCGCCGGCGATCACCCCAAAGAACCGACTTCTCCTCGCCGCGCCCGACGCGGGTTGACCGCACGCGAGCGCGTACGGCCGTGCGACTCAAGCCGCCGAGCTGGAAGCGCGCGGCCGACGGTGCTCCCGGTACATGCGGCGCACGAAGTTCCACGTGGGTCGGTCACGGAACTCGGCGACAAACGGCAGCGCCTCCTCCGGAAACGCGGGCCAACGCAAGACGTGCTCAGACGGCGTGCAAAGCGGCGCCAGCAACGCCGCCACGGCAAAGTCCGCTCGGTGCGGCGCGTCCGCAAAGAAATAGTCGCCGTCGGCAAGCATTCGATCGGTTTCATCGAACAGCGCGCGGAAACGGTCACGGGATTCGGCGACGTGTTCCGGACGCGTGTCGTAGAGACGCGCCACCAACGGGCGAACACGCGGGAACGCAAGCCGCAACATCAGTGGCGCCCAGAACGGTCCCCGCTGTGACCACATGTCGACCACGAGCTTCGGATGCTTGAGAAGGATTTCGTAGAAGATGGTCTGTGTGCCGCGCCCGAAGGCCACGTCGGCCTTCGCCTCGAGTTCCTTCGCGCGGGCCGCATCGCCCGGTGAAAGCGCGACCCAGGACACGCCCAGGTTCTGCTCGGCGTAGTCGAGAATTGCCCCCGACCCCTGGATGCACGTCTCGCCGTGTCGCAGGACTGGCACCGTCGATTTCGGCGCCATCTTCCGAATCACTCGGAGGTGCGGACCGGGAACGAGCAGTCGCTCGCGGTATGGAACGCCCGCGTGGTCGAGGCCCCACCGCGCCTTCTCGGAGAAGTGTGAGATCGTGAACGTGAAGAGTTCGAGTCGCATGGACCGATGCCGCTACCGGCTGCAATTCGACGACTGCGGCGCCGAGTCCGCACACTTTCCATCGATGCAGTAGCCGCCCGTGCATTCTGTGGTCGAATCACAGTCCGCGCCGTTCGCCGACTGCGCCTTGCACACGTCCTCGTCGTTCGGTTCGCTCGAGTAGCCCGGGCAACCCTCCGAGAGGCACGCGCAATAGAGCCCCGGCTCGCACGATTCGAGCACCATGAAGGGATTGCAGGTCTCATCGACCTCGTGCGGCTGCTGGCAGGTGACGGTGTCCCGCGCGCAGAAGAGGTCACCCTTGCAGCTCGCTTTTTCCGAAACGGAACAGAAGCCGTTCTCATCGCCCGGGGGATGGCACTTGCCGTCACTTCCACAGTAGAGCCCTGCCATGCACGAGTAGTCCCCCACGCACGCCTGGTTGTTTCCACGGAGCGCGTGGCAAACGCCGACGAACGGACCGGAGTACTGGCACCATAGGTTCTCCTCGCAACCACTCGTGCCGCAGGCCTCCTCCTCGCCGCCGAGTGCCTTCACGCACTTGTGCGGTGCCACCTGGGAGCAACCAAGTCCTTGCTCGCACGCGCCCCAGTCGGGATCACAGGTTTCGCCCTCTCCGATGGGCTCCGCGCATTCGCCCTCCGGGTCTTCCGGGCCGTCATAGACGCAGTAGAGACCCTCCGCGCAATTTTCCTCGGTTCGACACGGTTGTCCGACGGCGAGGTCTTGCTTGCACACATCGTCGATGCAGAGGGCCGGGTACGCGCAGGTGCTCGTCTCGAGTGAGCAATCGCCACCCACCGCCACCACGGTACGACACGTGGGCGATTCACCGATGCAGGTGAGGCCACGTTCACAGGACGACGCACTACAGTCTTGCCCCACGGAGCGAGGCGGACCGCAGGTCCCATCGTTGCAGGTGAGGCCCGGTTCGCAGCGCGCGTTCGACCCGGTGCAGTCGCCATCCGCTGCGATGTATGCCTTGCATTCGCCCAAGCACACGCGCCCCATCGAACCGGGTGCGCGATCACAATAACCGCCGGCGCACTCGTCGAACACATTCCAAAAATCCGACGACATGCACTCATCGCCCACGGCGACCTTGCCGGGAAGCACGGCCCCGCATGCTTCGATCACGGATGCCTGGCCGATGGGGTTACCTTCGTTGCAGCCGACGGCTTCAAACGCGTCGATGCAAGCGTCCACCTTCGACGCGTCGAACGCGAGATGCCCCGTGTCGATGGAGCGCACCGCATCGGCGCATTCCTGCTGAATGCGTTCGTAACCCGGCCAGTCCTCACAGTTGCCGCCGCCGTTGCACTCCTCACGCCACGCGCAAACCACGCCAAGGTAGCGATCGCAAAACCCGGCCACGTCCGTGACGCCGCCATCACCACCATCGTGCATCTCCCCAGCGTCGCGATCGCCGCCGTCGGACTTCGAGGTGGTGGAGTCCTCGCAACCGGCCATGCCGGTGCCGATGAGGAGAAGGCCGAGAACCGAGGGAAGCGTCATCCGGAGCGTCATGGCGGCGAACTATGCCGGCCATGGAGCATCTCCTCAACCCCGCGGTCGGTGCCTACGCCGATACGGACGCACGGCGCTAGAAACGGACGCTTACGCCCGAGGCCACTTGAAGGTCTGGAGCCCCGTCCGTGAGGCCGTGCTGCACGTACACGTCGAGCTGAAGGTCCGGCGTGACGAGCCACGCCACTCCCTCGTTGAGCTGGAGCAGCGGGTCGACGTCCGCCTCCGTCGCGATTCGCCCGTACGTCTCCACAAACACGGTGACGCACCCACCTAGGAAAGGCGGCGCAAACCCGAGGTTTGCAACGTAGAGCGCGCGGATCACGTGTCGCCCGGATACGGGCACGGCATCCGCCCCCGCGTTGACCGAGGCGCTCCACCCGTCGCCCAACGACCACGCCGCCGCGAATCGTGCTTCGGGGGCCGAACCACCCGCGGTGAACGCGCCGCGCCCGGACGGCAGATAGACGTCGACCATGACGGCGAGCGACGGCACGAGCCCCGCGTTCTCCGCCAGCGCCCACTTGGCGCCCAGGAAGCCGTCGGTCCGCTCGACCTGTGCGTGCGCGCCGGAAGTATCGATGCCGATGAACACCGGACCACCGCGCAACTCGAACCCCTCCATCACCCCTGCTCGAAGCGCGAGGGGAAGCGCCCAGAGGGTTTGCCTGCTCGCGCCGCGGCCGGTGGCCACGAAGTTCACCCCGAGCTCCGACTGGACCATCCCTCCCGGAACCGTCGTCGCCGCGTTTCCGGCGCCTGGACGATCGGCGTCGAGGGGTGCGTCGGCCGAGGCCGTCCCCATGCAGGCACACCACAGGCTCCAAAGCGCAGCGCACCGAAGCGACAAGCGGACGTTCACGGCTTCGTCACAACATGAAGCACAACGCCGGGCGTTCCATCGACCGCGGCCGTCAAGGTGCTCGTCCCCGGCGCATCGCCCATGAACCACTTGCCAGGCCGCGCTTCGCCCGCGGGCGAAGTGGTGACCGCCGGAACCTCCACGCGTCCGCCGCCGTCCGCCTTGAATGTGACGGGCACGCCGGGCACAGGATTTCCAAAGGCATCAAGCACGCGCACGACGGGCGCCACGCGCGATGCCTTCCGAACCCGCGCCTGCCCGCCGTCACCGCGAACGATGACCACCGACGCCGGGGCGCCGACCAACGCATTGACGTCGACGTCCACCGCCTGCTCCTCCGCGCGCGCTCGCAGCGACACGGCGCCGGGCGCCTTGGCAATCTGCCAATCGAAGGTCGCGATTCCGAGCGAATCGGTCGTGCCCGTCGCCGGCGTAACGACGCTCGCCCCGCTCGCCAGCGCGTCCACCTCGACACCCGGGACGGGGTTTCCGAACTCGTCGCGTGCAAGAAAGCGAATCGGAGAAAGGGTCGTGCCCACGGGCGATGCGTCGGGCAGACGGTCGATCAACGTGAGCGTGGCGAGCTCACCCGGCGCGGCGCTTGCGCTCGCCGTTGCGAGCACATGCGTGTTCGGAATCGTCACCGTGAGCTTCTGCGTTCCCGCGAGCTGCCCGAGGGACCACACGGCCGCCGCATGGCCATCCTCGTCGGTGGTCGCGCGCTCTGGGGCGACCACGCCTCCACCCGCGGCGATGCCAAACGCGACGGTGGCGCCGGGCACCGGATTGCCGCGCGCATCGAGCGCACGAACAACCACGGGATCACGAAGCGTATTTCGCACGACGCCCGACTGCCCGGTACCGGACGTGACCTCAAGCTGAGCAGCGGCGCCGGGCACCACTTGCACGGGCACATCAAACGAATGGCTCGCCGCGGTCACATTGACGCTGCATGCGCCCACCTTTCCGACGGCCTCGACCAATCCGCTGGGTGTCACACGACACACATCCGCAACGTCGACCTTGAACGCGATGGGAACCCCACCCACGGGACGCCCCTCGGCATCGTTTGCCTGCGCTTGAAGCTGCGCTTCCCCCGCGGGCCCCATGGAGACTTCACTCGGCGCGACAACCACCGACTTGACCCGCTCGAGCGGTACGCGTTCCGGCTCGCGCTCACACGCCCCGAGCGCAATCGTCACGATTGCGCAGGCCCATCCGCGAAACCCGAAACGCGACGCCACGAACACGGCCGCATGGTTTCGGAACGGGGCGCGCTTGACAAGCCCTGGCGCCGGCCGGCATTACGGCAGCCGTGGGACCGCGCGTTCGAACGTTCGTCCGTGTCACGGTCGCGGTGCTCGCGCTCGTGGTTGCAAGCGCAGCGCGAGCGCAGGCCCCGGCGCAGGAGACCACCGCCGGTGAACTGGCGCCCTCGCGTACGGGCGCGCCCGTGCACTTTCGGGGGGATGTTCTATTTCGCCTCCGGGCTTCGCTCGGAACGCTCTCGCCCCAGGAACGCGCCAAGGCCATTGAAGCGCGCCTCGAGACCGTCGCCTCCGGACCGAGCCAGGTGCTCAACGACATCCACGCGGACTCGCATGGAAACGTTACGGAACTCTACGCCGGCGAGACACTCATCCTCTCCATCCAGGACGCCGATGCGGCCCCCCTCGGCCGCACCCGTGAGCAGGTGGCCGCCGACTACGCGCGCACGCTCCGCAGCACCCTCCGAACGGAGTTCTCGGGACGCAGCCTGCGCGGCGTGCTCATTGGGTCTGCTCTCACGCTACTCGTCACGTTTCTGGCCTGGCTCCTGATCACCGGCACCCGTCGCCTCGTCCCTTGGCTTCGCGCCAGGGCCAAGCAGTGGTCCACCTCTCGAGAACACGGCTTGGCGTTCCACGGCGTCGAACTCCTCTCGGCGGCCCGCGTGGGCGCGTGGATCCACGACGGCCTATCGCTCCTCGGCACCACGCTCTACGTCCTCATCGCCGCTGTCTACGTGGAGGCTGTGCTCAGCTTCTTTCCGTGGACCCGGGGCCTCGCCACGGTCATCTCGAGCTACGTCGCCGAGGTCTTCGGCAGGGTGTTCGGAGCCATTTTCGGCTACCTCCCGAACCTGCTCTACATCGCCATCGCCGTAATCATCGCTCGGGCGGTGATCCGCGGTGCCCACTCCATTTTCGATGGGTTTGCCCGTGGCGTCTTTGTGCTCGAAGGGTTCCACCCCGATTGGGCCGAGCCGACCTTCAAGATTGTCCGCGTCCTCATCTTCGCCTTCGCCGCGGTGGTGATCTTTCCGTATTTGCCGGGTGCCGGTTCCGACGCGTTTCAGAGCGTTTCCATTTTCCTCGGGGTGCTTTTCTCCCTCGGCTCAAGTTCGGCGGTCGCGAACGCGGTGTCGGGCACCGTGCTGACCTACATGCGTCCGTTCTCCGTTGGCGATCGAGTTCAGGTCGCGGACAGCGTGGGGGACGTCATCGAGAAGAACCTGCTCGTCGTCCGCGTCCGCACCATCAAGAACGTGGACATCACGATCCCGAACGCCATGGTGCTCGGGAGCCACATCATCAACTACAGCGCGTGTGCGCGCGACGCAGGCCTCATTCTGCACACGGAAGTCACCCTCGGTTACGACGTTCCCTGGCAGAAGGCACACGAGCTCCTCATCGCGGCCGCCCAACGGACCGAGCGCATCGTGGACAAGCCGGCGCCCTTTGTGCTTCAGCGCGCGCTCAACGATTTCAATGTCACGTACGAGATCAACGCCTACACGCACGAGCCGAACGTGATGGCGGCAACGCTTTCGGCACTCTGCAGCAACGTGCAGGACGCCTTCGCGGAAGCGGGCATCGAAATCATGTCGCCGCACTATGTGGCCGCCCGCGATGGGAACACCGTCGCCATCCCGGAAGCGAAACGCCCGCCGGGTTACGAGCCGCCGGCGTTCCTCGCCCGCTTGCTTGGGCCGCCACCCAAGGCCGGAAAGTAGGAGCGTCCGTGCCACGAAGGTCGCCCGACGCCCCCCTCGACAAGCGAGCGCTCGTTACGCACATCCTCGAGGCGCTCTCCCGCGAACTCGACACCCAGCGCGCGGCCGCGGAGGCCTCTCAACTCGCCGCCACGCACGAAGAGAGCCGCCCAGAGAACGACAAGGACACGCGCGCCCTCGAAGCGTCGTACCTCGCCCGCGGCCAGGCGATGCGCGTGGAGGAAACCGCCGAGGCCATTGGACGCATGAAGTTCTTTGAGCTTCGGAGTTTTGGCCCGGACGACGAAATCGGCCTCTCCGCCCTCGTCACCCTCGAAGACGACGACGGCGAAATGCGATGCTTTCTCGCGCCCGCGGCCGGCGGCACGGAGATCGAGTTCGGCGGAAACCGCATCCGCGTGGTGACCCCCGCATCCCCGCTCGGCCGAGCGCTTCTTGAGAAATGCGTCGGCGACGAAGCGGTGGTCACCGTGCGCGGCGTCAAACGCACCTACGAAGTGGTGCGCGTCGACTGACATCGGCACAAACGCAAACCGGGGCGAACGCCATTGGCGCCGCCCCGGTTCACGTGATCACCTCAGCCCGATCAGCTAGGGGTGTGGCAGCAGAGCACGCCGCCACCGGTGGTTCCGCTTGTCTTCGTCACATTCATCGCTTCGGCGGTCCCGCTGCCGCCACAACTCCAGCCGCCCGTGCCAAGGGAACCACACACGTTCCCGGAAGCCTGGGTCAGCGGGCTACAGTTGCCATTGGCTGCAGAGCCCATGTTGCCGCAGCCGAAGAGGTCGTTGTCACCGGCACCGCATTGCGCGCTGCCGGGGCCGCTGACCGCCGCCGCGAAGAACGAGTTGGCCGGCGCGCCCGTCGCGAAGCCCGTGCAGCCACCGGCGTTGGCGGCCGTCACCGCGGCGGTCGAGCCGCACACAGCCCAGCCCGTCGCGCAGAGGTCCGTGACGCTGCAGCCCGTACCCGACGGGTCATCGGCATCGTTGCCAGTACCATCGCAGGTGCGGGCCGTCGTTTTGATGCCCGCCTGGTCCCATGCACCCGTGCACGCGGCGATGTTCGGGTACGCGTCGAGGTCCGCGAAGCCTTCACGCGTTCCGTCCGCGCATCCAACGGCCGTCGCAGGGGTGGCGGTCACCAGCTGGATACCGAGGATCGAGTGCTGATTCCACGCATACGCCGCCGCGGTCGGGTTGAGCGTGATGACCAGCGTCTCGGCGGTCACGTGCGAGAACTTCACGTAGTTGCCCGCCACGGTCGTTCCGGTGCTCTGGATAAACCCCGTGTTGTCGTCCCACGTTGGGTTCGTTCCGAAGCCGCCGTTCGAACCACGCATGGTGCGGTACCCCTGCTGACGAAGGATTGTGGTGGTCGGCACGTCGTTCTGCTCCGCACCGTTTTGGCTCACGGTGAAGGTGTATTCGCCGGAGCTGAGGATCATCGTTCCGGTTCCGCCCATGAAGTCCCCGTTGTACCCGGTGCCGTAATAGACATAGACGTCGTACGCGCCGCCCATCTGCGAGTAGACATTCGTGAGCTGCTGCTGCGAAACGACCTCGCCCTCCACGCCGACCGTGGGGCGAATACTCGTGTGGCCGGGGCCAGCCATCATCGTCGCGTTGGCCGTCGCCGCGGTACCGAGCTTCTCTTCGCTGTTTCCGCCGCGACCGGTGGCACGCAGGCCGATGGTGGTCGTCACGCCCAGCTCATCCTCGAGGGTTCCGCCGTACACCATCTCGACGTTCGTGCTCGCGGCCTTGCCGACGTTGTTCCAGTTCGCCGCCGGCAAAGCACCCGCGACATCCGCCTCCCCGAGTTCGTACGTCGCGTTGCCGAAGTTGAGGCTCACAACACGCGGCGCGAGAACGCACGAACCGTCGACATCCTCGAACCCCGTGTCACACGCGTCGCACGCCGCACCGGCATACCCCGTGTCGCACGAGCAAGCGCCAGTACCTTCCGCGCCGTCGTCGCACGTACCGTGTTCACAGTCGCACGCTTCGCAATTCTGGCCATAGAAGCCCGCGTTGCACTCGGTGGCGCCGTCCATGGCGCCGTCGGTGGCACCATCCGTGGCGCCGTCCGTGGCGCCGCCATCGTTGCCGCCGTCGACATTTCCGCCGTCCTTCCCGGTGCTCCCGTCGTTTCCGGCGTCGACGGCACCGTCGTTGCCGTAGATCCAGTCTGCCCCCGGGCAACCGGCAGCACCCAAGCAAAGGAGGCCCACAAGGAGCGTCCAACGGGTCGCGTTCTGTGCGCTACGCGCACACGTATCCAAAGCCATGATGTTTTCTCCCTCCAACGCAGGGCCTCCCAACCGGGCGCTCCTACGGGGCGGATTTGTACGCAAACGCGCCAATATGCGCAAATTGCGCGGGCGCCGCGCGCGATATTCAACCGTCGCGCAGGAGGGCCGTCAGCGGATTGGCGCTCTTCACGGCAGAGAACTGGTTCTGCACCGAAACGGGAATGTCGAGGGCGCGCATCACCGTCTTCCACGCGGCCGCGTCGCTCACACGCGTGTTCGCGCCAAGCGTTGCGCCGCTCTGCGGATCGATGGCCGCGGGCAAGAAGCCTACGCCACTCGGACGATAGTCACCGTAGTAGCCGCCCTTGATCATGCCGCCGGCGAGGATGAGTGAGTTCTTGGCGTTTGTCGTATCGCCGTACGAGTTGGCGATCGCAGCCCGGCTCCCGTCGACCGTGTACACGGCGATGAGCGTTCGCTCGAAGAGCTTGCCCGCGTAGTCGGGGCTGTCCGTGTCCTTGAGCTTCTGGATGAGACGCGCAAGGGTCTTCGAAATCTGCCGACCCATCGTGCGCAGGGAGCTCTCCGGGCGATAGTTGTGCAGGTCGCGAAAATCAGAATTCGATGACGAACGTGCGGGTCAAAACCGCTCTGCGAGCAGCTTGTGCGCATACGCCGCCTGCTCCCAGATTTGCGCCTTCAGGTCACCTCCAGCGCACTCAAAAATCGTCGTGTCGTTGGCCGTGCACTGTTGGGGCGGAACATCGTTGCCCCAATAGGCCTTCTCCTCGTCGCTGAGCGGCAACGAGACCACGCGCGGCTTGCGAACAAAGAGCGACTCCTTCGTGCGGTGGATGTTCCCCACGTGGTTCGTGACGGCACCCTCCGAGTAGCGATTGGCTTCGAGGTAACGCCGATCCACGCGCGCGAGCGCTTCGTCAAAGGCCACCGCCTGCTCCGCGGTGGAGACCACGTTGAGTTCATCCGGTTTCGTCGGAAAGAGTTCGAATAGCTGCTTTTTTGAACGCACTCGGTCGAGCTCGGCGCCATCGAGCCCCGCGCCATAGTGATACGCGGTGAACCCGACACGACTGATGCCCTTGAATGCCACGCCGGATTTCAGGTCCTTCGTGCGCGTTCGCTCAATGTGATTGTGGAGCGCCGCGGGCGTGGGCGTGCTCGCGTAGTACTGCTCGCATCCGAGGAAGTTGGGGTTCGCCACGAGGTCGAGGCGCCACATGGGCGAGCCCCCGCCACTCGAATAGGTGCGGCCCGGCGAGCGGATCGGGTTCGCCGACTCATGCCCATGGGTCGCGCCCTGGGTGTGGTTGCATGAATCGATCATCGCCACGTGATCCAGGTGCGGCTTGAGCTCGAGGGAGTCGGGCGTGAGGTAAGCGCGATGCGGCGCCGAGAACGAGAGATCGGACTGACGCAGGTAGACAGCGACGGCATTGTCCGTGGGCCCCTTCGTCATCGTATCGAGCGACGAAACCATGCCCGGTGGAACCATGACGTGGGCGTTGTCCCACTGGTCGCGGAGACAAATCTCGATGAGGTACGTGGGCTTCGACGACGCGTCGGCCTCCGCGTACGCCTTGCCACCGGCAACCTCGAGGATGGCGTGGCGAACCTCGGCGGTGAGCGCACTGCCCGCGAGCCCCGCGCTCAGCCACTTGAGAAACCGCCGTCGCGTGGCCGGATGCATGCGTTCGATGGCGTGCGACTTCATGGCCCCTCCTCCGCGGTGGTCGCGGTCCCGGAACGCGACTGGAACTCATTGAGCGCCGTGAACGCGACTTTGGGGTGCGCGAACGTCGCCGTAACGATTTCCTGGTAGGTCGGGTCCACGTTGCGCTTTCGGACATCCACGATAACCGACGCGAGCAGTTCGGACGAAACATCCGCGCCCGACGCGAGCCCAAGCACGTCCGTCAGCAGGTTGCGCGCCGTGCATTCGTGAAACTCGATGCTGCTCCCAAGGACCGCAGCCGCGCCCGCCAAGTTCGACACCGGCGTCCCGAACCACTGCGATGCTTCCGACGATGCCTCCTCCGGAACCACCAAGTGCGATGTCATCAGGCCGTCGTCGCTCCGGCCGATTTCGGCGCCCTCGGCTGTGCTCTGGAGGCCCGTAGCGCCCTCGACCCAAAGCCCCGATTCGTCGAACTTCACGAAGAGCTGGGCGTGGCGACCAAACTGCCCGTGGCAGCTGTAGCAGGCGAGCCCGTTGCCGAAGCCGGCACGCGCCGCGTCTTCCGTCTGCTCCTCCGGTGATGTCGCACGGAACATCGGAATCAAGTGTGTCTTGTCGATGCGGGGCTCGTGCCCGTCGGCAAGGGGGTACTTTTGGCAGGCGAACGTGCTGAGCATCGTACGCGCGCGCGACAGGTTGAAGCGACCACGATGGCTCGCCATGTACGCGCGCGTCGTGAGCAGGCCCGCCGTGTAAGGCGCACCGGTGTCGCACGCGATCGGCGCGCCCTCCGCGTCGTAGCACGTGGATGCGGTGAGGATCGTCGACCAGGGTTCCCGGTCCCGCACCACCTTGGCCACGGTGTTCCCGGGCAGACCGAAATCGATCGCTCCCTGACTACCGCCGACCGCAAGCTCCATCTCGATTCGCTCGCGCGCGCGCGCCACAAACCCCGGCTCTTCGCCCCACGCCGTCAGAATCGGTTCGATGGCGGCGCCGCCATCGCGCTCGAGCCGCGAACGCTCGTCGGTCGTGAGTACGCGTCCGACGATCATGGGCGCCAGCTTCCGCAGGTAGAGCGCCGCCTGCACACCCGGCATTCCGTCGATGCCATTCGCCGGAATGACGACGACCGAAGTGTTGTTCTCCTCGGACGGCGCCGGCTCGCCCACCGAACCGCCGCTGCAACCGATCACAACGACAAGCGGAAGTAGGGCACGCATGCGGGCGATCGGACGAGTCATTGAAGCACCATCTCCGCCGAGGAAAGGACGATCACGCACGCGACATCCGAACGGTCCCCTGGTTCAAGCACCGCGGCTTCGTCGACGGCCTGCTGAATGTCGGCAAGGTCGTCGGTCGTCGCCGCGCGACCGTATGCGGCCTCGACGAGCGATTCGATTCCATCGGGAAGCGAGGGATAGCGGGAGCGGAACGCCTCGGAACGACACACGGGCAGCAACACGCGCACCCACTTCGCCATGCGGGACGAAGACCACTGAAAGTCGGGCGGGAGATCCTGCGCGTAGTCGTAGTCGCCGAGCTCGAGGTGAGCAGCGCGAAGTGCTTCGAGGCTCGGGTCGTTCGTCTCAATACCGACGGCGTCCGCCACCTTCTTGAGCCGCACGCTGAAGGGAAGGAGCTTCGGCGCGTCGCCCGACAATCGAAACGCCGAGACCGGCGCGGGCGCGGAGGAAGACCCGGACGCCTCCGACGTGTCCGAACCGTCCACGGTCCCCACGCCGCAGCCAGCGAGCGACGCCACCATGAGCGCCACCGCGACCGGAAACTGGATGCCTTCTCCCCTCATCCGCACGGAACTCTATGCAAGGGGGGGTCCATGTGCGGTGGCCAATTCCACGGGGACCCCCGGTGGAGTGAGTTTGCGTGGAAATTGCGCAGGATTTGCTGGAGAAGAACCGTGAAAATGGAACTTCATCCCCCGAAAATCCACGCCGCCGAGGTGCCGTGTCCCCGGTCGGGCGGCCGCTCCGCGCATCCGGCACCCCACCGCCCGATGGCCCCGGGTGGGGCAGATCCGAGGCTTCGATTCCGCGACGACCCGGTCCGTGGCCCGAGCTCGGACGCGACCGCTTCCATCGGTCTCGTTGCTCCGACCGAGCAGCGAACTCACGCGATTTCCCCACGAGCTGCGAAAGTTCGTTGCGATACGGTCCGCGCCCCATCAGGAGACGCGCATGAAGCTCGAACGCCCCCTTTCGCCCTCCTTCTCGTCGTGCTCGCCCGCGGCTCGGAGCCCGGCGCAGCGAAGGAATCGACAAGCACCAGCGGAAGTCGCAAAGACCGCCAGCGCAGAGGAAACCGCCATGTCGAATCCGTTCTTCGCAAAGAGCTCGCTCTACCTCGAAGCGCCGCCGTTCGATCGCATCCGTGATGAGCACTACCTGCCGGCCTTCGACGCCGCGATGCGGGAGCACCTCGCCGAGGTGCGCGCGGTGGCCGACAGCAAAGATGCACCGACCTTCGACAACACAATCGTTGCTCTCGAAAAGTCGGGCTCGATGCTCTCGCGCGTTCGCCGCGTGTTCTTCAATCTCACCGAGTCGAATACGAACCCGGAGATTCAGAAGATTCAGGCGGAAATCGCGCCGAAGCTCTCGAACCACATGGACGCGGTTCTGCTGGATGCGCCGCTCTTTGCGCGCATTCACACGCTCTACGAGGGCCGTGAATCGCTCGGCCTCGACCCGGTGCAAAAGCGCCTCGTGGAGCGGTACCACCTCGATTTTGTCCGCGGTGGCGCCCAGCTCTCGGAGGACGACAAGGCCAAGCTTCGCGCGTTGAACGAGGAGGAGTCGAAGCTGTCGACGTCCTTCTCGGAGAAGCTCCTCAAGGAGACGAACGACGGCGCCGTGATTGCGAATCCGCCGAGGAACTCGATGGGCTCTCGAAGGAAGACATCGAAGCGGCCGCGGTGGCGGCGAAGGCCAGGGGCCTCGACGGCAAGTGGGTGCTCCCGCTCATCAACACGACGGACCAACCGCCCCTTGCGGCGCTCAAGAACCGAGCGCTCCGAGAGCGCATTCACGGAGCATCGAGCGCCCGCGGCAGCCATGGCGGGGACAACGACACGCGCTCGATCATCGCCCGCCTCGCCGAGCTTCGAGCAGAGCGCGCCAAGCTCCTCGGCTTCGCGGACTACGCGAGCTTCGTCCTCGACGATCAGATGGCCAAGAACCCCAAGGCCGCCCTCGCCCTCCTGAAGAAGATGGCCCCGAAGGCCGTGGCCCGTGCCCGCGCGGAAGCGAAGGACATGCAGCAGGTGATCGATGCGGAGAAGGGCGGATTCAAACTCGCACCGTGGGATTGGGCCTACTACGCCGAGAAGGTTCGCAAGGCGAAGTACGACCTCGACGAGTCGGAGATTCGCCCCTACTTCGAGCTCGACCGCGTGCTCAAGGACGGCGTGTTCTTCGCCGCGCATCAGCTCTACGGCGTGACGTTCAAGCAGCGGACCGACCTGCCCGTCTACCACCCCGACGTGCGCGTCTGGGAGATGTTCGACGCGGACGGGAGCACCATCGGCCTCCTCTACACGGACTACTTCGCCCGCGAGAGCAAGCGCGGCGGTGCGTGGATGGACGCCTTCGTCGATCAGAGCGAATTGCTCGGCACGAAGCCCGTCATCGTCAACGTGCTCAACGTTGCGAAGCCCGCCGCTGGACAGCCGGCGCTCCTCAGCTTTGACGAAGTGACAACGCTCTTCCACGAGTTCGGACACGCGGTGCACGGCCTGTTCTCGAAGGTCCGCTACCCGTACATGTCGGGCACGAACACGCCGCGGGATTTCGTGGAGTTCCCGTCGCAGTTCAACGAAAACTGGTCCCTCGAGCCGTCGGTCCTCGCGAACTACGCGAAGCACTTCCAGACGGGTGCGCCCATGCCTGCTGAACTCGTCGAGAGATCAAAAAGGCGAGCACGTTCAACCAGGGCTTCGCGACCCTCGAAGTGCTCGCAGCGGCACTACTCGACATGGAGTGGCACGCCATCAAGCCCGGCGCGAAGGTTGGCGATCCGGCGAAGTTCGAAGCGGCGGCACTCAAGAAGTACGGTGTCGACTTCAAGGCCGTACCGCCGCGGTACCACAGCGCGTACTTCGCGCACGTTTGGCCGGGCGGCTACGCCGCGGGCTACTACGCGTATCTCTGGACGGCCGTGCTTGGCGCCGACGCGTACGATTGGTTCGACGCGCACGGCGGCATGACAGCGGCCAACGGAAAGCTTTTCCGCGACGGCGTGCTGTCGCGCGGCGGCACCCGCGACGCGCATGAGCTCTACCTGGCGTTCCGCGGCGCGGAACCGAGCGTCGAACCGCTCCTGGTTCACCGCGGTCTCGTCGCGCCAAAATCGAAACCTGCAGCCACGCCGAAATCGGCAGCGCCGAATCCGTAGCGGAGAGAGTTTCCTCACGAATTAGGGGTTCTCCTCACTGTCCGAAAATTGCACTCTCCGGCCGTCCATCGCTGGGAGGTAGTGCAAGATGTTTTCGAACAGCCGGATTCGTGTAGTTCAAACGCTGTGTGTAAGTTTCGTACTGTTGAGTGTGGGTTGCGTCACAGCGACGCGTGATGGGGGCTCCGACTTCGGCGCCGACCCGTCGAACCCCGAGGCGGCGGATGCGAATGCCGCCGAACGAACCGAGTCGACGAGCGAACGCATCGTTGGCGGAACGACCACCAACGATTTCTCGAGCACGGTCCTCATCCTCGATGGCAACAAGTTCACGCCCCACGGCGAACTCTGCACGGGCACGCTCATCGGCAAGCGCACGATCCTTTCGGCGGCGCACTGCATCGACGGCATGAGCGGACAGCCGACGATCTATTTTGGCTCTGACGTGGGCAATGCGAACGACCCGACGTTCCTCGGCGTCCTCGACGTGAAGGCGTACGGAACGCATCCCCAGTGGAACGCATGGAACCTGGCGAATGATCTTTCCATCCTCGTTCTCGCGGAGGACGCGCCGACCGCGCCCTCCCCGATCCTCGCGTCTCCGCTCTCGACCGACATGGTCGGAACGGACCTGACCCTCGTCGGTTTCGGAAACACGGGCGGCACGGGAGTCTCGAGCGTCGGCAAGAAGCGCGTCGCACACACGCCACTCGATACGTTCGACGCCAAGACGCTCGCGTGGACCGATACGCAGCACAACACCTGCCACGGCGACTCGGGCGGACCCGCATTCATGACGTTCAGCGGTGCGCGCGTGCTCGTCGGCGTGACGTCCTATGGGGACCAGAACTGTCAGTTCAGCGGCGTCGATACGCGCGTCGATGCCTACGTTGCGTCGTTCATCCTGCCAACGATGCAAAGCTACGGAGACACGCCTGTCCTCTACGACGCAACCACGGGCAACGCGACGACGCCGTCGGCCCCAACGCCAGCCCCCGACGCCGACCCCAGCGCGAATTCCGGTTCCGTCGCGGATTCCTGCGGCGGAAGCTGCGGCGGACAGGCGGCGTCCGGTTGCTGGTGCGACACGCAGTGCTCGAAGTTCGGCGACTGCTGCACGGACAAAGCCGCGATCTGCGGCTAGGCGGCCCTCCTCAGTCGATGGGCGTGATCGTGAAGAACTCGTAGCGCACGGCGGCCTGCGAGTAGTTGTAGAAACCGAATTTGCCGTTCGTGTAGTGCGCGTCCGTCGATTCGGCGGAGACCACGGTGGTGTCGCCCGCCTTGATCACGATACGGGCCATGCCGGGACGCACGGTGAGCACGAAGTCATAGTCCACGTCGCTGTCCCATCCGTCGGGATTCGTCGACGTGGGCACGAGCGGCGTCACGTTGTCGGTGCCCTCGGATTTCCAGAGGTCCGTGCAATCGACGATTTCACTCGCGGCGTCGACGAGATGGAGGGCCGCGCCCTCGTCCGCAAGCCCGCACGTGCCATCGTTCTGCGCGAACTTCTTCCAGTCGAGCAGGTAGAAGTGCTCGGGATCCTGCCAGCCGTAGACGAACCCGATCAGGTCGTCGTCGGAGGCCGTCTCCACCGAGAATCGACCCGCCACGGAATACGCTTTCGGTAGCTCGGTATCGTAGAGATACACGGATGCCATCGGATTGGCGTTCTGAACGGTGACAAGCCCGTCGTTCTCAAACGTGTACTCGGCCGACGTGGTGATCGGGTCGTTTGCGAGGTTGAACTGGTGGACTGACCACCCCATGTCGAAGCGGATCGGGTTGCACTTTCCATTCGCGCACCCGGTGTCACACGTGAGTTCACGGTAGCTCGAGCCATCCTCCGCGCAGACTCGCGCGACGTCTTCCATGCAGACCGCGCTCGAGGGCGTGCACGCCTCGCCGCCGTCGCGACCCGAATCCTCCGTGGAACCGTCCGTCATGCCCGCGTCTTCACCAACGGTCCGCTTCTTTTCATCGGATCCTCCACAGCCACCGAGGAGCAGCAGGGCGCCGATTGCGGCGACACAGAGCGTGGATACGGGTCGAACCTGGAACGTGGTGAACATGGGAAAACTCTCCGAAAGAACCGCGGAATCCCCGCGGGGCGCCAGGTGTGCAGCTCGGGGTGCGGTCCGTCAAACCGGCGAGGTGCGCCCTGCGGGAAGCCGCTGCTATACCTCGCCGCCCGCGAGCCGGGCCCGTCCATCGAGGAGCCGTCGCCATGCACGTTCGTGGGTTCATTGCCATCGCCCTCGCGGGTTTGCTCGCCGCGACGCTTCCCGGATGCAACCAGGCGCAAACGGTCATCCGAGTGCAGCCCCAGGTCATGGAAAAGGCTGCTCTAGCGGGCGAGTGGTACTACCTACAGACCGTTGTCGATGTGCCACACACGATCGACTACTCGTTCGTTGGCGACACGAGTCGGCTCGAGAAAATCACCTGGGATATCCAGGAAGACGTACTCGTGGCGCGACGCAGTTACGAATGGATCGCCAACGGCGAGTACCCCGGCGAGCAAGGCATCAGCGGCACCGGCGAGGTCGGTGTCCCGTCGCCATCTACGCCATCGAATCGCATTTCGACATCCGCCGCGACTACAACACCATCACCGGTGAAGAGTACAACGTGGTCGTCGAGAACGATTCCGATCGCCCCTGGTACGACCGGCAGTTCATGCGCGTGGATTGGTCCCAGAACCTGATCCACGAGGCCGACTTCCTGCTCTTTGCGCGCCTCGACTACGGGGTCAGGACCGAGCCGGTCGCGTACTACGTTCAGGATCCAAGCCACCCAGACGCGCCACGCTTCGACCGCGATGCCAAGGGCCGTCTCGACTACATGGACGTGGTGAACAAGGTCTTTGTGGAGCCGGAAAGCGTCGATTTCGGCGACGGCTATGGCGCCTTTCCGGCGTGCTGGCTTCTCTACTCGTCGCACATCGACTGCGCGGGCGGCGAGCTCACGGTGCGTCATTCCTTCCGGAAGGTGGACCCCGCTGCGGAGCCGTACCAACCCGAGAACTACACGGGCCAGCGCATGGAGCGCGCAGGCTTCTTCGTCACCGAGCGGGCCGGCTACGACCCGGAATACGGCCTCGTTCAAGACCGCAAGAACTACTTCGTCAACCGATTCAACATCTGGGAACAGTCGTACAGGAAGAACGACGACGGCGCGTTCATCGGCTGTGCGTCCGATGCGGATTGCGGCGGAAACGGCGCGGTGTGCGACGACGCCCTCGTCAGTGCGGGGCAAACGACCGCGCGGGTATGCACCCTGCCCTACCGCGAACGCACGGTGAAGCCATTCGCATACCATCTTTCCGAGCGCTTTCCCGACGACCTCGTGGAGGATGCCTTCACCGTCGTCAACGAATGGAACGGAACGCTCACCGAAACCGTCGGCTCACTTCGACAGGTCGAATGCGAAGAAGCGGGGGGCACCAATTGTGCGGCGGAACGTGACCGCGAGGATGCGAAACAGGTCTTCGTGCTCTGCCACAACCCCGTCGTGGAAGGGGACCACGCCGCCTGCGGCAAACCGAAGACGACGGCTCGCATCGGCGATCTTCGCTACTCGTTCCTCGCCTGGGTGCACGAACCACATTTTGGCATGCCGCTCGGCTACGGGCCGTCGGCCACGGACCCCGAAACCGGCGAAGTCATCCAGGGCACGGCCTTCATCTACGGCGCGGGGGTTGAGCAGCTCGCGACCTACGGGCGCGACCTGGTGGCTCTGCTCAACGGAGATTTGAGCTCGGATGCTCTCATCACCGGCGAAAACGTCGCGCATTGGGTCGACGAGCTTCGCGCGCGCGACGAGGTTTCCGTACGCCCGCGCGACCATCACGCGGTCCCCATCGACGGGTACGATGCGGCGCGCATCGCCCAGTCCATCGATCTCGAACCCGTGCTCAAACGGCGCGGCGCCTCGGCACCACGCACCGCGCCGCACTCCCGCAAGGAGCTCGTCACCCGCATGCACGCGGGGCTCGGGACACTGAAGCGGGGCGACCTCTTCCGCCGGGACAACGGCGCCACCGCGGCGCACCTCGCCCGGCTCAAGGATTCGCCCTTCGAGGCGCTTCTCACGAGCCCTGACATGCTCGCCGCCGCCGGCATCGACCCGGCGCTCGCCGCAAGCCAGGTCGCCATCGACCGGGCCTCCCCGCTTCGGGGCATGAGCGGTGAACGACTTCGCATGTTTCAACGCGAACGGCGACGCATCGCCGCCGAACGTTGCACGCTACGCGCGGAGGACTTTGCCGACGACGGCCTGCTTGGCCTCGCGCGTGCCGTCAAGAACGCCGCAAGCACCGGCGGGACTCTCGAATGGTACGGCCGCAGCTACAAGATCACCGACGACGCCGGCAACGTGGACTACGACGCCGTGCGCACCATGCTGCGGCACCCGATCCTCGTGTCCACCGGCGAACACGAGGTCGGCCACACACTCGGACTCCGGCACAACTTCAGCGGTAGCTACGACTCGCTCAACTATCCCGCGAACTACTGGCAGCTCCGGAACGACGGCAACATGCGGCCCCGGGCCTTTGACCCGCTGAGCGACGCCGAGATCACGGCACGCCTCCGCGAGTACCAAAGCTCCACGGTCATGGACTACGGCAACAACTACATCGTGACCGACGCCGCGGGACTCGGACACTATGACCGAGCAGCCATCAAGCTTGGGTACGGTGATCTCGTGGAAGTGTTCACCGACGCGGCGGATCCGACAGAAATGGCGTGGGTCGCCTTCCAGCAACTCTACGGCTACCCGGTGGCCTTCCGATCGACGTCGTTCGACGAGGCGAACCCCATCCGCGCCTACAGCTACACCGACATCCCGAACCTTCTTGGAGGGCTCGAGTCCATCGAGAGGCGCGCGGACGTGCGCTTCTCGTCGCTCGGCCCGGAGCCCGGCCTCGCCGCGGATGGCATCACCGAACCGCTCGCGGACGCGCAGGGTCGCCCGACCGTCCCATACCGTTTCTGCAGCGACGAGTTCGCGGACGTCGTCACCAACTGCCAAAGCTATGACGCGGGCGCGGATTTCTACGAATCAGTGCAATCCGTGGCGGACTCGTACGTGAACTACTACGTGTTCAACAACTTCCGCCGCCAACGCCTCGGTTACGACGCCGAAGACATTTACCTGCGCCTCTACGACCGCTTCTTCAGCCGGCTCATGTACGCGAATCAGGATTACGCGTTCAATCGTGTGATCGTCGACGACATCTTCGGCGGAGATGCGCGGCTCGATGCGTTCTACACGGCGAGCGACGGCATGGGCGCGGACACGGCGGCCATCGGCGCCGCGTTCGGGCTGCTTTCGCGCGTACTCGCCACGCCGGAACCGGGGCCGTATGTGCTCTACACACGCGCGGACGGCACGGACGCGTACTTCTACGATGAGTACTACGAACCGGACTTCGAAGTGCCCTTCCCCGACGGCCGCTACTTCGAAACGACGTGGGATTTCAACGCGGGTTACTACTGGATCGATCAACTCGATCGCACGGGATACTTCTACGACAAGATCCTCGCCCTCGAGACGCTCGCCGATCCGCAGGCGTACTTCTTTGGCGCCGACGAGGCGGCGGATCTGCGCGCGTTCCAGATCAACTTCCACACAACGTTCCCGGAGCCAACGCAGGGCTTGTTCGGCGCTCTGCTCGCGGAGCGGTGGGACGTCTACGGGCCGCGGTGGAACGGATCGAAGCTCGTGTACCCGGACGCAACGGCCATCGCCGCCGCGTCCACGGGCGGCGACCCCATCGACCCGGGCACGGGCTACTCGGTGCAACTTTGGGGAGCATTCATGGGCATGTCGCTCATTCCCCTGAGCTACGACCACACGTTCCTCGAGTCCTCCCGCGTGTTCGTGGCCGGTGGCGCGGAGGGGGTCGATCTTCCGAGCGGCGAGACGGTTCAGTTTGTCGATCCGTCGACGTCCATTCGCTACATCGCAGGGTCGTACCCCGTCGCAGGCAAGGAGACGGGCATCGGTGCACGCATGCTCCTCCACGCGCAGGCACTCGCGGACAATGGCGAGTACTACGCGCTCGACGACTACATGGACGTCGTCAATCTCATGCGCACGTTGAGCTGGGAGTACGGGTTCGGATACTGACGACGTGCCGATGATGGCGGTGGCTTGCGAACCCGCCGATCGGGGCGCGGCGTGGCTACGCCACGAGCCATTCTGGCCGTATCTTGCGCGATCCAGCGGCGCAATCGGTGCGGCACGCCCATTGCAGAACGTGGGGGCATGAAGACGCGTCTTTCACTCTGTTGGCCCTGTGCGTGGGATGCAGCAGCGCCGGAACGGACGACCTTGGCACGGGCAACGACCAGAATGTCCAGCCCGATGCCGGCACGCCCGTGACCCCGGTGACGCCCCCGCCCGCACCGACGAACAACGTGGACTGGGTGAAGCTTGAGGCCGACGCGAAGGCGGCCTTCAAGACCTACTCGAATGCCGACATCGCGCTCAAGCGTGGCGAGTGGCGCCGTGAGATCCAGCGCACGGACATCCGGAACTCGGATCGCGAGTTCATGAAGGTGACCGACTTCCTGGCTTCGGTGGAGCAGGAACGCCGGAAGAAGTTCGGCGAGTGGCCCATCAAGGCCTACGTCAGCGAAGAGTTCAAGTCCGACACGAACGAGGCGCTCATCGCGAAGATCGATGAAGGCAATGTATACCTCAAGAAGATGGACACATCGACGGTCGCCTTCACCGCCGAAGACAAGAAGTGGATCGGGATCATTCGCTGGGTCGTCGGGCTTGAAAAGAATGAGCTGATCGCGCAGGCGCCTTCGCGGTGCCGCCGCCGTACGAAGTCTCGCAAGCGACGCTCGACAAGCTCTGAGCAGCGGAACCACGAGCGTACTACCGCTCGTCGGGCGGTAGCGAAACGGACTGGACGGTCGCACGACCGCCGTACGCCGGATCGGCCAGCCGCTCGGCAAGCCACGCCCTGGCCGTGTCGAATCCCTCGAAGACGCGGATCGGAAACGGCGGTTCGTACATCCAAAGAAGCGCGGTCAGCACCCCACGAAGGATGGACGAGTGCATCACGAGCGCGGTGCCTCGGCAGTACTTCTCCGACATGGGCGCCTGCTCCTGCATGTAGGACGCGAGCTTCCGACGGAGTTGCGGCGAAATGGCCCGCGACTCACGGGCATCGACGAGGAGCCCGTACGGAGCGGCATGCCCGGCCACCGCGTCGCTCAGATCGACGAGCAGTTGTTCAAACTCCGCGTCGGTGTAGCGGCTGGTCAGAACCATTTCGGCGATGGGCCACGCGCTCGCGTCAAACCGAGGCGACCAAGGGGACGACGTCACGCCGTCGATCCTAGCGGCACGCCCCCTCGAAGAAAAGGGCTCGAACGACTCGCATGCGAGCCCGCGCGCTGGCGCTCGACCGCAAGCTCCTACCGCGCCGTCGAGGAAACGGACTCCGCAATGCGCGTCGCAATGCGAACACCGTCCATCGCCGCGCTCATGATGCCCCCCGCATAACCGGCGCCTTCGCCGGCGGGATAGAGCCCGGGCATGTCGGGACTCTCGAGGGTCGCTGGATCACGCGGCACACGAACGGGCGCGCTCGTGCGTGACTCGACGCCGACCAGAACCGCCTCCTCCGTCACGTATCCTCGAAGCTGTCGGTCGAATGCGCGCAGAGCTTCTCGCATGCGTGCCGCGGCGCCGAGGCGCACCCGATCGATCACTTCGCCCACATCGCCGGCCGAAAGTCCCGGGATGTAGCTCGACTCGGGGACGGTGCTCGACGCGCGCCCCGCGACGAAGTCGCTGACCCGTGTCGCCGGCGCCTTGAGTGCGCCGCCGCCCGCCTCAAACGCCACCGCTTCCAAGGAGCGCTGGAGCTCGACGCCCGCGAGCACACCGGAGAATCCGGCACGCGCCACGTCCTCGGGTTCCACCGCCACCACCAATCCCGAGTTGGCATAGAACGAACTCCGTCGCGTGAGGCTCATTCCGTTGACGACGAGCCCTCCCGGCTCGGTCGAGGCGGGCACGATGAAACCACCGGGACACATGCAGAACGAAAACACCCCGCGCTCGTCCACGGTATGCGCGACGCGATACGGAGCGGCGGGCAAGCGCGGATGCCCCGCGTGGCGACCGTACTGGATGCCGTTGATCAACGACTGCGGGTGTTCGATTCGGAACCCAAGCGCGAAGGACTTCGGTTCGAGCCGAACGCCTTGCTCGAGGAGCATACGAAAGACATCCGCGGCGGAATGTCCCGTGGCGAGCACCACGTGGTCGGCTTCAAGCTCGGTGCCATCCGCGAGGCGCACGCCGCGAACGGCCTTGGTGCCACGATTGACGAGGAGCGCCTCGACGCGCGCCTCAAAACGGAACTCGACGCCGACCGATTCGAGCGCCTCGCGCATGCCCGTCACGACTCGCGGCAATCGGTTCGAACCGATGTGTGGCCGTGCATCGGTGAGAATCGCGTCCGGTGCACCATGTCGGGCGAGGATCTCGATCACGTCGCGCACCTGCCCCCGTTTGTGCGCTCGCGTATAGAGCTTCCCGTCGGAGTAGGTGCCAGCACCGCCTTCACCAAAGCAGTAGTTGCTGTCCGGGTTGACGGTACCGTACCGGTGGAGGGCCTTAAGATCGTGTCGACGCGGCTGGACGCGCTTGCCGCGGTCGAGCACCACCGCGCCAATCCCGTGGCGCGCGAGCTCGTACGCGCAGAAGAGTCCGGCCGGCCCTCCGCCGACCACGATCACGCGACGCGGCCCCACCTCCCGTGGGTGCGGTGCACCGAGATCCACGTGCGGAACCTCTCCCACACGAAAGACCATCTGGAAAACCACGTCGCCACGTCGAGCGTCGACGGACCGCTTGACGAGCTCAAACGGCGGCAGTGCACCGGGCGAGGTTCCGAGTGCGCGTGCGAGCTTCCGACGAAGCGCGGCCTCGTCATCGGCCTCCTCGAGGCCAATGCGCACTGTCACTTCACTTGGTTCGGATGTTGGCACGGGCGGATGTTGGGGGATCCTCTAGGCGACGCAGCGAAATGCGCTACTCGCCGGGGGCGACCTCCGCCGGAAGCGGGTCGTGCTCCGGAACGGCGGTGTCGTCTCCCCGATCTTCGATCGGGTCGGCGCCGGGGCCGGGGTCAACGTGGAGCTCGGCGGGCTCGGTCGCCGAGGATGGGGGCTCGGTCGGCAACGAACCGTCTGGACTTCCGATTCCAATTTCAACGATGCGGAACTCTCCGTGAAAGGACACGACCCTTGCGTTGACCGCGTCGGGACGCGCCGGGGCACGGAGCGTCACGCGCCACCCGCCATTCCGATCCAGCATCGCGCGCACATCGATGTTCCGCGTGCTGGAGCCCCGAAGCACCGACGCGCTTCGGATACTGGCAAACGCGGTCCGGAGCGCGAGCTGATCCTCGCGCTTCATGTTTCCCAGGTATCCCTGCTGTTCGACCTGGCGCGTCATCTCGATTCCCTGGGAGACGGCCAAGAGCTCCGCGTTGGTCACCGTCAACGCCATGAATGCGTCGACGTCGTTCCGCACGAAGGCGTCGGCCAACTGCTCGCCGAGGGCCTCCGGTGTGCCTTCCGGTGAGGTGGGTGCCGTCGGCAGGACGGGTAGCGCGCTCTCGCTGCGCATCAGCAGCACCGCCGATCCCACGCAGGACCCGACCACCGATACGAACAACACGGCCGTGAGCGCAAGGAGTGCCGGCCCATTGCGTCGCGTGGATTTCGTTGTCGGTGGAGGTGCCCCGTCGCCCGCCGCCGGAACCGCCTCCGCGGAACCGGCGTGCTCCCCGCCCACGAACGCGTCCGGGGAGGTGCGCGGAAGGGCCGCGGGGCTCGCCGTCGCGGCCAGCGAACCGGCGGGCCGCCCCGCGCGCCGCAGCGTCACCACGATGCCCATGGCCGCCAAGGTCGCCCGGTAGTGCTCCGCCGCCGCGTGATCGAGCCCACGACGGAGCACCGTGGGCATCTGCGCGCAGAGCGCCCGCGCACGCTCAACGTCAACCTTGAACGCGCGCGCGAGGGTCTCGTCCGGAGCGGAGACCGTCCGGTCGAATCCGGTCAGCCAAACGTCGAACAGGTCTTGCCCGGGCTCCACGGTCCCATCGTACGCGATTCGGCGCGAAGGTTGCGACCTCCCCGCATGGGACGCGCGCCGAAACCACCGCCGTGCGCAGCGATGTGCCAAGTGCTACGAGCCCACCCTCCATGCGCGCTTTGTGCCCCCTCCTCGTCCTTGTGTTCGCCCTCTCAGGCGCCGTCGGAGCCTGCAGCTCCGCGGACGGGACCGACTCGAGCGGCGACGGAACGGCCACGGACTCCGCGAACGGCGGCATGCGCTCCATGTACCTGCCGGACGCCAGCTTCGATCCGACGCCAAACACGCCAACGCGTACGAATGACGCGGGGACGACGCCCGCGGATGCGGCCGTGGTCGATACCGGTCGAATCGAATGCATCTTCAATCGCGATTGCTCTTCCAATCGTCGCTGTGAGTGCACCGACGCAGATGGCTGCTGGTGCGAAGTGGGCGCGCGCGGCACGGGCAGCGTGGGTGTCACCCCGTGCACGAGTGGCAACGACTGCGCGAGTTCGCTCTGCGTCGAAGGCCCCCTCGGTTCGCCCACGCTCTGCTCGGACGAGTGCACCACCTCAAACGATTGCGCGGGCGACCTGCCGATCTGCGCCACCATCGGGTTCATCGGCCAAATCTGCGTCCGCACGCCGCCGCGGTAGGCGCGGTTACCAGGGTCGCGCAGCCCCGATGAACTCGGACGACGCGCTCAGGTTCGACACCTTGACCACATCCCCCGTATGCGGCGCGTGAACGTACTTTCCGTCGCCGATGTACATGCCCACGTGGTGAATACCGGCGGGCGTCGGCCCGAAGAACACAAGGTCACCGGGCTGCATGTTGCCGGGCGCCACCTTGGGCAGCGCACTGTACTGATCGCGTGAGACGCGCGGCATCGAGACGCCGAGCGGCGCGTACGAGTAGACCATGAGCCCCGAACAATCGAAGGCGGTGGGCCCGTCCGCGCCCCACACGTAGGGCTTGCCGAGCTGCGCCATGGCGTTGTCGACCGCCTGTTCCCCGGGCGAGGAATTGATCCGCGCTTCCGCCTCAGGACTCAGATGCGCGGGCGGCAGCACCACCTTGTTTCCGCGGGCGAGTTCCTCCGCCGCGAACATGAAGTCCATGGACTGGAGCGCATCCACATGATCGCGATCGGACTGCGTTCCGCGTTCGGTCCGCCCCTCGTAGGCTTCGAGCTGGTCGCGAATGGTTGCGCGCGCGTCGTCGATTTGGGCATCCGAAAGCGCGGCGAATTCCTCCCGACGACCGATGGTGCTTCGGGCAACCCCTTCAAGTTCCGCGTGAACACGCGCCGCACCATCGCTCGACAGGTCCTCGAGCCAGGACCCAAGGTTGCCCTTGTCCCGCTCCGCAAGGATCGCATCGCGCACGCGTTGCTCGGTCGCGAAGGCCGCGTCAACACCGAGGCCGAATTCAAACGAATCGACTTTGTGCGCGAGGTCGTCGCTGAGCTTTCCGTCGCGACGAAGGGACGAAAGCGTGTCCCACGCGTCCCCTTCAAGGAGCTCCATCGGGTCGAGGCTTTCGAGCTCCGCGAGCTTCTCCGCCGTCTTCGCATCGACCCCGCCCGTGGCGACCGACCAACGGATTTGGTCACGCAGCTTGGGCGCCTCGTCCGCGAAGAGGTACGCGAGCTTGCCGCGACCGAGGGCGAGCTCCTCGGTGCTGATCTCCGGGTGTCGGACCACGGACGGCCCCACGTTCGAGTCGCCCTGCGGCGCTCCCGCACCGCCACCGTTTCCGCCGGCGGCGATCGCACTCGGCGCATTGACCAGTGTTCGCGTGAGGATCGACCAGAGTCCGCTCCCGGAGTTCGCACTCGAGCTTGAGCGCTCCTCCGATTCGACTTCACCAATGCGGCTTTCGATGATGCGCCGACCATTCGAAGGCACATTGCTCGCGTTCGAGCGCGCGTCGGCGGCCGCCAGGGCATCGGCGCCCTTCGCCGCCGCGACGCTGACCGGCACACTCGACACGGTTCGCGCCGTTCCCGCCGTCGACACCGTAACGCCGCTCCCCTGAGCACCCCCCGCGATGTCCGCACCCATCGCGCCGCCGAGCGCACCGAAGCCGCCGACGCCCACGAGCGCGACGCAGGCGACGACGACGATGTGCTGGGCGCTGGCCGCACCGCGGGTATCCATGGAACGACATCACTGCAACGGGTACGCCACGGAATTACGCCTGTGATTTCATGACAAACGAGGGGGCATCCGACCCCCGCCATCGCCTCCGTTCCCACGTCCCGAGGCCCCAGGCGGGCGCCCCGGGATGGAAGGCCCCGTGGCCAGCATCCGCGACGATGGGCCGCCCGAGTGACCGGATCCCCGATGTCCGCCCCTCAAATTGCAGAGAAAAACGCAGCTCTCACGCTGGCGCGGGGCTTGCGTAGAGGACGCACCTTCGGAGGATTCCATGCGCCGCTCGCTTCGACTCACGATCGTATCCGCCCTTCTGGCGTCCGCCTGCAGCCCGGCCGGCGGAACCGGGGAGCCGGCCGCGCTCGACTCCGACAATCCCTTCCTCGATGGCGAAGCCCACTCCTCGGAGTCCAAGTTCGACACGGGCTGGGTCTCGAGCCTGAATGCCGTCGAGGTGGAGCTCGACCTCGAGGCCGACATCGATCCGGGCTCGGGCTACTGGGACAACAAGGCCCCCCTTCGCATTGGCCAGTTCGCGCTCACGTACCTTCGCACGCAGTCGAACCCGAAGGTCTTTGTTCAGTCCCTCGCGGAGGACTACACGAACGGCGCGGAGTCGGTCGAATGGCTCGTCGGCAACGAGTGGAAGCGTGGGAACGATTCCTCCGTGCCGAGCGCACGTCCAACGCACTTCCGCCTCCGCGGCGTGAACGCCGTCGTTCTTGACCCACAGGTCGCCGATGACGATCTGCTCGACACGTCGTTCAAGGCGATCGTGCCGAAGCGCCCGTCCACGCTCTTCACCGACGCGGGCGATTCCTGCGGCACCCCGGAAGGCGACATCGACGTCGCTCAGAGCGTGTACTGGTACGTGTGGACGCCGGAGAAGAGTTCGTGCGACCGCGACCTGCTTCAGACCGTAGAACTCAAGGTGTCGAAGGTGCTTCCACGCGGTGGCGCCGTGTACCCCGAGTACGACAAGCTCATGGAAGACGGCCGGGTCGACGTCGTCGTCTTCTTCGGACAAGTCGGCCACGGCGCGATCAGCGAATCCGACTATTCATTCTCGCTGATTCGCAAGTTCGAGTCCTTCCTCCAGGGGGCGAACTTCCGCAAAGCTCCGGACGCCCCCAAGGGCATTCGCTACGTCCGGGAGCAGAACGGCGTTCGCATGCTCGTGGACATCTACACGCCCCACGAGTTCTCGGGCCTGACGGACTACGCAAACAAGAGCAACTTCTTCGAGGCCGTGCGAAGCCACGAGATCGTCGTGTGGAACGGGCACTCGGTGCTCGGCGCGAGTGACTTCTGGGCCAACGATGAGATCTACGCAGGTGACGCCGCGGAGCGCTATCAAATCTTCATCTACAACGGCTGCCTTGGGTATGCGTACTACGTCAATCCCATCCTCGAGGGGAAGCTGAGCTGGGACAACGTCGACCTGGTCACCAACGCCATCGAGACCCCCTTCGCCATCATGGTGGAAGAGACCTCGGCCACGCTTGGGCTCATCGCGGGTAGCGTCGAAGGGAACGGCGACGCGAGTTGGCAAACAATTCTCGATAAGTTGAACGATATCTCCGGTCGGCGCGGCTACTACGGTGCTTCAGGTGTGCGCACGAACGCCTACACGCCGGAGCCGTAACGAAAGCGGATCGCTCCGATTGAATCGGCTAGGCTTGGACTCCGTCGAGCCCCCTCAATAGGAGAATCCATGTCCCAACTTCGCTTGTTTTTCGTCGGCGCCGCGACCGCGGCGTCGTTCGTGGTCACCACACCGGCGTTCGCCGGCATCGACGCCTGCGGCAACATCGACGTCGAAGCCAACGCCGAGTGCACGGTGGAGGTGGAAGGCGGCTGCATGGCCATGTGCGAGCCCGTTCGCTTCGAAGCGGCTTGCGCCGGCGACCTCTACGTGAACTGCGATGGCGAATGCAACGCGACGGCCGAGGCCAGCTGCACCGCCGCCTGCGACGTCGGCGCGTGCATGGCGAGCTGCGACGTGGACCCGCCGATGTTCGACTGCAAGGCCCAGTGCAGCCTCGATGCCGAAGCGCAGTGCTCGGCCAGCTGCGAGGCGAACGCGAACAAGAGCGAGTGCGAGGCGTCGTGCAAGGCGACGTTCTCGGCGAAGTGCGAGGGGGGCTGTGATGCGACCCCGCCGTCCGCCACGTGCGAAGCCAAGTGCGAGGCCCGCTGCGAGGCGAGTTGCGAAGCCAAGGCCAACGTCAACTGCCAGGTCTCATGCCAGGCGGACGGCTACCTCGACTGCAAGGCCGACCTCGAAGGCGGCTGCACGGCCGAGTGCAAGAAACCCGAGGGCGCGCTCTTTTGCGACGGAAACTACGTCGACCACAACGGCAACCTGGAAGAGTGCATCGACGCGCTCAAGGCCGAACTCAACATCGAGGTCGACGCGAGCGCCACGGGCAACGCCGAGTGCTCGGGTGGGTCGTGCACCGCCGAAGGTGAAGCAAACGCGAGCGCTAGCTGTGCGGTCGTTCCGGGAACCCACTCCCGCGGTGGCGCAGCGGCGATGCTCTTCGGCGCCCTCGGCTTGTTCGTCGCGCGCCGTCGCCGCCGATAGGCCGCCCGCCGAAAACACCACGGCGCCCGACCGCTCCGATGGAGCGACGGGCGAGGTGCGGACTAGAGGCTGCCCGACGGCGGGATACAGGCCTTTGAACCGTCGTCGTCGGAAGCCATCGCCCAGTCAAAGTTCGACGAGCAGTTCGCTTCCAGGTCCGCCGTGCGGTTGGCATTGCACTCGATCTTGTCCTTGCAGACACGGAAGCAGTAGTTCTTGTTGTCGGTGTGCTTCACGCAAATCGAACCGGTCGGGCAGTCGACCGACGCTTCGCAATCCTCGAGCCCGCAGTAGCCGCCCTTGAACTGGGTCAGGCAGACGAGGTCGTAGGTGCCGCCATCTTCGCGCGCTACTTCCGGGCAATCGGAGTTCTTCGAGCACTGTGCGGCGATGCCGATGCGATCGGCCTCGGTCCCGGAACCACCCCCGCCACCACAGGCGACGAGCACGCCCGAGCCAACGACAAGAGAAACCATGAGCAAGCGATGAAGAGAAAGAGTCATGGGGGGAGCGTGCGAGCCGACGTCCGACACTGTCAATCGCGGGCGCGCGGCGCCGGCGGAACCACATCGGCTCCTACGGCACACCGAAGGCGGGCGATCGCTGCGGTGCGAAGCAACGGAGGGAAGAATTTCCCCTGTAATTCCTGCTGCGCCGGTCGGCACAGGAACTGCAGTGTGTTTCCCTGTGGGTGTTCGAGTGGTGAGTGCGGCCGCGCCGTGGCGGCTGGTCGGGGTTCTGTGCGTGGCCCTCGGGGCGTGCACTGGCAGCATCGACGGTGCCGCTGGGGCGAACGGCGCGGGCACGGGCGTCGACCCGTGTTCCGTCCCCGGCGCGAATCCGAGTGGTTGTGACTTGGTGCGCTCACTCGGCGACGAGGTGCCGGCGTTCGTACCGCTTCGGCGCCTCAGTCGTCAGGAGTACGGCATCGTCATGAACGAGCTCCTCGGCGCTCCGACGAACATCAGCGAAGCCTTCGAGGCCGACGGTCAGACCGATGGTTTCGACACCGTCGGCCTCTCGCTCCCGCTTTCGGACACCCACGCGCGCACGCACTTCCGCCTCGCCGAGTCCTCGGTGGCCGCGGCCCTCGCTGGTGACAAGCGAAGCGAACTCCTCGTTTGTGGCGACGAGACGGCCACGTGCGCACGGGCGATCGCGAACGCCTTTGCCCGCCGCGCCTGGCGTCGTCCCCTCACGGACGAGGAGCTCGACGATCTCGTGGAGGTGTACACGTCACTGCGCGCATCGGAGCTTGACCATGAGGAGGCCATCGCGGGCGTCCTCGAGGCGGCGCTCGGTGCGCCCGAGTTCTTCCTCCGCATCGAAGAGGATTCGGGGTTCGCCGGCCCGCGTCCCCTCACGTCAAACGAGATGCTGTCGCGATTGAGCCTGTTCCTTTGGAGTTCGGTGCCCGACGACGAGCTCCTCGCGCTGGCGGAGACGGACCAGCTGCAGGACGAGGACGTTCTCCGCACGCAGGTCGATCGCATGCTTCGACATGCGAAGGGTCAGCACTTCGTTGAAAATTTCTCCGGGCAGTGGCTACGAACCCGCGAACTGCCGGGCCATTCCGTGTCGAGCGAACTGTTCCCCGCGTTCAACGACGCGGTGCGTGCGTCTGCGCTCGAGGAAAGCCGGAGGATGTTCTCCGATGTCCTCCTGGGCGACGACCCCGTGGGCGAGCTGCTCGTCGCCGACTGGGGCTATGTGGATTCGGCCCTCGCCGGGATCTACGGCGTCGATGGGAAGGGCTTCGAAACGCGGACAACCCTGGGCCCGGACCGGGCCCTCGGCGTCTTGAGCCGTGTCGCCTTCCTCACGGTCAGCAGCATGTTCGATCGCACGTCGGTCGTGCGCCGCGGAAACCGAATTCTCTCGGACGTCCTCTGCGCTTCCCCGGGTCCACCGAACGACGCGAACCTCGAGCTCCCCCCGGCCGACCCCAACGAGAACCTGTCGCTGCGCGAACGCCTCGAGCAACACCGAAGCCAAGCGGAGTGCCAGGGCTGCCACAGCCTCCTCGACCCACTCGGCTTCGCCCTCGAGAACTTCGACGCCATCGGGCGCGAACGTGGAACCTATGAGGACGGAGCCGACGTCGTCACGAGCGGCGTGCTTCCGGGGTTCGGTCCATTTGAAAAGGGGACCGACATCGGTCCGTCCATCGCCGGCGACCCGCGCTTTCAGCAGTGCGTCGCACGAAAGCTCCTCATCTATGGCGTGGGGCGGAACTACGTGCCCGACGACGCGGCCACGCTTGAGCGCGTTTCGCCACGTGAACCCTACGAGGCGTTGGGCCTCCGCGAAGTCGTCACTCGCCTCGTGCTGAGCGCCGCGTTCCGCGTACGGAAGGACTCCCCATGAAGAAGCAAACGGCCAACTCGCACCCCGGGGTTTCGCGGCGCATGTTCCTCGAGGGGCTCGGTGCGTCGATTCCCCTCCCGTTCCTCGCGTCGGTGGCGTCGCCTTCCAGGGCGAAGGCCGCGGCCTGCACGCCAACGCCGAAGCGGTTCGTCGCGTGGTTCACGCCGAACGGATACATGAAGCAGCACATTGTGCCGTCGGGCACGGGGGCCAACTACGACCTCAAGGGCACCCTCGCGCCCCTTGGCACGCTGGGGATCCAGAGCAACGTATCCGTACTCTCGAACCTCCACCGACGCGACGCGGCGTTCTCGGGCAACGGGGCGCACGGGTTCATGACGCCCGCCTTCCTCACCTGCGTGAAACTCAACCCGAGTGCCGTCACGGCGGGCACGCGTTCGGCCGATCAGGTCGCCGCCGACACCCTCGCCTGCGACAGCAACAAGGTGGCATCCCTTCGCATCGGCCTGAACTCGGTCTTCGGCGGGGGGGAGGAATACAATTCCGTCTTCAGCCAAGCCATCTCCTACTCGCCCGCCCCGATGCTGCCGAATCGGAATCCGCAGGCTGTGTTCGACGACCTTTTCGCGGGCACGAACCCCATGGCGACGGACGACACCGCGCGCAAGCGACGCGCAAAACAACTGAGCGTGCTCGACTACAGTCTTGATCGCCTAAACCGCCTCCGCTCGAAGCTCAGCGCCGACGACAAACCACGCCTCGACGCGTACACCACGGAGATCCGCAACCTCGAACAGCAGCTCGCGGCCATGCAAACGACGCCCACCGCATCCTGCGACGGTGGCACCCGCCCCGCGGCGGCGAGCAACGCAAACATGCTCGTTCAATCGGAAGTCGACGCGTTCATCGACCTACAGGTCATTGCGCTCCAGTGTGGGCTCACGAACGTCATCACATTCATGATGGCGCCGGGCGGCAGTTTTCGGAGCTACCAGGCCATCGGCGTCGCGACCGAGCACCACAACTCGCTATCGCATCACGAGCACCCGCAGTGGGCGACGCTCCTTCCTATGGTGGAGCGGTGGCAGGTGGAGCAGTGGGCGAAGTTCGTCCGCCGCTTGGACGACGCGAAGGAGTCGGACGGGAGCTCCATCCTTTCCCACTCGGCGGTGATCCTCGGTAGCGAGCTCGCCGATGGCGCGGCGCACTCGTGGGTCGACCTCCCGCTACTCGTCGCAGGCAGCGCGGGCGGCGGCTTCAGCAAGGTGGGGCAGCACATTCCGTGCAACGACGCCCCCATGGCCCGCGCGTTGCTCGCGATCCTGAAGGGTCTCGACGTCCCCGTCACGAGCTTTGCGGGGCACAGCGACGCGCTCTCGATCTAGCGATCAGACAGCACGATTCGCGACGCCGCGTCGCACGAGCCAGGTCCCCACCGCGATGATCGTGCCCGCGACCACCGCGAGGCCCGAGAAGAGGAACTCGGTGATCGAGGCCTGCGAGAAAAAGAGAACGCACACCCCAAGGCCGAGCGCCGGGATGAGGTACGGCCCGAGGGGCACGCGGTAGGTTCGCGCGAGCTCGGGGCGCTTGACGCGCAGCCACGCCACCGCCGCACACGTGCCGACGTAATGGAGCGTCACGGCGACGTTTGCCAGGTCAACGAGCTTGTCGAAATCGAGCACCTGGCTTGCGACGAGCGTAAGCGCGGTCGTGGTCACGATGGCGCGGTCGGGTGACCCGTAGCGCGGATGCGGTTTCGCGAACCAGTGCGGGAAGATGTTGTCTTCCGCGAACACGCTCAGAAACCGCGGGGTCGCGAGCGCCGACCCAACACAGAACCCCATCATCGAAATGCATGCGCCCGCGGCCATGAGAAGCCCGCCGGCGCTGCCCATGAACGTCTCCGCGGCCTCCGCGATGGGCCGCGCGGACCAGAGCGCGTCGCTCCCCTCGGGCGGCATCCCGATGGTGGGCTTTGTACCGAAGGCGACGAGCTGGATGAGCACGTAGAACACGGAGCAGCCCACGAGCGCGCCGATCACGGCGATGGGAACCGCCTTCTTGGGATTTGCGGCCTCTCCGGCGGGAATGGGCGCGACTTCAAAGCCTTGCACGGCGAAGAGCGCCGCGAAGAGCGCGGCTCCCACGGGCGCGAAGCCGCGGCCCCCCGTGTCGGGCATGGCGGTGACATGGTGCCAATCGACGAACCAGATGCCCACGAGCACAAAGATGGAAAGCGGAAGCAGCTTCGCCACCGTGAAAAAATTCGTCGCGTACGCGCCAGGACGCACGCCGAAATAGTTGAGCGCGCCCGGTCCGAGAATCAGCGCGGCGACGACCGCGCGCGTCACGAGCGGCGAGTCGTTGAGCGGGACGACCGCTTCGAGGTACCCGATGACCGCGTTCGCCACCGCCGCCCACGAAAACACCATGGTGACGTACGCCATCCAGCCAACGCCGAATGCCACGGGCTTGCCGAACGCCTCCCGCGCGTAGACGTACGGCCCGCCATTCGCATCGAACATGCCCCCCGCCTCGGCGAAGCAGAGGGCCACCGTGACCAACAGGAGCCCAACGACGAGGAACGCGAGCCACGACGCGGGGCCGAGGTCATGCGCGATGCGACCGGGCAACCGGTAGATGCCCGAGCCCACGATGGCGTTGATGCCGATGCACAGGACGCTGAACATCCCGAGGGCTCGGACGGGGCGGGACGAACCGCTTGTGGTTTCGGCGCCAGACACGGCGCGAGGGCGTACGCGACCGCCGCACGCGACGCAAGGACGCCCCAATTCCGCGCAACTCCATGGAAGCGGAGCGTGGCGGTGCCCGCCCTTCCCTTCCAGAAGGGCACGCGGTACGACTTCGCACCATGCAACGAACCTCGTTTGCCCTTTCCCTTGGTCTGGCGTGCGCAAGCTTGTCCGCGTGCTCCATCGTCACGGTGAAGCAGGACCCGTTCCCTGCCATGAAGATCCAAGCGGATCGCCCCGAGGCTCCCCCGCCGCGCGTCATCCTCACGCCGTCGCACATCCAGATCACCGAGAAGATTCAGTTCGCGTTCGATAGCGCGGAGATCCTCCCGGTCTCGCACGGGCTGCTCAACGAGGTCGCCGGGCTCCTCAAGGCGAATCCGCAGATCGAAGAACTCTCGGTGGAAGGCCACACCGACAAACGCGGCGCCGCGGCGTACAACAAGAAGCTCTCGCAATCGCGCGCGGAATCCGTGCGTGACTACCTCGTGTCGCAAGGCGTGGAGCGCGCGCGCCTCGTGGCGACGGGCTACGGCTTTGAGCGCCCGCTCAGCGACGGCGAAGAAGAGGCGGATCACGAGCTCAACCGTCGCGTCGAGTTCAACATCCTCAAGCAGGGCATGAAAAAGACGCTGGTGCAGGAGAACTGATCATGAACCACCTCTCACTTCGATTTGTTCCCTACGCCCTCGTGCTCGCGCTGCTCGCTGCCTGCGGCGGTGCGGGCTTCGGCAAGGACGTGCGCAAAGACATCGAGAAGCAGATGAATTCGGCGCACGCCGAAATCACTGCCTGCTACGCGGCCGCGCTCCAGCGGAACCGCAAGCTCAAGGGCACGCTCATGGTTGGCGTGAAGACCGATCCGGAGACGGGCAGGTTCCATCGCGCACGCGTCAAGTCGAGCGAGCTCAAGGACAAGGAACTCGAGCAGTGCGTGATCGGCACGATCGCGCAGCTCAAGCTCGATAAACCCACGACCACGTCGGTCGAGGCGGACTATCCCCTCGAGTTCAAGCCGAAGAACTGAGCACCAAATCGGCGCCCACGGCGGCGCCCCCGTTGCGATTGTGAGGGCGCGCACGCGTCCAGCGGCTCGGCCATGGGTCGCGACTAGAGTCGCCCCATGGCGAAGGCGTTGGTCTGGATGTGTGCGCTCGGCTTCGCAGCCAGCGCGCTGGGCTGCGGGTCCTCGGAGAAGGACTCCGCGACCGGTGAGACCGCGGCCACCATTCCGCTCGAAGGCCCGTGGACGCTCGGAGTCGCCATTCCCGCCGACGAGCAAGCCGCAGGCGACGCCGACGCGGGTCTCTACGCGCTCGCGAACAACGCGTACGTGAGCTGTGGCGTCCCCATGCAGCTCCTCGGGCTCGTGGGCGGCATTTCCCCGAACGCGTCCAAGCTGCCGCTGCCCGGCCGCGACGGCGAAGCGGCAACCATGCCGTACGCCTTCAACCTCGTCGTCAACGAAGACGGCGCGAAGCTCGCCACCCAGAACTGCTTCACCTGCCACGCCGAGGAGTTCAACGGCGAACTCGTGCTCGGCCTCGGCAACACGACGGCGAACTACACCCGCGACCTCACGAGCTTCTCCAACGTGCCCGCCGCGGCGCTGCTCCCGCCCGCGGAGGCGAAGGCATTCCTCAAGTTTCAGCAACGCTTCGCGGCGCTCGCCCCCCACATCCGCATGAGTACCGTCGGGTCGAATCCGGCGGACCTCGTCGCCATTGTGCTCGCGTCCCACCGCGACCCCGACACATTGGCGTGGATTGACGAAGCGCAGTTCGACCTGACGGACCTGCCGCACGTTCCGATGGACGTTCCCCCTTGGTGGCGCATGGGCAAGAAGAACGCGATGTTTGCCACGGGCCTCGGCCGCGGCGACCACCGGCGTCACATGCTCGCCTCGTCCACCCTCTGCACGGACAACCTTGAGGAAGCCGCCGCCATCGACGCCTACGCGAACGACATCAACGCATTCATTCGGTCGCTCAAGGCCCCGGCGTACCCCTTCGCCGTCGACACGAAGCTTGCCGCCCACGGAGAGAACGTTTTCATCCGCAACTGTGCGGGCTGCCATGGCCTTTACGGCGACGCCCCGTCGTACCCAAACCTCGCCTTCCCCGTCGACGTGGTCGGCACGGATGCCGCGATGGCATCGGGCACGGGCGGTTACCGCGAGCAACTCATCGACTGGTACAACGACTCGTTCTACGGCGGAGTTGGAACCCTCGTGGCCTTTGACGGTTACGTGGCTCCACCGCTCGATGGCGTCTGGGCCACGGCGCCGTTCCTTCACAACGGCTCGGTGCCGACCCTCGAGGCCGTTCTCAACTCGAAGCTGCGTCCAACGCACTGGATGCGCAGGAACCTCGATAGCCGAGACTTCGATGAGGACGCCCTCGGCTGGCCGTACGACGCCGTCACCGGTGCGGATGACCCGTCGCTCACCGATCCGCAGCGTCCATTCGTCTATGACACGACGCGTCTCGGTCACAGCAACGCTGGACACACCTTCGGTGATGCCCTTTCCGACGACGATCGCCGAGCGGTCCTCGAGTACTTGAAAACCCTGTAGGGGGGCAAAACGCCCCTACTGTCGGCGCACACGCACCCACCCAGAGGCGGGTTCCGCCCTGACGGGAACTTCGCGCGGAGCGGCGATCACGGTCATGATCAAGGGCATATGCCCGTGACTCGCCTTGCCTTCCCACCCGAACACTTCCTGTCCATTGCCATCGCCGTCGGCGCACTCCTGCTCCCCGCGTGCTCGTGCGACGACCCGAAGGACGGCGAGGCCGGCGCACGCTGTAGCGTCAACGAGGACTGCAACTCCGGCGTGTGCACCTCGAAGAACGTGTGTGCGGCGAAATGCCAGGGCGACGAATGCTCGCCGGGCTTCTACTGCGGCGAAAAGGCGATTTGCACACGCGATTGCGGCAGCGACGCGGGCGGCTGCGACGAGGGAGAGGTCTGCACGGCGAACGGGACGTGCATGGCGTTCAAGGACGGCGGCCTCAACGACGCCAACTGTCCCGACGTGACCGTGAACGCGGCCCCGGTCGTCCCCACGGTCATCGTGCTCGTGGACCAGAGCGGGAGCATGACCAGCAATTTCGGCGGCCCGAACCGCTGGAACGCCGTGCGCAACGCCCTTGTGGACATGACCACGGGCGTGGTGACGACGCTCGAGTCGAAGGTCAATTTCGGCGTGACGCTCTACACGTGGGAAGGGCCGAACGGCTACGCCAACATGAACCCCAAGCCGTCCGCCCCGCCGTGCCCGCAACTGACGGCGGTTGCCCCGGCGCTCAACAACCTGGCGGCGATCAAAAGCACGCTTGAGAACAATACCCCCCTCGACGACACGCCGACGGCGGAGTCCGTGGCGGCCGTGGCCGCGGCGTTCCCGGCATCCGACGGCCCGCGGGTCCTGGTGCTCGCGACGGACGGTGACCCGGACTCGTGCGACGACCCGGACTCGAACGGCGACAACGGTCCGCGCCAGGCTTCGGAAAGCGCTGTGCAAGCGGCCTACAGCGCGGGCATCACGACTTACGTGCTCAGCGTGGGAACCGACGCCACCGAGTCGCACCTCGAACGCCTGGCACGTGCTGGACAGGGCCAGAATCTCAGCTCGGGCGCGGCGACGCCGTACATTGCCACGAGCCCGGCGGAGCTTTCGGCGGCGCTCTCGTCGATCCTTACCGGCGTCCGCACCTGCGACTTCAAGCTCGACGGCACGGTTGCGACCGGCAATGAAAGCCTTGGGTCGGCGACGTACAACGGCACACCGATTGAGTACGGCGTCGACTGGACGCTCGAGAACGGAAACAGCGTCAAGCTCCTCGAGCCGCTCTGTAGCGAGTTCCTCGCTTCCGACGACGCCGTCGTCAAGGCTTCGTTCCCCTGCGGAACGATCCTGCTTTGAACCCGCTTTGATCCTTGTTTAGGCCAACGCGGGGTCGCGGGTCCATCTAGCGTGTTCGCCGCGCCTGCGCTTCGTCGATGGCGGCGCGCATGGACACGGCGAGGCTGTCGACGTGGGGCGGTTTGAGCATCGCCTCGTGTTCGCCTTCGACAACGACACTCCGAACTTCCTCCGCGAAGGGGCGCCATCCGTAGTGCGGGTCCTCGATGGCACCCGCGGGCTTCTCCGACGCTTCGAAGAGCCACACGGGCCCCGGGTAGTAGGTCGAGCGGTAGGTCTTGAGCGCCTCGGAGTTGCGCCGGTACACGAGGTTCCGGTTCTTGAACGGCCCCGCGTCGATGTCGAGCGCGAACACCTTGAGCGGGTCCTGGGCGCGCTCGCCACGAAGGAACATCTCCGCCTTCTCCTGGAGGAGCGGCACCGCACGTCGCCCCATGCGCAGGAGCTGGCCCGTCTTGTGTGCGGCCTCGCGGCCTCTTCCGCGCACGGGCCATGACTCCATGAGCCCCACGAAGCCCACGCGCGCACCGCGTCGCTTGAGCTGCTGCGCCATCTCCACCGCAACGTTTCCGCCGAAACACCATCCAACCAGGTGGTACGGCCCCTCGGGCTGAAACTCGGTGAGAATGTCGACGTAGTGCGACGCGAGGTGCGTGATCGTCCAGTCCTCGAGGTCCGCCGGTGAGACGCTGAGCGCTTGAAACCCGTAGCAGGGCTGGTCCGGGCCGAGGCGCTGCACGAGCGGGCCGTAGTGAAGCAAATCCCCCGGCACCGAATGGAGGAAATAGAGCGGGGGCCTCGTCCCCGATTCGTTGAGTGGCACGAGCGCTCCGCCGTCACGATCCGACGCAACACTTCGCACCGACGCGGCAAGCGCGAGCCCCTCGAGGGTGGGGTGCTGAAACATGTGCGCCGGCCGAAGACTCAGCCCCCGGAGGTGCGCGCCCTCGATGACACGCATCGCTTGGAGCGAGTGGCCGCCGAGGTCGAAGAAGTTGTCCGTACGACGCGGCCGCTGGCCGAGAACGTCCTCCCACACATCCATGAGCACTTCTTCGATGGGCGTTTGCGGCTGATCCTGCGGAGCTGCCGCGCGCACCACGCGTTTCTCGCCGACGGGATCGGGTAAGGATTTGCGGTCGATCTTGCCACTCGCCGACACTGGAAGCGCGGGAAGCACGACGAACTGCGCCGGCAGCATGTACGGCGGGAGTGAACCCCGGAGCTTTGCGCGGAGTTCGGGTTCATCGAGCTTGGCGCCCGACCTCACCACCACGTACGCGACAAGCTGCTTGTCCCCGTCCAACGTACGCGGCTCGACGACAACCTGTTCGATGGACGGGTCCGCGACGATCGCTTGCTCAATCTCACCAAGCTCGATGCGGTACCCGCGAATCTTGACCTGATGGTCGATGCGCCCAAGCCACTGAACGGACCCGTCGGGGAGGAACTTCGCGAGATCACCGGAACGGTACATCGTGCTTCCAGGGCGGAACGGATCCGGAACGAATTTCTCGCGCGTGAGCTCCGGACGCCGGTGATAGCCGAGCGCCACACCCGCGCCGCCGATGCAAAGCTCCCCCGACGCACCGATGGGCACGGGCTTTCCTCGGCCATCGAGGATGTAGGCGACGACGTTCTTGAGCGGCTTGCCAATGGCGACCGGCCCCGCGGCGTTCGTGACACGCTCGAAATGCGAGAGGACCGTCGTTTCCGTCGGGCCGTAGACGTTGTAGAGCTCGCGTACCTTTGGAAGGAGCCGCGTGCGCAGTTCCGGCGAAAGCTCCTCGCCGCCCGACATCGCCCGCAACTTCGGCGAACCCGCCCAGCCCCCGTCGAGCATCATGCGCCATGAAACGGGGGTCAGCATGCTGATGGTCGCGGCGGCGGCGTCCATCGCCGCGGCGAGCGTGCGCCCGTCGAGGGTGACCTCTCGGGAAAGCACCACACAGGTCGCGCCGCTCGTGAGCGGAACCCAAATGTCGAACACGGACATGTCGAACCCGAGCGACGCCGCGGCGGTGACCACATCCCCCGGGCCGACGCCGGGTTCGACGGCCATGCTCTGGACGTAGTTCGCGGCGGCCCGGTGGGGCGTAAGCACCCCCTTCGGTCGGCCCGTGGAACCGGACGTGTAGATCACATACGCCACGTCCTCGGGCGACGGCGCCCGTGCCGGCGCTCCGGCGGATGCGCCGGCGATGGCGGCCCGATCGGCATCGACATCAACAACCTTCGCGGTCGTGCGTGGAATGCGGTCACGCGAATGGGCTTCGGTCACCACGAACTCCGCGGACGTGTCCTCGAACATGAACGCGACGCGTTCCGCCGGGTAACTCGGCTCCACGGGCACGTACGCGCCGCCCGCTTTCATGATGCCGAGCGCCGCGATGACCATCTCCGCCGAACGCTCCATGACGAGCGCAACCATGGCGCCCGGGCGAACGCCCGCTGCGATCAGGTGATTGGCCAACCGGTTCGCACGCGCATCGAGCTCACCGTAGGTGAACTGCGCCCCCTCGAAGACGAGTGCCCGCCGGTCCGGCGCCACCGTCGCCTGAGCTTCGACGAGGGCTGACAGCGTCGTGACTGGGAAGTCGACCGCCGTGTCGTTCCAATCCTCGACAATCGTCCGCCGCGCCGCATCGTCGAGGAGCGGAAGCTCACCCACGGATGTTCCAGGTGCCTGCACGATGCCGCGCACGAGCGTCTCCCACTCGCGCATGTGCCGCTCCATGCTCTCGGCGGTGTAGAGGTCCGTGTTGAACGTGCACTCGCTTACGAACCGATCCCGGAGCTGCGCCGCGTTGATCGTGACCTCGAAGTCCCCGAACTCCTTGGGTGAGGAGAAATACGTCGCCTCCATTCCCGCGAAGTCGAAGTTGTCCATGCCCGTATCCACGTTGAACGTGACGGGCACGAGCGGGATTCGACTCGGGTCGCGTGGAACACGCAGGAGGCGCAGAAGCGCACCAAAGGGAACCTGTTGGTGTTCGTATGCATCCATGAATGCGATGCGAAAGCGCGCGAGAAAATCCGTAAAGGACTCGTTCGGATCCACGCTCATCCGAATGGGCATCACGTTCACGCAATGCCCGATGAGATGCTCTTCCCCCTCGAGGGCCTGACCCGCCGCCGGCACCGCGAGCACGACATCCGACTGCCCGCTAATGCGGCTGACGTAGGCGCAGAAGCTCGCAGCCAAGGTCACCACGAGGCTCGCCTTGTGCTTCTGCCCCACCTGACGAACCTGCGTAATGAGCGTGGAATCCAGCTCCGTATCGATGCGCTGCGCGCGGTAAGCGCGCTCCGACGGGCGCGGGTGGTCGAGGGGAATCTCGAAGGACGGGATGCCATCCCGAAAGTGTTCGAGCCAGAACCGCTCGAGCTTGGCCCGCTCATCGCCTGAGAACGCCGTCCGCTCGCGCTCGGCGTACACCCCGAACCGATCGGCGGGCGGTAGCGGTTCGCCCACACCGGTGACTCGATGCGAATAGAGACGCCCGAGTTCGTAGAGCACGACAGCGATGGACCAGCCATCGCAAATCAAGTGGTGCCCGGTGAAAAAGAACCAATGCTCCTCCGCCGTCACGCGAACCAGCCACGCGCGTGCGGCGGGGCCGCGCACCAAGTCGAATACATGAAGGGCTTGTTCACGCCGGATGGCGTCGAGGCGCGATGCCCACTCCGACTCGGAGCGCCCCGACAGGTCCTCCACCTCGAGGCGCAAGAGCGCCTCGGAACTCACGCACATCGTCATGCCGTCGGGCGAGAAGCTCGCGCGCAGCGCCTCGTGCCGCCCGACGAGCTCATTGAATGCACTCCGGAAGGCGTCGAGCTTGAGCGGGCCACGGAGCCGTATGCGCACCGATTCGTTGTATGCGCGCACGGCGTCGGACATGCCGAGCGCCACCGACGCCCAAATGGCCCGCTGTCCCTCCGTCGTCGGGTAGGCCGATTCGAGCTCTCCCCCCGCGAAGGGGTCGAAGTCGCCGCGCGACGGCGCCCGCGCTCTGTCCTTCGCATCGGCGGCCATGGGCGACCGAGTTTACCCGTCCGATGCGTGATTTCCGTCATGTTTCTGGGTGTTTTCCGGCGTGGGCGACTCCGAGTCACCATTTCTGGCGCGTAGAGCGCTCTTTGCGCCAACACTGGAATGTTTTCTCCTGTGATTTCCGTGAACACACGCTGGCACCAACGGTGCATTCTCCCGACATGTCGGGGCACCGTGGCGTCGACGAGAGAGGGGAAACCACCATGGCCGACCAACAAGCGATCCGTTCGAACGCCACTCGCCTGCTCTTTGTGCTGCTTGTGCCGCTCGCCCTGGGCGTCACCGAATGCAACAGCCCGCAGCAGGACCGCATCCTCGAGTTGGTGAACCAAACCCGGGCCCAGCACGGCCTTCCAGCGCTGGCGCAGAACCCCCGCCTTGCCCTCCAGGCGGACGTATGGGCGGAGCGCCTCGCGGAACTGGGCGCGCTCTCGCACTCCAATGGGCAGGGCTACATCTGGGAGACGGATCCGGGCACGGGCGGTGAGATCGTCGGTTACGGCACCTCCATCGAGCAGGTGCACCAGGGCTACCTCAACTCACCGCCCCACTTGGCTAACATCCTCAACCCGAGCTTCCGGTCCGCCGGTGGCGGGTACGCCGAGGCTGGCGGTCGCGTCTACACCGTCGTGCAGTTCCATTCCTCCACGCCGTAGCCACCTCGCGCGCTTCGGAGAGCTCGGCATGCGGCGGCGGTCGCGGCATCGCGACGCGCATCCCGGGGCCGTGTCTAAAACGACCAGTGGTACGAGACGCCGAAGATGTGCGACTGCCGGTCCTTCGAGAAGCGCGCTTCAAGGGCGTAGAAAAACTGGAAGGACTGCGCATCGAAGCCGTACTCGAGCCCAACGACGGCGCGCCACTTGTGCGCAAAGATGGCCGGTGCGTCCGGGCTATCCGCGACCCGCGTGAAGATTTCCCACGACCCGTAGGGCGCGAACCCATCACCGGTGTTCACGCTCGCCTCGAGCTTCGTGCGCCAGGTCTGGCGCGACGCGGTGGGGCCCGGGTCGAATCGAAACTCCTGCTGCCAGCGCGTCCGAAGCTCCCCGGTGAAGCGCCCTTCCCTCAACCGAAATCGAGGTCCCGCGTAGAATCGATGCACGTCCTCAAACGCGTCCTTTGAACGCGCGTGCACCAGCCGGTATCCGCCATCGAGGCGGAGCCACTTCTTGATCTTCCAACGTGCATAGAGTTCCGGCGAAACCTGCTGGAGTTCGGACATGTCGTCGGTCGCGCGGACGTAGAGGTCGAGCCCGATATCGAGGTCCTCGACCACCTCGCCGCGCACGCCGAACTCACTCCAGAGCTCCGTATCGGAATCAGCGCGTGCCACACCGGCCGACGCCACCACCACGGCGCCCCCCAGCACACACGCCCGAAGGCACGACCGCACGCTTGGTCGAGTCATGCGCGGGGTCGACGGTAGAAGACCGTGACGTCCGCCGTCTCACGCAAGAGGTTGATCCGCTCCACGGCCACGCGCTCCACGGCGAGGCCCGTCCGTTGGGTGAGATCCGCCTTGAGCTCCGCCTCACGTTCGGGGTGAAGCAGCGCGAGGTTGTCGTAGACGATCGACTTCTCGTCCACCCGCAGGCCCCCGGGCGTGAACTCGAGCCAGTAGGTGATGCCGAGAATCATTCCGTTGACGAGGAGGAGCTCGGCCAACGTGATCGGGCTCCGCGCCACGGCGTTCAGAATGGCAATGCCGATGACGATGAACAGGTAGGTGAGGTCACGTGTGCGAATCGCCTCGGTGCGGTACCGCAGGATTCCAAACACCGCGAAAAGACCGAGGCAAATCCGAGTTCGATGGGCACCCGCACCAGGAGGAAGCACATCGAAAAGGTGATGATGTTGAAGATCAGGTAGGTGAAGACGTAGTCACGGCGCCGATGGAGTCGGTAGTAGATGCCGCCCACAACCAGACTCACAAACACCAGGTTCAGTGCGAGCCGCACCACCAGGCGCGTGAAGTCGTCCGCCGAATACAGCACGAACCCGAAGAACGAGTCACCCATGACCGCCGCTTCTTACCCGCAAGGGCGGCCCGTGGCTAGCGGGCCGGGGGCGCGGCGGGGAGGTCCGGCAAGCCCGCCCGCCTCAGGATCGCGCGCACCTCGGCCCAGAACCCGCTGCGTTTGACCGGCGCCCCCGTCAGGATGAGCCCCGCGCAGTACTTGCTGACGGAGAGACCCGTCGGGTCGGCCCGCCGGATGGCCAGGGCAGCGGTGGAGCGCAAAAGGGTCTTCGGCTGTTTGACCTCGACGGTCACAACCGGCTCGATGCGCACCTCCGTGCCACCGCGCTCGAACGCCACGCTCAAGTCGAGCGTGACACGCTCCGGTGACTCCTTCCCGACGAGCGTGACGCGTTCAAACGACACTCCCAAGACGGGCGCGAGAACGTCCGGGTCCACGCCCGCGTGCTCCCGCACAAATGCCGCGTCCTCCGTGCCCCAGCTCGATTGCTCAAGCGACCGTGGGCGTACGAACTTGCTGGTGGCGCCGCGAGGTGTCTTGCGTTTCACCTCAAGAAAGCCGAGGCCGCGATCCACGTGCTCGCGCGTTCGCACCTTGACCCTCGGGCGGCGACCTCGATGGTGCTCGTGGTAGAGCTGGAAGTCGGGCGTGTCGTAATAGACGGTGCGGTATCGCCCCAAGCGCCGACCTCCGGCGAGTACCACCCCATACTCATCGCGCAGCGATTCGAGGATCGCGGGCAACTGCTCCGCGCGAATCACGAACCGCATGTCGTCGCGATCGAGGAGCGCCACCTGTTCAAGGCGCTCGGGCGGCACGACATGGAGTTCTTCGAGGCCGTCGATCACGAGGCTAGGGCCCTTCCGATTCATCGTCGAGTTCGGCGAGGGCCGCCCCCACGGCCGCGCGCATGACGTCGGAACGCGTGTCGATCGTGTCGAGCAAGTACGTCCGCTCGTCGGCAAAGTCGCCGGAGCGCTCCCAACGCACGAGGTCCGCGCGAATCTCCGGTTCCAGGCGTTCAAGCAGTGCCTCGGCGGAAGCCTTGACGCTCTCCGCATCGAAGTCCTCCGTCAGCAGATCGGCGAACTCCTCGAGGTAGCGACGACGGTATTCGGGAATCTTGAAGAGCCGGGCTGCGAACAAGTTCTTTGAGCCGTAGAGCCAATCCTCCTCGGGGTGATCGTATCGTTCGCCTGTCCACCAGTTGCCGAACGTGGTGTCCGCGTCCCATTGCACGATGCGAAACTGGTAGCCGGGCTCGCCCTTCCGCGCGTCGGGGTCGTGGTAGAGGTAGTAGTTCTTCGTGAACGTATCGAGATTGAGGGCGTACGTCATCACGAGGTGCCATACGAAGACATCCTCGAAATCGAGGATGGGTTCGAGGGTCTCTTTGAACGCGGCCTCCGTGAGCTCGGTGGATTGCCCAAGGGAGAAGAGCTCGTCGAGGTCGGTGGCGATCCCGTCTTCGTTGGTCTTCTCGTCGAAGCCGGCGAGCGGGTTGCTGTGCACGCCCCAGTTCGCGTCGTGGGACTCGGCCTTGTACACATTGCCGTCCGGTGAAAGGCCGACACGTTCAAAGTAATCGTCATCGATGCGCTCGATGACTTGGTAGAGGCCGTTGAGTTCGCCGTTGATGTAGAGGCGCGCGTAGCCGACACGGGGCGCAAGGCCGTCCATCTGACGCGCGAGATCGAAGGCGAGCTTCGCGCGCACGAAGGTCATGTCGACCCAGGCCGCCTGGAGCACGATGCGATGCTGAACTTGGGCGCCGTCACCGAAGAAATCGTAGTCCGCACCATCGTCGTCAAAGCGAAAGCGATAACTCTTCTTCGGCCAACTGCGAGCGCTGCCACCGTGGAGTTCGAACTCACCGTCGGTGTACCGCGCGCCGTCGATGGTGGCGGCGGCGGGGATTTCGATGCTGTCCTTGGGCGACGCGTGAATGCGCGCGAGGTCGGCTTCATCGACCCAAACGCAGATGGAATACACCGGAGCGTCCGCGTTGGGCTCGGCGCACGGATCGGCTCCACCGTCTGGGATATCCGGCATGGCGTCGCTCCCGCCGTCGCCGTCGAAGCTGCCGCAGCCGAACGCCAACCAGGGAGCGCAGCACAATGCCAGCGCACGCGCGCTGGAAAAAGCAGAACGGCAAGGACGTTGCATGGCCTTCGGAAAGGCTCACTATGGGCTGGGTTCTCCGGGTTGGCGAATCGGATCCATGGGCTTCATTTTTCGTTGGTTCTTCGTCGTCGCGACCACCCTCGCGGCCACCCTCGCGGCCGCCGCGTGTGGGCGCCCCATCGACGACCCGGGCGACAACGACAACGTAGACAAGTATCCGCCGACGCCCCCCGTGTCGCGCTTTGATTCGCTCCCCAAACGCGGCGACCCCGGAGACTGCGAGGACGTCGAGGGGTTCCATGCGGTGCGCACGCTCGCTCAGCCGCGCGGCACGGAGGTGGACATCGCACTCCACGGTACGCTGGATCCGGAACTCGACTATTCCGCGTGCATCGACGCCACGGGCTCGGCTTGGCGCCGCTCCTTTGAAGGGAGCCTTTCGATGCTGCTCATCCGGCCAACGAAGGGCGTCTCCACGGAGGCGCTCCTCGACGCGGTCGACGCGTACCTCGCCAAACGCCCCGCCGACGAACCCGTGGGGGCGCTCCTCTGGACGTCCACGGTGCGCTCGATCGACATCCCGACTACGAACCGGTCCCGCACCCGCACGCGCATCGCAAGCGCGTTGGCCGGCGCCGGGACGGCCGGTGCCGCGAATGCGGTCCCCCCCGACGCCATCCGCATGACCGCCGCATCGGGTGGTCATGCGGAATCGACACACCGCGCCCTCGTGGTTCTCGCTCCGAACGGCGGCGGTGCCTTGGACCGACCGGCGCAAACAGGCGACCCGGGCGCCTTCGTCGAGCAGATCACTGGGAACGCGACCCTCGTCACGGCTGCGGAAGCCGCGGCCGAGGCCGTCGACACGTCCATCGCCCGCGGATTCTATGGCGTGGGCGTGTGCACCGAAGAAGCGACAACGCGCATCACCGCGGGGGGCGATTCGCTCGACGTCGCCATCCCCGAACTCCCGTGGGAGTTCGAGCGCGGCCCGGGCTGCGACCCCGATTTCACGGCCCTTGGTGCATTCCCCTTCGCGGACCGAGTGGAACTGTCCTTCGCCTCCGCCGAGGATCGCGCGACCTACGACGCACGCCTCAAGGCAAACAGCAAATCGGAGTTCGCTGTGCAGATCCGCTGGCACGAGTCCCTCCCGCCCACGCGTGCCAGCGCAAACCTCCGCGGACAGAGCTCACTCAAGTGCGCGCGGCGGAACTACTCGGTGAACCTCCGCGGCGACCAAGGGCGCCCGTTCTTCCCGCACATGGCGTCCGACGAGTTCTACCTCATCTCCATGTGCCTCGATGAGGCCTACATCAACCAAACAACGGCGGACCGCGTCATGCAGAACGCGGGCCTGTTCCCGCTCGACTGGAAGATCGTCGAAGTCACCGTCGATGGCGTTACCCAGGGCGCCTACATGATGCTTGAGAAGAACGACGACACGCTCGAGGACACGATTCCCGTGCTCGACAGCGTCGTCCGACGCCGCACGGACATCGACGACAAGGCCCCCGAACTCGAGTACGCGCGCGGGTCCGAATCCGCCGCGCTCGCCGAGTACGCCAGCATCGTCGACGACCTGGACGGACTCGAGGGCGAGGTCCTCCTCGATGCACTCGACGCCAAGATGGATTTCGAGCAGTTTCTTCGCTGGATTGCGCTCATGAGCGTGCTCGAGAACGGCGACTACATCGACGAGATTCTCTTCTACGCCACGGACTCGACCGACGGCGCGGGAGCGACGCTCTTCTATTCCGAGATGGGTTGGGACCCGGACGACATCTTCTCCGCGTGTCACCACCAGGGCCAGTTCGCCATCGTCGATCCCCACGGGCTGCTCTATTGCGCGGAGGGCGTCCTTGAGCATCGCGTGTTCGACGATCCGGTCGTGTACGCGCGCTACGTGGATACCCTCGAGACGGTGCTCGACGAAGTGAATGCCAACTCCTTCGGTGCCGCGCTCGATCAGACCCTCGACGAACTCCTGCCACGGTTCGATGACGCGTCCATCGCGGCGGCCATGATTGAGCTCAAGAAGATCGATGAGGCGGCGGGTACGCCCGAGACGTCCAAGGCGATCATCACGGCGGCCGCCGACAGAATGCGTGCGGACTTCGACGCGCGGGCGACTCTCCTCCGCGAGCGCATCGCCGCCTATCGGACGGGTCCGTGAGCGTGCAGCGACCATTGGCCGCGTTCCCGCCCTTGGCGCTCGCCGTCGCGATGGGTGCGGTCGTCGGCTGCGGTTCGTCGGCATCGCACCGCTCCACGGACGGCGGGGACGGGCTCGACGGCGGCGGTATCGACACGGACGCGGGCGCCTGCGACGCCGGGTGCCTCGCATGGAACGAGATGGGCGACTTTGCGCCCGTGACCGCCCCAGGATCCCTCGTCCTCCTCGCGCCCGAATCGGTGCCGCCCGGGGCCCCGTTCCCCGTGGCCGTGCGTGCGGAACACCCGTGGTCCGGCTCGGTGACACTCGGCGACGGGACGAACACGAAGACCGTCCACCTGTATCGCGGTGCGGGCAGTGCGCCCTGGACGGCGCCGGGCACCGCCACCCTCCTCGTCCTCCACGCGGACGGCGCTGCCGACCGTTCGGTCTCCGTCGAACTCCGAACGGAGCGCGAGGTGGCTGGAACGCTCGCGGGCGACGACCTGCACTGGAATGCGACGGACGACGTCACGGTGACCGCCAATGCGCTGGTGGACCAAGGCGCAACCCTGGTCGTCGACGCCGGAGCGACGGTGCGTCTTGCGCCAAAGGTCCGCATCGAGGTGCGGGGCGCCATGGACGTACGCGGATCGCGCACCGCTCCGGTGCTCTTCACACGCAGCGCGGAGGGCGATTGGGGAGAACTCGATTTTGTCGCCGGGAGCGAAGGAGCGTTTCGCTACGCATGGATCACCCGCGGTGGCGGCGGCAACGCGGACCGTATTTTCGGCCACTCGTCGTCGGCGCCGGTCTTCCGAGTCACCGACGCGACACTCTCCCTCGCGCACTCGATCCTGGCCGACAACTCTGGGAAGGCATTTGGGACACGCACCTCGCACGTCACCCTGACCGACACCATCACCACGCGCTCCGACAGCGGAGGCGAGTTCAAACAGTCGGCGGTGCGCATGGAGCGCACGCACAACCTTGAATTGCCCGACGCCGACGGCTCCGTGGACGACGATGACAACGACGGCGTCTACCTGAGCGGCGCACTCGAAGGACCGAACGGGGACCTGCTCTCGGTCCTGCGTGACGTGGTGTTCGCCGTCGGTGAGGACGATGCCATCGACCACAACGGCGGCCGCGTACTCGTCGAACGGGCCTGGATCCAGGGCTTTTTTCACGAGGGCGTCGCCTGCTCAAGTGCGCGAACAATCGAGATTCGCGATTCGGTGATCACCAACTGCGACCAAGGCGTCGAATCGGGCTACGGCAGCCCCACGGTCAACGTGGTGCACAGCTACATCCACGGAAACCACACGGGCCTGCGGGTTGGCGACTCGTACGACATGCCGATTGAAGGAACCCTCACGGTGCGCGACTCGGTGGTCCGCGGAAACGACCAGGACGCGCGCAACCACAGCAACGCGCTCGCGGGTCCCGTCGTCGGTGCACTCACGATCGACTGCACTTGGATCGAAACCGGCGACGTCACCGGCGAATGCAACCGCGACGACGCGCCGCCGAATGCCTGCCCGGAAATCAGTGCGCCGGGGTGCGATTGCACGGCCCCCGGGCCGAGTTGGTGCGCGCCCTAGCGCGATCGTCAGGGGGTTCCGCGTACGGCCGTCCGCGACTTGCGGTGCGGCGCTCAGGTGATAGGTGGTGCCCCGCCATGCGCGGCCTTTCCAGGGACACCCGCGGAGCCACCGCGGAGTACGCAGTGCTCGTCGCCGTCGCGCTCGCCGGCCTGTCGCTTTCCGCCCTGGGCGATGCGTTTGTCGACGCAACCGTGGGTGACGCCAAGTCGCGCGCGGTTCCGTCCACAGCGTCTCCCACGGCGAGCGTCGGTGCCCAGGCCGCGACCGTACGCGCGCTTGCGACCCTCGCGACCGACGGCCTCCGCGCGGCCCGCGAAACCGTCGGGCTTCGAGTGGAGGGCCTCGGACGACGCATCCGCGGCATCACGGCCGTCGACGAGCCGTTCGAGGCCATCGCCCTTTCGGACGCCCATCTCGAACGGGCACGCGCCGCAGGAATCGAGATCCGCGGCGGTCGCACCCGATTTGATGGCAACCGTGTGCGAGTGGCCGAACTTGACCTCGCCCTCGATGGGCACGCGTACCGGCATGAGGGCATCGTCGCATCGGACACCGCCGGGACCGTGGTGTTTGACCCCGAGCAGCGCGCCGTCCTCGTGCTCAAGCGCCGCCGATTGATGAGCGGGACAAACGGCTGGGAGTTCCCGGCCGGCCACGTGGACGAAGGCGAACACCCCGCCATCGCAGCGGTCCGCGAAACCGTGGAAGAAACCGGCTTCGAACCCCTCGACGTGATCAAGCTCGGCGAGGCTTCCGCCTCGGGAAACAGCACCACGCGGCGCTTCCACCTCTATGGCGCCCGCGCGTTCCGGGAGGCCGGCCCCGCCGTCGACGCGTTCGAAGCGAGCGAGATGCGTTGGATGCCCCTCGATGAAATGCGCTCGGCACTGCTGAACGGCGAGTTCCAGGAAGCCGCATCCGTCCTCGCGGGCCTCCTGGCGGACGCCATGGGCCTTTTCGACTGAAGCGCCATGGATCTCACTTGGCGATACGCGCAGTTTGATGCGCTCTCCGGACACGACGTGTACGCGATCCTGGATCTTCGACTGCGCGTGTTCTGCCTCGAACAGGCGAGTCCGTACCACGACACGGACGGCCTCGATCAGAGCGCGATGCACCTCCTCGGCATCGACGGTGACCGGCTGGTCGCGTACCTGCGCGTGTTGCCCCGGGGCGCCCGCTTTGCCGACCACACCATTGGCCGCGTCGTCGTCGACCCGACGAATCGCAAGCGCGGCGTCGGCCTCGCGCTTGTTCACGAAGGGCTCCGGCAGCTCTTCGCCGCGTCGGGTGGCCCCGTCGCCACCGCCCTCGCGGCACAGGCGCACCTCGAACGGTTCTACGGAAGCCTTGGCTATGTGCGCACCGCGCGGGAGCCGTTCCTCGAAGACGGAATCCTCCACGTGGACATGCGCCGGGATGCCGTCGCCCTGTCGATGCGCTGAAACGCGCGACTCGCGTTCACGGCGCTTGTGCGAGCTCACGTTCGCGCGTAGATGCGGCGACAATGCATCGCCCCGACCAGAGCCCCCTCGAGCGCCGAAGCGCCGGTCTGCTCCTCCACCCGACCTCGCTCCCGGGCCCCCACGGCGCGGGGGACATCGGTGCGAAGGCGCATGCGTTCGTCCAACGCCTCGCGCAGGCGAAGCAGTCGTGGTGGCAGATGCTGCCCGTGGTGGTACCCGGCCGCGGCAACTCCCCGTACGCCACCCCGACCGCCTTCGCCGGAAACCCGCAGCTGCTCGATCTGGATGCGCTCGTCGCCCGCGGCTGGCTTGCGCAAAGCGACCTCGCCCACCCGCCCCCGCTCGATGACGACCGCGTGCTCTTCGATGCGGCGGAAGCCCACCGGACGGGTCTCCTCCGGCGCGCGCACGCGGCGTTTGTCGCGGGGTCGACGGCGGACGACCGCGCGGCCATGTCCGCCTTCGAAACGACGGCCGCCCACTGGCTTCTGGACTACGCGCTTTTCGCGAGTCTCGCGCGGCGCTTCGACGGCGCCTCGTGGATCCACTGGCCGAGCGACATCCGCGACCGTGAGCCCGCTGCCCTCGATCGCGCACGCGCCGAACTCGCGGAGGACATCGCCTTCGAAATCTTTTGCCAGTGGCGATTTGACGTGGACTGGAACGCACTCCGCGACGCCGCACGGACCCATGGTGTTTCGCTGCTCGGCGACTTGCCCATCTTCATGGACGTCAACAGCGCCGACGTCTGGGCCAACCGACGATTGTTCGACCTGCTCGCCGACGGCTCACCCCGCGTCGTCGCGGGCGTGCCGCCGGACGCGTTTAGCGCCACCGGCCAACGCTGGGGCAACGCCCTCTATCGCTGGGATGTCCTTGCGTCGGAGGGGTACCGCTGGTGGCTCGACCGTCTCGCCTCTTCCCTCGCGCGTTTCGATGCGGTTCGCATCGACCACTTCATCGGGCTCTCACGGTACTGGGAGATCCCCGTGGACGAGCCCACCGCCATCGGCGGTCGATTCGTTCCGGGACCGGGCGATGCATTTCTCGACACCGTGCGCCGCGAACTTGGGACCTCGCGCATCGTGGCCGAGGATCTCGGCATCCTCACCCCCGAGGTGGTGGCGCTACGGGACGGGTTTGGACTACCGGGCATGCGCGTGCTCCAGTTCTCGTTCGATCCCGGTCCCGGCGGTGAACCCTTCCGGCCTCACCACTATCCCGAGAATTCCATCGCGTACACCGGCACGCACGACAACGACACGTCCGTCGGCTGGTATCGCGCCCTCGGTGAAACGGACGCGGGACGGGCGGAACAGGCCCTGGTGCGGGAGTACGCACAGACGGACGGCGGCGGCGGTTTCCACTGGGCGTTCATCGACGTCGCCCACCGCACTGCGTCGCGCCTTGCCATCGTCCCCGTGCAAGACGTGCTCGGCTTGGGCACCGAAGCGCGCATGAACCGCCCCGGCACCGCCGAAGGGAACTGGGCCTGGCGCATGCGTGAAGGCTCGCTCACCGACGGCACCCTTGAGCGACTGGCGGAAGCCACAGAACGCCACACCCGCGCACCGCGCCGCGACGGCTAGCTCAGCCCGAACGGTCGGGATCTCGCTTCGCCCGCGCTCGGGCGAGGCCCATGCGCGCCGCTTCCGCGATGGCATCGCGCAATCCGTCGTCGTGCACGCCCGCCAAGGAACGGGCAACCTCTTCGGGGAGCTCGCGCACGGGGCTCACGGGCGGCGCACGACGAACACGCCGAACCGGCGGCGGCAACGGCGGAAGCGCGCCCACGCGGACGACTATCTTCCGGATTCGCGCCTCGGGAGCATGCCGCGACAGCGATTCAAGAACCTGCGGCTCAAGGAACGACACCTCCTGCGCCCACACGGAGTTCTTGGCGTGGAGCGTGAGCACACCGCGTGATAGCCGCACGGGACGCACGTTCGGGATGACGCGCGGCGGAACCGACTTTTCCCAGTGGTAGAACGCCCGAACGGCCTGGAGGTCCTCCGGCTCCTTCGACGGGTAGGCAGCGTTCAATACATCGCGGAGCGCCGCGGGTTCGACCTTCTTTTTTCCGCGGACGCGACGGCGCTTCACGCGCGCCCCTTCCCCGTCGCAGCGCGGAGGGCCGCGACCAGCGTTTTGACCCGATCCAAGGCGTCGGGAACGTTGTCCGCGTCCTCAATCTGCCGCACCACCGCCGAACCCACGACAACGCCACTCGCGCGGGCCGCCACCGTCCGCACATCCTCCGGGGTCGTGACGCCAAACCCCACGGCCACGGGACGGCCCGTGCGCGTCTCGAGGTCCGCAGCCCGCACCGCCGCATCCGCGAGATCGGCGGCGCGTGCGCCCGTGACCCCCGTCATGGACACGTAATAGAGAAAGTGCGTCGCCACCTCGGACACCACTTCGACACGCATGGCCGTCGTCGTGGGTGCCACGAGCGGCACGTAGTCGAGGCCTCGCTCGACGAGCGCAGTACGAAGCGAGCCGCATTCCTCCGGCGGGAGGTCGACGACGAGCATTCCATCCACGCCCGCCTCCGCCGCCGCCTGAACGAGCTTCGACTCACCAAAGCGGAGGATGGGGTTGTAGTACCCAAAAAGCAGAAGTGGCACATCGCTCTTCGTGCGCACGCGGCGCGCCACGTCGAGTACGCCCCGCAGGGTCGCCCCCTGCCGCAAGGCCCGTGCGCTCGCACGCTGAATCGCCACGCCATCGGCCGTGGGATCGCTGAAGGGCACGCCGAGTTCGATCACGTCGGCGCCCGCTTCGGCGGCCGCGAGCACCAGGCTCTCCGTCGCCTCGAGCGACGGGTCACCGGCGCAAAGGTAGACAACGAGCGCCGCGCGGTTCTCCCCACGGGCACGATCGAAGGCGGCGGCGATCCGGCTCATTGCTGCGCTCCCCCGCGTTTTTCCTTCGCTGCGCGGACGGACGCCAGGTCCTTGTCGCCGCGACCGGACAAGCAGACCGCCACCTGCGCCCTGCGGCCGAGCGCACGGCGGAGCGACGGCAGGTAGCCAATGGCGTGGCTCGATTCGAGCGCGGGGAGAATCCCCTCCGTACGCGACAGAAGCTCGAAGGCATCGAGTGCCGCGTCGTCACCCACGGCAACGTAGGTCGCGCGCCCCGTCTCCTTGAGCCACGCATGTTCGGGACCCACTCCCGGGTAGTCGAGCCCAGCGGAAATGGAGTGGGCTTCGGCGATCTGGCCATCCTCGGTCTGGAGCACGTAGCTCATGGACCCGTGAAGCACGCCCACCGCGCCCTTCGTGAGCGTCGCGGCGTGGCGCTCGGTGTCGACACCTTCGCCCGCGGCCTCCACGCCGATGAGCTGCACACCAAGGTCATCGAGGAAGCCCGAAAACATCCCCATGGCGTTCGAACCACCACCGACCGCAGCCACGACAGCGTCCGGAAGCCGGCCGTTGGCTTCGAGGTACTGGGCCCGCGCCTCTTCGCCGATCACCTGCTGAAAATCCCGCACGATGCTCGGGTACGGGTGCGGTCCCGCGACCGAGCCAACGCAGTAGTACGTGTTTCGCACGTTCGAGACCCAGTCACGGAGCGCCTCGTTCATGGCGTCCTTGAGCGTGCAGGAGCCCGAGTTGACCGGAACGACCTCGGCACCGAGGAGTCGCATCCGCTCCACGTTCGGCGCCTGACGACGCACGTCCTCGGACCCCATGTAGACAACGCACGGGATCGCAAAGAGCGCGCACGCGGTGGCGGTGGCCACGCCGTGCTGCCCAGCACCCGTCTCGGCGATGATGCGTGTCTTGCCCATCCGGCGTGCGAGGAGCACCTGCCCCATGGTGTTGTTCATCTTGTGCGCGCCCGTGTGACACAGGTCTTCACGCTTGAGCCACACGTCGAGGTCGACCGCATCCGAAAGGCGGCGCGCACGGTAGAGCGGCGTCGGGCGACCAACATAGGTCGCGAGGTACATCCCGAGTTCGTCCTGGAAGGACGTGTCCTTGCGGGCGTCCGCATACGCGCGTTCAAGCTCGTCGAGGGCGGGGATCAGGGTCTCCGCCACAAAGCGACCGCCGAACTTGCCGAACCTGCCGGCAGGGTTCCCAGAAGGCATGGCGTCCACCTACCTCGCCCGCGGCCCCGAGGGAAGCGCCCAAGTGCGCACGGCCTCGACGAAGGCGCGGACCTTCGCGGAATCCTTGATTCCAGGCCGAATCTCCACGCCACTCGCGACGTCCACGCCCGCCGGCCGAACGGCGTCGAGGGCGGCCCGCACGTTCTCCGACCGGAGCCCGCCGGCGAGCAGCACCGGCCTCGCCGCCGCGGCGCGCCGCGCGAGGGACCAGTTGGCATGCACCCCGGTGCCGCCCGGCATGCCCGGCACGTGCGCATCCACGAGGAGTCGCGCGCCCGGGAACGCGAGCGCATCGGCGAGCATCGCGTCGTCGGGCACCGCGACTCCCTTGTAGGCCTCCGGACCGAGGCGCTCGACGAACGCCGGCGATTCGGCGCCGTGGAGCTGTGCCCAGCGAATCCCCGTCTGCGCCCGTACGTCCCGGACGAGCGCCTCGTCCGCGTCCACGAAGATAGCCACGCATTCGACCCGGTCGCCGACCGCGTCGACGATGGCACGCGCCGTCGGCGCGTCGGTCCGCCGGGGGCTCTTTGGCCAGAAGTTGAGCCCGATGGCGTCGGCCCCCGCGTCCGCCACGCGCACGGCGTCGTCGACGGTCGTGACGCCGCAAACCTTCACGTACACGTGGCCCTCGGTGCCAAACGCGGGCACGTCGCTACGCCTCGCCAAGAACGCGCCGTACGGTATCGACGATCTCTTCGGCTTGAATGGGCTTGGTCACGTACGCGGTCGCACCAAGCGACATCGCACGCGAACGATCGGACTCACCCCGTTCCGTCGTCACAACGATGATCGGAACCTCGTGGTGCACGGCGTCGTCTCGAATGTGCCGGATCAGTTTCAGCCCATCCATGATGGGCATGTTCATGTCCGTGATCACGAGGTCAAAGCGCTGCGTTGCCAACTTGCGCACCGCCTCAAGGCCATGCTCGGCCTCCGTGACGTGGAGCCCTGCCACGCGTGCCAACGCGAACCCAAGCAAGCGCCGCATCATCGGCGAATCCTCGACGACGAGGCAGCTCCGTTCTCCGCTCGCGCTCATCCCACGATCTCCCTCAGCCGTTCTCCAATTTTCGAGAGCGGAAGTATGTCATCACAGCTTCCAGTTCGGATAGTGGCTTCGGGCATGCTGTACACGACGGCGGATTCGTCCGATTCGGCGATCACCATGCCGCCCGCCCGCTTAACAGCCTCGGCTCCCCGCGCGCCGTCGTCGCCCATGCCCGTGAGCACCACGGCGACGGCGCGGCGACCAAGGGTCTGCGCCGCCGACTCGAACAGGCGATTCGCCGACGGCACGAACCGGTCCTCCTCACGAGGAGGAGCGGATCGAACGAACACTCGGCCGCGCTCCTCCACAAATTCGATGCATGCGCCACCAGGACACACATACCCGCGTCCTCGTCGAAGCTCGCGTACGTCCAGCACCTCGGAAAAATCGAGCCGTCCCATGCGACCAAGGCGCTGGGCGAAACCATGCGTGAAGTGCTCCGGCATGTGCTGTGCGATCACCACCGCATACGAACCCGCCTCCGGCAGCTTCTTCATGATTTCCACCAATGCAGCCGGCCCACCGGTCGACGCCGCAAAGAGAATCACTCGCCGCGGAAGCACGGGGTCGGGCTCCAAGGAGGGGCGCGGATAGGTCCGGCCCGCGCCCATGATCGCCGAGCCGAGGCCCGCGAGCGATCGATGTGCCATTGCCGCGCGGGACAAGTTGCGTACGACGGCCACGCGCGGCGCGAGATCCGACGCCACGGCGGAGGGGTCCGTGAGCTTCCCGTGACTCGGCTTCGGCAGGAAATCCACGGCGCCCAGTTCGAGCGCTCGAAAAATGTTCTCCTTCGACGCGTAGCTCGAGACGATGAGCACGGGCGTCGGTCGCTTCGCCATGAGGAGCCGAAGAAACGTGAACCCGTCCATCCGGGGCATCTCGAGGTCGAGGGTGACCAGGTCGGGTTGAAGGGATATGGCGAGTTTGAGCGCCTCGTCACCGTCCATCGCCTGCCCCACCACGGTCACATTGCCGACGGACTCAAGGGCTTGCGTGATCACGCGCCGATTGAGCGCCGAGTCATCCACGACGAGAACGCGAAGCTCACGCACCTGCGGCTGGCTTTCGATAGACAAGGTCCGAGGACAGGTGAACGAGTTCGAACGCCGTCGTGACGTTCAAGAGCGACTCGGAATGACCAAGGAACAGGTAGCCCCCGGGCACGAGTCGTTCGTAGAACGAGTCCAACACGGACCGACGCGACTCCAAGTCGAAATAGATGAGCACGTTTCTGCAGAAGATGATGTCCACCTGCCCGACCACCGCACACCGATGTGCATCGAGCAGGTTGAGGTGCCCGAAACGACACATCGCCTTGATATCCGCACGCACCTCGCGCCCGTCCGCGGCCGCAACAAAGTAGCGTTCAAACGCGGGAGGCATCGCCCGGAAGCTCGCACCTCGGTACGTCGCGTGCCGCGCCGTCTGAACAACGGTTCTCGAAATATCACTCCCGAAGATGCGTATGTCCCAACCAGGAAACATTCGCGAGTCGTCGATCAGCATACCGAGCGTGTACACCTCTTCGCCCGTCGAGCACCCCGCACTCCAAATGGAAAGGCGGTGCCGACGCTGCGTCACACCGGTGCGCTTGATCTCGGGGAACACGTCGCGAACAAGCGCGCGAAGCTGGTAGTCCTCACGAAAGAAGTAGGTTTCGTTCGTCGTGAGGGCGTCCGCGACGTGCTCGAGCTCCACCCGCCCGTTGGGGTGATACCGCAGGTATCGATAGTAGCTGCCGTAGTCCGACACGCCGACGGCGCCAAGTCGGTCACGCAGACGCCGCGCGACCATGGGAAGCATTTCATCCGCGAACGCGATTCCGCAGAACTTCTGAATCACCGCTCGAAGAAGGCGAAAGTCCTCCAGCGACAGCTCCGGCCCCGACTCGAAAAAGGAGCGAGCCATTAGCGCGTGCTTTCGAGCACCGTAATCGCATCGAGGATCGCATCGCGGACGAGGTCGTAGTCCTCTTCCGGAAGCTTCGCGCGGAGACTTGCGAGCGCTTCCTCGCTCCGGGTCTCCCCGAGCAGCATCGCGGCAAGCTGTCGAACGTCCCACGCCGCGTGCCCAAGCCCCTGGGCGAGGCGCGAAATGCGCATGCCAGTGTCGATCTCCGACACGAGCCAAAGCGCCTGCTTCGCCACCTCTTCGTCGGGGTGAATGAGGAACGCATCGATTCGCTCAAGCACCGCGGGTTTTCCGAGGAGCCGAAGGCCTTCAAGCGCCGCACCGACGACGAAGGGCTCTTCGCCATCGAGAAGCGCACGAAGTGGCTCCTCCGCGCGTGGCTCCTTCGTTTGCCCGAGGGCGCGCGCCGCGGCGGCCCGTACCGTGCTGTCCTCCGCCTCCAGGGCGACGAGGAGTTTGTCGACGCCCACCGAGTGCCCGTTCGCATCCCGAAGGCGCCCGAGCACTTGTGCTGCCGTCGCCTGCACGTCCGGGTCTTCGTCGGTGAGCGCAACGCCCACCGCCTCGGCCGCGTCCGCACCGCCGACGATGGCCAGCGCCTCCACGGCCGAACGCCGGATCTCCGCGTCCTCGGACGAGAGGGCAGCGCGAAGCCGACCCACCACATCTCCCTCGGCGAGCTTGGCGACAAGTGACGTCAGCGCCGCGCCACCGGGCCCATCGAGCTCCACGGGGACGAGCGACTCGCGGACGGCCGATTGATGACGATCGGCAAGCGCCTCAAGCGCCTGTCCGGCGGCACGGGAAACCTCACCCGGCCCAACTTTCGCGGCGGCGGTGAGGAGCGCAGCGTCCTCCGCTTCGCCCCACTGGAGCATCGAACGCACGCCGGCGAGCCGCGCATCGGGGTCACTCGACTGGACGGCTTCTCGAATCCGCCGTCGCAACTCATCCGAAAGCTCACCGGTCGGCGGGGCCACGTCGGGACCGTGGGCGAGGTATGCCGCGAGCTCGAGCGCCACGCCTCGCACACGCCCGCGGTGGCGATCGGATGCCGCTAGCAACAGAGACACCACATCGGTCCCCCAACGTGAGAGCGCCATGAGTTCGCGCGCGGTGATGGAGTCCTTCGCCGCAAGGTCGACAACGCCGTCCACCGCCTTCGGTTCGCGTGCAAGCACCAGGAGTCGACAGGCGGCTTGCCGCGCCACCGGATCTCCGTGGCTGAGCGTGGAAAGCAGGATCTCGCGCGCCGATGCACCCAGCACCTCGGTCTCGGCCAACACCGCTTCGGCACACGCACCGCCGTCGTCGTAGAGGCGCGTCAGGGCCACGGCGGCGGCGGATGCGACATGCGGAACGCCATCGCTCAGCGCCTCCGTGACCGTCGGGACCGCCGCCACATCCCCGGATCGGCCCGCGAGCTGCAAGGCGACCTTCCGGGTCAATCGCTCGTGCAAATGCGGCTCGAGCTCGCGAAAGGGCACGCGTGCCCGGAGTCGCTCGAGCCCATCAAGCCCCGCGACGCGCGCGAACGGATCGGCGCTCGCAAGCGTCCCGCGTAGAACGCGCTCCGCGTCTGCGCCACCGATGCGCCCGATGGCTTCGAGGGCCGCGGCGGCGACGTTCGGGTCGTCGTCGGTGAGCATTCGCTCGAGAACAAGCACGTCCTCGTGTCGTCCCGCCTCACCGATGGCAGCCACCACGAACTTGCGCGAGTTCGCAGGCACATGATTCATCGAATCGACGAGCGCTTCGAGCGCGACCTCACCAAGGAGCCCGAACAGCTCGAGGCTGGCGTTGCGCTGGCCGACGTTGTCCGTGTTGGCGACCAAATCCACCAACCGCGGGATCAGCGAGATGCGCTCGGGATGCGCCGCGCCCACCTGCACCGCTTCCTTGCGAACACGCCAGTCCACATCGCCGAGCGCCTCGACGAGCTTCTCCACCACCTCGGCACCGGGCACGCCGCGCAACGCGCTGACTTCCCGACGGCGGGTCTCGGCACCGATATCCTCGGCCACAAGCTCGCGCGTCATGGCGCCTCCCGAGTTCCCGCGGAGGATCCCTCGCCGCCGAAGACGGGCGCCGCGACACGCGCCACATCCAGAACGAACACGAGTCGACCGTCGCGCCGACAGGCGTAGGAGATTCCGCGATCCAATTCCGAGGAGGCGAGCGCCGGCACGGCGCCACGGGCGTCGCCATCGGCGGCGAACACCTCGGTGACCGAATCGACAACGAAGCCCACGCGACCGGCGGAGCTCGAAGCCACGATCCACTTACTCCGCAACGCGGGCGGCGCGTTGATCCCAAACCGAACGCGGAGATCGAGGACCGGAATGATATCGCCTCGATGATCGCTCAACCCGAGCACCGAACGGTGCGCATCCGGGAGCTTCGAAAGCGGAAGCGGCTGAATGATCTCCTGCACGGATTGGATATCGAGCGCGTAGTCAGTCCCTGCAACGGAAAATCCCACGAGATTCTTTCCCGCCGTGGAATTCGCATGCTGTTGTCGGTTCAACATCGTCAATCCCTGAGGAGCTCCCTCGGCGAAAGCAGAACCAGCATGTCGTTCGACGGGTTGGACTTGGTCGCGACCGCCATGTCGGTTGCATGGGGGCGCCCGATGCCGCGGATGTAGTCCGCCGTGTCACCGCTCATGCTGCTTCGAAGCTCGATTTGGCCAGGTCCGAGTCGGTACACCTGTTCCACCGCGTCCACGAGGAGCCCGACGGTCTCGTCCTCACGGCGCACGAGCAGCACCCGCGCCTGCCGATCGGGCACCGGATCCGCCAGACGCAGACGACGGCGAAGATCGATCACCGTGGTGATCGAACCACGAACCGACACAACACCGCGCACATGACGCGCCGCCCGGGGAACCTCCGTTACGCTGGGCACGCGGAGGATCTCAAGCACGTCTCCAAGGGGAACCGCATAGGTTTCGGCGCCCAGACGAAACGCGAGGTACTCCTCCGGCGGCGCCTCGACCACGGGCTTGGGCTCGGGCGGCGGTTCCGGCGCGCGAGCGAGGTCGGCCTTTCGGGGCTTGTCCGCCATGCTATTTCGCCTCTCCCCCCGCGAGCAGCGGCGTCGCGCTACTCAGGCCTTCCTCGAGAAGCGTCGGCACGTCGAGCACGAGCGCCACGTCTCGGCCGCCGAGCTCCGCCGCCCCCGCGAATCCGCGCACCTTCGCCAGGCTTGCGCCGAGGCCCTTGATGACGACGTCTTGCTGCCCCAGCAAATCATCCACAACGAACCCGAGTAGACGAACACCAACGCTCACGACCACGACATACTGCCGCGTCGACGTTCGCACGCGGCGCAGCTCAAGCTGTTCGTCGAGCTGACTCAGCACCAAAGTCTGACCGCGGAGCGTAACGACATCCTTGCCGTCCACTCGATGGACCGCCTTCGGGTTGAAGACGAATGCTTCGCGAACCGCCGTAAGCGGCACCGTGAAAATGCGCCCCGCCACGCTCACCACGAGCACGCGGATGATGGCGAGCGTGATCGGAAGCGTGACCGTGAACTTGGTCCCGGTGCCGAACTCGCTCTGCACCTCCACCACGCCACCAAGCTTGGCCACGTTGTGCTTGACGACATCCATCCCGACGCCGCGCCCGGACGTGTCGGTCACGCTCGACGCCGTGCTCAACCCCGGGAGGAAAATGAGAGCCAAGAGCTCATCACGCTCCATCTCCTGGAGCGCCTGGGCGTCGGCGATGCCGGACCGCTCGGCGGCCTTCGCCAGCTTGACCACATCGATGCCCTGACCGTCGTCCTCCACCTCGATGACGACGTGGTTCCCCTTCTGGTAGGCGTTGATCGCCAAGGTCGCGATGGGTGCCTTGCCGAGCCCAGCACGCCGTTCAGGAAGCTCAACACCGTGGTCGATGCAGTTTCGAACGATATGCATCAACGGATCGGTGAGCTCCTCCACGATGAGCTTGTCGAGCTCGGTCTCCGCACCCGTCACGACAAACTGAACTTCCTTGCCATGCTCGCGCGCAAGCTGTCGCACACCGCGCTGCACACGCTCAAACAGCTGCTTGAGCGGCACCATGCGCACACCAAGAATGCCCTCTTGGAGGGTCGTCAGATTGCGCTCGAGGGAGCGATTGATCCGATGGAGGTCCCCCGCAAACATTCGCAGCTCTGGATAGGCGCGCGCGCGGTCGAGCATCCGTTCAACGGCTCCGCGTGCAAGGGAAAGCTCGCTTACAACGTTCATCAGGTAGTCGAGCTTTCGGATATCAACGCGAACCGAGTGCCCTACGTTGCGTGCGGGCGCGAGCTCGGCCCCCGCCTCCGTCGTGCCCGCGGTCATCCCCGTCGCCGTGGTCGAGGCGGGCTCGGGCTCGGGTGCCCGCTCCGCCGTGGGGGGCAGCGTGCCCGCGGTGGAGCGCTCGGGGACACTCGAGTCCGCGGCGCGACGCGCCTTCGGCACCGGCTCGAGACGACCACCGTCCTTCGCAACGCTCTCCTTGAGCGTCGCAAACGAAGCCCGTGAAGCGAGGAGAATCTCCAGGTCGATCGACCCGCTATCGCCATCGCCAACGCTGGGAAGGTACGTGATGATCTCCCCGAGGGTTTTCGTCCGCTTCTTGAGCTCCTCAAGGGCGACGTCGATGCTCGCCAGGGGGTAGCTCACCCGGTAGCGGTAGAGCGGAACCTCCTCGAGGATGTTCGTCCGCAGCCGATGTTCCTCGTACTCGGTGAGAACCGCGAGCACCGAGTCGGCGATCTCGTAGATCTTGAACGGATCCTTCGGCTGCCGCGATTCGCTCGCAACCTGCTCCACGGCACGCGTGATGCTGTTTACTTCCAGGTCGTCCGTGTCACCGGGCGTGGCGAGTAGCTTTTGAAAACTCTCGATGCCCGCGAACAACACGTCGAGCACTTCACGCGACATGTCGACGCGCCCGAGGCGGAGGTCGTCGAGGAGATTCTCCAGTTCATGCGCGATGGTCCCAATGGCGTGAAACCCGAACATCCCCGCCATGCCCTTGAGCGTGTGAACGCCGCGGAAGACCTCGTTGATGAGGTCGACCGTCTGCTCGTTCTTGCCCTGGTCGAGCACCAGGAGGTCGCGGGACAGTGCCTCGACGATTTCGTTGGCTTCCGCGAGGAACTCGTCGCGGATCGCGTCATCGCTATGGTCCGCGCCGCTCACTGCCTACGTCGAGGGTTCGCCACGGACCTTCGCCACCATCTCGCGAAGTTGTTCGGGCAGAAACGGCTTAGCAAGGTACGCATTCGCACCCAGGGAAAGTCCGCGCTCGCGATCCTTCTGCGTTGCCTCCGTGCTGATGATGAGGAGCGGCGTCGTCTTGTGTGCTTCGCTCCGACGCATGAACGAAACGAGTTCGAGGCCGTTAATGTCCGGCATGTTCACGTCGACGATGACAACGTCGAACTTCTGCCGTGGAAGGAGGCGGAGCGCTTCGAAGCCGCTCGCGGCCTCGAGGACCTCCACGTTGGGGTCTTCTTCGAGCGCCGCGCGCACAAAGGCGCGCATTGCGCTGCTGTCTTCCACCACCAGGATTCGAACCGACGACATGCGTGCCCGTCGGACATCGTATCAAATGCCGCCTGCTTACCGACCAAAACGACGTGCCGTGGGGTCCCCCGGCGCGCACGCCCCACACGCACACAGGTCACGCAGGTAGGGAAATGCATAGATTCCGGTCCCGTGACCGTCCGCCCAACCGAGTCGAAGGGCGTAGTTCCCCACTTCTTCAATGGTTTCGAGTTCGAGGGAACCGCCCTCCCGGAACAGGATGGGCCCCTGATGCCCCTGACAATGCGCGCAGGGGCAAAAACCGCGGAGAAGGCGGTGCGGATAGTGCCCCATGTGTCCGTCGGCCCAATCGATTTCGAGGACCACGGCGCCGGCCGGCGCGCGCACCTCGACGGCCTCAACTTGCTTGGGGTCAGGTCGGTCGCTCATCGGGCCCCGAGCTCCCGAACGCGCACCACCAGGTCTTCCTGAATGGCCTTGGGCCCAATCCGAAGTTCCACAAACGCACGCATCGCATCCTCCGCCGCACGCAACTCCGAAGCGGGCACGTCGCCTTCGAACGCGCTTGCCCACCCCGCCCCCACCGCGACCCGGAGCCACTCACGGACGGCGCCCGAGAGGAGCCACGGTCCGCCACCCGCCTCCGCGGTCACGATGCTCCTGAGCTCCGCGTCGAAATAGGCGGCCTGGCTCGACGGCGCGCGACGCCCAGTCCGCGCGCACATGTCGAAGCTCGGCTCAAAGCCCACGAGCGAAAGCACTCGCACAGTGAACGCGAGGCGCAACCCATCCACGGGCCCCTCGGCTCCGTCGAGTGCCTCAAAAAACTCCACCACATTGGCGAACACGCGCGCGTCGGGCTCCCGCACCGGCACCGCGGCCCGGACGAGCGAAAGCGCCGAGCCGCCGAGCGCAATCTTGTCGAGACTCGTCACGATTCGCGGAAAGCTGCGACGCAACTCCACCTCGTGGAGGTGCCCGAGCTCCCCCGCCCCAAACGACACTCTCGCGCCGAAAACCACATAGGGCTCGAGCACGCCGCCGAACCGTCGCCTGCTCTTGCGCGCCGAACGCGCCAACACCGAGACCTTGCCAAAACGCTCCGTGAGCAGCGTGACGATGCGGTCCGACTCGCCGTAGTCGAGCGCCCGCAGGACGAGCGCATCGGTTAGTTCGGTGCGCGGCACCGAAGATGCTCAGCTAGCCGAGTCGCCATCAAGCCCCTGCCCCGTAACGCTCGAGAGCTCGGCGGGCGTGCTCCGGTGACGCGGCTGGAGAACGATGGACAGGGCCAACGTGAACAGAATGAGGAGGATCACGACGACAATGGCCATGCCGAAGCGATTGCCCCGATCCATGTCGTGCATGATCGTCACCGGCGCCGGGACGACCACAGGCTCCGGCGCACGCATGCGATCAAAGCGGGCGACAAACGTCTCCGCGTCCGCGCCGACGGCCCGCGCATAGGCCCGAATGAACCCCTTGGTGAACACGTCGCCCGGGAGCGCCTCAAGGCGGTCGGCCTCGAGCAGCGCCAGGTTTTTCGGGGGGATTCGCGTCAATTTCGCCACTTCCTCGATGGACATGCCGCGAAGGTCCCGCTCCCGCTTGAGCTGTTCTCCGATGGATTGCACGTTCACTCCTTGGTCGCCGCGTGATCGCCGGTGTTTAGACCGTCGAGAAACCGTTGGCACTTCATGCCGTCGTCGGAGCGTGCGCCGAGCTCAATGCACCGCTCCAAATCCGAAATCGCGTCGTCGCGGTTGCCGAGCTGCGCACGCGTTTCGCCGCGGAGCCGCCATGCAAGTTGGTTCGGCGCGCCCGAGCAGAGCTCATCCGTTTCGGGCGGCTCAACCGAGCGCGTAAACGCGATGTCCGCATCCTCGAGTTGCTCCTGCGCGATGAAGAGCTGCCCGAGCCAGCGGTAACCAAGACAGAAGCGTGGTTGGACGTTCACCGCGGTGACCAGCGCATCCTTCGCCTCGGCGTAACGCTTCTGCTCGAGGTACATCGAACCGAGGTTGCCCCACGCAAGCCAGGGCGTCGGGTTGAGCATGTCGCTCGCGGTTTCCTTGAACACCTTCTCGGCCAGGGCGTACTTGCGGTCGAGCATGTACACGACGCCGAGGAGATTCCCCGCTTCCGCCCGCTCGCTCGCCAATTCCGGCCGCTTTTGGAGCAACTCGATGGCCTTTTGAAGGTGGTTCTCCGCCTTCTCGAAGTCCCGTCGCTGCAGGTGAATGTGCCCGAGAAGGATGTGCGCCTTGGTGTTGTTCTGGTCGTACTCGAGCGAGGTGCCGAGGTGTTGAAGCGCGGATGCGACGTTCGACTCCGCGTAGAGCGCGCCGGCGAGCTCGTACTCTTTGTCCGAGCGCTGGAAGTCCTCGACGGACGGAGTCGCCGCGCCGCATCCCGTCGCAAGCATGACCGCCACAAGCAGTCCGCGTTCCATTCGCTTAAGTCCCGGAAACATTCGACTTCGAGTCGACCCGATGTACCGTCGGGCTTGGTTGTCGTCAACCGTGATCCAGCGCGGTTGCGCACATCACGTACAGCCGACGGACAACGACTCGGTTTCCGGAGCTATTCCGCGAGGTGGCAACTCGCCCAACGCCCCGGGGACACCTCCCGGAGCACCGGTTCCTCGCGATCGCAGAGACCCCGCTTTGCGATGGGACACCGCGGGTGGAACGTGCAGCCCGTCGGCGGATTCACCGGGTTCGGCACGTCCCCCTCGAGCACACGGCGCTTCGATTTGCGTTTGGGATCGGGGACGGGCACCGCGCTCATGAGCGCGCGCGTGTACGGGTGCTTCGGTTCCGCATAGAGCGCGGCGGACTCCGCAAGTTCCACGATGCGCCCGAGGTACATGACGGCCACGCGGCGACTCATGTACTCCACGACCGCCAAATCGTGCGCAATGAACAAATACGAAAGCCCGAGCTCCTCCTGAAGGTCCTTGAGCAGATTCACGATCTGCGCCTGGATCGAAACATCGAGGGCACTGATGGGCTCATCGGCGACGATGAAGCGCGGCTCCACGGCGAGCGCACGCGCGATTCCCACGCGCTGCCGCTGTCCACCCGAAAACTCATGCGGGTAGCGGTTCATCTGATCGGGGCGCAGACCGACGCGCTTGAGCAACGCGGCCACGCGGTCGGTCTCCTCGCTCGCCGATCCGAGCAACCTATGAATGCGCATGGGTTCGGCCACTGTGTCACGCACGGTCATGCGCGGGTTCAGCGAACTGTACGGATCTTGAAAGATGATCTGCATTCGGCGCCGCATGCTGCGGAGCTCCGCCGTGTCGAGCGAGCAAACGTCCTGCCCTTCGAAGCGGATGGATCCGGACGTGGGTTCGATGAGCCGAAGCACAACGCGACCGAACGTGCTCTTGCCGCACCCCGACTCGCCGACGAGCCCCACCGTTTCGCGCTCGCCAACCTCGAGGCTCACGCCGTCCACGGCACGCACGGCCCCGCGCGGCTTCGAAAGAAAGCCTCCGCCAAGGGGAAAATGCTTCTTTACGTCCCGCGCCTCGAGGACGGCGGAGGGCACCGACGGCTCGGTCACGACGACGTCTCCATGGGCGCCGCCGCCGCGCCCGACGACATTTCACCGTGCGCGACCCAACACGCCACCGCATGCGCGGTGCCGCGCATGGGAACGAGCGGCGGTTCGTCGGTACGACACCGATCGACGACCTTCGTGCACCGTTCCTGGAATCGGCAGCCCTTCGGCAAGCTTCGAAGATCGGGCACAACACCGGGAATCGTGGGCAAGCGCCGCTGCTTCCGGTTGTCCGCGTAGCTTGGCACGCTGCGAAGCAGCCCCTGCGTGTAGGGGTGGGCGGGCGCGTCGAAGAGATCCGCCGTCATCGCGCGCTCGACAACCTTGCCCGCGTACATGACCACGATCTCGTCGGCCACCTCGGCAACAATGCCCAGGTCGTGCGTGATCAGAATCACGCTCATGCCGAGTTCCTTCTGAAGGCGACGGAGGAGCTCGAGAATCTGCGCTTGGATGGTGACATCGAGCGCCGTCGTCGGCTCGTCGGCGATGAGCAGGCGCGGCTTGCATGAGAGCGCCATGGCAATCATCACGCGCTGGCGCATGCCGCCCGACAGTTCATGCGGGAACGCATCAATGCGCTCCTCCGGCGCCGGGATGCCCACCAGCGTCAGCAGCTCGATGGCCCGCGCCCGCGCGTCGGCGCCCGACACCTTTTGGTGGAGCGTGATCGCCTCCATGATCTGCGCGCCCACGGTGTACACCGGGTTCAGCGACGTCATGGGCTCCTGAAAGATCATCGAGATCTGGTTGCCGCGGACCTGGCGCATGCGCGCATCGCTGAGGGCGAGCAGATTCTCACCAAGAAATCGGATCTCACCGCGTTCCACAAACCCCTGTTGCGCGGGCAGGAGTCGCATGGCCGAGAGCGAAGTGACGCTCTTCCCGCACCCCGATTCCCCCACGATGCCAAGGGTCGATCCATCGCGAACCTCGAATGAGACCCCGTCCACCGCACGGAGGATGCCGTCGTCCGTGCGAAAGGCCGTCACCAGGTCCTTCACCTCGAGCACGTTCGTCACGGACGCGTCGGTCATCGCCCGGGACCTTAAGCGAAGGCCCTAGGGTTCGCAAACGACCTCTTCGACGGCAAGCCCGGGTCGTGGGGACTGTGCGAAAGCCCCGTCCGGCGGCTTCACGCCGATGTCGATCTTCTGGAACCGAATCCGCGTGTCCGCGCCGCGCGACGGATGCTCGACGCGCACGCGAAACGGCAGCACCACCGCGCCGCCGTCGCCGATGCGCACACTCGCGTAGTCATCGTACGTCGCGCGCCAAACGAGCTTGCCACGAGCGTCGTAAACATCGGCGCGCACGAGGCGAGTTCGTTGCTTCGCGGGTGGCGCATCGAGATCGGCGTCCGGCACTGCGAAGTCGTATTTCGCGCGCTGTCCGTCCGCGAAGTCCGCGGTCACACGATACGTGCCGTCTCCGGTGCAAGTCACTGCGCGCGGCGTACCACCGCTTGGCACATCGCCCACGAGCAGTCGCGCCACGTCTTCCCCCGAGAGCGGGATGCCGAGGAGACGCTCGATGTTGAGCGGACACGTCGGCCCCTCGAGGTAGCGATTCTCGCGCATGTCGAGGAGCGCGAAACGTTCGCCATCGCTCGTCAGCACCGCCGCGGGCCCGAACTGGGTCATGGCGTCAAATCGCACCTTGTTCGGCCGCTCGAGAAACATGAGCACCGTTCCCCGAACGCGCCCCTTCTTGCCCCACTGCTCGACGCGGGCTTCCGCGCGCAGGGTCGTGACTTTCGCACGGCCCGCCACGTGGGCGTCGACCAACGCCGCCGCATCCGTGTGGAGCGTCGTCGGGCAGGTGGCGCCACCGCAACCGGAAAGGCACTCAAACGAAAGAACGGCGACGAACGCAGCAACGACGCGCATCAAACGATCCCTTCGACGACGCGAAGGGCAAGCTCATATCGTCCAAAGGGCGGCATGATGTACGCGCCCGCGACGCGCGATCGCACCGCGGCAAGCATCTCCCGGGCGATGGCGACGCCCTCGTCACGCGCCCGGTCGCCCACGCCCGCGTCGCGCATGCGCTCGCGAATGTGATCGGGGATCCGCATCCCGGGCACTTCGTTGTGAAGGAACTCGGCGTTCCGATAGCTCGCGAGGGGCAGGAGCCCGACGAGCACGGGCACGCCGAGCGGCAGCACGTCCCCGAGGAAGCGCTCAAGTACTTCCGGGTCATACACCGGCTGCGTCATGATGAGTTCCGCGCCCGCCGCGACCTTCGCACGCACACGCGCAATCTCGCGGTCGTAGTCCTTCGCCGCGGGTTCGGCGCCGGTTGCGCAGAAGAACGAGGTCGCCGCGCCCATGGGTTTGCCGCCCGGGTCGAACCCGTGGTTCATGCCCTGCACGACGCGCAAGAGCCCCACCGAGTCGATGTCGTAGACCGCCGTCGCGTCGGGGAAATCACCCATCTTCGGCGGGTCGCCCGTGATCACGACGAGGTTCTTCACCCCAAGCTCGTGCGCGGCGAGCAGGTGACCGACGAGACCAAGCAGGTTTCGATCACGGGTCGTGACGTGCATGAGCGCCGGCATGCCGAGCTCATCCTGAATGCGCATGCAGAGCGCCATGTTGCCCATGCGCGCGCTGGCGCGCGGTCCGTCGGCCACATTGATGATGTCGATGCCGCCGTCGCGAAGGAGCTTCGCCCCGTCAATGGCCTTGTCGAGCGAGAGACCCGGCGGTGGGTTCACCTCCACCGAAACCAGGAACTTCTGCCCCAGCTTCGCGCCGAGGACGCCCTTCTCCGCCGTCGGCACCACGCGCACGCCAGGCGCGGGGCCCGGCACAATGGAGAGCCCCTCCCGCATGCCGCCACCCGCATCGGTTTGCTGCGCGGAACTCGCCATGCGCGCGGCGGACGCGATCTTCTTGATGTGCTCAACCGTGGTGCCGCAGCACCCACCCACGCCCTTGACGCCCGCCTTGAACAAGCGACGCGCGTAGATCTGGAAGTACTCCGGCGTCGCCATGTACGCGAAACGACCTTCAATACGTTGCGGCAGGCCGGCGTTCGGTTGTGCGACCACGGGCAACGGCGACTTCGCCATGCGCGACGCCATCTCGTAGACGCCCGCGGGTCCATCCGCGCAGTTCACGCCAATGGCATCGACCTTCCAATTGAGCAACAGCTCCGCCATGGCCTCGGGCCCGGTGCCATCGGCCATGGTGCCGAACGCATCGAACGAGCAACTCGCAATGAGCGGCACCGCGCCCTTCGAGCCCTCGCGTACACCTTCAATGGCCAGGTGGAGCCCTTCGGGTTGCCGAAACGTTTCAGTGATGAGCGCATCGACGCCCGCTTCACTGAGCGCCGATGCCTGCTCGGCGAACGCCGCGCGAATGCGCTCGCAGTCGTGCGCCTCCACCGTCTTCATCACCAGGCCCGTGGCCCGGATGGAGCCGACCACGTAGGCCGTCTCCCCGCCGCGGCGCGCGCCAATTCGACACCGCGGCGATTGATGTCCCGAACTTTCTCGCGGAGTCCATGCACGCCGAGCCGGTACGCGTTCGCACCAAACGTGTTGGTTTGAAGCACGTTGGCGCCAGCCGCGGCGTAGTCCTCGTGAACGCGCCGCACGACGTCGGGGTGACTCAGACTCGCGCCATCGAGGCACGAATTGTAGAGGAAGCCGCGCCTGTAGAGCGCCGTGCCCATGGCACCATCGAACACGAGGCCGCCGGCCGCGAGTGCGTCCATGAAGGGGCCGAGACATGGCCTCTATCTAGTGGTTAGTTGTTCTCTGCGCCAGCGTCGATCCAATCGCGGATCACGTCGATTTGCGCCTGCGTGAGCGGTGTCCTGATGGGATGCGGTCGCCGCACACGGCGCCGCCTCCGACCACCGTGCCTCGAGCTTCGGATGAGGAGCGACGCATCCGCATCGCCCGCCACGATGCGCTGGCTTCCGGAGGCGGAGCAATCGCCGCCGCTTCCGCCGGTCGCCATGGCCGGGCAGATTCCGACCATCCGCTCGTACGCGCCGTCCTTGCCGCCCGTCATCATGTCGAGGTCGCCTATGGTGCTGCCGCTCCATGGCACGCGAAGCAGCTCACGAACGCCGAGTTGTAAATGCTCGCCCACGACGCATCGACCTGTACTTCCTTCTTCGCGCAACGGTCCCCCACGGAGTCGCCGCCCACACAGGTACCGAACGGCGCCGGGCCCGAGTCGCCGAGCGCTTCGACGACCGGTGCGCCGCACGCTAGCCAGTTCTGAAGCACTTCTTTCCCGCACTCGAGTCGAGCTTTGGAAGCGGATTGTCGAGTGCATCGCTGAACTTCGCACCCGAGTAGGCGCCCGCCACGATGGACTCACCGATGGCGCCGGGCGGCATACTGCCGTCATCCACCGTCTCGAAGGCTTCGCTGCGCCACTCGTAGAGGATGTCCTGCCCGCGCTTGAGTAGCTGAACGGCTTCCGTGTCCGGTCCAGGCTCCGCCCGCGAACCGATCATGTCGAAGTTGAGTCCCGCCGGGAGCAATCCACGCGTTGCGCGCCGTCCGCCGACTTCGTGTGACACTGCCCGTTGGCACATTTGAGACTTCCACGAGCGCTCGTCCCCCGTACGCCGGATAGCCAAGGGCGTTGTAGTAAGGAGTCCGCGCCAGGTTGTCGTCGCACGTGCCATGGTCGGTCGCGCAACCGACAGCACCCACGGAAATCACGCCCAAGCAGAGAACGAACGACGCTCGCATGCGCGGAGTGTACACGCGACCCGGTGGCTTCGCGAAGCTCGAACGTCAGTCGAATTTGCGCGGCCGCTGGCCTGGAATCAAGCGCGAGGTCCCTGCGCAGTTTTTCCCGTGGAGCTGCTCCTCGATCTGCCGGACGCAGCTTCCTTGCTAACGCCCATCTCCCGACCGAGGGCTTCGAGGGTACATGGCTCGTCCGACATGAACCGCGCGCGTACGATGCGTTGCTCACGGCGACAGCCGTTCGAGGGCGCGGTCGAGCGTGCGGCGCACTCCCTTCGCGTTGATCCCGTTCCGGACGCGAGTCCGGAAAGACGGGGCCGCGCCGACTTAGCCGTTCGATGGCCGCGGCGCGATTCGGTTCGCGCACGAGGGAGGAGTCCCCTCAGCGAGCAGCGGCCAGAGGGCCTTGGCCCGCTCGAGGGGCATGCCGCTCACTTCGGCAAGGGCCTCCACGGACTCCACGGGCGTCCGGCGAAACATGCGCATGGCGCGACGTTCGGTGCGCGTGGTCCCGAGACGCACGATACGATAGGAACGGACCACGTAGTCGCGGATCTCCGCGCGAATCCAGTACACGGCGTACGTGATAAGTCGGCAGTCCTTCGCGGGCTCGAACTTCGAAGCCGCCTTGAGGAGCCCGACGTTCCCCTGCTGGATCAGGTCTTCGAGCGGAATGCCCCAGCGGCGGTACTCCCGTGCGATGCGGATCACGAACGGCAAGCTTGCTTCCACGAGCTTCTGCCCCGCCCGCTCGTCTCCCGCTCGCCAAGCGGCGGCGAGGCGAAGCTCCTCGGCCGGCTCAAGCACCTGCACATGTGCAAGGGACCGGCGGTAACGATCCAGCGTGGTGGGCGTCATGACATCCTTCCTTCCGCTGCGCGTGGGTTCGCAACTGCGCGAGCGGAACTGCAGGAGGTGTGCCGAGGTGATTCGGGTGCGATTTCAAAGAATCGCCCCGTGGTGCGCACGCGAGCCAACCGTCCATTCCGCCGCGGCAAAACGCCGCGGGACGCGGACCGCGGACTCGCCGCGATCGACCCAGCCGATATCGATGGAGAGGCCCTTCCCGCGCCGCCGTGGCCGCGGGGAACAGGCCTTCGTGCGCGCTTCCTTGCCCGCACGTCGTCGTCGGATTGATCCGGATCGGCGCGGCGTGGAACAGCACGAGCTGCTTGCCCCGGCCGCCTTGGCCACCGCGACGCCGCCTTCGTACGTCGAGTGCCCCCACCCTTCTTCGAAAGATGGAGCCTCGCCCCGGTACTCCTCGGGCGTGTACATGCAGTCGTAGATGAGCACGTCGACACTTTGGCCAGCGCCTGAGTCCGCGATCGGCGTCGGTGCCGTACTCGGTGTCTGTCATGTAGGCGAGCGATCGCCTGTCGTAGTCGACGCGGTACGCCACCACGCCACCGGGGTGAAACCCGCCGCCGTCGTCACACGTACGCCCGGCGCCGGTTCCAACGCCGCACCCGGCTTGATGTCATGAACACCAGGTTGCTCGACAGTTGGTCGAGCTTCACGGGGAAGTTCGGGAACTCCATCCTTGCCCGGCCATCACCGACTCGAGCTGCTCCTCAAAAAACTGGAGCACCGCCGTACATGTGGATCAATGCGTTCCTCGCGACGAACGCCGGCGCAAAGAACGGAAGCCCTGGATGTGGTCCAGTGCACGCGGCTACAAAAGAGGTGCACTTCCACGGGCATTTCGCCGAGGAGCTTCTGCCCCAGGCCACGCAGCCCCGTTCCCCCATCGAACACGAGGATCGAGGACCCGCAGCGCACTTCGACGCAACTCGTGTTCCCACCGATTCCCTGCGTCGTCGGTCCGGGCGACGGGATGCTGCCTCGGACTCCCCAGAACGTACTCGAACATGCGGATCGGATGATTCCCGGTCGGGGCGCGGAAATCAACGTCTCGAGGGCCTGCCGCCGTGGCCGGTGGGCGGGCCCATTGCAGCGAAAAGTCGCGGCAACATGGCTCGCGTTGTGCACGGCGGGGAACCTCGATGGGCCGTCCCGGCCCCGGCTTCTGCTGACGGGCGCGCTCGCCTTCGGCGGCGGGCTCGGCGCCGGCGGCCTCCTGGCCGCAGACCCACACGAAACGCACGACCGCGTCGAGGCACGCGCACTCGCCGACGCCGCCCTCCCCGAACCGACAACACCGCCGACCGCGCCGCCGACCACTCCTACGGCGGAACCCGAGGAAGCCGAGTCGCCGCCGAGCGCCCCGGAAGCGGCCGCCCTTGCGCCGCCGGACGAAACGGAGAGCCCAGCGACCGAAGCCACCGGCGCGCGATTCCGAACGTGACCCGAAACCGGACGACGTTCGCGCCGACGACACGCGCACGGACGACGCGCCGCACACGGACTCGTCGCGCAGCATGACACCGGGCCGCGTGGCGTACCTGCGTTGCGATGGCATCGAGCGTCCTGGCCGCGTCCCGCCGTGCCCGCGCGACGAGGCGTTCGAGCTCGCTGTATGGAACGCCCTCGCGGACCTCGGGCGCTGCGATGCGCTTCGGGGTGCCGCGGGCGGTGCCACGTCGGGCCGCTTCGAGTTTCGCACGGGTTCGCCGCCGAGCATCTACGCGCATTCACCCTGGACCGATTCGGGCACACGCCTCCCGAGCGACACGCTCGTTCGTTGTGTCGAGACCGCGCTCCCAACTCCTCGCACGGACCTCGCGAGCGACCGTCTCGTCGTCTCGTTTCAGCTCGCGCTCCGTTAGTACGACGCCATTCGTCGTACCCGGGCGCTATGCGCCGCGGAAGAGCTCGCCCGTCGTCGCTTCGACGCGCGGTCGGTGGCACGGCGGTGACCGCGCCTCGTACGAATCCGCCGCGCCGACCGCGACAAGCGTGAATCACCGCCGGCCATCCGTTGCGACCACCCTGCGGGGCGCCGCACCGAGTGCAAAAATCGCCAACGTCTTGGTCACGTACTCCGCCATCGCCATCAACTCGGGTACCGGACTGAAAGGCTTCCTGCTGCAGTCGAGGTCGAGACCCGCAACGATCACTCCGGACGCCCGCATCTGCCAGGCGCTCCACGAGGGGAACCACCCCCACGTCGAAGAACTGAACCTCGTCGATCCCCACCACCGCCACGTCCGCCGCGATCCTGGCGGCGATCTCCTGCGACGTGGAGCAGGTCATCGCTTCGAAATGGCTCGCGGAATGACTCACCACGCGCGTCGCGTGGTAGCGGTCGTCGATCCCGGGCTTGAAAACCTGGAGAGGAAGACGCGCGATCTGGGCGCGGCGCAGCCGGCGAATGAGCTCCTCGCTCTTGCCGCTGAACATGGGTCCGCAGATCACCTCGACCCATCCCGCCTCCGGAGGCATCACGTACATGGCGCCGACCCTCTTACGCGTGCGGGTTTAGGGGTGCAAGCACGGGGCGCAGTACCAACGCATGTGCACCCCACCACTTCGTGCGCTCCCACACGAACCTACGTGCACGGGTTTTGCCCGACACAACGCCTATGCTAGCTTTCTGCTCGTGGACGTCCTCTTGCAGAAGATGGGCAAGAAAGCGGGACGCGCCGTCGTTGGACGCCTCCTCCGTGCGCCACGCAAAGGCGCCGTGGTTGTGATTGAGTTCCCCGACGGCCTCCACGAATACGTGACGACACCGGTCAAGCGCATCCTTCGCATCGTCGGCCAGGGAACGTACTACCTGCAGACGGCAAACAGTCGCTACCGCCTGGTCGTGCAATCCGGCGAAGATGTCGTTGTCGCCGACGCCCCCGCGGCGAAGTAGCGGCTCAACCCGACGGGGGACGCACCGCGCCCAGCTTCTCGACGAGGCCGCGCAGGAGCCCCGAAAGCCTCGCCGCGTCCTCCGTGCGGTACGTGTACGTGGCCTCGTCCACGTAAAGCGCGCGGTTCAGCTCGATCTGCACCGCATGCCAGCCCTCACTCGGACGACCGTAGTGCGTCGTGGAGAACCCCCCTCGATACGGCTCATCGTGACGAACGCTGAGGCCGGCGGCGCGGAAATGCCCGTCCACTACGTCGATGATCTCGGCGGCCGCCGTCGTTCGTCCGCGGGTTCCCGGCACGATATCCGCCCGTCGAATGCCCCGGTCGCTGTGCTGCGTGCGCCCCACCGAGGGCATGGAATGCGCGGCGAGCAGAATCGCCCACCCGAAGCGCTCTCGAATCGCCCGCAAGGTGGCCTCAAGGGCCGCGTGGTAGGGCGCGTAATACAGATCGATTCGCGCCTGAAACTCCGCGGCGGAAAGCGGTCGATGCAAGCAGCGTTGACCATCGGTCGTCATCCGCCACACCACACCGCGGGGCTGGTGAACGATGGGTGATGTGCGGCCCGCAACGGCGCCCTCATCCACGTCATTGGCGGCGCGGTTGAGGTCGACCACGTAGCGGGAGAGCTTTGCCGCGAGGAAATGCGCCCCGACGGTCGGCGCGAAATCGTAGAGCCGATCAACAAAGATGTCGGCATCACGCATGACGCTTTCTTTCGACACCGTGACGGTCTCGAGGACCGCCTTCGGAATCTCAAGTCCGGCGTGCGGCACCTCGACCAGCACCGGGATCGCGCCGTGCTCGGGTGCGATGAGGTCGAAGTACGTCATGCCATTCGGTGGTGTACCACAGCGACGGCGGACGAAAAGCGCGTGGCGCCGCGAGGGGCCCGTCAGACGCCGACGGTGAGCCCCTCGACTTCGAGCAATCGGCAGGAAATGCCCAGGTACACCGCACGCTGCACGTCATCCGGACTCAAGTCACCTGGCTCCACACCCCGGCGCATGAGCTCACCGACGGTCGTGGGAGAGCCCACGTCGAGCAAGCGCATCCAACCCACCGGAACTCGGTAGCTGGTGATCGGCATCGGAGGATTCGGGTTCAGGCTCACCCGCCGGCTGGCGAGGGGCGTCAGCATTTCACGCACCGATCCCGCATCCGCACGGCACGCCGCATCGCGAAGCAGTTCCTCGTTGTCCATCGTGAGCGGAACGGTCTCTTCATCACTGGTCGCGAAGGGAAGAAATGCCCACTCGCCGCGCCGCCAACGAAAGGCTTCGAGATAGCGGTGGCGCACTTGATCCCGCACG
>JAWKRM010000007.1:0-145058 GCA_041389625.1 Polyangiales bacterium
CACACCGCCAACCAATTGAAATGAGCCAGCTTCTCGATAGCGCGAACTAGGGACAGCCCCTAGTCGAGTGTTTCACTCGGCGGTGCGACGGAACGCGATTTGCGCAGTCGTCCGATATCTAGACTTGCGGGTGGGGACGAGGTTGACTTGTCCAATCGGCGGTTTGGGCCCACGTCCTTGCCCCGCTCAAGATTTCGCAGGAGGAGACTGCCATGGCTGAAAACAACGTTCACTCGCGTCGTACGTGGATCAAGGCCACCGTGTCGTTGCCGGTCCTTGCGGGATCGAGTGCCTGGCTCCTTTCGGGATGTGGTGAGTCGAAGAAGGAACTTTCCTGCACCGATACGTCGAGCGTGAGTGCGACGGACCTCCAGCTTCGAACGGCGCAGCAGTACGCTGACAAATCACCCCACGCCGACAAGAACTGCGCGAACTGCAATTTCTACGAGGCGGGCGCGCCCGATGCCTGCGGAACCTGCAAGGTCATCAAGGGCCCGATCAACCCCGCGGGGTACTGCAACGCGTACGCGAAGAAGGCGTAGCGCTCGGCGAGCCCCGGGTCCGGTCTACGGGGACCCGATGGGCCCTTCGCGCATCCAGAGCGCAAAGCTGTCGATCATCGGGTGGCCCGTGCCCGGGTAGGCATTCGGCCCGCAGTACCAACCGGCCGACACGCAGCGCTTGCCCGACACCTGATCCGGGTAGCAACCCGGGATCCGATTGGTGTTGTCCGCCGAGTACCAGTCCGTGAAATAGCGGTCGCACGCGTTGTCGGTTTCACCCACCGGCATGCTGACCATCTTCAAGCTGTCGATGACGGCGATGCCGCTGAGTGCGACGGTGGCTGTGCATCCGGCGTAGTCGGTCGCGAGGCAGAACGTGACATCGTGGCCCGCCATCCCCCAGCCGAGCTTCGTGTCGTCAAACTCGAGGGTGTCGTCCACCGCTAGAAAGAGCTTTTTCTCCGAAAGACTCCCGTTGAGTCGATACTCGCGCACGTTGCCGTGGACCGCGTTGATGCGTGCGTCCGCGAGCTTCGCGAAATCGGAGACGGTGGGCGTGGCGATGGTCCCCGCGGCGTTGCGCGTGGGGGTGTACGGCTGATCCTTGTACTGAAGGATTTTCATCCAGCCGCCGCCATCGGTGGTCTGGTCACAGTACACAGCGAACTCGTCGTTTCCTCCCACGCCGTCCGGGTCGATCGTGTAGACGCCGTTCGGCGCGGCCGGGTCGGCCACGAGGATCGCGCGGCAGCTCGTGAGCGGTTCGGCACAACTTGCGCCCTGCCATCCTGCTTCGCATTGGCAATTGGCTTCTGCGCACTCACCGTGTTCGCAGACACCACAATTGTCCGGCATGTTGGAGTCGTCGGTATCGCCGCCGTCGCGACCCGGCGCGATGAACCCGGGGTCACCATTTGCCGGGTCCGCGCACCCAGCCAGGGCGATGGCGAACGCGAAGGCGCCGATCCACATGCGCATGGGGACAGTCTAGCGAACTGGGCTCAGGGAACGCCAGGTAGAGCGGGACGCGGAGCTAACGCCCGAGAACCGTCCGCAGTCGCTGGAGGGCATCGTCGAGGGCCCCGGGCTCAACCGAGGTGAAACAGAGGCGAATGAACGACTCGTAGTCGCGTCCCGACGCGCCGCCGGGCGTGAGCAGCACGCCACCGTCCACGCACCGCTCAAGCAAGCCGCGCATGTCTTCGCCAGAACGCAGGTACGGCCGCGCGTCGAAGAAGATAAATGTACCGCCCGCCGGCGCAGGCACACCGAGCGCCGCGGCCGCGCGTCGTCCCGCTTCGGCGTAGGCCGACCTCGCTTTGGCGATCCATGCATCGCCGTGTTCGAGGGCACGAAGGGCGCTCCACTGCATCGGGTGCGGTGCGCAGTACGCCTGGAATGTGTGAACGGAACGGAGCTTCGCGATGATCTCGCCTGGACCGTGCAGGTAGCCCACCCGCCCACCGGCGAGCCCGTAGCCCTTCGAAAACGTATGCGCGGCCACCGTGCGTTCGCGGAGACCGGGATGGTTCCAAACGGGCTCTGGCCTCGTCTCCGTGTACCAGAAGTCTTCGTACGCTTCGTCGCTGACAATCCAAAGATTGTGCCGGGTGGCGACGCGCGCGAGGGCGTCCATCGTCGACCGGTCGAGCACGTGGCCCGTGGGGTTGTGCGGCGAGTTGACGTAGAGGGCGACGGTGCGAGGGGAGACCGCTGCTTCGAGGGCCGCCTCCGCGTCGAACCCTTCGGCACCGACCCGATCAAAGAACGGGACTTCCACCGGCACGCCGCCCCGAGAGGCGACAATTCCACGGACGAGGGGCCAGTACGGGGCGAGGAGCAGGACCTCGTCACCGGGATCGAGAACGGTCTGAAAAAGCACACTGAGCCCGCTCGTTGCGCCGGCCACGACCTGGACCTGACCGACATCGATCGGGCGATCGCCGCGCGCGGAAATGCGAGCCGCGAGTGCGCGAAGCAGTTCCGGAACACCGTGCACCCCGGGGTAGTTGTGAAGGCGCGGGATCTCCGCCGCCCGCTGCGCCTCCGCCTGCGCCTCAAACACCGGCGCGAGGTACGTGTCGCCGACGTGCAGTGGGTACACGTGCTTGCCGGACGCGCGCGCACGCTCGAGCAGGCTCGAGAATACCGCCGAGGACAGGCCTTCGCTGGTGGGACTCACCCGTGGAAATCTCGGCACGGCCCGGAGGCTACGTCGGGATTGTCATTCTCGCCATTCGGAAGCGCAGCGCCGTTTGTCGTCGCTCGCTACCCGAGGAGGAACGAGGCGGCCACGAGCGTTGCGAGGGCCACGGCGAGCTGGGTGAGGAGGCCCATTCGCATGAAATCCCCAAAGCGGTAGCCGCCGGGGCCCATCACCATCAAGTTGGTCTGGTAGCCGATGGGGGTGGCGAAGCTCGCGGAAGCACCGAGCATGAGCACCATGACCGCGACGCGCGTGTCCACGCCGGCGACCTTGGCGGCGGATAGCACCACGGGAAACATGAGCGCCGCCGCCGCGTTGTTGGTCACCAGGTTCGTCATGAGGGCCGTCACGAGATAGAGCGTTGCGAGGAGCGCGGCCTTGCCGAAGGGCAGGGCCGCGGTCACCACACCGCTCGCGATCCAGCCCGCGGCGCCCGTTTTGTCGAGTGCGAGCCCCACCGCGAAGGAGCACGCGATGGCGATGAGTGTCGGAATCTCAAGCGAGCGCCGCGCCTGTTCCCCGGTCACACAGCGGGTGACGAGCATGGCGCCCGCGGCGAGGAGCGCGGCCGTCGAGAGGGGCAACAGGCCAAGCGTGTTCGAGAGCACCATGCCCGCGAGGATCAGCCCGCCGATCCACGCGCGGTCGTGCCGTGGCGGCTCACTTCCGGCCACTTCACTCACGAGCGCGAACGTCCGGTCGTTCCTGTGACGTTCCGCAAATCCCGGGCGGGCTTCGAGGAGCAACACGTCGCCGGATTCGAGTTGAATGTCACCGATCTTCGACTGGATGCGTTCGCCGTGTCGATGCACCGCGATGATGGCCGCGTTGAAGTTCGTGCGAAAACGCGACGCCCGAACCGTGGTGCCTGCGATGGAGGACTGCGCACCCACGACGGCCTCCACCAGACGCCGTTGACGCGTGGACTCGGAAAGCTTGGCGATCTGGTCAGTGGCGGGCACGAGCCCACGAATACGGCGCAGGTCCACGACGCTGTCGACCACCCCGGCGAACACCAGCACGTCGTCCGCGCGGATGGTGCGGCTCGGATTGACGGCCACCATGGACTCCCCCTCGCGCTGAATCTCCGTGAGGAAGAGGCCGGGGAGGTGCCGTAGCCCGGCCTGCTCAATGCTTTGGCCCACGACGGGTGAGTTCGATTCCACCCGCATGGCCACGGTGTATTCCCGTGGATCGCCGAGGGATTGCGCCGCGACACCGGCACGATCGGGCAGGAGCCACGCGGGCGCAAACACGAGAAACGCAGCCCCCGCGAGGGCGGCCGGCACGCCGACCTGCGCGAGGTCGAACATTCCGATGTGCACGTCCGGAGCGTGCGTTGCGAGCATGCCCACGACGACGAGGTTGGTGCTCGTACCGATGAGCGTGCACGTGCCTCCAAGTGTGGCGGCGAAGCTCAACGGCATCAGGAATTTTGATGGCGAAAAACCGATGCGCTTGGCCCAGTCACTCACCACGGGGACGAGCATGGCAACGAGCGGCGTGTTGTTGACGAATGCGGACGCGCCGATCACGGGCAGCACGAGTCGTGCCTCCGCCGACGCGAGGCGCTTCGGGCGCCCGAGCACCGAACGGACGAAGAAATCGAGTCCGCCCGTTTCGCGGATGCCGGCGGCCACGATGAAGAGCGCGGCGACACTAACAACGGCCTCGCTCCCAAAACCGGCGAAGGCGTCCTTGGGGGTAAGCAGGCCGGTCGCGAGCAACGCGGCGAGCGCGCCGCCCATGAGTAGGTCTGCGCCGGCGACGTTGAACGCCATGCCCGCCAGCACCGCCGCCGCGATGCCCATGGCGATCCACGCGTCCGTGCCGGGGAACCCTTGCATGGCCGCGACGTTAGCAGTGCGGCGGCAGAAAACCCCTCGGTTCGCACGGCCTCAGGCCAGTTTCGCGAGGCATTCCGTGTGCCACCTGGCCGGCCCGCATCGTCGGAGCCAGACTTGCCTACTGTGAAATTCCCTTGGATTGCCGCGCGTGGCCTCGCCGCTGCGCCCCTGTTGATGGCTTTGCTCTCCGGCTGCAGCCTCGTGGCGGCCACCGATCCGTCCGACCTACGGAACCCCGCAGACACGACGACACCCCCCGGCCCCGACGCCGCCGTGCCGGAGCTGGACGGCTCCGTTCCGCCCGATGGTGCCGGCGGCGGCTGCGGCACGACGCCCGCGTGCAAGGACGGCACGCGAACGTATTGCGACGGCGCGGTCGCGAAGTCCGAGGCTTGCGTGCTCGGATGCGGTGCGGGCTCGGATTGCAAGCACGTCGTGCCCTCGAATGTCGACCGTTGGACGTGGCACGACACGGCCAAGCCGGTGCAGATCACCGGGAACGTGACTTTCAATTCAGCAAACTGTGGCAACGCGACGCTGCCCAATGGCTCCGCGAGTATCATCGTGCGGCAGCCGCGGTTCGAAGGCTTCACCGCGTCCGAGCTCTGCGTGATTCCGACGGCGGACTTCACGATTACTTCGCAGGGCACGCTTCGCATCATCGGCTCACGACCAGTGGCGATCGTGGCGAATGGCAACATTCAGATCGATGGAACCATCGACGCCTCCGCGGACGGGCCGACCCCCGGCGCGGGCGGTTACCCGGGGGCAACGCAGGTGGGGAACGGAAATGGCCTCGGGATGTCGCCCGGACTTGGTGGCGAGTCGCAGCAGCGCGGTTCCGGAAGCGGCGGCGGCGGAGGGGGCGCCCTCTGTGGCGGTGGCGGAGACGGTGGCGACGGTCGAGACGCGGACGGTGGTGACGGCGGCGATCAGGTGACGGGCGCGTGGATGCTCGCTCCCCTCGTGGGCGGCAGCGGGGGAGGTCGCGGCGCGCCGATCGTCGGTAACACCGGTGGATTCGGCGGCGGCGGCGGTGGCGCAATTCAGCTCACCGCGCGCCACGCGTTGGTACTCACGGGCTCAATTCGCGCTGCCGGCGGGGAGGGACACGGAGGGCTCGGCTCGAACCAGCTGAATGCGGACACGGGCGCCGGCGGCGGCGGCGGAAGCGGCGGCGCACTCCTCATTGAGGCCGAGACCGTTTCCATTGCGGGGACGGTCCTGCTCGCGGGGGCGGCGGCGGTGGGGGCGGCGTCATGTTCGTGGGCAACGGCGGGGACGGCGATCCCGGTCTCGACGCCGGGAACGCGCGCGCGTCGGGCGGCGCGAGCGGTGCCGGCTCGAACGAATCGGACGGTCGAGGCGGGAGCGGTAGCTCGGCCGACGACGCCGATGCGCAGTCGGGCAACGATGCGACCAACTTCGATGCGCGCAACAACGGCGGCGGTGGCGGTGGGAGCGCGGGGTGCTTCGTCGTGCGGTCCGCGGACGGTACCGTGGACGACGACGATGCGGCGCTCCTCCACTCGAGCGATTCGAGTGCGTACCGAACGGGCACCGTGGCCGTCGAGTAGCGCAACCACAGCTCGGCGGCGCCCCGCGCATCGACGGGGCGGTTCCGCGCACATCCAGCGGGCGTAGTACAGGCATTTCGGCGCGGGACCCCGGGGGGCACGGGACGGTTTGAACGCCCCCCGTCCCCGTGCCACGAGTCGCAAACCTTCAACAAAGGGGGTCCCCGTGCCTCAAGGTCTCTTCGCCACCAAGTCCGTCGACGAACTCCGCGCGGATGCCGAACATGGCCACGGGTTCAAGCGCTCCCTCGGTGCAACCGACCTCGTGATGCTGGGCATCGGAGCCATCATCGGTACGGGCATCTTCGTGCTCACGGGCCGCGCCGCGGCGGCGAACGCGGGACCCGCAGTGGCCCTTTCGTTCGTGATTGCAGGCGTGGCGTCGGCATTCGCCGGCCTTTGCTACGCCGAGATGGCTTCCATGATCCCCATCGCCGGGAGTGCCTACACGTACTCGTACGCGACCATGGGCGAGCTCGTCGCGTGGATCATCGGTTGGGATTTGATCCTCGAGTATCTGGTTGGCGCGGCCACCGTGAGTGTCGGTTGGTCGGGCTACGTGTGCGCGTTTGTGGAGCACATTTTCGGTGTTGAACTACCGAAGGCGTGGACCACGAGCCCCGTTCTCTGGGACGAAAAAACGCATCACTTCATCGCGACGGAGGGCATCGTCAACGTCCCCGCCATGCTGATCGCGCTGGTTGTCACGGGGATCTTGGTGGTCGGCATCAAGGAGTCTGCGCGCTTCAACACGGCCATCGTCTTCGTGAAGGTGGCGGTGGTGCTCGCGTTCATCGCCTTCGCGGCGAGCTTCGTTCGCGCTGAAAACTGGCATCCGTTCATTCCCGCAAACCAAGGTGCCTTCGGCAAGTACGGTTGGAGCGGCGTGTTCCAGGGCGCGACCATGGTGTTCTTCGCGTACATCGGCTTCGATGCGGTCTCGACCGCGGCGCAGGAGGCGAAGAATCCGCAGAAGGACCTCCCCGTGGGCATCCTCGGGTCCCTCGTCGTTTGCACGGTTCTCTACATTGCCGTGTCGCTCATCCTCACGGGCGTTGTGCCGTACACGGAACTCAACGTGCCCCACCCCATCGCGGTGGGCATCCACGCCACCGGCATGGGGTGGCTCGAGACGGCCGTCGAGATCGGTGCCATCGCGGGTCTTTCGTCGGTCATGCTCGTGATGCTGCTCGGACAGCCGCGCATTTTCTTTTCCATGGCGCGCGACGGGTTGTTCCCCCAGTTCGCGGCCAAGGTGCATCCGAAGTTCGGCACGCCGCATGTCACGACGATCATCACGGGGATCGTCTGCGCCATTGCGGGCGGGCTTCTGCCCATCGACATCCTCGGTGAGCTCACGAGCATCGGCACGCTCTTCGCCTTTGTGCTCGTGAGCCTCGGGGTGATGATCCTCCGCATCCGTCGTCCCGACATCCCGCGGGCGTTCAAGGTGCCGGGCGGCGCCTATTTTGTGCCCATTTGCGGCGCGCTGACGTCAGGCGTTCTCATGTATACGGCGACGACGGCGACGCTCATCCGCCTCTTCGCGTGGATGGCCCTCGGCGTGGTGTTCTACTGGGCCTACGGTCGAAAACACTCACGGCTCCGGAACCCGGAAGCGGCCGTGGTCATCGTGAAGTCGTAATACCCCCTCGCGTTGGTGGCCCCCCGGTGCGTTCGCCCGCGTACGCGGGCGATGCCATCAATACAGCGCCCGCCGCCACGCGGAGGGCTGCGCGGTCGCAGTGCCCGTGGGCTCCGTGTGGCCGTTGCCCTTCGGATTCGTGCTGAGTGTGAGCGCCGCGAGGGCGAGGGCGACTTCACGCGCTTCGTCCTCCGACGGGTGTTCGATGCCGAGCTCGCCCGCGTGGCGTTCGAGAAAGCCCGTGTCGTACTCGCCGCGGCGGAACGCCTCGTGGGCAAGGAGCGCGAGGTGGAACGGCACGTTCGTGCGGGGACCGATGACGACGTACTCGCAGAGTGCGCGTCGCATGCGGTCGATGGCCTCTTCACGCGTCCGCGCCCAGACCGAGAGTTTCGATACGAGCGGGTCGTAGTAGCTTGAAATGGTGGCGCCTTCGTAGGTGCCCGAATCGTCGCGAACGCCGGGCCCCGCCGGGACGCGGAGGACTTCGATGCGCCCCGGGCTTGGCAAGAAGCCCGTCGCCGGATCCTCGGCGTAGATGCGGCATTCGATGGCGTGGCCGAGGCGACGAATGTCCGCCTGCGTGTAGCCGAGGGGTTCCCCCGCGGCGATGCGCACCTGTTCGCGCACGAGGTCGGTGCCGGTGATGAGCTCCGTGATCGGATGCTCCACCTGGAGGCGCGTGTTCATCTCGAGGAAATAGAACTCACCGTTCGGCGAAAGCAGGAATTCCACGGTTCCCGCCGAGTGGTAGTCCACCGCCTTGGCGGCGCGGACGGCCACCTCGCCCATCTTTTCGATGAGCGCTTCGTTGGCGTGCGGCGACGGTGAAGGGGTTTCCTCCACAACCTTTTGGTGGCGCCGCTGGATCGAGCAGTCGCGCTCGAAGAAGTGCACAACGGATCCATGGCGGTCGCCGAGGACTTGGATCTCGACATGCCGAGCGCCAACGATGGCCTTCTCAACGTAGACATGGTCGTCCCCAAAGAACGACTTCGCTTCGCTCCGAGCCCGTTCGAAGGCGCTGGCCACGTCCTCGGCGCGGTGAACGAGGCGCATGCCCTTGCCGCCCCCGCCGGCGGAGGCCTTGAGGAGCACCGGGAATCCGAGCTTCTTCGCGGCCGCCTCGAGTTCACGAACGGTGCCGACGTGCGCCCCCGGGACCACGGGCACGCCAGCCGCGATCATGCGTTCCCGCGCGGCGGTCTTGGACGCCATCGCCTCCATGGCGCTCGCGTCGGGGCCGATGAACGTGATGCCCGCATCGTGGCATGCCCGGGAAAATTCCGCGTTCTCGCTCAGGAAGCCGTACCCCGGGTGCACGCCGTCCACGCCGGCCTGTTTGCACACATCAAGAATGCGGTCCGCGCGCAGGTAGCTCTCCTTCGTGGGGGCGGGGCCGACGTTGTAGGCCTCGTCGGCCATGCGGACGTGAAGCGCGCCGCGGTCCTCGTCGCTGTAGATCGCGACGGATACGATGCCCATCTCCCGCAGTGTACGGATGACCCGCACGGCGATTTCACCGCGGTTCGCCACGAGCACTTTCTGAAGCATGGGCGGATGTGACCAAAGCTTTCGCGGGGGGTCAATCGGAGTGGTACAAAGGAGGGCGTCGGGGCATGGGATCGCGGTTTTGGAAAGGCGCGTTGTTGCTGGTTCTGCTCTCCGCGTGCACCGCGGAGGGGGGCGTCGGGGGCGGCGACGCCTATCCACGGCACTGCTACGACGGCCGACGCAACGTGGATGAGACCTACCGCGATTGCGGAGGCTCCTGCGCGCCGTGCCCCGATGGTGCCGGGTGCCAGCTCAGCCGAGACTGCGGGAGCGGCGTCTGCAGCGTTGGCTTCTGCCTCGTCGCCTCGTGCACGGACAAGACGAAAAACCAGGACGAGACCGATGTGGATTGCGGCGGCGTGACGTGTGCTCCATGTGGTGCCGACGGCGTTTGCGCAGAGGATCGGGACTGCGCGTCGGGCGTGTGCCAAGGGGGCATGTGTCGGGCGACGTCGTGTGGCGACGGAAAACAGAGCGGACGCGAAAGCGATCTCGACTGCGGCGGCGACTGCGGTGGCTGCGGTGCGGGACAACGCTGCAACGGCGACCTCGACTGCGCGGATCACCGCTGTGACGCGGGGACCTGCGTTGCCGGCACCTGCACGGATGTCGTTCGAAATCAGGACGAGTCCGACGTGGATTGCGGTGGCGTCGGGTGCGCACGGTGCGGCGACGGCGCGAAGTGCCTTGGCAATTCCGATTGCGAGAGCGGCGCCTGTGCGTTCACCCGGTGCATTTCGTGCGACGACGGGCTTCAGAACGGAAACGAGACAGGGCGGGATTGCGGCGGTCCCGACTGCGGTCCGTGCCGCGCGGGCGAGGGCTGCACCGACGACGGTGACTGCATTTCCGGCCTTTGCGTCGACCATGAATGTACGCAGTCGACGTGCTTCGATGGCACGAAGAACGGGCACGAAACAGCCAAGGACTGTGGTGGTCCGGCGTGCCCCGTTTGCCACGCGGGGGAGGGTTGTGCAGAGAACTCGGACTGCGCCTCGCACATTTGTGACGGCAGCACCTGCACCGAATCGAGCTGCACCGACCGCGTGAAGAACGGTGGTGAGTCGGACATCGATTGCGGTGGCGCGACCACGTGTCCGAGGTGTCGCGACTTCCGGGAGTGCGCGATTCCGAGCGATTGCGCATCGAGCACGTGCAACGTTGACGGTGAGTGTGGTTCGCAGCGCTGCCTCTCGCGCAAGTCCGATGCGACGTCCGGCTACCGTGCGTGCATCTACGTTGCGGGCACGCGCAAGTGCCCGAGCATCTCAAACGGCTTCGACACGGGCATCCACACGTACGGTGGCCGTGCGACGCTCCCGATCGGTTTTGCCTTCCCATGGAACGGCGCGACGGTCACCAACATGACGGTGCAGTCGTTCGGCGCAGTCACCTTTGAGGACGCCGCGCTGTCGAGCACGAATCAGCCGAGTGCGCTCACCAGCGACCCGGACGACGTGGTTGCGGTTCTTTGGGACGATCTCGATGCCGAGTTCGCGGGGGCCATCGTTCGATATCGCGGTAGCGGTACCGCGCCGAATCGACGCATGGTCGTGCGTTGGGACGTGGGCGCCAAGACGAACGGCGCCACCGAGCTCGCCACCTTCTCCGTCATGCTTGAGGAGTCGGGCGATCTGTACATGTGCTACACGGACACGACCTTCGGCGACTCGACCGTGAACTTGGGCAAAGGCGCGACGGTGGGCCTCTTCCTCGCGGGCCATCCGGTCGTTGCGTACAACAACTTTGGTGTCGTCGACCCGAACGACGAACTCGTCTGGTTCAGACCGTAGTTCGCATGCCCGTGCGGGAGCTCAGCCGAGGAACTCGGCGGGCGCCACGATACGACCCGCCACGGCGCTCGCCGCGACGGTGAGCGGACTTGCGAGGTAGACCTGCCCGGGGCCGCTTCGGCCGGGGAAATTCCGGTTCTGCGCGCTGATGGTGACCGTGTCCTTGGTCTTCGAGGCGCCGGGGCCCGCGTTGATGCACGCACCGCAGGAGGGCTCAAGCACCTGGACGCCCGCCTTCTTGAAGACATCGAGGTAGCCCTGCGACTCGGCGTAACGACGAATGTCCTGGGAGCCGAACTGGATGAAGCACTCGACGCCGTCGGCGACGCGCTTTCCGCGCGCGAGTGCGCCCGAAAGAACGGCGGCGTACATGTCCATGTCGCTCTTTTTGCCGCCGGTACATGACCCGCCGTAGGCGATGTCGATTTGAACGCCTTCGCCGAGGCTCGGGAGCGGCACGCCGTTTCGCGGGTCGCCGGGGGTCGCCACCATCACCGGCACCTTCGCGAGGTCGATGACGATGGTCTCGAGGTACTGGGCGCCCGGGTCGCTCGTCACGATGCGGGAGCGGAGCGCGTCCTTCGGAAGGCCGCGCTTTTGGTGGAGGTAGTCGACGACGACCTCGTCCGCGGCGATGACGCCCGTGAACCCGCCGGCTTCCACGGCCATGTTGGTGAGCGTCGCGCGCTCGTCGAGGGGCATGGCGCGGACGCCTTCGCCCTCGAATTCGAGCACCTTGCCGATGCCCTTGCTCGTGCGGAAGAAGGGCTGACTCAAGATGTGGAGCATCACGTCCTTCGCGGTGATGCCCGCGGGGAGCTTCCCTTCGAGCACGAAGCGCACCGTCTCGGGAACGCGCACGCGCACGTCTTCCGTGAACCAGGCGTTCGCGATGTCCGTCGAGCCGACGCCGAAGGCGAAACACCCGAGCACGCCCGCCATGCAGGTGTGGCTATCGGTGCCGGTGACCACCATGCCGGGGAGGGCGAGGTCCTCGACGACGGCGTTGTGGCAGATGGCTTCGGCGCCGCCGGCCTCGGTGGCCCCGTAGAGGCGAATCCCGTGGCGCTCGGCGAAGCCCTGTTGCGTCGTGGCGAGGCCCGTCGCGTGCTCGAGCAGGCCGAGCTTTCGCTTTTCCTCGGGCATGACCTTCCCGATGAACGTGAGGTGATCCTGGAACGCGAAGACGCTCTCCGGGTGCCGAATGGTCGCGTTTTCGAACCCGGCGCGGAAGAGCGCGTCGGCCATGGGCGTCACGTACTCGTGGGAGAAGCGCACGTCGGTGCGCACGAAGAGCGCGTCCCCCGGGGCCACCGCCGGAACGCCGAGCTCGCCCGTCTCCGCGTTCTTCACGGCGTGGCGCGCGACGATTTTCTCGACGAGGGTCATGGGCCGGTCTGCTGTGGTCACCGCCGGCACGGCCTGCGTGCCGGCCATGCGCGCCTTGTTGTATTCAAAGAGGCCCCCCGCGCGGACGATGTCCGCGCTGATGGGGTCGAGGCCCTTCGTGAACTCATCGGGGGGGATCGACTCGCCCCGGAGGATGCGCGGGATGAGCCCGAAGTCGGTGGACGTCAGGAGCCCGATGTTCTGGCAGTTCTGGCCGTAGATTTTCTCGATGCTCTTCGCGATGACGAGGCGGATGCCCGCGGCCTTCTCGCTGTACGGCGCCGTCTCGCGCGACGAACCGCAACCCTTCGAGAGCCCGCTCACGATGACTTCGAAGCCGCCGTTCTTGAGGGTGTCCTTCTCGAAGGCGCCGCCTCGGAGGCCCACGAGCGAATACCGGCCGAGGGTTTCGTCGTAATAGAAACAGACCCAGCCCGGCGTGATCTCGTCGGTGCTGATGTTGTCGATGAGCTTGAGGTCGTCCGCGAACTCGATGGACTCACCGGCGAGCTGTCGGCGGAGCAGGTCCGGATCTTCGGTGAGGAAAAGGATGCGCCCCGTGAACCGAACCGACGACGACTGCGTCACGCCCCCGCTCATAACACAGAGTTTGTGGCCCGGGTCACGACGCCGTGCGGCACGGCTTGCGGGGCGGCCCAACGGGGGCAAAGCTCCGCGTCCATGGCACGGCTCGAACTCCGAAAGAATGCACGTTTTCCAGGGGTCCCGGGCCCCGTGGTCGTGGTGGTCATGGACGGCGTCGGGATCGGCGCGGGGGACGATGGCGATGCGGTGGCCCTGGCCCGGACGCCGAACCTCGATCGCCTACGCACGGGCTGGGGCGGAGCCGTGGAGACGGTGCTCAAGGCCCACGGGCCCGCGGTGGGGCTCCCCTCCGACGACGACATGGGCAACAGCGAAGTGGGCCACAACGCCCTGGGCGCGGGCCGTGTCTTCGAGCAGGGCGCCAAGCGCGTGAACGCCGCCATTGCGACCGGCGAACTCTTTACGGGCGACGAGTGGAAGCGGCTGACGGGTCGCGTTCGCGAGAGCGGCGAGCCACTCCACTTCATGGGGCTCCTTTCCGATGGGAATGTGCACAGTCACGTCGCGCACCTCTACGCGATGCTCAAACGCGCATCCGAGGATGGCGTCAAGCGCGTGCGCCTTCACGTGCTCCTCGACGGGCGTGACGTGCCCGAGACGAGCGCCCTTGAGTACGTCGAGCCCCTTGAAGCGAAGCTTGCGGAGTACCGCGCCGCCGGATTCGACTACGCCATCGCATCGGGCGGCGGCCGCATGAAGGTGACCATGGATCGGTACAACGCCGATTGGCCCATGGTCGAACGCGGCTGGAAGCTCCACGTGCGCGGCGAGGGGCGCGGTTTCAAGAGCGCGTCGGAGGCCGTGCGTACCTTCCGCGACGAAACGCCGGGCGTGAGCGACCAAAATCTGCCGGGGTTCGTGGTGGTGGATTCCGCCGGTGCCCCCACGGGGCCCATCCGTGATGGCGCCAGCGTCGTCTTCTTCAACTTCCGAGGTGACCGGGCCATCGAGATCACGCGGGCCTTCGAGGACGAAACCTTCACGGAGTTCGACCGCGGCGCGCGACCCGACGTGGCCTACGCCGGAATGATGCAATACGACGGCGATTTGCTGCTCCCGAAGCACTACCTCGTGGCGCCACCGGCCATCGACCGCACCCTCGGCGAGTACCTCGCGTCGAACGGTGTTACGCAGCTCGCCTCGAGCGAGACCCAGAAGTACGGCCACGTGACGTACTTCTGGAACGGGAACCGAAGCGGCAAGTTCGACCCGAAGCTTGAGACCTACATCGAGGTGCCGAGCGACACGCTGCCCTTCGAAGAGCGTCCGTGGATGAAGGCGGCGGAGATCACGGACGTGATCGTGCGCGAGCTCCTCACGGGCAAGCACCGCCACGCGCGCCTCAACTACGCCAACGGCGACATGGTTGGCCACACGGGTTTCCGCGATGCTGCGATTCAGGCCGTGGAAGCCGTGGACCTTTCCGTGGGCCGTCTCCTTCCCGTGATTGAGAAAATGAAGGGCGCGATCCTCGTCACCGCCGACCACGGCAACGCCGACGAAATGTACGAGCGCGACAAGAAGTCGGGGGCCCTTTCCCGCACCAAGGAGGGCGCCCTTCGCCCCAAGACAAGCCACACGCTGAACCCCGTGCCGTGTTTCATTGCGGCGCCGGGCGTGGACCTCACGCTGCGCGACCTTGGCGCGCGGGGGCTCACCAACGTGGCCGCCACGGTGCTCGGTCTCCTTGGCTACGACGCGCCCGACGGCTACGACCCGAGCCTGCTTGCGTAGGAATGGCCGTCCGAGTTCAATCCAGTTCCTCCACCTTCACCCATGCTCAAGCCCCTCGATTCCAAGGATGCACGGCGGTTTGAGGCGTGGGTCCGTGGCCCCGAGGAGCTAGAGCTCGTTTGCCGCGGCAACGCGCTGGCCCGGGCGGCGACGTGGGTGCACCGACGTTGGCCCCTCGCCCGCGGGCAGGTTCGCCTCGTCAAAACCCTTGCCGCCCTCCAGCGCGTGGTGCCCGCGTTTGAGCACGTGACCTTCGAGTCGAGCGCGGGGGTTCGGCTTTCGCTCGACATGACCGGGCGCGATTTCCTCTACCTCTCGGGCCGTCTTCCGCCCGAGCCTCAACTCTCCATCGTCACGCGCCTGGTGCGCCCCGGCGATGTCTTTGTGGACGTGGGCGCGCACAAGGGCTGTTCGTGGCGCACGTGCTCGGTCGCCTCGGCGTGGGTGGTCGGTATCACGCGTTCGAACCGAGCCAAGGGGCCATGGCGTTCCTCACGCATGCGTTCGAATCGGACCCACGCCTCGTGCTTCACGCCTGTGCGCTCTCCGACAAGGAGGGCGAAGCCGTGTTCGAATTTGACGGCAAGCTCAAGGGCCGCATCCGTGAAGGCGCGGGTGACGGGGTGCGTGTGCCCATCGCACGGCTCGACGCATCCCTTGCCGACGAACCGACGGACCGCCCTTGGATGATCAAGATCGACGTGGAGGGCCACGAGCCCGCCGTCCTCGCCGGCGCGAAGGGCCTGTTCGAACGGGGCATCGAGCCCGCGTTCTTCCTCGAGTATCTCGAGTCGCCGTCGAGCGCCGAGCGCCACGCCATCGATCGCGCCATCGAGGAGCACCTGCCCGCGAACTACCGCGTCTACGGTGTGTGCACCGCGCACGGGGCGGTGTGCGAAGGGCGGTTTGAGCCTGGCTCCGGCCACCGCGGACTCAACCTGCTCGTGTTGCCGCCAACCTGGCAAGCGCGCCTCGACGGCGTGTTTCGTTAGTCCGTGCGTCCCGGCGATGCGCCGTGCACGGCGCTAGAGGCTCTCGGCGGGCGCCGCGGGTGAGTTCTTCGCGGGTCGTTCCGTCGGTGGGGGCGTGAGCGCCTCCACGTCATTTGCACGGAGCACTCCTCGGATGGCCACCTGATCGTCGATGGCCACAAACGCATCCAGGTCCCCGGAGGGGTACCGGCCGAGTTCGCGTGCGTAGCCGGGCGTATCGAGCACGCCGACGACGGTGTCGCCAAACCGCACCTCCGCGCCTGCGTGTACTCGCCAGAGCGGCTTCGCGTTGTCGACCCGAAGGCGCGCCGGGAGTCCGGGCGTACGCACGGGCCCCGGTTCTTCGTCCGAAGGAAAGAAGTCCGCTGGCGCGTTCGTGAGGGGGGCGCGGACAAAGCCCACGAGGTACGGCCCGTCACCGAATCGGATACCCGTCCACTCACCTTCGTGCTTGAGGACCGTGGCGTGGAGGGGTGGATCGACGGGCGGAATGACGGCGACCACGCGCCCCCCCGGGCGGTCATGCACCTCCGTGGGGCTGTCGCTCGAAAAGAATGCCCACGCGCCGGCCCGTGGCGCCTTGGCACCCGATGGCCGTTCGGCGCCGAGTGCGTCCGCCGGGAAGCGACCGCGGTAGGGACCGAGCGACTTGCCCGCCTGCTCGAGGCGCGCGCACCTCGGCGATGCTTCGACCACGGCCCACGGGCCGTCCACGCCAACGATGCGCACCGGATCCGCTGGGCCAACGTAGACCGGGGCGCCGTCGAGCCGTCCACGCGCTTGGGCGCGCGCCACAAGTCGCGTCATGGCCAGGTAGCCAGTGAAGCGCAGGGGGCCGTCGGTGGCGATGCGGATGCGGTCCGCTTCGGGGGCGGCGAGCACGTGCACGCGCACGTCGTCGCCGATGTAACCGATGGGGGGTCCACCGCCGCTGGCTTCGAGAAACAGCGCCGGCTCGGCGCCTCCCTGCGCGACGAGCGTTCGGGGTAGCCCGAAGGCGAGGGCAGGATTCGCCTGGCTGTGATCCGATCCGTCCGACGTTCCTCCACAGGCGGCAAGCACCGCGAGCAAGGCGGCGGCCGGCAATCGAACGCGAAACCGCCTCGAACGAACAGGAACGATGCCCAAGCCCCCCCCTTGAGTGCGTTAGTTGGTTCGAACGCGTAGCTTGATGCCGAGGAAGTCGGCGATCTCTTGTGCCTGCGGCTTGGGAATCTCGTAGAGGCGCTTTTCCACCACGGCGCGCGCGTTGGCGTGCGGTTCGCCCTTGAGCGCCGGGAGAACGATCTTCGTCCAGTCGACCAGCGTCTTCGGCTCGGCGCCGCCGAGCGCCTCGCTCAGGATGGGCTCGAGCCGCTTCTGGTACGCGACCGAGGCGATACACAGGTTGGCGAAGGTCTGGACGAGGCCGTGCTTACCGATGTCGGGCGTCTTCGCGAAGGCCTCGCGAAGTTTGTCGAGTTGCTTCGCCACACGAGCCGGGGCGAGCTTGGCGATTTCCGGCAGCGCCTCCGCTGCGGTCTGCACCACGCGACGGTTCTCGGACTCAATGGCGACGCAGAACCGGTCCACAAGCGGCACCATCAAGTCCGCCTTCTTCACGATCAAGTCCGAGAGCACGCGCGCCGCCTGCGTCGACGTCGTGGGCTTGTCGTCGAGCAGTTCCTTTCCGAGCTGCGCCACGCGGTTGGTGGCGTTCTCGGCCAGGATTTCGTCGGCCACGGCCGATGCGCCACCCGGGGGGCGGTTCGATTTTCGCTGTTCGTTCTCGTCGCTCAAGTTGCCGACCTTGGCCTGGGGTACTTCGCGGTGCCGCACTGCGGCCGCGAAAGAAGCACCCTACCACAATCGGCGCGGGCGCGGATCCTCGGAGATCGCGCTATCGGCGTGCGATGGCGGCGATCACGCGCGGTAGGACGGCTTCGAACCGCGGGGTCGTACCGCGATGGCCGCCGTCGAACTCGGTGTGGTCCACGGCGATTCCGCGTGCTCGGAACCGGTTGGCCAAGGCGCGTGCGGCGAAGTGGAGCCCGTACTCGTCGCGGTTTCCCGCGTCGAGGGCCAGGCACGTGAGTGCGCCGAGCGCGTCGGTCGCCTCCTGCGTCTCTGAGCGGACGAGCGGGTCCTGGGCCAACCATCGCTCCCAGACCGCGGGGATCACTTCCGCGGTGCGAAGGTCCACGGGAAGCGCGGCGTGGGGGAACGGTGCGGTCGGCTCGGGCGCGTATGCCGCCGCGGCGGCGACGAAGAACGCCGCGTCGTACTCGCCGCCGCTCCGTGGTCCCTCGGCGCGAAGGCGTTCAGCGAAGGGACCAAAGCCACCCGCGCCTTCGAACGCGACGCACGCGGGGCCGAACATGGGCCGGAGGCTCACTTCGAACCCCGCGTCCCCAGCGAGGCTCGCCACCGCCCCGACGTGCCCAGGACAGTCCATGGCGAAGCGGAGCGCGCCAAACCCGCCGGACGAACGCCCGACCATGGCGCGGCCGTGTGCCGAAGCGACCGTTCGATAGCGTTGATCGACGAAGGGGATGACGTCGTCGCGCAGGTACGTCTGGTACGCGCCCGTGGCGGACGAGTCGAGGAACTGGCTGCCCCCGAAGGCGTTCGAGCCATCCACGCCCACGACGATGGCGGCGGCGCACGCGGCGTTCGCGAGGAGCCGGTCGACGATGTCGAACACGTTCGCCTTCCAGACATCGTCCGAAGCCAACGAAAGGGCCGTGCTCGGGTACGCCGGGAGCACATACACGACGGGGAACGAGCCGCCCGCGTCGTATCCGGGCGGCAGATAGACCGCGAGCGAGCGGACGTTCGGATCGCCGAGGGCGTTCCTCTGGAGCGCTCTGCTCTCGAGGCGGGCGATTTCGAGGCGACCTTGGAGCGGGCGGCGCAACATGGCGGCTACATCCGCTCGACGACGCCGATGCCGAGGAGCCCCAGCCCGCGCCGAAGCTGCCGTGCCGTGAGTCCTGCGAGGGCGAGGCGGCTTTCGCGCTCCGCACCGTCGGCCTTCAGGATCGGACACGCCTCATAGAAGCCGCTAAAGGCCTTCGCGAGCTGGAACAGGTGATCGGGAATCAGGTGCGGCTGGTAGGTCTCGGCCGCGGTGTGCACCACGTCGGGGAACGCGAGCAGATGCCGTGCGAGCTCGGTTTCGGCCGGGTGCGCGAGCAGGATGGGCCCGCCCGCCCCCTCAAACGAGCGCTCCGCCTTCCGGAAGATGCTCGCGATGCGCGCGTAGGCGTACTGCATGTAGGGCCCCGCGTTGCCCTTGAACGAGATGAGCTTGTCCCAGTCGAACTGGTAGTCGCTCGTGCGGTTTTGGCGGAGGTCGGCGTATTTGATGGCGCCGATGCCGACGACGCGCGCCGTCTCCGCGAGCTCCTCTTCGGGGATGTCGAGTTTCTCTTCGCGCATGTGCGCCATGGCGCGCTCGACCGACTCGTCGAGGAGCTTGACCAGGGGGATGGTCTTCCCGCTCGCGTCACGGGTACGGAGCGGCTTCCCGTCCGTGCCGAGCATCATGCCGAAGCCGACGTGCTCGAGGTCCATCGTCACGTCGAGGAGGCGCATGACAGCAAACAGTTGTTCAAAGTGCTGGCTCTGACGCACGTCGACGACGTAGACCGCGCGATCGGCGTGGAAGTGATCGCGGCGGTAGAGGACCGTCGCCACGTCCGTCGTTGAATAGAGATACGCGCCGTCCTTCTTTTGAACGATGAACGGCGTCGTCTGCTTGGCGAGCTTTGGCGGCACGCCGTCGATCTCGTTGAAGAACACGCAAACGGCGCCCTGGTCTTCCCTCGCAATGCCCTTTTTGAGCAGCGTTTCGACGACGCCGGGGAGCATGGCGTTGTAGGCGCTTTCCCCGAGCCACGCGTCAAACTGCACGTCGAGCATCGCGTAGCAGCGGTCGAGCATCGTGCGCGTCGCGTGCACGAAGGTTTCCCAGCGCGCGAGGTTTTCGGGGTCGCCGGCCTGAAGCTTCTGAAGCTCGCCGCGGGCCCGCTCGGCGAATGCTGGGTCTTCTTCAGCTCGCTTCGACGCGAGTTTGTACACGCTCGAGTTCCTCGATGGGGTCCGCCTCCATCGCCTCCTTCGAGCCCCACTCGGAGCTACCCACGATGAGCAGCCCGAACTGGGTGCCCCAATCGCCGAGATGGTTGTCCCCGATGACCTCGTGACCCACGACGCGAAGCATGCGGACGACGGAGTCGCCGATGATGGTCGAGCGAAGGTGGCCGACGTGCATCTGCTTTGCGATGTTCGGCCCGGAGAAGTCGACGACGATCTTGGCGGGCTTGTCCACCGTGGGCACGCCGTCGTGCTCGGCGTCGGACACGCGCATGTCGAGCGCTCGCGCGATCCACGTATCGTGGAGCGTGACGTTCACGAATCCGGGTCCGGCCACCTCCGCCTTCGCCACCGCCTCGGATGCGGCGAGTCGTTCGGCGATGGGGCCCGCGATGTCGCGCGGCGATTTGCCGAGCTTCTTCGCCAGGCCCATGGCGCCGTTGAGCTGGTAGTCGCCGTGGCGCGCGTCGACCGTCGGGCGGAGGATGGGATCCGCCTCCTCACCCCAGGCTTCCAAAATCGCCTTCCGGCCAAGGTCCTCGAGGAACGGTAGAACGCGCATGACCCGGGGTTGTTACCGCATCCGGCCGCAGGGCGCCTTTCTTTCGCACGCTTTTCCAGGGAACAAGACCCTTGACGCGACGCGGCAACATCCCTACCAATATGAATGAATCGCCGTTCAGTCGGCGAAGGAGCGTATTCGATGAACCGCTACCAGGCCGACCTCCGCGAGATTCAGTTCGTCCTTTTCCAGCAACTCGGCCTCGCCGACCTCCTCTCAAAGGCTCCCTTCGAAGAGTGGGGTCCGGACGAAGTGAAGATGGTCCTCGAGGAGGCGTATCGCTTCGCGAGCAGCGTAACCGGCCCGCTCAACGCCAGCGGCGACCGCGAAGGATGCAGGCTCGAGGACGGTAACGTGCTCACACCCAAGGGGTTCAAGGAAGCGTGGAAGCAGTCCTACGAAGCGGGCTGGCGTTCGCTTAGCAACTCGCCGGACGAGGGCGGCCAGGGCGCGCCGTACGTGGTCCACGCCGCGGTGGAAGAGTTCATGAGCGGCTCGAACACGTCGTTCAACATGTATCCGGGCCTCGCCCACGGCGCGGCGGACGTCATTCGCGAGTTCGGCACGGACCGCCAGAAGAAGCTCTTTGTTTCACGCATGGTTCGAGGTGCGTGGGGCGGAACGATGTGCCTTACCGAGGCACACGCGGGCTCCGACGTGGGTTCCGCCACGTCGAGCGCCAAGAAGAACCCCGACGGGACGTACTCGATCCGTGGGTCGAAGATCTTCATCTCAGGCGGTGACCACGATCTCGCGGACAACATCGTGCACCTTGTCCTCGCCCGTATCGAAGGCGCGGCGGCGGGCACAAAGGGGCTCTCGCTCTTCATCGTGCCGAAGCACCGCGTGAGCGACGACGGCACACTCACGGGCCCGAACGACGTCACGGTGGCGGCCATCGAGCACAAACTCGGCATCAACGGCTCGGCCACCTGCCAGCTGAACTTCGGCGAGAACGGAGCGTGCGTCGGTGAACTCGTGGGGAACGCCGAGCACCAGGGCATTCGCCAGATGTTCATCATGATGAACTTCGCGCGCATCGGCGTGGGCATCCAGGGTCTCGGCATCATGTCGAGCGCGTACCTGAACGCGCTCCTCTACGCGCGGGACCGAAAGCAGGGCTCCAGCGTGAAGGCGTGGAAGGACCCGACGGCCCCCCGCGTCGCGATCCTCGAGCACCCGAACGTTCGCCAGGACTTGCTTCACATGAAGGCGGTGGTTGAAGGCTGCCGCACGCTCATTTACAAGCTCGCCCTTCACCAGGACCGCGCGCACCTGCTCGCGGGGAAGGACGACGAGCTCCACGCGTACCACTCCGGCCAAGTCGACTTGCTGACGCCGGTCGTGAAGGCGTACGTGTCCGATCAGTCGTTCAACGTGAGCGTTCGAGCCATGCAGGTGTTCGGCGGCGCCGGCTACCTCAAGGATTGGCCCGTCGAGCAGTACGCGCGCGACGCGAAGATTTTCAGCATCTACGAAGGCACGAATGCCATTCAAGCCATGGATCTCGTGGCCCGGAAGCTCGGTCAGGGCGGCGGCGTGAACGCGCGGGCGCTCTTTGAGGACATTGGCAAGTTCATTCAGACGAACCGCGAGCACAAGGAACTCGCCTCGGGCATCAAGCAGCTCGAGCTCGCCCACGAGGCGGTGGCGGGCACGGCGATGCAGTTCTTGAGCTGGTTCCAGGCCGGCGAGATCGAGCGCATGCCGCTTGCTGCGGAGACGTACCTCGAGATGATGGCCGAGCTCGTGGTGGGTTGGCTCCTCCTCGATGGCGCCGTGGTCGCCCTCGAAGCGCGCGCCTCCACCTCATCCACCCATCCGGACTACGCCTTCTACGATGGCAAGCGTCACGCCGCGCTCTACTACGCGCAGCACATCGTTTCCCAGGTTCCGGCGAAGGCCGCCCAAATCGCCCTTGGCGATCGCAGCGCGCTCGACATCCCCGACGCCGCCTTCGCGTCCATCTGAAGCCGTTGTTTTCGGGGGACGGTTTCCCGAAAGGTCAGGCGTGGACGCCCGGGGCTTCGTAGCCCACTTCGCTGACGTACTCGGTGTAGCCGCCGCCGTATTGGCGGGGGCCTTCGGGGCGCATCTCGAGCACGCGGTTCGAGAGGGCGCGGAGGAAGTGGCGGTCGTGGGACACGAAGAGCATCGTGCCCTCGAAGCGTGACAAGGCTTCGACGAGCATGGACTTCGTATCCATGTCGAGGTGGTTCGTCGGTTCGTCGAGCACCAGGAAGTTTGGCGGGTCGTAGAGCATCCGCGCGAGCACGAGGCGTGCCTTCTCGCCGCCCGACAGGATGCGAACGCGCTTTTCCACGTCGTCTCCTGAAAAACCGAAGACGCCCGCCAGCGTCTTGAGCGAACCGAGGCTCGCCTTCGGGTGGGCGTTGGTGATGGTGTCCCAGACCGTGAGCTCCGGATCGAGCACGTCCATGGCGTGCTGGGCGAAGTAGCCCATCTTCACACTCGCGCCGAGGGCCACGCGACCCGTATCAGGTTCCGACTCCCCCGCGATGAGTCGCAGCAGCGTGCTCTTGCCCGCGCCGTTCACGCCCATGACGCACCAACGCTCCCGACGTCGAATGAGGAAGTCGAGGTTGTCGAGGACGACTTTGGTGCCGTACTGCTTGTGTGCGTGTTCCACGATGGCCACGTCGTCGCCCGAACGCGGCGGGTCCGGAAACTCGAAACGCAGCTGTTTGCGCGTCCGAGGCGGTTCCACGCGCTCGATCTTCTCAAGTTTCTTCACGCGCGACTGCACCTGCGCGGCGTGGCTCGCGCGGGCCTTGAATCGCGCGATGAACGCCTCTTCCTTGGCGAGCATGGCCTGCTGCCGCTCGTACTGCGCTTCGGCCTGCGCTTCGCGGATGGCTCGTTGCTCCTCGAAGAAATCGTAGTCGCCGCTGTAGGTGACGAGTTCGCCCGCGTCGATATCGATGATCTTGTTGACGATGCGGTTCATGAACTCGCGGTCGTGCGAGGTCATCATGAGCGCGCCTTCGTAGCCCTTGAGGAACTGCTCGAGCCAAAGGATCGATTCGAGGTCGAGATGGTTCGTCGGCTCGTCGAGGAGAAGCGCGTCGGGACGCATGAGAAGGATGCGGGCGAGGGCCACGCGCATCTTCCATCCACCGGAACAGTTGCCCACGTCGCCGTCCATGACCTCGGGTGCGAAGCCAAGGCCGGCGAGAATCTCGCGCGCCTTCGCTTCGAGGGCGTAGCCGCCGAGCTCCTCAAAGCGGGCCTGCACTTCGCCGAACTCTTCGATGAGCTTTTCGAGTTCGTCGGCGCGGTCGGGATCCGCGAGGGCCAGTTCAAGCTCCCGGAGGCGTGCCGCCACCTCGGAGACGGGACCGGCTCCGTCCATGGTCGCGCGGACGACGCTCATGCCCTTCATCTCGCCGACGTCCTGGCTGAAGTAGCCGATGGTCGTGCCACGCTCCACCGTGACGCGCCCCGCATCCGGTTCCTCTTCGCGCATGATCATGCGGAAGATGGAGGACTTGCCGGCGCCGTTTGGGCCCGTGAGCCCCACCTTCTCCCCCCGGTGGATGGAGGCGGAAACCTCAAGAAAGAGCAGCTGGTGACCGTGCTGCCGCGAGACGCTGTCGATCCGAATCACGGCGTTCCACTAGCTGAACTTTCGCGCGAGGGCGAGTCGGAAATGGCGGTGCGCCGATGGGCCTTGGTCAATCGCCGTCCGCGCGTCGCCGACCCCGCTTGGTTTCGGCGCGCTTTCGCTTGTCGCCGAGGCGGCGCTCCTTCGAGGCGCGCGTGGGTTTGGTCTTCCTTCGGGGTTTGGGGCGCACGAGCGCCGCGCGCACAAGTTCGGCGAGGCGAGCCAGGGCGTCGTCGAGGTTCTGCGCTTGGGAGCGGGTGGACTGACTCGCGATTCGGAGCACTCCGTCCTGGTCAATCCGCGAAGCGGCGAGGCGAAGGAGTCGCGCCCGAGCGTCGCTCGGTAGATAGCTCGCACTTCGGACGTCGAATCGCAGCTCGACCTTCGTCGACACCTTGTTGACATTCTGACCGCCCGGGCCCGCCGCGCGGGTCGCCCGCCACGTGAGGTCACGGGCCGGGATCACGAGCCCATCGCGGATGCGGAGATCTTCGAGCATGGGGCTAACCCTTCGGCTGCGGCTCCACGGCGGCCTCGCCGGGTGCAGTGCCCTGCGGGCGCGTCGGATGCTCGTCGCGGAGCCGTGCCTCGGCTTGCGCTCGCTTGCTGCGCGCGCGCGGCCGGTGCGAACTCGGGGCGCCCGCCACGAGTGCGTTGACCAGGTCGTGGTCGGTGATGAGACCGATGAGCCGGCCTGAGCTGTCCTCCGCGACGACAGGAAGTCGATCGATGTCGTGGTGGTGCATCCGCTCGGTGATCTCCGCGAGCGTTTCCGAGGGTCGCGCCACGGGCGGCGCTGGACGCATGAGCTCCGAGGTCTTGGAAGCCTGGAAGTCGGAGCTGTCTTCGAGTGCGGAGCGCAATTCGGTGTGCGTCAACAGGCCGACGAGCAGTCCGTCCGCGTCGACCACGGGGAATCCCGAGTGCGGGCTCCGGCGGACCCGCTCGAGGAGATCAAGCACCGGCAGTTCACAGGTCACCACGTCGACGGTGCGGGTCATGACGTCGCCCACGCGAATGCGTGCGAGGGCGCCGTGTTCGTCCATGGCGTCGAGGTCGATGCCGCGGCGCCGGAGCTTGAGCGTGTAGATGGAGTCTTCCGAGATCGCATGGGAGACAAGCACGCTCGTGACGCAGGCCGCCATGAGCGGCAGGATGATCGCGTAGTCGTGCGTCATCTCGAAGATGATGAGGATGGCGGTCATGGGCGCGAACGAGGAGCCCGCGAAGACCGCGCCCATGCCCACGAGGGCGTAGCCGCCGACGGGGCCGGGGAGGCCCGGAAAGAGCCACGCAGTGATGGTCCCCACGATGCCGCCGAGCATGGCGCCCATGAACAAGGAAGGCGCGAAGACGCCGCCCGAGCCGCCGGAACCGAGCGTGAAGGAGGTGGCGAGCATCTTTCCGACGAGGAGCACCGCAAGGAGCTGGAGCGGCACCTCGCCGTGGAGTGCGCTCTCGACGGCTTCGTGACCCGTGCCGCGCACCTCGGGCAGAAAGTAGAGGAGCGCGCCCATGGCCAAGCCGCCGACGGCGGGCTTGATCCAGTTCGGAATGGGGAATTTCTCGAAACCGTCTTCAAACGCGTAGAGCACTCGGATGAACACCCGCGCGGTCCACGCGGCGAGCACACCGAGGATCAGGTAGAAGACGAGTTCCTTCGGTGAGCGCATGGCGTACTGCGGCGCTTCGAAGAACGCGTGCTGACCGAGCAGCGTGCGCGACAGAACGGACGCCGCGACGGCCGCCGCGACGACCATGGCAAACGCGCGTGCTGTGAAATCGCGCAGAATCACTTCGAGGGCGAAGACGACGCCGGCGATGGGGGCGTTGAACGACGCCGCGATGCCGCTCGCGCTGCCGCACGCGACGAGCATTCGAAGGATCTCGGGCGGTTCGCCGAGCAGCTGTCCGGCCACGGAGCCGATGGCGGCGCCGATCTGCACGATGGGGCCCTCGCGGCCGGCGGAACCGCCCGAACCGATGGTGATCGCCGACGCGATGGTCTTAAAGAGGGCGACGCGGGGGCGAATGCGGCCGTCGTTGCGTGCCACCGCCAGCATCACCTCCGGGACGCCATGTCCTTTGCTCTCGGGCGCGAATCGCGTGACGAGGGGGCCCACGAGGAGCCCGCCCACCGCGGGAATCGCGATGACCCAAAGTGTCGAGCGTCCCGACGTGTGACCAAAGAAGAGATTCGTGGCGGTGGCCAGCAGCGAGATCAGGAGCGCCGCGGCCAGCCCGCACGCAATGCCCACCCCGATGGACAGGACGAGCATCCGACGGGACTCGTCGCGCCAGAAGGCAGCGCGCAGCCGGTCGAGCGTCCGCTGGCCACGCAGGATGAGGTTGGCGGCGACCCTACGCACGGCCATGGCGCACCTCCTGTTCGAGCTCCCAGGTGAGCACTTCGAGGGCTTCGCGTGTCGCACGCACCGTGTTCGGAGACAACGACGCGAGTGCACGACGCATGCAGACCTCGACGGTGCCCTCCACGTTCTTGTCCGCGCGCGCTCCGATGGCCGTCAAGCGAAGGACGGCGCGTCGTCGGTCGGCGGGGTGGGTCTCCCGCGCGATGAGCTTGCGCTGCACGAGGCGGTCAACGATTCCCGTCACCGTGCTCCGGTCGAGGTGAAGGAGTCGGGCGAGTTCGCTCGGCGTTGCCCCGGTTCCGCGACCAACCATTCGGAGGACGAGGCGCTGCGGGCCCGTGAGGCCAAGGTGGCGGTGCATCTGCTTCGACTGCGCGCGAAGCGCGTGGTCCAGCGCCCAAAGGAGGCGCATGAACGCGAGGGGCTCCGAGAAGTCAGCGGGCGTGCCCGCGTCCGCATCCGCTGCGAGGGCGTGGTCGGTGGTGGCGAGACGCGTGTGAGATGGGTGGCGCATCGAACTGTCGCGCGGGGCGGGGAACGGACTCGGCGGGAGTATGGGGAAAAATGATTGGGGGTCCAACCATTTTTGCGAACGCTTCTTCGAAAGCGATTTCAACGGATTGCGGGTCACGTGGGACGCGCGCATTCTCGATCCCCACGCGAGTTTCCCCATGCACGCACCACGCACCAACTCCATCGCCCTTCGCCTCCGTACGTTGGTGGTCTCGCCGATCGTCGTCGGGCTCTTCCTGGTCATGGCCGCTTGCGGCGGCTCCGATTCCGGTCGTCGTGATGGCGGCGGATTCGGGGATGCGTCCGAACAGGACGGCGCCGACACGCACGATGGTCAAGTGCCGTCGGACGCCAACGTGTCCAAGGACGCTTCCGATGGTGCGGCGCCCGATACACGGACGCCCGTTGTGTACGTGGGCGGGTACGCGGGCGTCATCTCATGGTATGCGTACGACCGCGTCACCGGTGCGCTGACGTTGACCGATTCGCTGAACACCGGCGGGAGCCCGTCTTTCCTCGCCGTCGACTCAGAGCACCTGCGATTGTTCTCCGCGAACGAGTCCGGAGCGCAGGTGCATGCCTACGCGATGGATGCGACCACCGGGGCCCTCACGCACATCAACGGCGTCTCTTCGGGGGGCGCCGGGCCAGCGCACGTTGCGGTGCACCCCTCGGGCAAGTGGGTCTTCGTGGCGAACTACACCCAGGGCAACATGCGCGTCATCCCCGTCGGCAACGACGGCGTACTTGGAACGGCCACGGATACCCGTTCGGTGGGCGCGAATGCCCACCAGGTGCTGGTCTCCTCGTCCGGGGATCGCGTGTACGTGCCCTGCAAAGGGGCGGACCACGTGGCGCAGTTCTCGTTCAACTCGACCACCGGCACCCTGACGGCGCTTTCCCCGGCGACGGTGAGCACCGCGAATGGTGCCGGGCCGCGACACATGGCGTTTCATCCGACGCTCGCCCGTGCCTATCTCATCAATGAGCTCGATAGCACCATGGTGCGCGCCGACGTGGACGCGGGCGGACGACTTACGCTTGGGCAAACGCTTTCCACGCTGCCGAACGGCTTTGGCGGAACGAACAAGTGCGCCGAAGTGGCGGTTCACCCATCGGGGGCGTTCCTCTACGGCTCGAACCGTGGCCACAACAGCATCGTCACCTACGCCCTCGGCGGGGACGGCGCCATGACCCTCGTAGGCCGTGAAGGAACCGGCGGCTCGACGCCCCGTTCCTTCACGCTCGATCCGGCTGGAAAGTTCCTCCTCGCTGCGAACCAAGACTCGAACAACGTCGTCGTGTTCTCCCTGTCGGCGAGCACCGGGGAGCCATCACCCACGGGGCAATCGGTGACCGTATCGAGTCCATCGTTCGTCGGATTCGGGTTCCTGCCGTAGGTGCCTGATGCGGCGCATTCGCCGCTTCGTGCTCCCTTCCAGTTGTCGTTGTGGCAACGGTGCGATGCCAATTTGGCGGGCCCGTCCGAGGTCCTTGCCACAAAGGCTCCGGATTCCGTGATTCGAGCGTGTGGCATGCGCGTTGCTCTACTCCAGTGGCGCATCGACGAATGGAGGCCCCCATGCATACGCGTACCTGGATCGTCTCGCTTCTGCTCCTTGTGGGCCTCGCTGTTGGGGTCATCGTGGCGCCCGAGCCGCATGCGCGTGCCGATGCAGATGTCGATGCGTTGACCCTTGCCTTCGCGGACCACACGGGTGGCGAGCTCGCGGGTCTCTTCGCGCTACGCGTGCCTCTGCTCGAGCGCGGGTGTTCATCGGCGTCGACGACCGTGGAAGAACTCCACTTCGACGTTCGCGTATGCGACGTCAGCGGCAAGGCGAACGTTCGTCGGGTGCGTTTTGATGTCCGCCGCGTGGGCACGGTGGAGGCGCGCTCCATCGATCAGCGGTTCGCCGTGGAAGCCAGCCTTCCCCCAAACCGGGAGGTCCTCCTTCACCACGCGGTGGGTGGACGCCGCGGGGTCGACAGTTTCGTGACGGCCACGCTGGCGGCGCGAACGCGTGGCCACTAGCCGGGGGGCGGGCCTGCCCTTCATCTCCGTGGCCAACCTGGTAGGCTCCCGCCCGTATGAAGCTCTCGCTGAACCAGAATGAGCTCGATTCCCTCGCCAAGCCCCTCGTGCGCGCGAACCAAGCGTGGCAGGAGCAGTACCCCGGGGACTCCGGCGCGAGGCAACCCGTGCACACCGTCTACGGCGGAGCGCACCTCTTCAAGGCCGATACGGCCAAGCGTCTCGGTGAGCTGAGCGTTCGCGCGTTTGAAAAGTATGGCGCGCATCCGGTGGAGTTTGCCGATGCGCTTGGCATGGACGCGGGTCTCTCGGAGGAGGTGCACGCGCGGGTGCTCGACAAGCTCAAGCGCGAGGCGGTGGAGGACTTCCGCATCGATTTCGAAGACGGCTACGGCAACCGTCCCGACTCGGAAGAGGACGGGCACGCCGTGACGGCGGCCCAGGAAGTGGCGAAGGGCATGGCGGCGGGGACCTTGCCGCCGTTCATCGGCATTCGCATCAAGCCGTTCACCGAAGAGCTTCGTGCGCGTTCCATGCGTACCCTCGATGCGTTCCTGACGACGCTTGCCGGTGAAACGGGCGGCAAATTGCCGCACGGGTTCGTGGTGACGCTCCCGAAGGTGACCGTGCCCGAGCAAGTGACTGCGCTCGTGGATCTCTTCGATGCCCTGGAACCCCGCCTTGGGATCGAGAAGGGCGCACTCAAGCTCGAGATCATGGTGGAGACGACGCAGTCGATCGTCGACCACGAAGGCCGCGCGGCGCTGCCGATCCTCGGGCGTGCCGGCGGGAAGCGCGTTGTCGCGGCGCACTTTGGTACCTACGACTTCACGGCGTCGTGCAACATCACGTCGACGTACCAGAACATGAGCCACCCTTCCTGCCACTTCGCGCGGCAGATGATGAAGATGGCCTTCGCCGGCACGGGCATGTGGCTTTCGGACGGAGCGACGAACGTCATGCCCGTCGAGCCGCACCGGCAGGCAAAGGGCGGTCCGGCACTCACCGAGTCGCAGATCGAGGAGAACCGCGCCGTGGTCCACCGCGCGTGGAAGATGCACTACGACCACGTGCGTGAGTCGCTGATGCTCGGCTTCTACCAAGGCTGGGATCTGCACCCGGCGCAGCTCCCCACGCGTTATGCGGCGCTCTATTCGTTCTTCCTCGAGTCGCTGGCGTCGAGTGCGGAGCGCCTGCGGAACTTCGTCGAGAAGGCGGCCCAAGCGACCCTCGTCGCCGACGTCTTCGATGACGCGGCCACGGGGCAGGGGCTGCTCAACTACTTCCTTCGTGCCACGAACTCGGGCGCGATCACCGAGGAGCAGGCATCCAAGATGACGACGCTTACCCTCGACGAACTCCACTCGCGGTCGTTCGTGAAGATCATGAAGAACCGCCGCTAGCCGTTGCCGGCTAGCAATTTCGCAAGCCGGAGCCGGGTGATTGCGCGCTGCTCGTTGGCGGCGTTCTCGGTCTCTTGTTTTGGCGTGTTCGCGAGGCGTGCGCGGAGGTTCTCGAGCATCTCCGCCGCGGTCTTGCCGGTGGCACACACGAGAAAGATGTGCCCGAATCGTTTTCGTACTCACGGTTCCCGTCGAGGAGGGCCTTGAGCACGTCCTCCGTGGCACCCGCGGCGCCCGACTGTTCGCCCGCTTCCCAACCCTTGGCCTTCTCGCGGAGCGCATTCGCGTCGCCGATGCGTGGATGTGCCGCGAAGGCGTCGAGCCAGTCCTGGGTCTCGAGCGTGTCGAACGTGCGTTCGGCGTGGGCGATGAGCGCGGCCTCGGTGCGGAAGGGGCGTGCCGCCGCCATGGCCTTTGCCCAGCGGCCCGAGCCGCAGCATCGGAGGAACGCGTGCTCAAGTTGATCGGCGGGCAGACCGTCGATGCGCGCGACGCCGGCAGCACGCCGCCCCTCGTCGCTCGGCGTGCCCCAGACGCGTAGACGCCCGACGCCACCGTCGGGGAAGATGCTAAAGCGCAGGTGGCTGAACGGCCCCGCGTTCTCGATCTCGGCGGCGTAGTGGTGCCGCGTGTGGGCCTGGAGCTTTTGGCGTCCGAGGATGGGCGTCCACGCTTGGTCCGCGCCCGGCGTCGCGCCGTCCGTGAGCAAACAGCCTTCGAGCGCGCAGGTATCCGGGTAGTTGCCCTTGAAGTGGTTCGTGTCGACCTCCACGCGCCGCACCGAGCCAGGGACGCCGAGCTTGAGGACGGCCCAGTCGAAGCCGGGGCCCCGGCGGCGTTTGGTCTCCCACCCGTCGCTCATGTTGTGGCCGCGCCCGGGGGCGATGAGGTTTTCGCGGTGGCCGAAGAAGTCGTCGCTGGTTTGGAGCACGAGGCCGCCGTTCTCCATGGCCGCGAGGTCGAGTTCGGCGCCGGGCATGGCGACGAGGCCCATGGGAGGCGATACCTCCGCGTGTACGCGGAGCCGTGCGACGCCGCCGTCCGGGTAGATATGGAGGCGGAGGTGCGTCCAGCGCACGGCGGAGTCGATGGGGAATACGTTCTTCGAGTCGCCGGCGAGCGCGCTCTTCGGGAGGATTTCGGTCCACACCGTGTCGCTCGCTTCGAGCTCGTCGAAGGTCGCCGCCACGTTCGCGACGGTGGCCTCGATGGAGCAATGCTCCGGGTAGTTCCCGCGGAAGAACGCCGTGTCCACCACCACGCCGCGGATGACGCCGGGGAGGCCGAGCTTCAGCACGCACCAGTCGTGGCCGGGCTTCCGGCGCCGGCGCGTTTCCCAGCCGTCCATCCACTTGCCGCGGTCGGTGTACTCGCCTTCTTTCCAGACGGGCGCCGCCGGGAGCAGCAGGTTCTCCTTCGGCGCGAAGAACTCGTCGTTGGCGCCGAGCACGAGGCCGCCGAGGCGCGCGCTCGCGATGTCCGTGAGGTCGAGGAACGGGGGGCCGCCCGGCGTACGCGCTTCCTTCGTCATGTGGAGCTAGATCATCCTTCCCGTGGGCCGTTCGGTGACGGCGTCGCCATCGTACACCCGCTCGCCGCGGAGGTAGGTGGCGCGCACTTTGCCGCGGAGGGCGGTGCCGACGTACGGGCTCACGGCGTTCTTGTAGAGGAGCTTCTCCGTGACCACGCGCCACTCCGCGTCGGGGTCGAAGAGCACGAAATCCGCGTCGGCGCCGGGGACGAGGCTGCCTTTCCGGCCCGTGAGCCCCACGAGCGCCGCCGGTGCGGCGCACATCCACTCGACGACGCGCTCAAGGGGGATGCCGAGCTTCTGGGCGTGGGTCCACACGATCGAGAGCCCGAGGCCCAGCGACGAAATCCCGCCCCAGGCCTTCACGAAGTCGCCGAGCTCGAGGACCTTGAGCTCCGGCGTGCAGGGCGAATGGTCCGAGACGACCATCCGAATGAGGCCCGCCTCGAGGCCGGCCCAGAGCGCATCGCGGTTTTCCTTTTCGCGGATGGGCGGCGCGCACTTGTGGAGCGTGGCGCCATCGGGAATGTGCTCGGCGTCGAAATGGAGATAGTGCGGGCAGGTTTCCGCGGAGAGCGGCACGCCCTGATCGCGGGCGGCCTTCAAGATCGGGAGCGCATCCGAGGACGACAGGTGCACCACGTGCGTCCGCGCGCCCGTGGAACGGCACAGGGCAAAGAGCAGCGCGATGGCCTCGTCCTCCGCGGCGCGGGGCCGGGAGCGGAGCCACGTGGCGTGCTTTTGGAGGTCGCTGGCGGTCGCAGGGCCGAAGGCGCGCTCGGCGGCCTCGAGGGGGCCGGGAAGCTCGGCGTGGGCGAAAAACGTCGCGCCCGCATCCGCGAGGGTGGGCAATGCGGTCTCGAGGTCCCCCGCGGCGACGTGCGGAAACTCGGCCACGCCCGAGTCACAGAGGAACGCCTTGAAGGCGCGGACGCCTTCCTTCGCCATGGCGCGGAGTTCGCCCGCGTTGCCCGGTACCACGCCGCCGGTAAAGCCCACGTCGATGCTGAGCTTCCCGTCGGCCGCGCGGCGCTTCTGGTCGAGGGCCGCCACGCTCGTCGTCGAGGGCAAACTGTTGAGCGGCATGTCGAAGAGGGTGGTCACGCCGCCCTGGGCCGCGGCTCGCGTGACGCTCCGAAAGCCTTCCCATTCGGTGCGACCCGGCTCGTTCACGTGCACGTGCGTGTCGACGACCCCCGGCAGGACGGTGAGCGCGCCCGCGTCGACGACCGTCGCACCGTCGGGCACGTCCTCGAATGCGCCGATGCGCTCGATGCGTTCGCCGCGCACATGCACGGTGGCCGGCCGCGTGCCGTCCGGGAAGACGACGCGCGCGCCGCGGAGCACCCATTCGCTCATTGCGTCTTGGCCCCCTGGTCGATCCAGCGGCCAAGGAGCGTGCGCTCTTCCTCTGTCATCTCGGTCTTGTTGCCGAGGGGCATTGTCTTCGCCTCCACGGCGCGGAAGCGAATGCGTGGCGCCAGGGCAGCCACCGCATCCGGCGAGTCGAGGCGCACGCCGTTGGGGGGGGCCTTGAACACGTCGTCCGTGGGACTCTGCGAGTGGCACTGGTAGCAGCGGCGCACGAGGACGTCGTTGGCATCCGCGAAGGCAACCGCCGGGCCCGTGTCCATGGGTGCCTTGTGCGGTGCCGTGAGGAACACGAGCGCGCCGAGACCGAGCACCGCCGGGGCCCAGGCCCAATGCGCGGGCGTGCCCTTCTCGATGGTGATCATCAGGTGCCGCACCGCGACGCCGACCACCACCAGGAACGAGAGCACGAGCCACCGCTGCGGGTGATCGAACGCGAACGAGAAGTGGTTCGACACCATCGTGATGAGCACGGGGATGGTGACGTAGCTGTTGTGGAGGCTCCGCTGCTTCGCCGCGAGGCCCATGGCCCAATCGGGCTCCTCGCCCGCGAGGCGTGCCTTGATCATCTTCCGCTGGGCCGGAAGGATCCGCATCCACACATTGGCCACCATGATCGTGCCGAGCATGGCGCCCACGTGGATAAACGCGGCGCGGCCCGCGAAGATGTAGCAAATGCCGTAGATGCTCCCGAAGAGGAGCACGAGCGAAATCGCCAGCGCCGCCTTGGCGTTCTTCTTACCGACGAACTTCCAAAGGAGGTCGTAGACCGTCCAGCCAACGATGAGCACGCCCATGGACGCGCCGTGCGCCATGCCCGTCTTCATGGGGAACCGCAGCGGGTCCACGAGATTGATGCCGCCGCCCGTGTAGTAGACGAGCCCGAGCAGGAAGATGCCGCTCACCCACGTCCAGAGCGCCTCGTACTTGAACCAGTGGAGCACCTTCGGCATCGCCAGCGGGCGCTGCTTCTCCACGCGGTAAAAGAAACCGCCGTGCACCATGTAGGTGACGCCTTCGGTCGCGGGGTTCGCGTTCTTCCCCGCCTCGCCGTCGGCCTCCTCCGGAGGCTTGAAGCTCGAATCAAGCCAGACGAAGTAGAACGATGTGCCGATCCACATGATCCCGGCGATCAGGTGGAACATGCGGAGCGCGTAGAGGAGCCATTCGTTCCACATCAGCTGCCTCGATAGGTCGAATACCCGAACGGGTTGAGCAGCAGGGGCACGTGGTAGTGCTCGCCCGCGGCGCGGATCGTGAACGTGATGGACACGCTCGGGTAAAAGCCATCGACGACCTGCGCCGCGTAGTACGTCGCGGTGTCGAAGGTCAGCCGATAGGTGCCGGGCTCCACCGCGGTTCCCGCGGGAAGCAGATCACGGAGGCGCCCGTCGCCATCCGTCACGCCTCGGCCCAGGGTGCGTGGCTCGGTGCCGTCCACCCGATCGAGCACGATTGGTACACCGCTCGCCGGGCGGCCGCGGCTCGTATCGAGGACGTGCGTCGTGATGGGCCCCATGCGGGCGGGCACTCTGGCAAGGGAAAAGCGGGCGATCAACCCGAATTGGGGCCGAATTGACCCGACCCCCCCGGTCCTTGGGGCGGCCGATTTGCTTCCATGCTAAACAATCCGCTCACGTTCGGTTGTGAACAGTCACAACCATCGAAACACGGAAGCGGTCCCGAGAATCGAACGACACAAGACACTAGCGAAAGCAACGACGGGGTCGGTTGAGACCCCCTGACCGCGCGTCACAGAAAGCAGAGATAGAGCACATGGGAAATCGTTTGTATGTTGGCAACCTCTCGTTCAACACGTCGGATGACGGACTTCGCGAAGCCTTCGCGCAGTTCGGCGAAGTGACCGACGTTCAGATCGTTCTTGATCGTGAGACGGGACGTTCGCGTGGCTTCGGCTTCGTCACGATGGGCAGCGAAGATGCTTCGCGCAGCGCCATCGAGCAGATGAACGGATACTCGCTTGACGGCCGCAACCTTCGCGTCAGCGAAGCGGAAGAGCGTCGTCCGGGCGGCGGCGGTGGCCGCGGCTTCGGTGGCGGTGGCGGCGGCGGTGGTCGCGGCTTCGGCGGCGGCGGCGGCGGCGGTGGTGGTCGCGGCGGCTGGGGCGGCGGCGGCGGCGGTGGTGGTCGCGGTGGCGACCGCGGCGGCCGTGGTGGCCGTGACCGCGGTAGCGACCGTGGTGGCGATCGCTGGTAATCCCGGTCGCTCGACGAACGGCGAACCCGATCGCGAAGCGGTCGGGGTTTTGCTTTCCTAGTCCTCGATGTCGGTGCCGAGCTCAAATCGCGGATTCGTCACCGCGAGCGCCTCTTCGAGGGAAAGCTTGATGTGAGACCTGGGCGCGCGCGAACTCCGGCCCGGAGAACGCGCCTGCGCGCAGACGCTCGGCCAACGCGCGGTTCTGCGCGATGAGCTCGCTGCGGGTCGCCTCCCCGTCCAGGGTTTCGCCGCCCGGGCCGGCGGCGGGGTCGGTGTGGAGCAGGGTGCGGAGGCGTTCGAGCTCCCCGCGGTCTCGCCCGAATTCCGCGCCGATTTCGTTCCGAACGATGCTCGTGAGGTTCGCGGCGATGAGCACCCGGAATGCGAGGCCCTTGTCCTCGATCTTCGGGTGCACTTCGGAGAGGAGAAACTCGGTGATGGCATCGAGGAGTTCGGTCTTGCTTGGTCGCTCCTGCATACCTAGGCCCCCCGCTCCATGAGGCGAAGCGCCTCGTACTCCATCTCCACGGCGCGTCGACCGATGGCGATGAGTTCGATGTCGTGCCGCCCCGCGAGGTAGCGCTCACCTTGCTGAATGCTCCCGGTCGCCCAACGCACATTGCCCATCACTTCCCAGAACAGAAGCGTCTGTCGATCGACCGTGCGTGAAGATGCGCGCTCGTATGCATCGACAAACCTCTCGCGGGTCGCAAGGCCGCCGGCGGGGCGCTTGAGCTGTCCGAAGCGCCAATCGCGCACGCAGAGCCAACCGATGTCCTCTACGGGGTCGCTGAAGCCGCTGAACTCCCAATCGAGGAGTGCCACGAGGCCTCCGGCGCGACGGCGAAGTTGCCCGTGCGGAAGTCGCCGTGAACAGGCGTGACTTCGGAACGCGCCGGGCGGTTCGCCTCGAGCCACAACAGGGCTAGCTCAAGGGCAGGGTGCGGTTCCGGGATCGCATCGAGGGATGCCCTCGCGCGCCGAATGGCGTTCGAGGCGGGATCGTCCACCGGCGCGAGCCCGAGGTGCGGGTGCGAGGCCGGCGTGATCGTGTGGATCTTCGCCAACTCCGCGGCGAGTTCGTCTGGCAAGCGCGAGCGCGCGTCGGCGAGCTCCGGTGACTTGAGAATCCGCCGCCCAATGGTCTCGCCCGTGACCCAATCCATGAAATACGCGTGGGCCCCCTCGCGGAGCAACCCGTTCCGAGCCAATGCACCGCGGGCGTGCGCACGCCCGCCGCCGCCACGCTCCGGACCACCTCGAACTCCGTTCGGCGATCGAGGCTCCCGGCCAGGGAGGTGGGCGCGTCCGAGCGCAGCGCGAAGGTGTGGCGTCCGGCGAGTGAACCGGAGTCGAACTCGATGACCACGCGGAAGATATCCTGGCAGGCGCCGCCCGAGACGCGGGCCATTTCGAGCACCTCTGCGCTCGAGGCCGCGGCTCGGCTCACGTGCTCGGCGATGCGCTCGCGGGCGCCGGGAAAGTCGTTGCTCACGGGCGGGAACCCTATCACTCCGGGGGCCGCTCGATCATGCGGGGCGAACGCGCCTTTCCCCGGGACACGCGGTTCTGGTATCGAACACGCATGGCGCTCCGCGTGGAAAAGCAGGGATCGGTCACCACTTTCATCCTTTCGAGACCGGAGGTGCGAAACGCCATCGATGCCGACACTGCCTCGGCGCTTGCCGCCGCCGTTCGCGAGTTCGATTCCGACACAGGCGCGCGCGTCGGCGTGCTTTGGGGCGACCACGGCACGTTCTCAAGCGGAGCGGACCTCAAGGCCATCGCGGCGGGAACGCCCAATCGCATCGAAGCGACCGGTGACGCGCCCCTCGGTGTGTCCCGGATTGCGGTGTCGAAACCCGTGATTGCCGCCATCGCGGGGCACGCGGTGGCCGGTGGCCTTGAACTTGCGCTCTGGTGCGACCTGCGTGTCGCAGAAGAGGACGCGAAGCTCGGCGTATTTTGCCGACGCTGGGGCGTGCCACTCATCGACGGGGGCACCGTTCGATTGCCGCGCATCGTCGGCATGGGTCGCGCGCTCGACTTGATTCTGACGGGGCGTGCGGTGGGCGCCGAGGAGGCGCTCGGCATGGGGTTGGTCAATCGCGTGGTACCGCCGGGCACGGCGCGCGTGGTCGCGGAAGCGCTCGCGGCCGAACTCGCGGCACTTCCGCAGGTGTGCATGCAAAACGACCGTCGATCGGTCTACGAGCAGGCGGGGCGGAGCTTGGAAGACGCGATGGTCCGTGAGTTCGAACTCGGTCTCGATTCGCTCGCACGCGGCGCGGTCGAGGGCGCGCAGCGCTTCGTCGACGGAGCGGGTCGGCATGGCCAGTCCTAGGGGACCAATTGCCCATGGCTGGCCCATGGAATACACATGCGGCCAATTCCTTCCCCCTGGAGGTCCCATGAATCGGAACTTTGGACACACGGGCGCGCTCGCCCTCTTTCTTGCTGTCGCCTGGTTGGGTTGCGGCGATTCGAATGCCAAGAACCACGACGGCGGCACCGGCGATGGTGGTGACGAACTCGATGCGAGCCAGGTGAACGACGGCTCCGACGTGGATGCGAGCGATACCCCACAAGACGGCGCCGTGACCCCGTCGGATGCCGGCCAAGACGCCGGTCCGACCACGGACTGCCACGGTACGCGAAGCTGCGGCAGCCTCTCGGGTCTCGCGTGCACCTTTGCGGGTTGCGACACCATGTCCGGCGGCGACTGCACGGGTACCGCGGCCGCGTGTTCGACGTACAACAACAACGGCCTCGCATGCTTCGGCGCCGGCTGTCAGTACTCGCAACAATCGAAGAAGTGCACCGGCACGCCGACGCCGTGTACCGACGTGAATGTATTCATCTGCGGCAGCGGCCTTGGTCCCCAGGGTTGCACCGCGAGCGGTGCGTGCACGGGCACGGCCGATCCTTGCTCGGACTACACAAACGAAACGGTCTGCATGACGCAGAACGGCTGTTCCTGGATGTAGCCGCCCGAACTATCCGCGCCCGTCGCCCACCCCTTCGAGCAACGTGAAGGGGTGGGTGCACGGCGGACCGTCCGTCCACCAGATGGCGCCGATGTGGCCCGCTTCGAGTCGTGCGATGGCGCTCGCGCGCGTGCCGTAGGGGCCCGCGTGGACGCACCGGGCGTGTGTTTCAAGGGGAATCGACATCCCGTCGACGCGCTCGAAACCCACCGCGCCCGCCGGCACCTCGTGTGAGCGCAAGAGCGCCGCGAGGCCATCACGGGCTTCGTCCCACGGTTGCGCGAGCACTGCTTCCGCAGCCGCCCGCGCCGCGACGGACTTTGGAGAGGCGACGTCCAGGGGCACGTTCTCGAGGGCGTGTACGCCGGGCTCAAGTGCTCGAACAGTCGCGGTGTCTCCGGTCATGTCGATATGAAAGAGCTCGGTGGAGTCGCCCACAAGGAGCCAGCCTGGACTGAATTCCCTCGGCTTGAACGCGGAGACGAACGCCTCCGCTGCGATGGATGCCGTCGGGTGTTTCGCGAGTGCGATGGGCCACTCGCCGCGTGAGTGGAGTCCCGGCGCGCGGGGTGCACCTGGGCGATTGGTGATGCCGGCGAATACGCCGTGCTGGTTGAACGTGAGCCAGCTGCCGCCCGCGGTTTCGTCACGACCACCGTAGATTCGTGGCGCCTCTTGGAGCAGCCCCATGGGCGTTGCCGGCCGCCCGATGAACTCATCGCGGTTTGCTGCCACCACAAGCGGCGCCGTGACGTGAACGCGGTGGAGGACGACGAGCAGGCACATGGCGCAATCCTAGCGCGCCGAGGGGAATGCGTGCTGCACCATGGATCAATGCGATTCGCGGTGTTCGCGCGCGCGCTCCGCGCCGCGGCGTAGCTGCAGGTAGAGGATCAGGAGGGCGAAGAGCCCCGCGGCGCCGCCAAAGAGCCCCGCAACCTCGTAGAACCAAGCGCGATCGCGCTCCTCCACGTTGAGGGTGAGGTCCCGGTTGACCACCGTGGTTCCCAGCACATCCCCGGATGCGGGTTCGACGACGTCCACGCAGACGCCCTGTGCATGCGACAGATGCGTTCCGTCGAGCACGAAACGCATGTCGGGTTCATGCCGCTGGCGCACCAAGGCCCAGGTCCGCGTCACGGTCTTCCGTTTCGTTTCCTCGCGCACCTCGTAGAGGAGAAGGTCGCCCGCCTCGTTCGTGGCGATCCGCGTCTGCTCGCCGAGTGGGGCTGTGCAAGGGAGACGCGGTTCCGGGAGCTCGAGGGATGCGGTCGGAATCGTCCATCGCGCCACGGCGAGACCGTCGGCTCCCACACACGACCCGGGGCCGGGACGGCACAGGGTGTCTGCTGCGACCAGTTCATGCACCACCGCGGCCCGTCGACGCAGGTCGGGAACGCGGAGGGAGAGTTCGCGCGCCCACAGGACGGTGGCAACGAGCAGCAGCACCCCCACGGGGCGCTCGAGCCGCTCCGGGTTGAGCTTCACGAAAGGCGCTCGTCCACGATCGCCTTGAGCAGTCCCGTGTCGAACGGCTTCTCGATGCGGCGATTCGGCACGCGGTCGAGGAATCCACGCGCGGCCGGCGTAAACGCTCCGCCCGTCATGAACACCATGCGAGAAGCCAGCTCCGCATCGATCTTCTCGATCTCAGCATGGAGTTCCCAGCCGGGAAGCTGCGGCATCATCAAGTCGCAAAAGACCACGTCGAAGCGCTGCCCGTTCCGAACCCACTCGAGGGCCTCGGACGAATTCGTGGTGGCGGAGACCTCATGCGACTTTGCGAACGTACGCCGAAGAATGTTCACGACCAGCGCCTCGTCATCCACGACCAGGATACGGGCACGCAGATTGGCTTTCGGTGCCGCGTCGGAGGCCGACCCCGAGCTGGCCTGGGCGTCGGTCGTCGCCGCGGGGCGCAGTGCGACGACGAAGGTTGTCCCGCGTCCCACCTCACTCGTGACTCGGATCTTGCCACCGAGATCGCTCACGATCCGATCGCAAATCGCGAGCCCAAGGCCCGTGCCGACGCCGGCGGGTTTCGTGGTGAAGAACGGCGTGAACAGCGTGCGGAGCGTTTCCTCGTTCATGCCGCTGCCAGAGTCGCTCACGGAGATCACGATGGATCCGTCGTCGTCCTGGCCGGTCGCCACGCGAATGGTGTGATTCTCCGCGTTTCCCGGCGGAATCGCCTGCGCGGCGTTGACCAGCAGATTGAGAAACACCTGCCCAAGGCGAGACTCGGAGGCGAGCGCCTGTGCGGGGTTCTTGAAATCCTTTTCAAGGCGCGCCCGGTGGCGAATCTCGTTCCACGCGAGACGGACGCTCGATTCGAGCACGCGCTCGACATTGACCGCCGACAGGGTGCTCTCTTCGTTCCGCGCGAGCACCCGGAGGTCTCGAACGATCTGGCGCACTTGGTCCGCGGCCGCGCGTGCATCACTGAGCATCTCAAGCAGCTCGTCCCGCGGCGCGTTCGCCACTTCGGTCGGCGCATCGAGCGTGGCACGGTGTGCAAGCTCGAGGTTCGCGACCACCGCGGCCAGCGGGTTATTGATTTCATGGCCGACGCCCGCTGCGAGCATGCCGAGCGACGCCATGCGATCGGAAATCATTAGTTTCTCGTTTTGTTCACGCTCGTTTGTGACATCGCGGAACGCGGCAACGGCGCCCACAACTTCTCGATTGTCGTCGAGCAATGGCCGCGCGTTGACGCTGAGCCAGCGCCCCGCCGTGTGGGTGGCCGTGCGGAAGAAAATGGCCTCCGAGTCGACGCTTTCACCACGCAGCGCGCGCGCCAGGGGAAGGCGATCGGCCGGAAACTGCGTGGTGCGGTTCGGGTGGTAGAAACCCGTGGTTTTCGCCCACTCGCTCGGCGCGAGGGACCACGTTTCGATGTCGAGCAGGTCCGCGGCCGCCGCGTTCCACGTGGTGAAGTGACCCTGCCGGTCGACCACCGCGATCGCATCGGGGACGCTATCGATCACGAGCCGGAGCAAGCGTGCCGATTGCTCCATTTCGCGCTGTTGCCGAGCGAGCTTCGCATCCGCATCGCGTCGTTGCTGACGAATGCTGGCTTCCCGAAGCTCGCGTTCGAGGGCTGGGCCGAGGCGAGCGAATTTGCCCTTCGTCATGAAGTCGTGGACGCCGGCCTTAAGCGCCTCGACCGCGATGTCTTCCGCGATGGTTCCCGAAACGATGATGAACGGGACGTCGAGCCCCTTTTCACGCGTCATTCGGTACGCCGCCAACCCATTGAACCGCGGCATGTTCCAATCGGAGAACACGACGTCCCAGGGGCCGGCGGCGAGGGCGGCGTTCAGATCCTCAGGCGTACACACCTGACGGTGTTCCGTCGCGTAACCACTCCGCTTTAGTTCGCGAAGCAGCAAGAACGCGTCGTCATCGTTGTCCTCGACAACGAGTACGCGCAACGGCTTCAAGTTCGCGCCCCCTTCGCTCACACCCTCTGCTCCGGAGGATAATCAGATGCTCGCGGGGGGCCAAGAGGCCTGCATGCGGCGGTTAATTGGCCGGAAGCTCGATTGGAAGTGCTACGAAAACCGTGGCTCCGCCGTCCAGGACGCCCTCGGCCCAAACCCGACCGCCGTGCCTCGCGATGATGCGCTGGACGGTCGCCAGGCCAATTCCGTTCCCCTCGAACCCCTGCTTTTCGTGGAGGCGCTGGAACGGGCGGAAAAGGCGATGCGCTTCGGACATGTCGAAGCCGACCCCGTTGTCGCGAACGTGGCAGACGACGCGGGAGCCGTCGCGGACCGCGCCAAACTCGATCTCGATCTGCTCGCGCGTGGACGCGTACTTTCACGCGTTCGAAAGCAGGTTCTCGAACGCCGCGCGGAGGAGCCCGACATCCCCGTGCACGTGTACGCCGGGTTGGACACGGAAGACCACGGATCGCGCGCTCTCCCTCGCGCGAATCTGCGCGAGGGTTGCTTCCACCACTTCGCTCAGGTTCACGGATTGCCACCGAATCGTTCCTCGTGTGACCCGTGAAAGGCGGAGCAGATCCTCGATCAGCTCGTTCATCCGGTGCGCCGCGGTGCGCAGCCGATCGAGGTGCTGCTTGCCTTCGTCGTCGAGCTTGTCCGCGTAGTCCTCCAGCAGGATCGACGAAAAGCCATCGATGGCTCGGAGCGGCGCGCGAAGGTCGTGCGAGACGGTGTAGCTGAATGCCTCGAGCTCCTGGTTCGAGCGTTCAAGCTCGTCCGCCATCATGGCGCGGGCCTCGGCGATTTCCCGTGCGGCGCGGGCTTCCTTGGCTTCGATGTCCTTGCGGATGAGCTCTTCGCGGACGTGTCGTGTCTCGTCTTCGAACTGCTTTCGCCGGATTTGCGCGCGAACTCGGGCGCGTAGCACGTCGAGTTCGCTCGATTTGGGAACGTAGTCGTCCGCGCCCGCGGAGAAGACCTCGAGCATGGTGCCGCGATCCTCCAGCGACGTCAGAACGATCAGCGGAATGTCGCGCAACACCGACGTGGATTTGATGCGGCGACACGTTTCCTGTCCACCAATCCCCGGCATCAGAAGATCGAGAAGGACGCAGTCAACGTTCTCGACGGAAAGCATTTCGAGCGCCTCCTCGCCGGATTGCGCCAGCACGACTTCGAACCCCTCAAGACGAAGCGTGTTCGCAAGCTCCTCGCGATAGGTGACGCTGTCGTCCACGACAAGAACCTTCCGTGGTCCAAGCAAGCTCGCCGTTCGCGTTTGAAGCGCCGTGGCGGATCGTAGCGCCGCGCCAAGCTTCGCCAAGATCACGGACTCGTGTTCATCCTTGCGCACAAACGCGTCGGCACCGGCGTCGAGCGCCTTCAGCTCCGCTTCGCGTTCCTCCGAACCCGTCAGGAGGAGGCATGGTGTTCCGCGCAATGCCGCATCGAGTCGGATGCGGCGGATGACCGTGGCGCCATCAATCCCTGGCAGCACGCCGTCAACGACGATGGCTGTGGGGTGAAGGTTGGCGGCCATGCGAAGCCCCTCCTCGCCGGAGGCGGCCGTGCAAACCTGATATCCCGCGGATTCAAGGAGTTCTGCGAGTGTGGTGCGGTACGTTACGCTGTCGTCGATGACGAGAATCGTCTGCTTTTGGCCTTCGATCGTGACTTGTGTGGCGCGTACATACTCGCGTGCCTTCGCAATGATGTAGTTCGCATCGTACGGTTTGCCGACGTACTCGTTGGCGCCTGTCTGTAGCGCTCGAACGCGGTCTTTGATCTCCGACTCCGATGAAAGCATCAGCACGATGGCGCTCTCGCCCGATTCGGACGCCCGGATCTCCGCGAGAAAATCCACTCCATCCCCGTCCGGAAGGAGTACATCGAGGACCAGGATCCGAATCGGCTCCGCGGCAAGCGCCGCACGCGCCTCCTGGAGGTTGGCGCACACGACGGAACGGAAGCCGGCCGCTTCGAACGCCTCCGCAAGGTCCATCCGAACCGTGAGGCTATCGTCGACGATGAGAACCGGTTCGCTCATGCGGGCGACCGAGGTACGCGATTCGCGAGCGCAGCAATGGCGGGGCCAATCTTCGGTAGCGTCAAGACACGCATGGCGGCATCGAGCAGAACGGCTTCCCGGGGCATTCCGTAGACGACGCACGTGCTCTCGTCCTGCGCGATGGTGAAACCGCCCGCCTTGCGAATCTCCGCGAGTCCCGCGGCTCCGTCGCGTCCCATCCCTGTCAGCAGGCACCCGGCCGCGGCCTTCCCGTACTCCTGAGCCACGGATTCGAAGAGCACATCCACGGAGGGGCGGCACGAGTGGCGCTCAGGGGCTCGATTCAGAAACGCGCGCCCGTTGCTCACGCCGAGATGGTAGTCGGGGGGCGCCATCAGCACTTGGCCGCGCGCCGACTCGATGAGGTCGCCGCTCTTTGCGTAGCGAACGGCACGGGGGGTCTGTGCGTCGAGCCACTCGGCAAACGCCAGGGCAAATGGCTCGCTGATGTGAAGCACAAACAGGATCGGAATCTCGAACGACGTGGGGATGCCGCGGAGAACATCCACGATGGCGCCCGGCCCGCCGGTCGATGCGCCGATGGCAACGACCTCGAACGAATCGGTACCCGTCGCATCGGGTGCGGTCTTGACGCGCGGGGAGGCGGGGGCGGAGGGGGCGGAGCTGCGCTCGAGGCGCGCGCGCGGGTGCGTGATCACACGAATCCGCGAGAGGAGCTTCACCGTTGAAACGAGCTTTCGCTCCCACTCCGCGTTGGTCTCGTCGCCGGTCGGCTTGTCGAGAACATCGAGCGCGCCGGCGGTGAGTGCGTCGTAGGTCTTGAACAGTTCACCGCGGTTGATCGACGCCGAGACGACAAGAATCGGCGTCGGGAAGTGCGCCATGATGTACTCGGTCGCTGCGAGGCCCGTCATGACGGGCATCATCATGTCCATCGTGATGACGTCCGGGCGAAGCGACTGGCAGAGCGCGATGGCCTCCTTGCCCGTGCTCGCTTCACCGACCACCTCGAGATCCGGATCCGCGCGAAGCACCTCAACGAGATACTTTCGTATCGTTAGCGAATCGTCGGCGACGAGAACACGAATCTTCGGCACGCGCTTAACTTATCAAGTTGCGGATACGTTGGAGGAGGTCCGCTTGGTCGAATTCGCTCTTGATGATGTATCCGTTCGCGCCCACGCGTCGACCCCGCTCGAGATCCTCCGGCTCGGAGCGTGACGTGACAAGAATCGTCGGAATGTGGCGAAGCGCCGCATCCGCACGAACCGTTTCCACGAACGAGAAGCCGTCCATGCCCGGCATCTCCACATCCACGAGAATGAGCGAAAACCGTGCCGCTCGAGCCTTCTCGAGGCCCTCCTCGGCGGAACTTGCCGTTGTTACTTCATATCCAGCGGACTCGAGAATGCTCTGTTCGAGCATTCGTGTCGTGAGCGAGTCGTCGATGACTAGAACCGGGATGCGCGCCGGGGGGCCCGTGGACACGACGGGGATCGACTCGAACGCCATGGTCACCAGGGCGTCAGGGTCAAGTACGATCCGAGGGTTGCCGTTCCCGTCGATGGATGCCCCCGACACGATTGGGTCGGCCAGGGTGAGCGCCGGAAGAGGCCGCACAACGATGTTGGCAGTGCCAAGCATGCGATCCGCACCCACGGCCGCCAGGCCACGGGCCCCTTCGAGGACGACCGCCGAGCACGCGTTGCCTGCGTGCCCCCCTTCGCGCGTTTGTCGGAGTGCGCGCGGGAGTGGCAGGAACGGGATGACTTTGTCTTCGTAGACGATGGATTCGCCGTGGGCCGTTCGGGAAATGTCCGACGCCCGAAGTCGAAAGGCATATCGAACGGAGTCGAGCGGGATCGTGGCCAGCTCCCCCTCGGATTCGACGACCAGACCGGTGAGCGAGGCGAGTGATGCGGGGGCGACAAGTTCGAAGGTTGTGCCCTGGCCCGCGCTCGAACGAACGTGCACTTGTCCGCCCAGGCGCTCCGCGGTGTCCCGGACGACATCCAATCCGATGCCGCGACCGGAGATTCCAGTCACGGTCTTCGCGGTGGAGAGCCCGCCGCGCAGAAGGAGCTGCGTGAGCCCCGCTGCGTCGAGCGCGCCCGTTTCCTGCGGGCGAATTCCACGAACCTCCGCCGCGCTTCGGATCGCAGCAAGATCAAGGCCCCGGCCGTCATCGGTGCAGCGGAAGACCACGCGTCGGCCGCGGCGGAGCACCTCCACACGAACGGAGCCCGCTTCGGGCTTTCCGCTCTGGCGTCGCTCCTCGGGCGACTCGAGGCCATGGGCGACGGCGTTGCGTACCATCTGAACGAGCGCTGACTGGACGGTTCCAAGAACGTGGCCGTCGAGGCGAATGTCGCCTCCGGCCGCGTGAAAGGTCGCTTGTTTTCCGTTGGCGTGGGCCGCATCGCGGACGGTCCGCTCGAGGTTTGCAAAGGTCGCTCGAGCCGGGATGAGGCGGAGCTGGTCGGCCGCTTCCGACGCCGTGGCAAGCTCGCGATCGAGCTGTTCCATGGGCATCTGAGTCTGACGGTCGTAGCCGTCGAGGAGTTGCTGAAGCTCTTCCACGAGGGCGATGGCTTTGTCCGCTCGGCCGCCAAGTCTCGAGCGGCTTCGCTCACCCGCCGCGCGACGAACGAGGTGATCCGTCAAGCGACCGAGCACATCCTGCGCGGTACGCACATGGTCGGCGGCTTTTTGGAGGGTACCTAGCTGCGTGCGGGCTTCGAGAATGCCGTCCAAAAGCGCCGTCATTTCCTCCACGTCGGCTCGGACGGTTCGGAACATTTCCTCCTGGGTGGATGACTGCGTGGGCTTCGCGGCGGCCTGAGTGGGCGCTCCCGCCTCAGGTGCGTCGAGTGCACGGAGACGACCGGTCATGTCGTCGACGAGCTCAAGAAGCGACTGAATGCCGGCCGTCGGTAGCGCGCCCTCGGTTTCGCGGTGCGGCTGCAGCACCCCTTCGAAGGCATGGGCGGAATCCGCCATCTCCCGTTGCTTCACCACGCGCGCCGCACCCTTGAGCGTATGAGCGACGCGCAATAGGTGTTGGACCCGCGCCGGAGACGCACCGGTGCGTTCGAGCTCAAGCACTCCTTGGCTCAACTGCTCGAGGAGTTCCTGGGCCTCGAGTCGAAAGTACTTGTAGCGATCGGCCGCCATGAAATCAGGTCGACGCGTCTGGCTGCACGATTCGGTGAAGCTCGATGGACAGCGCAGCAAGTTGCTGCGCGGTCTGCAGGGTTTGCGCGGAGCTCGCTTCCGATTCCTTGGAAGCCTGCGCCACGTTGGAGATGGCCACGTTGACCTGCTCCACGGCGGTGGCTTGCTGCTTCGTCGAAAGCTCGATCTCCCTGGACGCTTCCGTGGTCGTGATCACGAGCTCGGAAATGCTGCTGAAGCTCGTCGTGACTTCGCCGAACTGGCGAGACCCGCTGTCCACCGCCTTCGACCCCGTTTCCGTGGCCATGACCGTCGTGTTTACGGCGCTCCGCATGTCGTCGATGAGCGAACGGATTTCCTTTGTGGAGCTCGTGACGCGATCGGCGAGTTTGCGGATTTCATCCGCGACAATGGCGAAACGTCGCCCACTTTCCCCGGCGCCCGCCGCTTCGATGGTTGCGTTGATGGCGAGGATGTTCGTTTGCTCCGCCAATTCGGACACGATGTCGAGGACGCCGCCGATGTATTGCGACTTCTTTCCGACTTCGAGCATGTGGCTGACGATGAGATCGACCTGTCGCTGGATGGCCGTCATGGATTCCTGCGCACGCGTGACGATTCCGTCCCCGGAACGGGCCGCCGACGATGTCTGTTCGGCGATTTGCGCCACGCGTTGAGCGCTCTCGGCAATCTGGCGCGTGGTGGCGAGCAATTCCGAAATCGTCGTCGTGATTTCGTTCATGGCCGTCGACTGTTCGCGAATACCCGTCGCTTGCTGGTTGGCGGCGGTCTGTAGCTCGGACGACGAACTGCGAATGTGGGTCACCGCACCGCCGATCTGCCGACTGAGCGTCGAAATGATGACCGCGCCGATGAGGAGCGCGAGCAATGCACCAATGACCGCGCCCCAGACGAGAACCTGCTTGGTCCGCGCGGAGCTGTCGGCGGCGGCGGCGTTCCGAGAATCGAGCAAGCGCTGCTCCTCGTCGTGCATTTCGTCGAGCACGGCACGGATGTCGTCCATGAACTTCTTGCCTTCTCCGTTCATGAGGATTTCGCGTGTCGGTTCAAAGCCCTGGCTGCGGCGGATACCGATGGTTTGCCGGATCGCGCCGAGCTTGTGCTCGATGAGCTCCGCGGCTCGTTCCAATCGGCGCTGCTGGCGGGGATTGTCGGATGTCAGCGACCGAACACGGGCCAGCGTTGGTGGAGTCGCGACGACCGCCGACTGATACGGTTCGAGGAACGATTCGTCGCCCGTGAGAATGTAGCCCCGCTGGCCGGTCTCCGCGTCGAGCATCTCGGTAAGAAGGTCGCCCAGTTGCTTTCGAACTTCGCGTGTGTGGTTCACCCACTCTGCCTGTTCGAGCAGGTCGGTCGTGCTTCGGTATCCCACGAACGCGATCACGATCATGATCAGGATCGAGCTCGCGAAGCCCATCCCGACCTTCCAACCGAATGTCATGTTCCGATTCATCAACCCACCGTTCCTTCCGATGATTCCGATTTCGGCGTCCGCGCTTTCACTGCATCAACGACGGCCGCCAGCCGAAGCAAGGGACGCACGGTCCCATTCCATGCCAACGATTCGCCCAGAAGTGCATTTGCGTCGGCGCCACGGGCTACGCCCTTGAGTGCCTCGTCGCCGACGTGCACGTGCCCCTCGAACTCCGCAAACGCGAATGCGATGCTCGTCGAAGCATCGGTCATCAACCACCGCGGCAGCGTGGTCGGGGCATGCCCGAGAAGCGCCGCAAGGTCGTACACCGGGAGCGGCGCGCCTCGGAATCCGGCAAGGCCGAGCAGTTCAGTCATCGGAGAAGGTACCGGGGTGATGTGGCGTTCCACGAAGAGGCCGCCAACGTCGCCGAGGCGGACCGCGTATGGTTGTCCGCCCAAACGGAGCGCGAGGTAGGCGTTCGGAACGGCCAGCTCTCCCTCGCGCTTGATTGCGAAGGACCCATCAAACTGCTGACGGAACGCCAGGGCTCGCTTCGAAAGTTCGTTTCGTCAGTCATCCGTGGACTCCCCTGTCGCACGAAGCTCGGCTTGGCAAAGTGCCACGAGCGCATCACGGCTAAACCCGCCGCCGAACAGTAGCAAGCGAGGCGGATCTTCGCGCTGAAGGAGTGCAAGCGCTTGGGTAAGTTCGCGGCGGGCCGATTCCCGATCTCCCCGTTTCTTCGCCAGCAGTCCGAGATGCAAGCGCGGCATGGCGAACGACGGATCGAGGTAGGCCGCCGCCTCGTCGTGGTCGACGGCGCCCGCAGTGTTTCCCGAGCCTTCGTGGCAGAGGGCGAGAACATAGTGTGCGCCTGCGTTGAGCTCATCCATGGCGAGCAGGCGAGCACAGACCTGTTCCGCGACGGCGGTTCGCCCGCTGTGCGTTAGGAGCACGGCTTGCAGTAGAAGCACGTCGGGGTCCTCGGCCGCCTCCGGCGGAAAGGACTCGATTACGGCGAGCGCTTCGGAAAAGCGTTCGCGGGCGAGCAAGTCGATCGCCGAATGCATGTCCCACGTCCGCATTGGGGGGCGCACCCGCGGGGCCGTGTTGGTTTCCGCCGTCGACGTCGTGCGCTTCGCGCTAAGTGCCTGGATGCGCGCGGAGGCCTTCTGGATGGTTTCAACCCAGCTGGTTTCGGTGTCTACGAACGACGAAACGTCGACGGAGTTCGGCAACGTCCCGTTGGGCGCAAAACGTGTCGCCGCGGGTACGGGGCCCGATTTGCGCTGGTAGTAAAACGTGTCGTGCGTGTGGCAGAGGTGAAAGCGCTGCGTCAGGCCGCGGAGTGTTTCGGCATGTCCAAGAAATAGGTAGCCGCCGGGCTTGAGGGAGCGCGCGATTCGCTCAACCACCTTCGTGATCTTGTCCGGCGTGAAATACATGATGACATTGCGGCAGAACACGACGTCGTAGCGTTCGGGCGCCCAAAGAGCCTCGCCGTCCGCAGTGATGTTGTGTTGCTCGAAGTCGACGAGGGATTTCACTTCGTTCGAAAGATCCCACTCTTTGCCCACGGGCGTGAACCAGCGCTCGCGGGCCGAGTCCGGGGTCTCTCGGAGCGCCCATGCGCTGTATCGCGCTCGCTTCGCGCGTTCGAGTACGTTCGGGCTGACATCGACTGCGGACACGCGGGCATCCCAGCCCTCAAGGCCAGCGTAGTCGCGCAGGTGCATCGCGATCGTGTACGCCTCTTCTCCCGTCGCGCAGCCGGCGGACAGAATACGCAACTTGCCGCCCGCGGCGTGGATACGGTCGGGCAGCACAATGTCGCGGAGTGCTCGAAACTGGGCGCTGTTTCGGAAAAAGTACGTCTCCGCGACCGTCAGTTCCTGCGCGAGTTGCCCGAGTTCCGAGACCGCGTGCGGGCGCGCGAGCCAGCGGAGGTACTCGTCCTCGTCGAAGTGCGTGGCTGCCACCTGACGCCGAAGCACCTCCTCGAGGAAGCCGAGCTTCGCGTCCTCGAACTGAAGGCCGAGTTGTTCGGCGATCAGTTCGCGGAATCGAACGAGCTCCGGCTTGAGGTCGAGGCCCATCACGAATCGTCCGCGACGCGCTCCGTGGCTTCAAAAACGGACTCCGGAAGCCAGGTCACGTGACCAAGTACGGCGACGAGTTCGGCGTCGAGCACTCCGATCCGATCCACCGCATCGCTTGCCGTATCGCGTAGGAGAGGTGGCAGTTCCCGCAGAATGCGGGTCGGAATACCCCGAACGCCCAGCACCGACTCAACCGCAAGGGCGACGAAGCGGCTTCCGGCGCGGAGCGTCACGAAACGCGCGACCTCCTCGTCTTGCCCGCCCACCAACTTGGCCGTGCGAACGACGGGCGTCGGCTCGCCCCGAATGATCGCAATACCATCGACGTACCCCGGGGCCTCCGCCACGGGAACGACCGGCAGAGGACGCATGATTTCAACGACGGACGAGAGCGGGAACGCGCATGTGCGACCGTTTGCGCGGCACAACAGCGACAGCTGCGACTCAAGCTCGGCCATTTGCCCCCCAACGCCGCGCAGCGTCGCAGCGTCGCGGGATTGGTACCGCATGCGCACTGGCGTCGCAATCTTGTTGCCGCCTCGAAACGCGCTCGCCATGCGCCCCACGCCCGGGAAACACGCGATCGTCGTTGGAGCGGGCGACCGGGTTCGAACCGGCGACATCCAGCTTGGGAAGCTGGCACTCTACCAACTGAGTTACGCCCGCAGAGTGGCGCTTTTAGTAGTGTTTTGCTCCGGGGGCGTCAAGCGGGGGCTGGATGGTCTCCGAATCCGCGGGACGCACGGTTCTGGCGATCAAACCGGGGTTACTCCTTGCGCCAGACCACTTCCACCGTCTCGTATCCGAGGGAGCGAACGAGTGCGGTCAGCGTGGTTTCGGCGTGGGTGCGCGCCTGGGTGAGGATACCGCCCTGGACGGCGGCATCTTCGAGGGTGCGTTCGGCTTCGGCGCGGGCGCGGGACTCCAGGTCCTCGCGTCGCTTGGCGAAGACGTCGGTGCGCCGCTCGTAGACGTAGGTGCCTTCCTGAGAGAGGCGTGTGGAGAAAACGCGCGGCGGCGGAAGTACGATGCGCGCGACACGACGATCGAAGTCGGCCTCAACATCCCCGTCCCGGAGCTCCGAGAGGTCCACCCCGGCGGTGACGTCGCCGCTGGCCACGAGCAGGATCGTGTCTTCGCCGGTGACAAGTCCGAAAAGGCGCTCCTGTCGATCGCGAAGGTCCACGATCCGTTCCACGTGATGCGTCACGGTTTCGAGGCGTGCGAGGCTGCGCACGGCCACGATGACGCTTGGCGTGGGGCGCACGTGGATGGTTTCGTCCGCGGACTTCGGCGCGGTGATCATTCGGTAGGCGCACGTACCCACGAGGCTGCCCGTCCACGCGAAACCGGCCACCACGGCCAGTCCCGCCGTCGCGAGCGCGACCCGCCAGCCCGTTCTTCGAGGTTCGACCATGGTTCGGGAACAGTGACCGATTCCGCCGTCGGTTCCAACGCCGCGTGGGGGCGAGTTGACGAACGGCACGGCGCGGAACACAACCGGCCCCATCCCGCAGCCGGAGCCACTCCGGCATGCGGAACCGTTGAAAACTTGAGCTGCGCGCAGGGAAGGCCGGTGTGAATCCGGTGCGGTCCCGCCACTGTGATCGGTGAGGCGCGCCCCTTTGGAAATGGTTCCGACCACTCGCGATTGCGGGGAAGGTTAGGGGTGTGCCGCTTGAGCCGAAAGCCAGGATATCTGCGTGTTGCTCCAACGCTCGCCCGGCGGAAGACCGGAAGGAGACGACATGTACAGATTCGTAATCGTATCGCTATCCATGTGGATGGCGGCATCGCTCATGGCCTGCGAAGGGGACGACGCCGCGTCCTGTGAGAACTGCGGGAGCGATGACCCCATCGAAGTGGCGGGAACGTGGGAGACCTCGTTCGACACGGAGGAGGTCATCACGGACGCCTCGTGGGCGTACATGGAGGTCGTGTCCTTCGACAATGGTGCGAACCAAGCCATCACGCAGAACCCAAGCGATGACATGTACAACCCCGACAAGTACAACCGCATCGTCTGGACTGAGCCGGCGAACGGGCAGTTTCACTACTGCATGATCGCCTTCGGCAAGGATTCGGCGGAGGCCGCCGCAAACGACTCGGCGCAGGCGGACACCTCCGATCTCGACGGCGAAGGTTGCGGTGGGTTTTCCTGGACGACGCTCGCGAAACCGTAGACCGCGATTCGGCTAGCGTGTCTCCGGGCCGAACGACCGGCGTTCGACGAACGCGTGGTAGTAGTAGTTCGGTGACAGCATGAGTGTGCCCGCATAGCGATACGTGCGCTGAAACCACGGAAGCGAAAAAACGTGGGATTCGACGTCGAAATCGGGGCGGTACGACGCCTGGCCCGATTCGCCGATCCGAATCGGCTCGCTCGATGTGAGCAGGAAAACGTCCGGGGCATGTGCGGCGAGATAGGCAGCTTCGGGGTGCTTGTGAAGGTGCGGCCCGGGCAGGCGCGCGATGTGCGCGTCCGTAAGACCGCCGAGGTCGAAGACCGGCGCGGTCGGCGAGACGTACCCGACGAGGCCGATGTTCACGGTGCCGAAGGAGGCCATCCCGTCTTGCTGCAATGAGCGGACGAGCGTCACGATCTTCTCGTCCTCGTCGATTCGATGGTCATGGCGACCGTGCAAGTCCACGGTGAGCCACGCGGCGTGCGCGACGTACACGGCGACGGCGACCCCGGCGAGCCATGCTGGGATCGCCGCGCTGCTGCGCCACGAGGGCGGCTTCACCGTGGGGACCATGGAAGCGAATGCGATCGCAAGGGCGGGGATCGCGGGCACGAGGAGTCGCCCGGCGGGCATCCAGTCCGGTCCGACTGCGACGAGGGAGGCGGCGGTGAGCAACGCAAAGGCCACGTGCACGCGCGCCGTGGCGATGCGGCGCTCGTCCACCCGGGCTTCGGGCGATGGCGCGGCGTTGGGCCGCCGGAACGCGCCCCAGAGTGCCACCAGAAAGAGCCCCGCGGCCGGCGCGACCGATTCGAGGGTGTACTGCGCGGCCTGGGAAGGCACGGGCGTCTTCGCGAGCAGCGTGAGCGGGACGAACCCACCGAAATGCGACCACTTCCAAGCAAGGTAGCCCATCACCGGCGCCGCGATGACAACGGCCATGCGCAGGGCGCTCTTCCATTCGATGCGTGCGGCCGGTGAATCGGCGCCGCCGGCGATACGGGGACCGAGGGCGCGCCACGTGATGCCAAAGGCGAGCAATAGGCCCGCGTCGGGTCGCGTCAGAAACGCCAAGACGCCGAGCGCGGCGAAACGGACATCGCGCTTCTCGTTGAGCGCACCGAGGGCGGCGGTAACGAACAGGGTGTAGAGGGCGGTCTCAAGGCCCGTTCCAGCGTAGAATGTGAGCCCCGGCGCGACGGCGACGATCCCGCCCGCGACGAGCGAACGAGCGTCGTACCCTGCCGCATTTCCGCTCGCCGAACGCGCGGCCACCCAGACGACGCATACACCGGCGATGACGCCGACAATGGGCATCGTGCCGGGGGACGCCATTCCCACGCGCTCGAACACGGCGGCGAGCACAACCCAGAGAAAGTTTGTGTAGCCCTCGGTGGGTGGTCCGGGATTGAAGCTCAAGCCGTCGCCCATGGCCCAGCGGACTGCGTATCGGAAGGAGATGTACGCGTCGTCGAGCACCAGACCGATGGCGAGCGACTGGTAAAGCGCGATGGCGCCAAACAGCGTGGCCGTGAGGGCCACCCAGAGATGGGTGCGGGGAACGTCGCGCTCGGCCATGGATCGCGCGGCAGGCTAGGGCATTTTGAGAGCCCGCGCGGCGGGGCCTTGCCTGGGGCCGAGGGTTGACCCAGTATTCATTTTGTGAATCAAGATTCAAGCCGTGAACCGTCCCTCCGAGATAAGCTCAAGGAGGCCACAAAATCGGCAATTTTGGACGCGGCGGAGGCCGTCTTCGCGGAGAAGGGGATGGCCACGGCCCGGATGGAGGACGTGGCGAAGTCCGCCGGCGTCGCCGTGGGGACGCTCTACAACCACGTTGGCGATCGTGACCAACTTCTCCGTGCCCTCCTCGATGACCGCCGGGCGGCACTTCTCGAGCGGCTCGACGAATCGATTCGGGGAAAGGGCTCGGCATCGTTTGAGGAGCTCTTCCGGGCGCTGCTCGAGACACTGGCGGAGCACTTCCATGTGCACGGTCGACTGTTCGTGCTCTTGCGCGAGGAAGAGCGTGCCGGTCGCCCGGCGCCGGGGCGCGAATCGACGCTCGAGGCGATCCTCGCACGCATTCAGCAAGTGACGGATCGTGGTGTGCGTTCGGGCGCGCTCCGCGTGGATCACGCGGAGCTCTTCGCGCCGTTGCTCCTCGGCATGGTGCGCGGCTTGATGGTTCACCGAATTGGCTCCGCCGCGCCCCTCGACGGCGACGCCGTGCACGCGAAGTTTCGTGCGCTTGGTGACGTGTTCCTTGAGGGCGCGAGAAAGCGGGGCTGATGGACGCAGCGCTCCCGGCGCCGGTGGTCATCGCCAAGCGACCACCCGTCAACAAGTGGCTCGTCACCATCTCGGTGAGCTTCGGCACGCTTATGGGAGCCGTCGACACTTCCATTGTGAACGTCGCGCTGCCGCAGATTCGCGGCTCGGTGGGCGCGACCATCCAGGAGATCACGTGGATCAGCACCGGATACGCCATCGCGCTCGTCCTGGTGATGCCGTTCACCGCGTTCCTCGGTCGCATGTTCGGGCAAAAGCGCGTGTATCTCGTGTGTTTGGCCCTGTTCCTCGCGGGGTCCTTCCTTTGCGGTGTCGCGACGTCCCTGCCTGCGCTCATTTGCTTTCGTGCCATCCAAGGGTTTGGCGCGGGCGCACTCCAGCCGACGGAGCAAGCGATCCTAAGGCAAACGTTCCCTCCCCAAGAGCAGGGCATGGCCATGGCGGTCTTTGCGATGGCCGTCATGCTCGGCCCGGCCATCGGCCCAACCTTGGGCGGCTACATCGTCGACAACTACCACTGGTCTTGGATCTTCTTCATCAACCTTCCGGTGGGTGCCGTGGGGCTGTTCATGGTCCTGAGCTTTGTGCACGAGGATGAAGAGATCCTCGCGGCGAATCAGGTGCTCGCCGCGGAACAGAGGAAGCACATCGACTGGGCGGGCATCGCACTCCTCTGTGTGGGCGTGTCCGCGCTTCAGTACTTCCTCGAGGAAGGCGCGCGGGACGACTGGTTCGATTCACGGCTCATCTCGGCCTGCTTTCTCATCGCCGTTTTCGCCATTGCGGCGTTCGTGATTCGAGAGCTCCGCGCGCCGGTGCCAGCTGTCGATCTGCGTCTCTTCAAGGACACGGTGTTCCTCTCGGGCACGCTCATTGGCGCCATGATGTTCGCCATGCTCATGGCGAACATGTTCCTTTTGCCCATCTTTATGCAGGAATTGCTGGGCTTCACGGCCACCCAGTCCGGGCTCGCGCTCATGCCGAGGGTGCTCGTGATGATGGCCGCCGTGCCCATCGTTGGACGTCTCTATAACCACGTCGACCCGCGCATCATCGTGGCGACGGGCATCTTCTTCTTTTGCGTTGGTGCATACGAAATGAGCTCGCTGACGCTCGAATCGGGAGTTCCTGACGTGATCGGCGTGGTCGCGATCCAGGGCATCGGATTCGCGTGCCTGTTTGTGCCGCTCACCACCGCGGCGCTCACGAACATCCCCCGTCACCGCATGGCTGACGCGACGGGCCTCAACTCCCTGCTCCGTCAGATCGGCGGTGCCGCGGGTCTTGCGGTGTTCGCAACGGTGCTCGACACGTACGGCAAGGAAGCGACGGCGAGTGTGCGCACACACCTCGACCCGACCCGTCCCGAGGTGTGGGCACGCATGCAATCGGTGGAGCACGGTCTCCGTGCCACGGGTCTCGATGCGACTTCCGCCGAGTACGGCAGCCACGCCGTTCTCGACGGCATCGCACGCCAGCAGGGCATGGTCCTCGCCTTCGATCGCATCTTCTTGCTCGCTGGGATCGCTTTCCTCTTCGTGCTGCCGGTCCTCTATTTCCTGAAGGTGAATCGCCAGCCCGGTCAGCCCGCCGCAAAGGCGCATTTGGAGCACTAAGAATGAGTACAACCACAGCCCCAACCATCCCGCAGGACCCCTCCAACGGTTCGGCCATGCGTGCTGAAACGAAGCCCAGCACGGGGGCAGTGACCGCGCCCGTACCGACACCCACGAAACGGCGTAGCCCCTTCGTCGTGCTCGGCGCCATTGGCGTTGTCACGTTGCTTGGAATCGGCGGATTCCTTTTGTCGCGCGCCGGCGTCGAGTCCACGGACGATGCGCAGGTGGAGGCCGACGTCGTTCCCATCGCGGCGCGCGTCGGCGGCACCGTGCGTGCCGTGCGCGTGCGCGACAACCAGAAAGTGAAGGCCGGCGACGTCCTCGTCGAGGTCGACGATGCGGAGTATTCCGTGCGCGTCGCGGAGGCGGAAGCGGCCCTCGCCACTGCGAAAGCAGAGTGGGCGGCGGCCCAGTCGCAGGAGGAGGTGACGGAAGCCGCCGCGCGGGGCAACCTGCATTCCGCGAAGGCCGTGCTGTCGAGCTCCTCCGTGGCCGTTGGTGGCGCTGCGGCGCAGGTCGATGCGGCGCGTGCCTCGCTCGCGCGTGCCGAAGTCGAGGCGAAGCAAGCGTCGAGTGACCTCGCGCGCTCGGTGTCGCTCCATGGGACGGGTGCCCTCTCGGATCAGGGCTTCGAGCGGGCGCGGGCCGCGAATGAGGCAGCGCAGGCGGCCGCCGCGGCGGCGCGCGCGCAGCTCTCTGGTGCCGAGGAGAACAAGCGGCTCGCGGAAACCCGCGTTTCCGAAGCGCAGGGACACGTGAGCGAAACGACACCCGTCGACGCGCGGATTGCGGCGGCCAAGGCCTCGGCCGATCTCGCCGCTGCGCGCGTGAAATCCGCCGAAGCGCGCCTTGAGCTCGCCCGCCTTGAGCTTTCGTACACGAAGGTCGTCGCGCCCATCGAGGGCACCGTGTCGAAGCTCTCGGCCAACGTCGGTCAGCTCTTTGCGGCGGGGCAGCCCTTCGCGGAGCTCGTGCCGAACGAGACGTACGTCGTCGCCAACTTCAAGGAAACGCAGGTGGGTCGCATTCGCCCCGGTCAGAACGTCGAAATCGACGTGGACGCGTATCCGGGGCACACGTTGAGCGGCGTCGTTCGGAGCCTTTCCGGCGGAACCGGGGCCCGCTTCTCACTGCTCCCACCCGACAATGCATCGGGCAATTTCGTCAAGGTCGTGCAGCGGGTCCCCGTGCGCATCGACTGGAAGCAACTCCCGGCGGACGTGTCGATGCGGGCGGGCTTCTCGACGAACGTGACCGTGCACGTGAACTAGCCCGGCGGTGAACGCGGGAGGCTAGTCCTTCGCGATGAGGTCGTCGAAGGCGCGGTCGATTTCTTCCTGATCGGGCACGGCGGGGCCCGGCGCGCTGCCCGTTGAATTCTCGAGCGCAGCGATGCGGCGGTCGACCTCACGGAAGCTCGGATCGAGCTGCTTTACGCGGCGGTAGCGCGTGAGGGCTTCCTTGATGTCCTTGAGCCCTTCGTAGGCCTGCGCGAGCTCGAAGGTGAGGGCGACTTCTTCGCGTTCCGTGCGCTTGGGCGCCGCCAAGCCGCGCTTGAAGGCTTCCACCGCCGCGGCAGCGTCGCCCTTCCGCATGTGACACGTGCCGATCATCGTGTACGCGGCACATTCGCGGGTCGGGTCGAGGCGCGCGAGATCGAACTCGTGCACCGCGTCGTCATGGAGGCCCATCTCCATGTAGGCAATACCGAGATCGTAGTGCGTGGCGCTGTCGTCCTTGCTGACTGTCGCTTCAACGCCCTTCTTGAACTGTTCGAACACCGTTTCGACGTCGATGACGTCGCTGCCGATGTCCTCTTCCTTTGCCACCTCGTCGAGTTCCTCGGCGAGCTTCTCGGCGAGCAGGAAGGATTCGTCCTCGGTGCCGGGTGGAACGGAGGCGCGCGCCGGCGGTTGCGACAGCGCCACCTCGGCCGCGAGCTCGGCCACTTCCTCGAGCTTGTCGAGGAGGAGGCGGTTTTCCGGGTGCTCCTCGAGGGCGTCGCTGAGCGCGACGCGAGCCTCTTCGTGGAGGCCCTGCTGAAGGAAGAACTCGACCTCGTCGAGGGTCTCCTCGATCGCCGAGGGCGGGCGCATGGAGCGCGCGCGTGCTTCCGACTCTTCGCCGGGCGGGCTCGCGTGGAGTGGCGCCGCCTCAAACTCCGCGGGTGATACCGGCGGTAGCTCGGCGCTCGGGGCGGGCGGCAGACTCTTCGCCCGCGCAGGTGCCGCGGGCAGTGCCGGCGCACTCACTTCGCTTTCGTCGACGAAGAGCACCTCTTCGTGCGCACCGGACATGTCGCCCGCGAGCAGGGCGGCTTCGGAGAGGTAGCGATCGGCGGACGCCGGGTCGTGGTTTCGCACGATTTCGGCGAGCGCATGGAGCTGCTCCACGGCCTCGGGAATCTGACCGAGCGCGAGGAAGGTCTCCTTGAGGCGCTCGCGCGCTTCCTGGTGGCGCGAGTCGAGCACGAGCACACGGTTGAGCTGCTCGATGACCTTCTGCCGGAGGCCGTAGCGCTCGAAGACCTCGCATTCGGTGAGGAGGCGAGCGATCTGCGCCTTCACCGCGACGCTGGGCGGAATCGAAGCGGGACGCGAGCCCGAGGTGACTCGGACGGGGGACGGCGCACCCGGAGATGCGCCGCGGCTGATGATCTCGACCATCGGCGCGCTCTCCTCCATGGGATCGGAGGAGAACCCCGGGGCGGCGGGAAACGACGGTACCCGCGGCGCAGCCGGCAGCGGTTGTGCGCGAAGCTCGCTCGACTCGGGGGCGAAGACGTCCTCCGAGTCATCCTCTTCGAGGATGTCGGCTTCCTCGAGAACTTCATCTTCGTCGAGGAGAACGACGTCGTCGTCCTCGTCGGACACCATCGCAACGCCTTCGCGCTCGTAACGTTCTTCCTGGGAGTGCGCCGTGAGCTCGGGCGGTTCGTCCGCGGCGCTGCCCGCAGGCTTCGGCACGTACGAGACGGCGCTGTCCGATGGCACGTAGGGCGTCGGTGCCGCGTCATTCCATCCGTCGCTGGCCGGCATGCCCGCGGCGCCGCTTCGATAGGCGCCGGAGTCGCCTCGCGGGGGCGCTTCCGGTGCGACGGGGGGCGGCGCTGCCGGCGCAATGGAGCCCCGGGTCGACGGCGCGTATACGGCCAGTGCTTGGCGTGCTTCGCGATCCTGCGGGTCGAGTTCGAGGATGCGACCGAGTACCTGGGCTCGCTGCTCGTGTTCCTCGGTTTCGAGGAGGATCTTCGCCATCTCCTTGTACACGCTGATGGTCTTCGGGAGCTGTCCGAGCTGCTCGAAGGCGTGCGCGAGGAGATCGAGCGTGTGGATATTGCGGCGATCGGACTGGAAGCAGATCTGTAGCTTCGCCAGGGCCCGTTTGGGGTCGCGCCGCTGGAGATAGAGGGTCGCGAGCTCGCGCGAGAGCACGATGTCGTTCGGGCGATGGAAGAGGAGCCGCTCTGCCACCTTCAAGTAGTCGTCGACGCGGCCCTGTTGTTTGAGGAGTGCCGCACCCACGCCGAACGCATCGGCCGCTTCTTCTTTGCGCCCCGCCTGCGAGAGCGCTTCGGCGTAGCGGATTCGCACAGGCACGCTCTCCGGTTCGAGCTGCCCCATGCGCTTGAGCACGTCGATCGTGCGCGCCACGTCGCCGTCGCGTGCATACGAGCGGGCGACGGAGTCGAGGACCTGCACGGCCTCTCCACGCATGTTGAGCCGGATGTGCATCTCGGCGAGCTCGAGCTGCACATCGACATGCGTGGGATCGAGGGAGAGGATCTGTTTATAGACGGCGACCGCTTTGAGGTAGAAACCCTCCGCGGCGTAGTGCGCGGCAACCTTGCGATAGGCCTCGCACGCCTCGGGCCTCGCGCCCTTGCGCGTGTAGAGGTCGCCGACTTTAAGAAGTGTTCGGACGTCCTTTGGATCGTCCTCGAGAAGCTTCAGGTACTCGACAATGGCCTTGTCATACTGGTTCTTGGCCAGGAATTTTTGAGCACTCTCGAGGACTTTCGTGCGATTGATCGCCACGGCGTAGACGCAAATGGTAGCCCAAAAGGGCGGAATCGATCCCCTTTCCGACCACGGCACGCCGGTGGTCCCGAAGTAGCCGATTTCCAGCTTCTTTCGGGGATTCCGCCCGGGCGCGCTACCCGAGGCGCTCGAGGAAGCGGGTGGAGAGGCGGCCCTCCACGAAGTCGTCGTGGGCGAGGATGCGCTTGTGGAGGTCCACGTTCGTGCGGATTCCCGTGACGATCATTTCGTCGAGGGCGCGGCGCATGCGCGCCACGGCTTCGCGGCGCGTTCGGCCGTGCGCGATGACCTTGGCGAGCAGTGAGTCGTAGCCGCGGGGCACGGTCCAGCCGCCGTAGACGCCGTCGTCCACTCGGACGCCGGTGCCGCCGGGCGTGTGGTACTGCGTGATCAGGCCGGGCCATGGGGCGTATGTCTTCGGGTCTTCCGCGTTCACGCGGCACTCGATGGCGTGTCCGCGCGGCACGAGCTGCCTGTCGGGGACGGTCGTCTCTTCGCCCGCGGCGATACGGATCTGCTCCTGCACAATGTCGACGCCGTAGACCATCTCGGTCACGGGGTGCTCGACCTGTACGCGCGTGTTCATTTCCATGAAGGAGAGGTTTCCGCGCTCGTCCATGAGGAATTCGAGCGTGCCCGCGGAGACGTAGCCGGTGTCGCGAATGGCGCGCTCGATGGTGCGAGCCATGTCGCTACGAAGTTCGTCCGACACCGCGACGCTTGGCGCTTCTTCGACGAGCTTCTGGTGGCGACGCTGGATCGAGCACTCGCGCTCGCCAAGGACGAACACCTTTCCGCGGCCGTCGGACAGCACCTGGAACTCGATGTGCCGCGGTTCTTCGACGTAGCGCTCGCAGTAGAGGTTACCGTTTTTGAATGCGGCCTCCGCCTCGGCGCGCGCGCGCGGGAATGCCTTGCGCATGGATTCGGCGTCGCGAATCACCTGCATGCCGCGGCCGCCGCCGCCGCCGGATGCCTTGAGCATGACGGGGAAGCCGACGGCTTCCGCTTGGCGCACGGCGTCGTCCTCGTCCTGGAGCACGCCGCTGCCCGACATGAGCGGGAGGCCGAGGCGCTTGGCGAGGGCCCGGGCCTCCACCTTGTCGCCCCACATCCGCATGTCTTCCGGCCTCGGGCCGATGAAGGTCAGGCCGCACTGCGCGCAGATTTCCGCGAACTCGGAGTTTTCTGAGAGGAAGCCGTAGCCCGGGTGCACGGCGTCGGCGCCCGTGATCTCGGCGGCCGCGATGATCGCCGGAACGTTCAGGTAGCTCTTCGCGGCCATTTCGGGCCCGATGCAGACCGCCTCGTCGGCGAAGCGCACGTGGAGTGCCATGTCGTCCACGTCGCTGTGCACGGCGACGGTGCGAATTCCGAGTTCGCGGCACGCACGGATGATGCGGAGCGCGATTTCGCCCCGATTGGCGATGAGAACCTTTTGAAACATGACGTGCTCGGCGTCAGTCCTTGCGGACCTTGAAGAGCTTGTCGCCGTATTCCACCGGCTTGCCGTTCTCGACGAGGATCTCGACGATCGTGCCGTTCAGTTCGGCTTCGATCTCGTTCATGAGTTTCATGGCCTCGACGATGCAAAGGGTCTGGCCCTTCTTGATCTTCTTGCCCACGTCCGTAAACGCCTCGGCGTCCGGTGACGATGCGCGGTAGAAGGTACCGACGAAGGGCGACTCGACGTAGATCACGTTCGGGTCGTCGTCTTCCTTCGGGGCGGCGGCCGGCGCACCCGCCGCGGTCGGGGCGGAGGCAACGGCCTGGGCGGGCGCCGCACTCGCGACGACCATGCCGCGCGTCGAGTGCTTCCGGAGCACCACGCGGCCCTGCTTTCCCTCGTATTCGAACTCGGCGATGTCGAATTCGCCAAGCACGCGCATGAGCTCCTTGAGCTTCTTCAGGTCGATGTCCATCGCATTCCTTTTTGGTGGCATGGGCTCGGATCCGTGCGCCGCTAGGGGCTGCCGGCCGCGGATGTGAGCCGATTTACCAGAGCCCGCAAGCCGAGCCCATAGGAGTCGGCGCCGAAGCCCGAGATCACGCCGATCGAAACCGGCGAAACGTGGGACACGCGGCGAAACTCTTCGCGCGCGTGGATGTTGGAAAGGTGCACTTCCACGGTGGGTACGCCCGCTCCGCCCACCGCATCGCGGAGTGCCACGGAGGTGTGCGTGAACGCGGCGGGGTTCATGACGATGCCGTCGAAGGCTCCGCGTGCGGCGTGCACGGCCTCGAGGAGCTCGCCCTCGTGGTTCGACTGGCGGCACTCCACGTCGACATCGAGCTCTGCGGCGAGCTTCCCGAGCGCAGCGTCGATCTCGGCGAGGGTTGTCCGGCCGTAGATGTCCGGCTCGCGGGTGCCGAGCAAGTTGAGGTTTGGCCCGTGCAGGACGAGCACACGCAGGCGCCGCCCTTGCATTGCGTGCCTACTCCAGCGCCTGGGCCATGTCGCCCGACGACACGCGAAGCATGAAGCGCGCACGCCCGGCGTTGCCGTGGGGGCCCAGGGCGACGGTCGCGAAATATTCGCTGTTCAGCATGCGGACGACGGTCATCCGCTCGGTTTGATGGAGACCTCCCGGGTGTCCCCGGCGCCGAGCATCCTCGGCGGCCTGGCGGACCTGCTTGAGCACCACGCTGTACGCCCACGTTTCCACGTCAAACTCCCCGGAGGGCTTGACGTATTGGTCGACGGCGATGCCGTTGAAGTCCATCACCAGGGCGGCGATGCCCCCCGGTGCGGTTAACGACATTTTGGAGGACGCTCTGAACATGGAATCTAGGAGGATTCCGCACGCGCGGTTCCCCGTCATAAAAGAAGCGTGGCGAGCGCGCCGCGCTTGACTTATGGCCGCTCGCCGATAGATTCCGCCTCCACTCGCGGAAGTGGCGGAACTGGCAGACGCACCAGACTAAGGATCTGGCGGGTAAAACCGTGGAGGTTCGAGTCCTCTCTTCCGCACCGTCGGGGTCGCGCCCCGGGCCTTCGGGCCCAGGCGCGCGACCCCGCCGGGGATTTTCAGTGTCGCGCGGACCCGTGCACCATGGGGCCGCATGCATCCCGCGGCGATTCAGTGGCAAGCGGCACTCCTCGGTCGCTTCGGGGACCATGGCGCGTGCCGCGCAGCGCTCGGCGACGCGCCCCTCGATCGCGCGTGGGACCTCGCGCTCCGCGCTTCGCGGGGGACCGTGGATGCCGATGCGCTGCCGTCGTTTGGCGAGGTTCTGGCGTTTCAGGATGCGCCGCTCGAGGTGCGCGTTGCGGCTTCGTACGCGGCGGTGGGGTTGGCACAGTCGGCATGGCTACGGGCGGATGCGGAGGGGCTCGCGCGTATCGCCGAGCTCCACGCGAAATTGGTGATCGGCGCCGACGGCACCGAGGCGGCGCTCTGGGCGCGGGCGACGGAGACTGCACTCGGCGTGTTCGTGTCGCGCGGGAAGGACGGAACCGATGCGTGCGTCGCGTTGGCGAAAGCCGCCGCGCAGCAGAAGATTCCCGCACTCGTGATTTTCGCGAACGCGCTCCATGCGCTCGTACTCCTGCGCGAAGGGGAATTCGAGTCGGCGAACGCCGTGGCGCGGCGCGCTTCCCGCATGGCACGAACGGAGGCGCTCCCGCAGTTCGAGTACCTGGCCACGGTCGCGCTCGCCCGCGTGCGCCGGTACCTCGGGCGCCCCCACTTGGCGGTCCGAATCCTGTCGGCGCTCGCCCGCTATGCGCCCGCGCCGTGGCACCCCTGGATCGCGTGGGAACTGCTGTTTGCCGGGGAATCGGAGCTCGCGTTGGCGCTCCTCGAGTCGGGCGTGGCGAGTCCCGTCGCCGAGTTGGCGCGGGGTCTCGTGGGCGCCCTCGCGGGGTTTGAACAGGGGGATTTGGACGGGGCTTCGAGCGCCACCGCTGCGCTTGAGGCGGCCGCGGGCGGGTGGGCGTTCTTCGCCGACGAACTGGGCCTCGTCGCCGCGGCCCTCGACCCGCGACGGAACCCGGGTGAAGTGCGCTCGAAGCGCTTTCAACGCTGGGCCACCGGGCAATCCGTGGAGCTCCCTCCCGAACTCCACGGCATCGCGGTGCGGGCACATGGTCCGCGTGCGCATGGCGGTGATTCGACGGCGGTCGTGCTCGTGTCGCCGACGGCACCAGCTCGGCGGCTCCTTTGGGTCTCGGTCGCGACGGCGCAATCGCTCGGCTACACGATGCTTGCGCCGACCGAGCGCGGGCAGGCGCGTGTGCACTATGGGTTGGCGGTACTCGCCTTCGCGGGTCGCACGGGACTGTCTGCGGAGGAACTCTACCGAGAAATCTACCGACTCTCGTTTGAGCCCAAGGCGGATTCACGCACCCTCGACGTGCTGGTCCATCGCATGCGCGCGGTACTACCTGAGGGCGTTCAGATCCGCCGCGAACGCGACGGGAACCTCTGGCTGGAGTCGAGTGCGCCAATCGTCATCCCCGATCCGCGTTGTGAACAGTCGACCCACGACCGTGTACTTCGTGTGCTGGCCAAGCGCCCGGGACTCGGCGCGAAGGATGTGGCGGAGACGCTCCAGATATCGCTCCGCTCTGCCCAGGAAACACTCAAGGAACTCGCGGAGGATGGCGCCTGTGCGCTCCAGAACGAAGGGAAAGCCCATCGCTACGAGGTGATCGACACCACATTCACCGAGCCGACCGTTTCCTAGCGCGGTGCGCGGCTGAAGCGGAGGTGGTCGATGGCCGCGCCGGTGAGAATGGCCTTGCTGATCTTCATGGGCTCAAATGCCCCCTCGGCCGTGTAGTCGGTGGCGCCGCCGAGGACCCACTGGTTGTGGTTCTGATCCAGCAGGTTGGGCAGAGGGCCGGCCGTGCAGGGTTTGGCCCCGGTGTTGTCGCCGTCGTGCGCGACCTCGGCTCCGGTCACGGTGGCGGGGATTCCGTTCACGAACATGCGGATGCCGTCGGGATCGACACCGATGGTCACATGCGTCCAGCCCGGCGTGAGGACGTGGCTACAGATGTATTGCTGGAACTCGTCCACGCCCTCCATCTGGATCCGCGCGAAGATGCGTGAGTCCGCGGACCAATGAACTCCGAAGTGGCCCGGCTGTACGTTCGCGTCGGCCGCCCGGTTCAGGATGGCCATCGATCGTACGGTCGCACTTGGGGGGGCGGGCAAACGGACCCAGAAGTCGATGGCCCGCACCTCATCGATGATCGGATCGTAGTTGGGAATGTCGCCAAGCCAGATGTCGCCACCGGACCTTGTGGATTGAATCGCCTGCCCGCACTCGGGACTTGGGCCGTCTTCGAGGTTCACCGGCCCGAAGTGTGAGCCATCCAAGTTGCCCGCGCTGTCGGTGAGACTGGTGGACGTGTCTTCAAACTCGTAGAGGGCGATGGTGTCGTCGTCGGGGGCGGGGCACGGACCCGCGTTGGTGGGTGCATCCTCGCCCCCTCCGTCGCGCGGCTCGGCACCGGCCCAGCGGGGCAGGTCCTTGCCGTCGATGACGGGCTCGCCGCAGGTCGGTGTGCCGTCGTTCGCGTTGCACGTGTACGTGTCGTCGCATGCCTCGTCGGCGCAGGCGCGGAAGAGGGTCATGTCGAACCGTACGCGACGCTCCTTTGCGAATCGGATGGTCTGCGCGCGGCGCACCACTTCACGTTCGCCAAGGCGGGCCGTGACGTCTGCATACATCGTCGATGCCCCGCTCTTCGGCACCACGGGGAGGACGATCGGCCACTCCACCATGCTCGCGAGGAAGGAGCGCGTTTCGCCCTCGTCGTCGGCGCTTCTTGCGATGCGAATCGTCACGGTGTCGAACTCCGCAGAGCCGCTCGGCGGGCGACGGAGGTCCGTGTCGATGACGAGAACCACCTCCGTCGCCGCCCGCGTTTCATCGCATGCACCAACGAGCGCGAATGCAAGGAGCGCCCAACATCGAAAGCGCCTCATGGCACCTCCGCAACGGGCCAACCGGGAAGGTTCCCCTGATCGGGGGACGCGGTTTTCGTGTCGCTCGACGTCAACGCGACGGCCGTCACGGTGCCTGCGGCCACAACAACGCCCACCGCGGTCCAGAACCACCATGTCTCGAATACCGAGGGGGAGTCGTCCGCGCGGGTGGCGGGTGACGCGGAGACGGGCGCTGGCGCGGTAAGGCGCACGACGTGGTCGCCGCCACCTTCTGGAACGTCAAACGACGCGTCGGCCACGGGCCGTCCGTTTCGTAGGATGCGCGCCCTGTGCGCGCCGGGGTTGACCCGCGAAACCGCGCCCGCGTCAACGGGGTGACCGTCAATCTCAAGGACGTCATTTGGAACCGTGCCGCTGGCCTCGAGCCGCACGTGGGCGACCGAGGCCTCGATTCGCTCGAGCATCCTCCCCGCGAGCAGGCGCGACTCGCGGTTCTCCTCGGTGGGCGCGGAACGATCGAGGTACTGCTTGTAACTCTCGAGTGCCTCCACGAGCGCTCCGGTCTTGAGCTGGGCGGCGGCGAGGTTGAAGAGCGTGCGGGGGTGCGGGTTCTGGCGGTATGCGGCCTCGAACTCACGCCGCGCGTCTTCCCAGCGCCCGTCGGATACGGCGTGGAGGCCCGCCTCAAACGCCGCGTCGGCCGACCGCGGCTCGTCGCCGCCGGCCGGTTGTGCGTGCGCTGGCATCGGCGCGCCCACGCCGATCGCAATCATCCATAGAGCGACGATGCCTCGCTTCACCACGGCGGAAACATACCAGGGGTCGGGCGGATCCGCGCGGTACCACACGTTGGGCGTTTGTGCGGACGGGGTGGCATACTCTCTGTTCCGTGGAATCGCCGTCCACACCGCCCGAGTTCCCAGCCGAATCGAGGGCCGAGTCGCCGGCGTACGTCGATCCACTCATCGGGGAGATCATCGCCGACCGCTACCTGATTACGCGCGTCATCGGGACGGGCGGCATGGGGCGTGTGTACGAAGCGCGGCACCAGGGCGTGCGCACGAAGGTCGCCGTCAAGGTCCTTCACCCGCACCTCCTCGATACCCGTGCCGTCGTGGATCGGTTCGTGAGCGAGGCGCGCACGGCGGGGTCCCTCGGGCATCCGCGCATCGTGCGATTTCTCGACGCCGGTCGTACGGAGTCGGGGCTGCCGTTCCTCGTCATGGACTATCTCGAAGGGCACACGCTTTCGGCGGAGTTGCGGGAAGTGGGCGCGCTGTCCGTGGAACGTGCAATCGAGATCGCAGTCCAAGTGGCCTCGGCGCTCGACGCGGCCCATCGGAACGGGGTCGTTCATCGTGACGTGAAGCCGGGCAACATCTTCCTCGTGGCAGGGAGCGATCCGGGGGTGGACGTTCGGTTGCTCGATTTTGGAATCGCCAAGGCGACCGACGCGACCACGGGCATGACGCAAACGGGGAGCGTGTTTGGTTCCGCACACTACACGGCGCCCGAACAGATGAAGGATGCGAGCCGGGTGGATGCCCGTGCGGACGTCTATTCGCTCGGCATCGTGACCTACGAGATGCTCAAGGGGGAGCGCGCGTTCAAGGAGCGCGACATTCTCGCGCTTGCCGCGGAGCTCGCGTCCACCACGGGCGCGGTGCTCCCACGCATCGATACGGTTCGGCGTGACGTTCGCGCGCACGTGGCCGTGGCCATCGATCGTGCGGTGCGGCGCGATCCAGGACAGCGTTTCATCTCGGCGGAGGCCTTTGCGCGAGCGCTCACCGCCCCCGGTTCCTTTGACGACGCGCCCACCACGCTTTCGGGCGGCGTCGTGCGCCCGTCGCGGCGCTGGATCGCGGGCGCGTTGGTGCTCGGTGTGTGTGTCCTTGGGGCGCTCGGCTGGTGGTGGGTGGGTGCGGATCACGGGAGCGTGTCCGTTCCTGCCGATACAAACGAAACAGCACCGACCACCGCGTCGCCCACGGCGGCGCCGACCACAGCGCCGACGCCGGTCATGGAACCGTCGCCCGAGGCCCCGGCCCCTGAACCGGTGGTCGAGCAACCCGCGCCGGCGGACACCAAGCCGAAGGTTCGCACCGTTCGGCGGCGAACGACCAGTCGTGCGTCGTCAAACCGCGCGTCGACGAAGACAACCTCCGAGGAACGCGGTGTCTCGCTTGAGGACGGAGTCCCGATTTTTCGTTCGCGCGACTAGGCGCCCTAGGCCGCGTGCCGCCAGCCGGCGGATGTCCCATCGCGCTTCGGGAAGCGAACGACGTTGTTCGGAGTCGTGTCCGGGGCTTCGTCGATCAGGCCGAGGCGACGAAGGAGTGCCTCGATGTCGGGCTCGCGCCCCATGAACTTCCGGAAGAGGTCCGCCGCCGACTCGGTGCCGCCGCGAGAGAGTAGGCCGCGGCGGAATTCTTCACCGACCGATCGATTGAAGATGCCTTCCTTGGCGAAGCGGCTGAACGCATCGGCGTCGAGGACCTCGGCCCACTTGTAGCCGTAGTACCCCGCGGAGTAACCGCCGGAGAAGATGTGGTGAAGCGTCGCGATGTACGCGTAGTCCTCGGGCAGATCGTAGGGCATGTAGCCCTGCATGATTTGGCGCGCGTACGTCATGGCATCGCCGTGCACGGCCGGGTCGTAGTGGTGGTAGAGGGCGAGGTCGACACCCGCGTTGGCCAGCTGACGCATCTGCATCTGTGCTGCGCCGAAACGTCGCGACTCCACGAGCTTCGCGAAGAGCTCATCGGGGATCTTTTCGCCCGTCGCGTAGTGGTGGGCGAACATGTCGAGCGCCTCCTTCTCCCAGACCCAGTTCTCCATGATCTGCGAGGGAAGCTCGACGAAATCCCAGGAGACGTTCGTGCCGCCGAAGGACCGAACTTCGACCTCCGAGAACAGCATGTGGAGCGCGTGTCCGAACTCGTGGAACACCGTTTCCGCGTCGCTCATGGTGAGCATCGCGGGGAGGCCGTCGTGGGGGCCGGGGACGCTCGCCGTGATGAGGCCAAGCGAAGCGTTCTGCCCCTCGCCGAGGATGACCTCGCTCTGCCACGCGCCGTTGCGCTTTCCGCGTCGTGCGAAGAGATCCATCTGGAGGTTGCCGATGAGGTGGCCATCCTCGTCGAGGATGCGGAACGAGCGCACGTCCGGGTGCCACTTTGCGAGGTCGATTTCCTCGACCTTGATGCCGTAGAGCCGATCGGCGACGGCGAAGGCGCCGTTGAGCACGTTGTCGACCGTGAGGTACGGCGTGACGTCGAGCGGGCCGAAGAGCGTCCTGCGGTAGTTCCTGGCCCAGTAGTCGTAGTCCCAAGCCTCGATCTGATCGATGCCATCCACCGACTTGCGGAACGCCCGCAGCTCGTCGAGTTCCTTCGTCTGAAACGGGCGGGTGCGATCGGCGAGGTCGGCAACGAACTTTTCAGCCGCATCCGCACCGCCGACCATTCGGCGCCTCGTCACGTGCTCGGCGTAGCTGGGATCGCCGGCGTTGGTGGCGACCTCGCGGCGTAGCTCGAGGAGGCGCTCGATGAGGGGACGGTTGTCCGTCGCGCCCTCGGTCGCCATCGTGTGAAGGGCGCGCCACACTTCCTCGCGAAGACTCGCGTCGTGTGCGGCTGCGATCACCGCGCCCATGCTGCCGTCGGCGTAGCCGAGCTTGAATTCGCCGGGGCGACCGGCGGCGGCCGCCGCCGCCGCGGCGTTCGATTTCACGTGGTCGGGCACGCCGAGGAGGCGCGACTCATCGCTTACCCAGAACCCGAAATCACGCTGTGCCGCCTCGATGTTGCGGCGGAAGCGAAGGCTCAAATCCTGGATCTCCGACGAGAGCGCCGTCATGCGCTCCACGGCGGCGGGATCGAGCTCCTGCCGGCTCTTGAGCGTCGAGTAGATGCTCTGTGCATGCGCCAGTCGCTCGTTGGCGAGGTCACCTTCCTTGTAGACCTCTGAGAACTGGTTGACGGCCTCCCACAGATCCTTTCGATTCCAAACATTCGAGCGGAAGTCGCTCATCCGCGTCGCGGCGCGTGCGTAGGCGTCCGAAAGCTCGTCGGAGTCGAGCACCATGTCGAGGTGGCTGAGGACGTTGTCGATGTAGCCAACCTCTTCGAGCGCGTCGGAAAGGGGCACGATGGTGTTCGTGTAGTTTCGCGTGCCAGTGAAGCTCGTCACCTCACCCAGGCGCGTCTCTGCGCGAACGATGGCCGCGTCCGCGATGGCTTCGACGTTGTCCGCGTGGATCCGGTCCCACGGCACATCGAACTTCACGCCGTCGAAGATGTCGTCAACGATTCGCCGTGCGCGGCGTGCGTGGCCCATCTCGCCAAGATCGAGGCCCAGGTCGAGCGAGCGGAGGGCGCGGAGCGGGCGCGCTTCCTTGACCTTCTGGGCCGTCTCGGCGAGTCCGCGCACCGTGGATGCGAGGCCGGCCTGCGACCCGACGGCCACCGAAACGGGCATCCGTGTCCCGGTCGATTCGGCCCCTTTGTCGATGGAGCGCCCGAAGGCCCCGGGGTGGAGAGCCCACCGACGGCCCCGAGCCCGACGAGGGCCACGACCGTGAGGTGCTGGAGGTACACTTGACCGCTTCGCTTGGTGCGCATGGGCCGGCCTCCTGTGCAAAGGTCGGACCACGGAGATTCCTCACTCATTTCAAGGAACCTGACCGCGATCGTACGACCACTGCACTGACCACTTGCCGCACAGTGCTGGAAAGGGACATAGCCACCCGGGCGGAACGCGGTTGTTCCTTCCGCCACCCGCGCCGATGATGGCGCCCCCCGCGCCTCGCGTGCCGGGGCCGAGCGTAGGACGATGCCGATCGACGCCCACAGCCCGATTCTTTCGGCGGAGGGACTGACGAAGGTCTACCGCATGGGCGAAGTGGACGTGCACGCGCTGCGCGGCGTCGACGTGGCCCTCGGGGAGGGCGAGTTCGTCGTGCTGCTCGGGCCGTCGGGCAGCGGAAAGTCGACGCTGCTCAATATTCTCGGGGGCCTCGACGTACCGACCTCGGGGCATGTCCGCTTTCGCGGCGAGGAGCTCGGCGGCGCGTCGGAACGGGAGCTGACGCGCTATCGCCGCGAGCACGTCGGGTTCGTGTTTCAGTTCTATAACCTCATCCCCAGTTTGACGGCCCGCGAGAACGTGGCGCTGGTGACCGAAATCGCGCCGCATCCCATGTCGCCCGTGGAGGCGCTCGGGCTCGTGGGGCTCGGCGAACGGCTCGACCATTTCCCCTCGCAGCTTTCGGGCGGGGAACAACAGCGCGTGGCCATCGCGCGTGCCGTGGCCAAGCGACCCTCCGTGTTGCTCTGCGACGAGCCCACGGGCGCACTCGATGCGAGCACGGGACGGCGCGTGCTCGAGGTGCTCGAGACCGTCAATCGTGAGCTTGGAACGGCCACCGCTGTCATCACCCACAACGCGCCCATCGCAGCCATGGCGGACCGCGTCGTTACCTTCGGCGACGGGCGTGTCACGGGGGAGCGCCGGAACGAGCGCCGCGCCCGCGTGGACGAGGTGAGCTGGTGAGATCGCTCGACCGCAAGCTCTGGCGCGACCTTTGGCACCTTCGGACGCAGGCGATCACCATCTCCCTCGTCGTGGGCGCGGCGGTGGCGAGCTACGTCTGCGTTTCCGCGGCGTGCGAGTCACTCCACCGGTCCCGTGATGACTACTATGCGCGGGAGCGTTTCGCCGACGTGTTCGTCATGCTGGAGGCGGCGCCGCGGACGCTCGCGACAAAGCTCGCCTCCATCGCCGGAGTGGCACAGGTGGCGGTCACGGCGGAAGAGCCCGTCCGCGCCCCGATGGCGTCGCTGCGGGAGCCGGCCACGGGGCGACTCATGTCCCTGCCGCCGGCCGGGCAGGCGGTGCTCAACGACATCTTCCTCACGCGGGGGCGCAGGCCGATGCCGGGGGTGGCGCGCGAAGCGGTGGTGCTCGATTCGTTCGCGACAGCCCACGGGCTTGGGCCCGGCGACACGCTCGACATCATTGTTCGCGAGCGCCTCGTCACCGTACGCATCGTCGGCACGGCCATGTCGCCCGAGTACGTGATGCTCGCGTCGAGCACGGGCGTCTCGAAGCCCGATTCGATCGTGGCCCTTTGGATGACCGAGGACGTCGTGGATGCGCTCGTGGGAAAGCGGGGCGCATTCAACCGTGCGGCCATGTCCGTGCAGCACGGGGCAAGCATCGATGCGGTCATCGCATCGGTCGATCGAGTGCTCAAACCGTATGGCGGGCGCGGCGCGACCGACCGAAGTGGGCAGCTTTCGCACCGCTACCTCGAGGCGGAAATGGGAGGACTCGAGGGGATGGCAACGGTGGTGCCGTTGATCTTCCTGGCGGTGGCGATCTTCCTGGTGAACGTCGTGATGTCGCGCATCGTGGAGCTTGAGCGGGAGCAAATCGCGGTGCTGAAGGCCCTCGGCTACGCCAACCTTCGCCTCGCGCAGCACTACCTCGCGTTGGTGCTTCTGATCACGAGCGTAGGCGCGGGCATCGGTTTGGCGGCGGGCATGTGGCTTGGCGAAGAGTTGGTCGCCCTCTACGCGAAGTACTTCCGCTTTCCCGTGTTCGAGTTCGAGGTGACGGCGGGCCACGTGTTTGTCGCACTCGGCGCGAGCGTGCTCGCCGGGGTGCTCGGCGTGCTTCAGACACTTCGTTCAGTCATGCGATTGCCGCCGGCGGAGGCGATGCGCCCTGCTGCACCGCCGGTGTATCGGCGCTCGCTCCTCGATCGGCTGCGCATCCACCGCTGGCTTGGGCAGGCCTGGCGCATGGTGCTCCGCGAAATGGAGCGACGCCCAGCGCGACTTCTGTTCTCGGCGCTTGGCATCGCGGCGGCCATTGCGATTTTGGTCGCTGGGCGCTTTTCGTTCGACGCGGTGGAGGCGCTCCTCGACGTGCAGTTCGGCGCCGCCGAACGCGGCGATGTGCAGGTGCAGTTCGTGGCCGCGCGCCCCACGGAGGCGATTCACGCCCTTGAGCACGTTCCGGGCGTCTGGCGGGTGGAACCCATGCGCTCGACGCCGGTGCGCGTACGCGCGGGGCACCATGCTCGGACGGTGGTGCTCACGGGACATCCCGAGCACGCGTCACTGCACCGGGTGGTGACGGCGGAGCATCGCGTCGTGCCCATGCCGTGGGATGGCGTCGTGCTCACCACCGAGCTGGGGCGCATTCTCGGTGTGGAGCCCGGCGACGACGTGGACCTCGAGTTCATCGAAAGCCCGGGGCGCCGAACGACGGTGCGCGTTGCTGGGTTTGCGGATGAGTTGTTCGGTCTCTCGGTGCACGCACGCATGGCAAAGGTCGAAGCGCTCATGGGCACCGCGCCGCTCGTCACAGGCGCATCGCTCGCGGTGGATGGACGTATGTTGGACGAAGTGTGCGAACGCATCGGGGCCATGCCGGGCGTCGCGTCGGTTGCCACACGGCGCTCTGCGCTTGCGCTCTTCGAAGAACAAACGGGCGAGAACATGCGCACCATGACGTTCGTCATCGTCATCTTCGCGTCGATCATTGCCATCGGTGTCGTCTACAACAACGCGCGGGTTTCGCTTTCGACACGCAGTCGAGAGCTTGCGAGTCTTCGTGTGCTCGGCTTCACCCGCGCGGAGATTTCGCGGATCTTGCTCGGCGAAATCTTCCTCCAGGCGGCGCTCGGGGTGCTTCCCGGCCTCGCCTTTGGGCGAGTGCTCGCCGAAGGGATCGCCGCCGGCGCAGACGCGGAGAGCTTCCGCTTCCCGTTGGTGATTTCCTCCGAAACGTATGCCTTTGCGGTGCTCGTTGCGGCGATGTCGACGGTCGTGAGCGCGCTCATCGTGCGCCGGCGCATCGATCATTTGGACCTCATTGGCGTCCTCAAAACTCGAGGTGGATAGAGATGCAGAAGGAACCCAAACGAGACGAACACCATGACCCGCGCGTTTGGCTCAAACGGGGCGCGGTGGCGGCCCTGTGTGTCGCCGTGGCGGTTGCCTTCGCGCTTGCGTGGATGCCAAAGCGTGTTCGTGTGGACGCCGTGCGCGCTTCCCGCGGAGAACTCGAATCGACCGTCTCGGAGGTGGGGCGTGCGCGGGTCAAGGACCGCTTCGTGGTCTCGGCGCCCATTGCAGGTCGTCTCGCCCGAATCGAGCTGCACGCGGGAGACGTGGTCAAGAAGGGGACGGTGCTCGCACGCGTGCTTCCGGTGTCGGCGCCGCTCCTCGACCCGAGGAGTCGCGCGCAGGCGGAGGCGCAGGTCGCCGTCGCGAAGGCCGCCGTTTCACAGGCCAAGGCCGGCGTCGCGCGCGCGGAGGCGTCGAAGGCCTACGCTTCGAAGGAAGCCGATCGCCTGTCGAAGCTTGCGGCGCAGAAAGCCGTGGCGTCCGAGGCCGTGGAGCGTGCGGAGCTCGAGGCCCGGACCGCCACTGAGGCCCTCACGTCGGCGGTGTTCGGTGTTCGTGTGGCCGAGCACGAACTGGCCATGGCGAACGCGGCCCTCGGTCGCCTCGCGGGCGGCGGCGCCGCCGATCAATTCATCATCGAGTCGCCGGTGGACGGACAAGTGCTTCGTATCCTTGAGGAGAACGAAGGCGTGGTGCAGCCCGGTCACCCCCTCCTCGAGGTTGGCGATCCCGCGGCGCTTGAGGTCGTGGTCGACGTGCTCACCTCGGATGCGGTTCGCATCCACGCGGGGCAGCACGCGCGGCTTCGCGATTGGGGTGGCGCTCCCCTTGAGGGGCGCGTGCGCACGGTCGAACCGTCCGCGTTCACCAAACCCTCCGCGCTCGGCGTCGAAGAGCAGCGTGTGAACGTCGTGCTCGATCTGCATTCACCGCGCGAGATTTGGGCGACCCTGGGCGACGGCTACCGTGTGGAGGTGGAGATCGTGGTCTGGTCGGCGCACGGCGTGATTCGCATCCCGTCGACAGCGGTGTTTCCGCGCGAGGATGGGTGGGCGGTGTTCGTCGTGCGGGACGGGGTCGCGGAGACCGAACGCGTCACACTGGGCGAGCGGGGCACCGAACTCGTGGAAGTGAAGCAGGGCATTCGGGAGGGCGACCGCGTGATCGATCACCCCAGCGAGCAGATCGAAGCGGGTACGCGCGTCTCGTCAGTTAACCGACAGGAGTCGCGTTAGGCGGAGCATCGTCGGCGCGTTCGCAAGCGCTCCGAAGACACGGATCTTGCCCTCCCGTGAGGCCTTGGCGATTTCGCGCGTCACGGGGCCCCGCGGGTCCGGAAGACCCACGCGCGGCAGGAGCTCGATGAGGGACATGCGCGTGATTTCGTCGCTCGACGCGCGAATGGTGAGATCGGGGATCCCGACGATGCCGTTGTGCACGTCGACGCCCGCGCCGCGGCAGTCGAGGGTGATGGCGACGCGCGCGTCTTCCACCACGATGGCGACGCGTCCCCGGAGACGCGCGAGGTCGCGAGCCTTCTCCGGGTGGTCGATGACGTTCTGCTTCACGAGTTCCGATATCATCACGGCGAAGCCGTTCTGATCGGCGCCCGGCGCGAGCTCCACGGATCGAAGTCCCGACATGGCGTGCTCCCTCAGGCCTCGTCGACGAACTTGGTGGGAACCTTGCTCGCACTCACCACGAGTTGCCTCGACGATTCGACGAACCGCAGCATCGTCGGCAGGTGACCCTTGGTGAGCTTAAGCTTGCCCTGCATCATGCCCTGGATGGGATCGACGCTGCCGTTGATCACTTCTTTCCAGCGCTCGTAAGGCGCCACAATGATGAACGGCGCGCTCTCCACCGCGGCGAGGCCGTGCACGAACGTGGTGCCGCGGCACTGCCCGCCTTCGACGTCGAGGATCATGCCCGCGTCGTCCTCGAGACCCTTGGACGGGTCCTTCGACACCACAAAGGCCACGGGCCCAAAGGTCCACTCTTTCCCCGCCACGCGGTAACGCTCGTTGGCGTTCACGGCGTCTTTGTAGGCGTGGGTCCACTCTTCGGAAGGAAACGGAAAGGTCATCGGAATACCTCGCGGGGCGAGAACGGAACGTGGGAGCGCCCGCGGTTTGGACCGGGGCGCGGCGGAGGTTAGGGTGAACCCCCCTCGGGTGCAATCCGCCCAGGGAGCGCACCCGGATGTGGATTCAATCGGCGTTACTTGAGCGGCACGGCTTTCGGCACGCGTTCACCGATCGCACCGGCGGCGTGAGCGCAGCACCATTCGATTCGTTGAACCTCGCTCGCAATGTTGGCGATGACGCGGAGGCCGTCGAGGCCAATCACCGACGTGTTGTCGCCGCACTCGGCGTCGCGCCGGCGCCGCTTCACGAAGTGAGCCAAGTGCACGGCACGCGCGTGCGGGAGCTTCGGTCGGGTGAGGATGCGCGTCGAGTGCGCGCGGAAGAGGCGGACGCACTCATCGCTCGAGATGGCCAGGCCGTGGCGGTCCGCGTGGCCGACTGTGTGCCGGTGCTTGTGGCCGACAGGACGACGGGCGCCGTCGCCGCGGTGCACGCCGGCTGGCGAGGCACGGCGGATGGGGTGCTCCCCGCCGCGGTGCATGCCCTCGCCCCCGTATCGCCGAGTGACCTGCTCGTCGCCCTCGGCCCGCACATTCGGCCGGCGGCCTTCGAGGTGGGGGGCGAGGTGATCGAACGGCTCCGTGCGGCGGCGCCCGGGACCGACCCGGAGGTGCGGGGGCACGCCAAGCCGCATGCGGACCTCGCCGTCGTCCTTCGGGCGCAACTCGCGGCACTCGGGGTGCCGGAATCGAACGTGGAGGACGTGGGTGGCTGCACCTTTGCCGAGGCGGAACGCTTCTTTTCCTTCCGGCGCGATGGAAAGCTGTCCGGGCGCCAGGCGGGGGTGATCGTCGCCCGGTCGCTTGGGCGCGCCGCCCTTCCGTGATAGGCAGGCGCCGTGAGCTGGTTTGAAAAAGGCAAGAGCGAGCTCGACGCGAGCCAGAAGCGCACCATCGGGGAAGGCGTCTTTCGGCGTTGCGATCAGTGCAACGAAACCATGCCGACGGAGGACTTCCTCCGAAACCTCGAGGTCTGCCCGAACTGCGGCTTTCACTACCGGCTAAGCGGCGAACAGTGGCTCGCGCTCCTCGTCGACGAGGAATCCTTCGTGGAGTGCGACGCGGGGATCACCGCCGCCGACCCGCTCGGTTTCGTCGACGCAAAGCCCTACGGCGTGCGCCTCGAAGGGGCGATGAAGCAGACGGGGCTCGAGGACGCCATGCTCGAGGGGGAGGCGCGCATCGAGGGGCGCCCCGTGCAGTTCGGCGAATTCATGTTTCGCTTCATGGGCGGTTCCATGGGTGCCGTCGTGGGCGAGCGCATCACGCGCATGTTCGAGCGTGGCGCCGAGAAGAAGCAGCCGGTGATTCTGCTGACGTCTTCCGGTGGAGCCCGCATGCAGGAAGGCGCGCTTTCGCTCATGCAGATGGCGAAGACCGTGTCGGCGCTTCGCAAGCTTCGCGAGGCCGGGGTGCCGTTCCTGAGCATTCTCCTCAATCCGACGACGGGTGGCGTGGCGGCCTCCTTCGCGTTCCTCGGCGACGTCAACATCGCCGAGCCCAACGCGCTCATCGGCTTCGCCGGACCCCGCGTCATCGAAACGACCATTCGGCAGAGCCTGCCGCCCGGCTTTCAGAAATCCGAGTTCCTGCTCGAGCATGGAATGATCGATCTCATCGTTCCGCGGTCCGAGATGCGCGCGACAATCGCGCGCGTGCTCAGCCACTTGATGGACTAGGCGCCGCTTCGCATGCGCTACGACGCCGCGCTCAAGTACGTCTACGCGCTCGAACGGCGCGGCATCAAGCTTGAGCTTGATTCCCTCGGGCGTGGGCTTGGTCGCCTGGGGCACCCGGAGCGACACCTTCGCTTCGTGCACGTCGCCGGAACGAATGGGAAGGGCAGCGTTTCCGCCATGGTGGCTTCGTGCCTCCGCGCGGCGGGGTTTCGCACGGGCCTTTTCACGTCGCCACACCTGCACCGCTGGGTCGAGCGCATCCAAATCAACGGCAGACCGCTCTCGAAAACCGCGGCCGCTGCGGCGATCTCGGAGGTGGCCGAGGCCTTTGACGCCCCGCGCGCGCCGGTGCTTTCGTTCTTCGAGACCACGTTTGCTGCGGCCCTCGTCGCCTTTCGCAATGCGGAGACGGACATCGTGGTCCTCGAGACGGGGCTTGGTGGGCGGCTCGATGCGACGAACGTTGTCGTGCCGGAGGTTTCCGTCATCACGGGCGTCGCCCTCGATCACCAGCGCTACCTCGGCCCAACCCTCGCGCGCATCGCGCTTGAGAAGGCGGGCATCTTGAAGCGCGGCGTGCCGGCCATCTCGGGCGTTCGCGATCGTTCCGCACGTGCGGTGGTGCGCACGGAGGCCAAGCGCCGGAGGTGCCCGCTCAAGGAACTCGACAGCGACTTCGGCGCCGACGGAATCGCGGACCTGTGGTGTGGCGCGCATACGTTGACCGACGTCGAACTGGGGCTTCCGGGCGAGCACCAACACTCGAACGCGGCGCTCGCCTACGCCACGCTCCTCGAACTCCGTGCGCACGGTTTCGATGTTCCAGACCGCGCGATTCGCCACGGCCTTCGGGCGGTCCGCTGGCCCTGTCGCCTGGAATGGCTCGAAGGGCGCCCGCGCGTGCTCCTCGACGCGGCGCATAACCCCGAGGGCGCCCGTGCACTCGCGAAGTACCTGGGTGAGCACCGTGCGCCCGGCCCCGTGGTGATGCTCTTCGGCGCCTCGGGGGACAAGGATACAAACAGCATGGTGCGCGCGCTCAAACCCCGGGCCGATGCCATGATCTTTGTCGAGCCGCCCATCGCGCATTCGAAGGATGCGGGCGCACTCGCGTCGCGTCACGGTGGGGAGCGAGCGCATTCCGTGCGCGACGCCCTCGCCCGTGCGCGTCGTCGAGCGGGCGCCAAGGGAACGATCGTCGTCGCGGGCTCCATCTTCCTCGTCGGTGCCGTCCGCGCGATGTTGCTCGGCCTCCCCGAGGACCCGCCCATCCGCATGTAGGGTGGAACTTGCTCCAAGGGGGCGTGGAACCTGCTAACGTGACCGCCGCATGAGCGCATTTCTCGACGCCTGCGCACGCAAACCCACGTCGCACACGCCGGTCTGGCTGATGCGCCAGGCGGGGCGCTACCAACCTGAGTACCGCGCGATTCGCGAACGGGTGAGCTTCATCGAGCTCTGCAAGAACTCGGACCTCGCCGCCGAGGTGACGTGCCTCCCGGTGACGCAGCTTGGTGTGGACGCGGCCATCCTCTTCGCGGACATCCTGCTTGTGCTTGAGCCCCTCGGCATCGGCTTTGAGTTTTCGAAGGACGACGGCCCGAGGATCCTCGAGCCCGTCCGCGCCGCGGGCGACGTGGACCGCGTGAACACCTCCATCGATGCCGAGGAGTCGCTCGGCTACGTGCTCGACACCGTACGAAAGACCAAGCGGGCGCTTCCCAGCGGCACGCCACTCATCGGATTTGCGGGCGCGCCGTTCACCCTCGCGTCCTACGTCATCGAAGGCGGGGGTTCGAAGAACTACCACGCGACCAAGCGCCTGATGTGGGGTGACCCGGCCGCGTTTTCCGAGCTCATGGCGCGCCTCACCACGGCGGTGGGCGCGTACTTGAACGCCCAGATCCGCGCGGGCGTGGATGCGATTCAAGTGTTCGACTCGTGGATCGGCTGTCTCTCCGAGCGCGACTATCGCGCCCACGTGGCGCCGCACATGGCGAAGCTCTTTCGGTCCCTCGACGGGTCCGTGCCGCACATCCACTTTGGTACCGGGAATCCGAATCTCTACCCCGCCATGCGTGAGGCGGGGGGCAGCGTCATCGGCCTCGATTGGCGTGCCGATCTTCGACGTACATGGGAGACGCTCGGCGACGTGGCCGTCCAGGGAAACCTCGACTCGGCGGCGGTCCTCGCGCCCCGCGAAGCCATGGTTCGCGAGATCGATGCCGTGCTCGCGTCCGCGGCGGGTCGACCCGGCCACATCTTCAACCTTGGCCACGGGCTCATGCCCGAGGCGAACGTCGACCAGGTCCGCGCGCTCGTCGATCACGTGCACGCCGCCACGGCGAAGTAGGCGGTCATGACGGAGCGGAGTCGGTCGCCCAGGGTCGTCGTGGTCGGCGGGGGGATCTCGGGTCTCGCCGCCGCACATCGCGTCCTCGAGCTCGAACCATCCGCCGAGGTGACGCTCCTCGAGGGTGGCACGCGCGTGGGTGGCCTCCTCTCCACCGAGCACCACGACGGGTTCGTCATCGAGCACGGCCCCGATGCGATTCTCACGGAGAAGCCGTGGGCCATCGACCTCGCACGGCGCCTTGGGCTCGAAGGCGAAATCGTGCGTACCCGGCCCGAGTACGGCGGCGCCTACCTCGTGGTGAACGGGAAGCTCGAGCGGGTACCCGATGGCTTTTCATTGCTCGCGCCGGGGCGTGTGCGCGCGTTTGTCCGGTCACCGGTGCTCTCGCCCTTCGGCAAGGCCCGTGCGCTCATGGACGTGGCCCTGCCGCGTCGCAAGGCGTTGGACGCGGACGAGAGCCTCGAGTCGTTTGTGGTGCGCCGCTTTGGGCGCGAAGTGTTCGAGCGCCTCGCCCAACCGTTGGTCGGCGGCATCTATGGCGCCGACCCGGCGGAACTCAGCCTGGCGTCCACCATGCCGCGCTTCCTCGACATGGAGCGCCAACACCGAAGCCTCGTGCTCGCCCTGCGCCGCAAACACCGCGCCCACGTCAATGAGCTTGCCAGCGGCGCACGCTACGGCCTGTTTGTTTCCTTCCGACACGGGAACGGCACCTTCGTCGACGCCCTCGCGCAGAGGCTCGAGGGGCGCGTGCGTCTTGGCGCGCATGCGACAAGCATCATTCGCACCGAGGCCGGATACCGAGTTGGCGTGCGCGACCGGGAGCCGATGACGGCGGACGTCGTCGTGGTCGCACTTCCCGCCTGGGCCGCGGCGCCCGTCGTTGCAACGCTCGACCCGAGTCTCGGCGGGAGGCTCCTCGGGATCCCCTACGGATCATCGGCAGCGGTGGTCTTCGCCTGGAACGAGGCGGATATCCCCCATCCCCTCGATGCCTACGGCTTTGTGGTCCCGTTGGTCGAAGGGCGCCGAATCATGGCGAGCACGTGGGCCAGTCGAAAGTGGCCGAACCGGGCGCCCGACGGCCGCGCACTTCTGCGCGTGTTCCTCGGCGGCGTCGGGCACGAGCATCTCGTGGATCTCGACGATGCCGAACTCGCGCGCATCGCCCGGGGCGAGCTCCGGGATCTTCTCGGCGTCCGCGCAGAACCGCTCCTGACTCGCGTCGACCGCTACCGGCGCGCGATCCCACACTACACGCTTGGTCACCGAGAACGGGTTCTGGCCATCGAAGACCGCGTGGCGTCCCATCCCGGCCTCTTCCTCGCGGGGAACGCGTACCACGGCGTCGGAATCCCCGATTCGGTGAAGAGCGGTGAGCGCGCCGGCGAAGACGCCGTGCTGTGGTTCGCGGAGCGCGCGCGGGAAAACGCTTCGCGATAGTCGTCCTCGCGGCGGGGTGCCGTTCGCGGGCGCCCGGTCCCCGTCGGTCTAGTTCTCGTCGAAGGGGTCCGCGTCCACGTGGCTTGCGCCGGGTACGCGGTAGCGCTCGTCGAGCCAATTCCCGAGATCAAGTTGCCGGCAACGGGCGGAACAGAACGGGAAGAATGAGCGATCCGTGCCCCCGGGTGCGCCCTTGGCCACGGGGGTTATCGGCAGAGGCTCTCCACAGCTGGGGCAGGTTGGTCGCGGCACGGGGCGGAACGTAACACGGCCGTCGTCACGTGCCATGATGGGCGCCATGCGCGCGCGAGAGCGATGGTGGTCCCGCGACCCCGTGAACACGAGCCTCGTGGAAGGCCATCGCGTCGACCTGCTCCACGACGGCGAGCAGTGCTTCCCCGCGATGCTCGACGCCATCGCGCAGGCGGAGCGGGAAGTACTCGTCGACATGTATTGGTTTGCGTCGGACGCGGTCGGGCGTCGATTTGCCGCTGCGCTTCGTGATCGTGCGGAGGCTGGGGTCCTCGTTCGCGTCATCTACGATTCCATCGGTTCCCTCGGCGTGGACGAATCGATGTTCGACGCCATGCGCGAAGCCGGATGCGAAGTTTGCGAGTTCAACCCCGTCGCACCGTGGCGTCGGCGCCTGCGTCCCGAGGCGCTGACGCGACGTGATCATCGCAAGATGGTGATCGTCGACCGTCGGATCGGCTTCACGGGCGGCATCAACTTTGGCCTCGAGTGGGCGAGCGAAGCGGAAGGCGGGGGCGGTTGGCGTGACGACATGATTCGCGTCGAAGGACCCGCCGTCGCCGACCTCCGAAATGTGTTTTGCGATACATGGAATGGCCTTTCCGACGACGAACGGCTCGACGAGCGGCACACGGATTCCGATTCCGACGAGCAGGAACGTGTCGGGTCGTCCGGGACCGGTGCCGTTCGGGTGCTTACCAACCACAGGCGCCGCATGCGCCGGGCGATTCGCTTGGCGTACCTCGTTCAAATTCGTCGCGCCCGCGCGTATGTGTACATTACGAATTCGTATTTCGTTCCCGACCGCGTCGTGCGCGCCGCGCTGGTCGCCGCGCGTCGCCGTGGGGTGGACGTTCGGGTGCTCGTGCCGGGCAAGAGCGACGTGCCGGCGGTCTTCTGGGCCACTCGCCACGTCTACGCACAGCTCCTCCGCGCCGGCATTCGCATCTTCGAATGGAACGAGAGCGTGCTCCACTCAAAGACCGCGGTGGTCGACGGTGAGTGGTGCACCGTGGGGACGTACAACCTCGACTACCTCTCGTGGCGCAGCAATCTCGAAGTGAACGTCGCCGTGAGCGATGCCGCCGTCGCGTTGGCCATGCGCTTGCGGTTCGAGTCGGACATCGCGCGAAGTCACGAGGTTCGGCTCGAAGCTTTCCGCTTCCGGCCGCTCGTTGAACGATTTCTCGAGAGTTTCTTTTTCATGTTTCGTAAGCTTCTTTGAGCCATGCGGACTGCGCTCCCACCGTTGCTCCTGCTCGTCGGCGCGCTCCTTGGTTGCGGTGCGGAGAGCGGACTCGAGCCGCGGTTTGTCGCCGTGCACAACGCAATGACGGCCATGGGGCTCGTGCAAACGGGGCCCATCGCCGAGGGCTCGCTCCCCGAAGGGCAGACCGTGCGTGTCGAAACACGCCTCGAGGTGGGGCAGTGCTACACGGTGCTCGGGCTCGGACACGCCGGAGTGCGCGACCTCGACATCCGCGTCGTGGAACCGACGCAGGAAGAAATCGGTCGCGATGCCACGCGCGACGCGCAGGCGGCAAGTTGTCCCGCGCGAGCGGCACCCAGATCCTCGTGACCATGGTCGAGGAGGGCGCTCGGTCGCCATGTGGGCGACCCGGTCTCAAACGTTGGCCTCGCGCGCACCGACCGGCCACCGGTGGCATTCACGGCACGTGCTCGGATCCATCGCCATCGAGGTGGGCCAGACCGTCAAGGCGACACGCGCAGGGTCGGCCAACCTTCGCGGCTCCTGTGCCGCAGGGCCCACCCGAGCAGGTCTATCGGGTCCAACTCGACCAGCTGACCAAACTCTCGGCGACGATCAGACCGCGTTTGACGGTGCCATCTACATTCACCAGGAGTGTGGCGGCCAGCAGGCGAGGTGGCGTGCAACGACGACGCTCCGAACCCACGCGATCGGAGGTGGAGGCGACGCTTCAACGTACTTTATTGTCGTGGACGGCTACGGCGAAGAGGCGGGCGGTACGAGCTCACCCTCGTGTCGACGCCGCTTCGCGCAGTGGGCGAAGTGTGTGCAGACGCGCAGCGACTCGTTCCCGGCAAGCCCGTGAGCGGAACGACGCGCGGCTCGGCGGACTACTTCCAGGCGTCGTGCGCGGGTGGCTCCCGTTCCTCCGATCGTGTGTACCGCCTTGAGCTCCCCGTCGATCGCGCCTTCGCATTCGGCGGCAAACCGACCACGACGGCTCGCTCTACATGCGCCGTGCATGCGATGACCCGTCGAGCGAGGTCATCTGCAACGACGATTTCCGGGACCAGCGGCACGCGCTCATCACGGGCGTCTATGACGCGGGCGAGTACTACGTGTTCACCGATGGGTTCTCCCCGAGCCAGACGGGTAGCTACTCGGTCATGGCGGAACTCGCGCCGGAGGCGGGGGGGCGCGCGACGGGCGAAAGTTGCCGTGCCACGGGCGAGATCACGCCGGGCCGCATCGAGCGTGTCGATACCTTTGCCGCGGCGGACGACGCCACGGGCTCCTGTGGTGGTGCGGGCGCGCCGGACGTGGCGCACAAGATCGTCGTGGGCACGAAGTCTCGTCTCCGGGTTTCCGTGCGCGACTCGGAGTTCCACGGGTACGCGTATCTTCGGCGCGCGTGTGATGACGCGGGAAGTGAACTCGCCTGTACGCCCCTTCCCCTGGGCCGCGAAACCGCCATCGATGTGGAGGTGCCGGTGGGCGAGTACTTCCTCTTCATCGATGGGGCGACACCCGAGTCGTTCGGAAGTGCGCGGGTAGAGGTGCGCCTCGATGACCTCGCAGACCTCGCCCGCACGTGCCGCGCGGCGTTGCAGCTCCGGCCGGGCCGGAATTTCACGGGGACCACCGAAGGCGCCGCCGATTCCTTCCAGGCGCCGTGCGCCGGTGGTGCCCGTTCGCCGGATCGGGTCTACCGGTTGCGGGTTCCGCAGAAGTCCTTCGTGCGGGTGCGTCTCGCCACGGAACATGACGGAGCGCTCCACCTTCGGGGCGACTGCATGGATAGCGCTTCCACCCTTGCGTGCAGCGATGACTACGGAGACAGCAAGCACTCCGCCATCGAACAGGTGCTCGACAAGGGGACGTACTACGTCATCGTCGATGGCTTCCGAACCGGCAACTTCGGAAACTACGCCCTCGAAGTGGAGTTCCTACCGCCGTCGGCCGCCGCGACCTTGGCTCCGCCCCCCGAGCCGCCGAAGGGCGCTGAGAACAAGCCGAGCTTCGACGCCGACTGGACGCCCTAGCTCGTTAGCTCTCCCACGGTGGCGACCAGTCGACGGGCGCAGCGTTCGTCGGTGGTGGGGCCATGCTCGCGCTCGCATTGTTGGTGCGCGGCGCAGGCGTGGGGGCCGGAGCCACGGGGGTGAGTGCGTCCCAGATCGGCGCGCTTGTCGGTTCTTCGATCGTCGCCTCCGGCGGCACTCGGTCCGGGCGCCGGTGTCACCGCGTCGGGCGCGATCATCGGAGCGGACGATTCGGCGAGCATGGCGCGCACGGTGGCGAGGGCGTCGTTCCGCATGGTTTCCGCCTGTGCGGGCGTGAGCGCCGCATCGTCCTTCGCGAAGGGAGTCGCGGTCGCGACCACCGCCGGTTCGGGCGTGGGCGCAGCCGCTTCCGTGGGCGCTGGGCTCGCGGCCGGCGCGACGGGGGCTTCCCGGAGTGCCGCAGTCTGCTCCGTGAGCGCGGCCAGTGCTTCGCGTACACGCGAAAGCGTATCGTTGCGGACGGCGACCGCCGTCGTGTCGGTCGGTGCCGCGGCCGGGTCGTCGATCGGCGCTTCCGCCGCCGCGGCCACGGGGTCCACCGGACCCTTTTGCGTGTACCTCGGCTTCTGACCTGGGCCGCTTTCGTCCACCCACGAGTACGACTCCGCGCGCACGTCGACGTGCGTGAAGATACTGTTCGGGTAGTAGCCGACGCCCGTGCCCGGAATCGTCTTGGCGAAGGCGACGACGTCTTCCTTGCTTACGCCGTCCACCTGGAAGTCGATCGCTTCGCCGTGGCGATGACGACTACCCTTGCGCGCCGTCGGACGGTAGCCCGATACGATGCTGAATCGGTGTCCGGGCCAACGGTCGGCGATGGCCTGGAGGCGCGTGAGGAGCCGCGCGTCGAGCCGGAGGATTCCGTCCGCGACTTCCTCGTCCTTCGGACCGTTGAGCGACTCGGGGCGATCCGTTCCGTTCGGCCGCGCGAGGATGCTGAGCTCGTCGAGCGCCTCCAGGTTCGGCTGACCCGTGCAGGTCGTCAGCGTGAGCGAAGCTTGCTCGATGTGCCTCGGTCCGAAGACGCGCGCGACCTCGACGGAGGCGGGCGGCTTGCAGCTCGATCGGGGGCGGTTGGCCGCGGCCGGGGCGATGGGGCCGACCAGGGCGATGAGCAGGAGGAGGGCGAGGCCGACTTCGTGCCGAGCGTACATCATCCTACATCCGTACCAGTGGCCACGGTCCGCGGGCAAAAAAGCCGCCGGCGCGTCCGGTGAAGGGCTAGGAATTCACTGCGCTTTTCGCGCTCGCGGAGGGGGCATCCAGGACGCCGCGAATCGCGCCCGTCACCAGGTCTGGCACCTCCTCCTGAAGGAAGTGCCCCGCGTTCGACTCGTAGACCTTCGCGTCCGGGAGCAACTCGATGTGCCGCGTGAGGGCACGCCCGAGGATGGGATCGCGCGTGCCCCACACGAGTGCCGATGGCCCCATGAACCCCTCCACCCACGCGCCCACTTCGTCGATGGTCGGCGTGGACGGATGCGTCTCCGCATTTGGCACCATGCGTGCGAGGGCGAGCGGCCCTGCGCGATCGCGCACGCGCTCAAAGGGCCAGCGGTAGGCGCGCTTCTCCTGGGTGCCGATGGTGCTCCGGTCGCCCTGCACGTAGTCGAGGAACGGAATCGGAAAGTTCCCCAGACGGAACAGGACGTCCGAGGCCAGGGGCACGCGCGCGAGTCGATGAAATGCTTTTGTGCGGAAAGGTCGCTTCGGTCGGAGCACGGCGGTGTTCGCAAAGACCAGGCCGTGCACACGCGTCCGCGAACGCGCGCCGACGCCCGCAGCGACGGGCCCACCCCAATCCTGCCCGACGAGGGTGATGTCAGGGAGCTCGAGTGCGTCCACGAGTTTGCCCATCAAGCGAACGTGCCTGTCGAGCGAGTGCTCTCGAACGCGGAGAGGTTTGTCGCTAAGCCCGAAGCCGAGTAGGTCCGGTGCGATCACGCGGACGTGACCCTCGAGGCGGGCGATGACCTTCCGCCACACGTAGCTCCACGTTGGGTTGCCGTGGAGAAGCAGCACCGCCGGCCCCGAACCGTGGTCGACGAAGTGGATCCGTTGGCCTTCCACATGGGCCATGCGCCGTTCGAAGGGCATCGCCGCCTCGAGCCACGATGGAAGCGCCGGTGCGCCGTCGAAGGTGACATCCATCCCCTAAAGACCTAGGGCATCGGCCCCTCGAAAGTCAAAAAAGCACATGGTTTCGCTCCCCTGCGTGGGCCTTCCCGGACCGCTATGCTGGGGCCGTGAGCCGCGTGGTCGACGCCGAATACAGCGATCCCCTCGATGCCGTTTGGCTCGCGACGGCGCGGCGCATCGGCCTCCGCGTGGTGCGCTCCGCCGACGTCTACGCCTCGACGGACGGCCGCGGCACGCTCCTCATCGCCGACGCCACATCCATGGATGCGGACGATTGCCTTGCGCAGATGATCTTCCACGAGCTCTGCCACTCGCTCGTGCAGGGACCCGACTCGTTTCGGTTGACGGATTGGGGCCTCGACAACGAATCCGATCAGCACCTCGAACGCGAGCATGCGTGCCTGCGTACGCAGGCGGCGTTGCTCGACGACTACGGGCTGCGCCACGTCCTGGCGCCGACCACGGATCACCGTGCGTTCTACGACGCGCTCGGCGCCGTGCCTTTCGAGGATGGTCGGGATCCTTCTTCGGTGCTCGCGCGGAAAGCATACCTTCGTGCCGATCGCGAGCCCTGGGGCCCGCACCTCCGCGACGCGCTCAGCGCAACCCAGAAACTCCTTCGCGTGGTCGGTGCATTCGCACGCACGGATCCGAAATCGCTCCTAGGGCGCTCGGCCGCCGTGGATCTCCACACCGTGGGCGGGCCCGTGCACCCGGACGAGTCGCTCACCTGCGGCACCTGTGCCTGGCGGCACGATTCGTCGCGCAGCGTGGGCCGGAGCCGCTGCCGAAAACACCCTGGAGTGCGCATCGATGCAAGCATGCGTGCCTGCGTGCGATGGGAGGCCGTCTTCGACTGCCAAGATTGCGGTGCGTGCTGCCGTGAGGCGTATACGGCGGTCGAAGTGAAGCGAACGGAACCCGTGGTGACGCGTTATCCCGACCTTGTCGTTCGTGAGGGCAAGTACCTTCACCTCCGTCGCGCGGGTGAGCGCTGCGCCGCCCTCGAGGGTGGCCGCACCCCGGCCGAGCAGTACACCTGCCGCATCTACGACGACCGGCCGAGCACCTGCCGCGAGTTCGCCCTCGCGAGTCCAAACTGTCTCGACGCCCGCCGCGCCGTGGGGCTGAGCCGATAGACCGACGCGCGGCTCACGCCCCGCGCGTGCGGACGAGGATCGCTTTCAGGTAGTCGCCCTCGGGGAAGGCGAGGAGGCGAGGGTGATCGGGCGGCGCACCCCACCTGTCGAGCACTTGGAGTACGTCGTCCGTCGTCGATGCGGCGTCGGTGACCGACGTTTCAAACTCCGGCATGCGCACATGGCTCGAACACGACGCCGCAAGGTAGAACCCCCCCGGCTCAAGGATGGAGAGGCACGCCGCGTGGAGCTTTCGGTAGCTTTCGAGCGCGGCGGGTACAGCATCTTCGCTCGGTGCGAAATTCGGCGGATCCGAGACGATGAGGTCGTAGGTCCGCCCCGCCTCCACTGCGCGGTGGAGAAACGCTGGCACGTCCTCGGCGAAGGTGCCGTGGGTGCCCGCGTCGAGCCCGTTCAGTGCGAAGTTCCGCTGCGCCATCTCGACGGCGTCGGCGGAGATGTCCACCGTATCCACATGCGCGGCGCCACCGAGGGCGGCGGCCACGGAGAAGCCGCCCGTATAGCCGTACAGGTTCAACACCCGTGCGCCCTTCGACATGGCACGGACACGCGCGCGTGACTCCCGCTGATCGAGGAAGAGCCCTGCTCTCTTCTGTCCGCGCAGCACATCGGCGTGGGAGCTTCATGTCGTGCTCGGTGATCACGAGCGGTGCGTTCGGTAACGCACCGCGGAGTGCCTCTAGCACGGGCGCGTCGCCTTTCTTTCCCGTTCGAAGGAGGAGATGGTCGACGCCGCGTGCCGTGAGCACCGGCATGAGCGCGTCCGCGATGCGTTCGGTCCAGCGCGTGATGCCCGTGCCATCGAGGCGCAGGACGGCATGTGCGCCGTACACATCGACGATGACGTTCGGCGTCGAGTCCCCTTCCCCGTGAAGCAGGCGGTAGGCGTCCGTGTTCGGGGGCACGCACTGCATCCGGGAGTCGGGCCGCTGTTCTGAACCGTGCGCGAAGGAGCGCGTCGTCCACCGGCTCGTCCCGGAGCGTCCACACCCGCACCCCGATGGGGCCGCCGTCGGCGATGCCCTGCGCGAGGAACTCGCCCGAGGGGTCCGTCACCGTCACCACGTCCCCGGCCGTGCCTGGCGGGTCCCGAAGGGCGTTCCGCCAAACCTATGGATGCCCCGCGGAGAGGAACCGCTCGATGCGTTTTTCCAGGCGAATTCGACGAATTTCCGGCATGGCGCGCGCTCCAGGCGGGCATCCAATGCGCCGTCGGGGCCCCCGGAGGATCGCACGCCCCGGCCCTGGACGCCGGAAATCGCCGGTGCACCACACGCTCCCGATCACGACCGGGGCGGCACCGCTAGGCGCCCGAAATCCCAAGCACTTCTCGGCTCCAACGACCTTCCGGTGCCCGCTCGCGGGTGAGAGGTCGCGGGAAGTGCAGAAAAAAACCGGAACCTAAGGAGAGAGCCATGCAAGGAACTGAAATCACCGAAGGCGGCGCCCAGAACGACGTGGCGTCCGGCGACCTTCCCATCGGCCTGCGCGCGTTCATCGACGCGGGCGTTCACTTCGGCCACCAGACCAAGCTGGAACCCGAAGATGCGTCCGTTCATCTACGGCGCACGGAACGGCATCCACATTGTCGATCTCGACCGTGACCGCGCAGCTGTTCAAGCGCGCCTTTACACCTTCATCGCCGAGACCGTTGCGCGCGGTGGTCACGTGCTGTTCGTGGGCACGAAGCGCCAGGCCGCCGACGTGATCGGCGACGAGGCGGTCCGCTCGGGATAGCATTTCGTCACCGGCCGCTGGCTCGGTGGCACGCTGACGAACTTCCGCACCATGAAGCGCGGCATCGACCGCCTTCGTGAACTCGACCGCCAGGAAGAAGAAGGCGAGCTCGACCAGATGCTCAAGAAGGAAGCGGTGATGATTCGCCGCGACCGCGAGAAGCTTGAGAAGTTCGTCGGTGGCATCAAGCAGATGACCCACCTCCCCGCGGCGATGTTCGTCATCGACCCGAACCACGAGCACATCGCGGTCAGCGAAGCCCGCAAGCTTCACATCCCGATCGTTGCGCTCACGGACACGAACTGTGACCCGGAGCACGTCGATTTCGTGATCCCGGGCAACGACGACGCCATTCGTTCGATTCGCCTCATCACCGGCCGCATCGCGGACGCGTGCATCGAGGGCACCGCCCGCCGTCGCGACGTGCAGCAGCACGGCGACGACGCTGGCTACAACGCTGTTTCGCACCAGGGCGCGGGCCCGTCGGTGGAGTTCTCCCGTGGTCGCCGCCGTGGCGGTGGTCGTTCGGAAGCTCCCGCGGCCGAGGCCCCGGCCTCGGACGCCGCCGCCGAGACCCCGGCAGCCGAGTCCACCGAGAAGGCCTAAGTCGTCATGGAAGGAACCAACACCGTGCAAATCACCGCTGACAAAGTGAAAGCGCTCCGCGACCGTACCGGCGCGGGCATGATGGATTGCAAGAAGGCCCTCGAGGAGACGGGCGGCGACGAAGAGAAAGCCGTCGAAGTCATCCAGAAGAAGGGTCTCGCCAAGGCCGCCAAGAAGGGCGGAGCCATCGCGGCGGAGGGCGTCATCCACGCCTACATCCACGCGGGTGGGCGACTCGGCGTGCTTGCCGAGATCAACTGCCAGACGGACTTCGTTGCGCGCAACGAGGACTTCAAGGCGTACGTCGACCTCATCGGCCTTCAAATCGCGTCCATGAACCCCGAGTTCGTGCGCCGCGAGGACGTGCCGGAGGACGTGGTGGCGAAGAAGCGTGAACTGTTCCTTGGCCAGCTCAAGGAAGAGGAAGCGCAGACCGGCAAAAAGAAGCCGGAAGCGGCCCTTGCCAAGATCATCGACGGCAAGATTGAAAAGTGGCTGAGCGAGTCCTGCCTCGTGGAGCAGGTCTCCATCCAGGACGAGTCCGGGAAGACCATCCAGGCCCTGACCGAAGAGCTCGTTGCCAAGATCGGCGAGAAGATCGCGGTGCGCCGCTTCGTTCGCTTCGAACTTGGCGAAGGCATCGAGAAGAAGAAGGCGGACCTCGCCGCCGACGTGGCTGCGACCCTTAGCCAGGCGAACTAAGCCGCCCATGACGAAGCCAAACGCCGCTCCGCCGAAACGCATCTTGCTCAAGTTGTCGGGCGAGGTGCTTTCGGGGAGCGGCAGTTTCGGCATCGATCCGGCGCGCCTGAAGGAAATCGCCACGGAGCTCGCGGACGTCCACAAGCAGGGCGCCGAGCTCGGCATTGTTATCGGCGGCGGCAACATCTTCCGCGGCCTCAAGGGCAGCGCGTCCGGCATGGACCGTACGAGCGCCGATCACATGGGCATGCTCGCCACCGTGATCAACGGCCTCGCACTTCAAGACGCCCTCGAAAAGCTCGGCGTCGCCACGCGCGTGCTCTCGTCGCTCGAGATTCGCCAGGTGGCCGAGCCCTACATCCGCCGTCGCGCCGTGCGCCACCTCGAGAAGGGACGCGTCGTCATCTTCGTCGCGGGCACCGGCAACCCCTTCTTCAGCACCGATACGGCGGCCGCGCTTCGCGCCATGGAAATCCAGGCGGATCTCCTCGCGAAGGCGACGAAGGTGCAGGGCGTCTACGACAAGGACCCCGTTGAGAACTCGAGCGCGGTCATGATTCCGTACCTCACCTACGATCGATTCCTCATGGATCGGATCGGCGTGATGGACTCGACGGCCGTGACGCTCTGCCGCGAAAACAAACTCCCAATCCGCGTTTTCCAGCTCGCCACAGGCAATATTCAACGCGTTTTGGCCGGTGAAGACGTCGGAACGCTGGTCACGGACAGCGCGCAGCGGTAAAACCGTCCCGCGCTGCCGAGCCGACGGCGCGCTCTGGAGGACGACCGATGATCGACGACGCAATCGCCGAGCTCAACCAAGCCATTGAAAAGGCCCACGAGGCGCTCAAGCGCGAGCTCTCGCGCCTTCGCACCGGCCGCGCCCATGCGGGCCTCCTCGATTCCATTCGGGTCGACTACTACGGATCCATGACACCGCTTCAGCAGATGGCGCAGGTGTCCGTGCCCGAGCCACGCATGCTCGTGGTCAAGCCGTGGGACAAGTCGCAGCTCAAGCTCATCGAGAAGGCGATCATCGAGTCGAACCTGGGTTTGAACCCGCAGAACGACGGCACCATCATCCGCCTGCCGATGCCGCCGCTCACGGAAGAGCGCCGCCGCGACCTGGTGAAGGTCGCGAAGAAGCACGGCGAAGAGAGCAAGGTTTCGATCCGCAAGGCCCGCCACGACGCGAAGGACTTCATCGACACCCTCCAAAAGGAAGGCGACGCGAGCGAGGACGAGTGCGGGCGCGCGCGCGACAAGCTCGAAGAGATCGTCAAGGCCGCCCAGGCCAAGAGCGACGACATCGTCGCCAACAAAGAAAAAGACATCCTCGAGATCTAGCGAGCGCTTCCTGCGTCGTTCCGGGGCGCCGCATCCGGCACATCGCTAGAACGGATTGCCCAGGTTGACGTAGACCTGCGTGACGCCGCCTTCGTCGAGCCCCTGGGCGACGCCGATGCGCAGCGTGAACGTTTGCGTGTATCCGATGGTGAAATCGGTAAGGAGCTCACCGCCAACGCCGGTTCGAAACCCGGAGAGGGTGAAATCCCCCGAAAACGCGTTGCCGTAGTCCACGAACGCGCTGCCCCAGAGCCGATTGAGGAAGAACGGCGCGAGGCCCGGTCCCCACTGGGGTCGCCACAGGAGAAATCGATACTCGGTTTGTAGGAGGTGGTACTGCGTACCGACGCGGCTTGATGGCGCGTAGCCGCGGAGCGCAACGCCTCCGAGCACGATGCCATCGACGAGTCCGTCAAGAATCGACGTGTCTGGAAAACCGCCGACGGCGAAGTAAGGGCGCGAGGTTCGAGGTCCCGTTCCGTAGGCGCCGGCATATCGGAAGGAAAGCACGTGGTGTTCGATCCACGGGTTCTCAAAGAACTGCGTCGTACCCCACTGGAGCGAGAGCGACTCGAAATCCGAACCGATGTACGGGTGCGACATGCTCGTTGAAACAAAGAACGCGCGGCCCCACGACGGTGAAACGTCGTAGCGAGTCTGAACGACGTTTGAGTAGCTCCACCCCGCGCGCAGGCGTGTTAGCAGACCGAGTCTTGGAAGGACGGGGCCCGGGTCGTTCGGGTCGAGAATGCCGCCGAAGGGCTCCGCCTTGTCGACGGCGGTGAGCGCGTACCCAAGGGAGAGGGAATGCGCTTCGAATGCCAGGGGAAGGCTGTAGCGCGTGGAAATCTCGCCTCCGTAGGCGCGACGGATCCACTCGCGCGAATGCCCTTCGACGTAGAGGTCCTGCCGTGGCGCCAGCGCGTGGAACGCGGCAAACGTGACGGGTGCGGGAAGTCGCCGGTAGGTCCAACTCGCCTCCGCGTCGATGTTGCCGCGCTCAAGGCCCACGCCCAGGCGCGCCGCCCACGCGTGGTAGCCAACGGCGTCGAAGCCGCTCGTGCGAATGCTGAGTGCGTTGCCGAACGCGTCGGTGGTGTAGTCGAGGGAGTAGTTGCGCGGGCCGAGGGTATCGAGGGGGCTATACGCGTCGCTCTGGAGCGCTTCGCCTTCCGCATCGTCCACGTAGCTCGGGGCGGGTCGGTTGCTCTCGTACGGTTCGGCGGCGCGGAATGTCGCCGGGTCGAGGTCGAGGGCAAACACATCGAACCCGCGGCTCGAGTACCCAAGGTAGGTCAAGCGTTTGCCGTCGCGCGAAACGTCGGGTTGGAAAGCGCCCGCCACGACGTGGGTCACTCGCCGAAGCACGCGCGACCCAAGTTCAAACGCGTAGATGTTGAAGACGCCCGATCGATCGGAGGAGAAGTAGAGGGTCCTCCCGTCCGGTGACCAGGCGGGGCCGGTGTCCATGGCGCGGTCGCGGGTCACGTCGGTGACGGCGCCGGTTCGCACGTCGACGATGCGAATGTCTCGGAAACCGCCCTTTTCCCAGGCGCTGAACGCGATCCGCGTCCCGTCGGGGGACCAACGCGGGGTGTACACCTGCCCAAACCGTGGGCTCCTCACCAGGAGGCGGCGCTGACTCGGCTCGTTCAAGGGCGCCACGGCAAGATGTGTCGTTCCCGCCCCGTTCACGGTGAACGCCACCCGTGAGTCGTCGGGCGAAACGTCCGGCTCCCGCGCACGGAGGCCGTCCGAGAGACGCGTGGTTCGATCGTCGCGCTCCGAATAGAGGTGCAGGTCGTTGAAGAAATAGAGATCGCGGTGGGCGTTCGCGCCCGAAAACACGAGGGTGCCGTCGGAACGCACGCCGAGGGATCCAGGTCCGTTCGCGCGCACGAGACGATCGTGCCCGTGGCCCGACCACGGCACCGCACGGATCTCGGAAAAGGTGTTCCCGTCCGACGACCAGTAGGCGATGCGTCCGTCCGGGAGGAAGCGCGGGCTCCGTGCGTACTCGCCTTCGGTGGTCAGGCGCCGACCTTCCACGCGTCCCTCGCGTTCGATGCGCGCCACAAGCGCACGGCTCTTCTCTTCGAGTTCTGCCCTAAAGTCTGCGTAGAGTTCGACGTAGGTCTTGCCCGTGGCGCGCTTCGCCGTGCGGTTGAGCGCGTAGGGGATCAGGTCTTCGCCGTAGTCGTGGCTGATGGCCGTGAGCGCCTCTCGGCCATGCGTTTCCGCGATAAATCGCATGAAACGCGAGCCGTAGATGTACGGCACGTTTCCCCAGGGCCAGCGATCGACGGAATTCGAAACCTGGTCGAGGCGCAGGAGTCGCCCTTCGAGGGCATCCATCCGCATGTACATGTCGAACACGGCGGAACGTTCGCGACCCGCGGAGGTTTGAAGCGACTCTTCATCCACCGCCAAACCTTCAATGAACCACCGCGGTTGATTGTTGTTGGTGGAGAAGGTCTTTCCGAGGACAGCGTTGAGCACTGCGGGAATCCCCGCGATGGTGTCGAGGTGGAGGATGTGCGTGTACTCGTGGGTGACGAGTGTCACCATCCAGTCGTCGTAGTCGTCGAGTGCGCTCAGGTCCTCCGGCGCACTCGCGTAGAGACGCATCGTATTGTACGGAAGGACGCTCGCCAGGCCGTTGGCGTCGTCCGTGTTGTCGCTCAGCACGATGTGTGTGCGCGTTGTTGGCGTGTGCTTGAGGATTGGCGCAAGCCGCGCGTGGGCCTGCTCGGCGGCGACCGCCACCTTGCGGGCCATCACGCCGAGGGGCTCGTGGTAGTGCACCGCAAACCGGGGCGTCTCGATGGTCCGCCACGTCAGGTACGGGTCACGCACCTGCGCCGCCGCGGAAGCGGCCGAGAGCAGGACAAAGACAAACGCCGCGCAACGGGCCATGGATCGCACCATTTTTACCGGGTTTTCCAAACGATTGTGGCAGGACCGCCGACCCGCACCGATCCTTGACCACATGCCCCGTAACCTCGTAACCTTCTGAAACCCCTTAGGTTCTCCCTCAGCGCATGGAGCGACCCGTACCCAACATGTCTGCGACCGCACGACAGGTGAAGGCATTCGCCCTTCGCTTCATCTCTGGAAAGTACCAGGGAGGCGAGTTCCCGCTGCCGGAGCAGGGGGAGATTGTCATTGGGCGTTCGAGCGAGCTCGACATGGTGCTCGTGGAAGACATGGTGTCGCGCCGCCACGCGAAGATCACCGCGGCGAATGGCATCGTGACGATTCGGGACCTTGGGTCGACCAATGGCACCTTCGTCAACGGCGAGAAGGTTAAGGAAGCCACCCTGCACGAGGGTGATCGCATCCTCGTGGGTACGAGCATCATCAAGGTCGTTGCGGCCGAGGTGAGCGCGAGTGCGGAAGCGGCCCTCGAGGCCAAGGCCAAGATGCAGGACGTTTCGTCGGCCAAGCGCACGTCGCACGTCCGAACGATGGCGGGAAACATCGCGGAAATTCCACTTCCCGACCTGCTTCAGCTCTTCGGCGCCTCGAAGAAGAGCGGTGTGCTCGTCATTCGAACCGACAACAACGTCGGCAAGATTCACCTCGACACCGGCATGGTGCAGTTCGCGGCGGTCAACGACCGCTACGATGCGGACCCGCAGAAGAGCTTCGTTCGCATCATGACCTGGGAAGAGGGCGCCTTCGAAATGGAGCCGCCCGAGGCGCGCACATTTGAAAAGCCCATGCAGATGAGCACCGAAGGCCTGCTCATGGATGCCATGCGGCAGATTGACGAGTTCCGGCGGCTCGGCGACGACATGCCGGACCTCGGCGCATCCCTCGTGCTTCCCTCGCCCCTCGAGCCGAAGCTGAGTGAACTTAGCCCCGAGGAGCTCGACGTATTTCAGCTCGCCCTGAACAAGGGTGAAGTCCAGTCGCTCCTCGACGGGAGCCATGACTCCGACGCGAAGACCGCGGAGCGGCTTTTGAAGCTCATCAAGGCCGGCTACCTCGTCGTCGGCTGATCCGCACGGCGCGCGAGGTAGGTGATCAGATTCGCGTGCGCTTCGGTGAGTGAGGCGACGAGCAACGTTGCGGCGCGATGTTTCTCCGGGTCACCCGCGTGACGGTCGGGGTGAAACTGTTCGAGCAGCTTGCGGTAGGCCGCCTCCACCTCCACGAGGCTCGCCCCCGGCGGTAGCTCGAGGTTCGCGTACCACTGTCGCACCCTGCGAGCTTCATCGAGGGCGGAGGTGCGCCGTTCGGGAGGCGGGCCCACGGGCCCCCGCGCCCGGCGGCGCGTCTGAAGCTCGGCTTCAAGCTCGGTGTCGGTCAGCTCGGCGAGGGGCTTCTGAGCCTTGCCGAACGTCCGCTTGGCCGGGCTCACGACTTGCGGGATCCGGCGGGGGAGGTGAGGAGCTTGTCGATGAGGCCGCGCGAATACTGGGAAAGCTCGGTGAACACCACGCCCATGCCGGGCGGATCCGACTCCACGCGCACCACCTCGCCAACGCCCTCGATGGTCTCGATGTCGTCCACGATGACCGTGAAGCGAAGGTTGACCTGCGTGCCAATCGGCAGTGGCTGCTTCGATTTGATGAACACGCCCGTGCGCGAGATGTTCGTGACGTACTCGTGGATGAACGCGTCGAACGATTCAAACTCTTTGTTGATCGTCATGCGCTCATCGGCGCGCTTTTCGTCTTGGGCGCTCACGGGGTTCTACGCCCCGGCCAAATCGAACTGCTCAAGATGGTAGTCACGGCGCGACTGTAACACGATCCTCCGTTGGAACCGGCTCGAGGCCTCTTCCATGGCGGCTTTCTCCTCGCGTTCGAGCGTGTCGCAGATGGCCGGGTGGGCGTTGATGACGATGCTGTACCCCGCGAGGGAATCGCGGTCGCGGCTGATCTGGCGGAAAATTTCGCGGCACACCGTGCGCTTCGAGCGGAGGTGTCCGGTGCCGTCGCAGTAGAAGCACGGCTCGAAGATGGTTCGCCCCAGGGATTCGCGCGTGCGCTTGCGCGTCATCTCCACGAGGCCCAGGTCCGAAATGCGGACGGCGGTGGTCTTGGCCTTGTCCTTCTTGAGCGCTTCGAGGAGCGCTTGATAGACGCGTTCGCGGTGGGAGCCGCGCTCCATGTCGATGAAATCGAGGACGATAAGGCCGCCGATGTTCCGAAGACGGAGCTGCGCGGTGATCTCTTTGACGGCCTCGACGTTCGTTTGGAGGATCGTCTCCTCCACGTCCTTGCCCTTGCCCGTGAAGCGTCCCGTGTTCACATCGACGGCGGTGAGCGCCTCCGAGCGATCCACGATGAGGTAGCCACCGGACGGTAGCGGGATCTTGCGGGACAGGCCGCGTGCGATCTCGTCTTCAATGCCATAGGCATCAAAGAACGGCTCAACGCCTTCGTAGAGCTCCACGTCACCCGCTCGTTCGGGCAGGAAGAGCTCGAGGAACTCCTTGAGCCGCGTGAACTCTTTCTGGTCGTCGATGATGATCTTCTCGACCTCATCCGTGAGGAGATCGCGCGCCGCGCGGAGCACGATATCGAGCTCCTCGTAGAGAACCGCGGGGGCGCGTTTGGTCTTCGCGCGCTTTGCGGTGGTCTCCTTCCACACGTTGACGAGGTAGCCGATGTCGGCCTTGAGCTTCTTCTTGGTCAGGCCCTGCGCGAGGGTTCGGACGATGACGCCGCCTTCGGGGGGCTTGACCTGCTCGATGACTTCCTTGAGGCGCTTGCGCTCCTTGTCGCCGCCGATGCGTTTGGAAACGCTCACCTGCGTGAGGGTCGGCATGTAAACGACGTACCGGCCGGGCAGGGCCACGTGCGAGGTGACGCGGGCGCCTTTTGTGCCGATGGGCCCCTTGCTCACCTGCACGACGAGCGGCTGACCCTCCTTCAGCACGTCGCGGATCGGCGTCTTCCGGGTCAGGCGTTGGCCGCCGCCCTTGCCGCGATCGCTGTCGTCGTCGTCGTGATCATCGTCGGCGAGTCGGTTCGGGTCCTGATCGGGGACGACGTCTTCCACATGGAGGAAGGCGGCGCGATCGAGGCCGATATCGATGAAGGCGGCCTGCATGCCCGGGAGCACGCGGGTGACCTTGCCGACATAGACGTTGCCCACGGGACTCCGGTCCTGGGGGCGTTCGAGGTAGAGCTCTGCGAGGACGCCCCCTTCAATGAGGGCTACGCGGGTCTCGCCAATGCTGACGTTGATAAGGATCGAATTTTTGGCCATTTCGCGGCGAAGAAAGGGGCCCGACAAGCGGTGCCCGAAGATTTGTCCAAGAGCCCGGCACACACCTTTGCGCCAAAGCTCACCCAGGGGAGGAGAGCAGGATCCCGCGTCCTTTTCCACGGCACACGCCCGCGAATCGATCCTTGAGATCGACCGCGCAGGCTCGCCGTGGGAGTGGCGTTAGTTCGAGAAGATCTTCTCGATCTGCGCGGTGACCTGTTCCTCGGTCTTGCGGCGGGAAACCGCGATTTCCTTCACGATGAGGGCGCGCGCCGTTTCCAGCATGCGCTTTTCACCGTAGGAGAGCGGCTTCTCCTGACGAAGTCGGTAGAGATCGCGCATGACTTCCGCCACGTCGAACACCGAGCCCGTCTTGATTTTGTCCATGAAACCCCGATACCGGCGGTTCCAGGTCTGGTTGTCGAACGCGATGGCGCGTTCCTTGAGGATGGCGAAGATCTCGCGGACCTCCGTCTCCGAGATCGGGGGGCGAAGGCCGACGTTCCGCGCGTTATTCACGGGCACCATGATCTTCCGGTCCGTATCGAGGAGCCGGAGCACATAGAACTTCTGGCGGTTTCCGGCGATGTCCTTCTCTTCGATGGACACCACTTCCGCCACGCCCTGCGCGGGATAAACAGCCTTGTCGCCAACCTTGAACTCGTGCTTTCGAGCCTGCATCTGGTTTGCGTGCTCCTTCGCGTAAATGTCGTGAGGGGGTACTGCTGGGAGAGAGAGCCGCGCTGTGCGGCCCAAAATCCGCTGTCGGCCCGTGGGGGCCTCGCTCAGGCTTCACCACCCGTCCGGGAGGGGGTGCGGTGGGTGAATTCCGAGCCCGCGGAACTTAGTCGATGGGGCTTGTTCCGTCAATCCGATGTAGGTGTATTACTTACACGATTTTCGGATTTGGCAACCCGTCGGGGGTGGATTCCAGGTCCGAGATCGCCTTGGATCATTTTTTTTTGTCTTTTCGAGGGCTCATTTCTACCCTGATCGGAACGGACAAAAACCAAATGATTTCGTAATCTTAAGCGAGATTCGGCACAATTATTCGCACAAATAGGGATAAGTTAGCTATAAATTATGTGCTTGCTTAGGTTGACACGTGACATGGCGTGACAATACAGTACCCAACATATCGTGAACTCCACTAAGGAGGAGGTCCCAAATGGCTACCAGGAAACGTAAAGCAGCGAAGAAGAAGGCAGCGGCTCCGAAGAAGGCTCCCAAGCGCAAGGCGAAGCGCAAGGCTGCCAAGAAGAAGTGAGCCCGTGCCGGGGCTTTGACCCCGGCATCCTTGGTGCTCCTCGGGCCTCGTGCTTTGTGGAGCTTGATCAAGGAAAGAAGTGTCGCACGGAAACGTGAGACACATAAACGCCCCGGTGAGGCATGACCACACCGGGGCGTTGATCTTTCCGTCGTTTGCCAACCGGCGGGAGGCCTTCTTTACGAGATCCGCGTGGTCGGTCGCCGGTCCAGCGAATTCTCAGGCGCGGTACGGCTCCCGAAGGGGATCACGGTGTATCGCGCTTGATCTCGCTCGCGAGGAGGCGCGCGAGTCGTGCCGGCTCCACCCGCAGCGCGAGGACCTTCTCGCGATCCACGAGGACCGCACCCGGGGCGGCGCCCTTCGGTTTTCGAACGTAGCGTCGGGGCGTGTAGCTCACGTCCACGGTGGGTTCGTCGCGACGCTCGCTGAAATGCACCGCGAGGTGCGCGGCGTCCACGAGCACGTCGCTCGGGCATTCGCCGGATCGGTCGAGCTGCACGATCACGTGCGCCCCCGTCGTGTCCCGCACATGGAGCCAAAGGTCGTGGGGCTTGGCGATGCGCACGGTTAGGGAATCGTTGTCCTTCGCGCCGCGCCCAACGAGGATCGTCACGTTTCCCGTGCCGACAAACTCGCGGAACGGCTGGCGCGAGGGAACCTTCGCGCGCCGAGTGGTGGCGGAGGCACCGGTGGGGGCCCGTCCGCGGGCCACGTCGAGGGAGCGCAGCGCCTCAAGCGTGGTTGCCTCGGCGATCTGGGTGAGCTTTTGACCTAGGGAGGCGATGGCCGCACGGGTTTCGGCGAGGCGTTCCGCGGCGATGGGACGACCGCGATCCATGCGGCGGGCGCGCTGATAAAGCGCTTCGATCTGGGCCTTCGCGTCGAGGCGGCGATCGAGTTCGAGGGTCACCAACGCCGGTGGGTCGAGTGACCAATCGGTCACCTCCACGCTTGTTGCGCCCTTGGAAACCATCGCGATGTTGGCGAGCAGCAAATCGGCGCGCTGGCGAATCGTGGCCGAATCGGCGGACCGCTCGAGGTCCCCTTCGACGGCCCGTGCACGTTTTTCAAGCTTGGCCACGTCCCGAAGCAGCCGTTCGCGAAGCGTGCGTCGGAGGAACTCCACCTCGCCCTCGGACGAGGTGCCGGTGGTGTCGGGGGGGCCGGGGAGGGAATCGATGGCGATCGCGCGTGGTGCGCCACCCGGATCCAGCTCGAGTTTGGCGAGCGGGCGGTCCCCGGACAGGGTGAAGAGCGCGCGGGCGCCGCGCACCGACCATTCCATGCGGAGTTTCGAGGCCGCACCGCTGCGTTCGACGGTCATCTCGAGCACGTGGGGTTCGACCTGCTCCATCGAGCCCACGCGGGCGCCGACCCAGTGGTGGCGGACCTTGGTGATGGACGGTGGGGCCGTGTCGCCGCGCGGGCGTGTGGGCGCAAGCCACATGGCCGGACCGACGGGCGCGAAGGACAGGACCAGGCATTCGAGCCGCGCGGCGTTGGGCCGCCGGAGGGTTACATAGAGTTCCGTGGCGCGGGGAAGGTCCACGCGTTCAATGCGGGCCCCCACCAATTCCGCGACGGGGGTCACGGTGCGGCGTCGCCGCGCTCCGCGAGGAGCGCCGCGAGCGTGCTGGCGTTGCGGAACGACTGCCCCGCGTGGATCGCCACGTATCCCGCTTCGGGGGCGCGTTCGGCGAACGCGTCGGCCACGCTCTCGAGCATGTCGTCCGAGAATCGACGACGGCCCCCCACGGCGCGCAGGCGCGCGTAGACGATGGGGCCGTCCTCGTCGATGGACTCGCTCAGCGGGTCGACGGCGCGAACGATCCCGATGCTCGCTGCGAATGCCGAAGCCGCCTCGGGCTCCCAAAGGCCGGCGGGGTGCCACACGATTTGCGTGTCTCCGCCAGCGCGGATGCCGTCGATCAATGCCCGAAATCGATCGCGGTCGCGTTGGCCGGTGGTGGGGGTGCCCCCGGTTTCGAGGACGACGAGGCGTGCGCGAAGGGCCCCCGCGGCAGCGCTGATCCAGCGAATGCCGTCGGCGGCATCGGCGGCGCTCCGAAGCTCGCCGTTCGGTGCGTAGAGGGTCGTTGTCGGCGCCACGAGCGCGTATTCAAACGCATCGCCGACCGCGGTTCGCCAGCGACCGAGCTTCGCCGGGCGCGGCAGGGAGTCGCTGAACATCGCTTCGGCGAAGGAAAGCGCCGCCGTGTAGGTTCGCCCGGGCGGGGCGTCGACGCCGGTACCTGCCAGAATTCGCATCGCCGTGAGGTTACACGGGACCACACGCGAGGCAACGGAAAGGACTTCGGGCGGTCCGTGCCCTAGACTTTTGGGCGTGCGCTGTCTTCGCCGACCCGGCCATTGGGCATTGGTGTTCGTGGGCGCCGCTCTGATTTCGGCCGTGGTGTTCGCCCTGGTGGCGGCGCCGGTGGTCGCACAGGACGACTGGTCGATCACCCGCGACCGCGATTCCACGCGGGGCGGGGTTTCCAAGCGGCGTGGGGCCGGGCAGGCACAAACGTCGCTGCGCCGGAGCGTTCCAGCGACCGCGCCCGACGATCCGAGCGCGGTCCTGCTCCATCGGTACGAGGCGGTGCTCGCGCGGGACCCGTTCGACGTCTTCGCCCTCGAGCGGCTCGTGGTCCTGCTTCGCGACCGTGAGGGCGGCGTGGCCGCCTGGCTCACGGCCCTTGGGAACCATCCCGACGGCGACTCGCCGAAGGTTCGTGCGCTTGAGGCACGGGTCATGGCGCGGCTCGGCGAAGTCCCCCGCGCCGTCGAAACGCTCGCGCGCCTTGAGCCTTCGTTCGTGGGCAGCGGTGCGTATTGGCGAGTGCGTGCCTCCCTCGAACGGGAAGGCGGCATGCTTGAGGCCGCCGCAGCATCGCTCGAGCGCGCGGTCTCCGTGGCCCGCGGTTCGGCGCGCGCGGCGGCGCTTCGGGAGCGCGGCGAGCTCGAGATCGCCATGGGCCGCTTCGACGACGCCGAACGCGTGTTCGCGACGCTCGCGCGACTCGGCGGGGGCACCTCCGATCGAGAGGCGTTCGCCGCTGCGCTATCAAGTGCCGGTGAACATGGCCGTGCGGCGGACGAATACGAGCGATTGCTGGCGGGGGTCCCCAAGATCTCGCCGTGGGCGACGACGCTAGTCCTTGCCCGGGCGCGGGCGGAACTTGAGGACGGCCGCCCCCTCGATGCGGCGGCGGGCCTGCGGGCCGCGTGGGAACGGGGGCAGATCGCCGCGGACCGCCGCGCCGAGGCGGGGGTCTTGCTGGTCGAGTGTCACGAGCGGGGGGGCGCCGCGGGCGAAGCACTTCCTTTTGTGGAGCGGGTCTCGCCGGAGTCCGTTCGCGCGGAGCTCACCGCACGCATTTTTGAAGCGACGGGACAGGTCGAAGACGCGCTTGCGGTCTATGCGCGTGCGGCGCGCCTCTGGCCTCGAAGCGTGGACTGGCACGAAAAGTACGTCGCTGCCCTCCTGCGCACGGGCCAAATCGACGCGGCCGTGGAAGCGCACCGCCTTTTTTTGGCACGCGCACCGGCGACGCCTGGGCTCCTGCGCGAGGCGACGCGCTTGCTCGTGGACCTGGGGCGCCGAGACGAGGCCATCGAACTCGTGGAGCGGACCGTCGCGCGTGCGTCGGGCAATGTTCGTACGCGGAAAGAGGCCGCGGAGATCTACGCGCGCCTCGGCGCGAACGAAGCGTACGCCGCGGAAGTCGAAGCGCTCTTCCGGCGCGCTCCAACGGATGTGGATGTGGCGGCGGCGACCGCCGCCATCCGTCTTTCGAATCACGATGAGGCGGGAGCGCGACGGGCGTTCGAACGGATTGGCGATGCGGATCGCGACCCGGTCGAGCGGCATCGGACCATCGCCCAGCTGCTCATGGACCACGATCGGGTCGGTGAAGCGATCCCGGAGCTCGAGACGGCGTTGCGCATGGAGCCACGCGCCGCTCGAACGCGCGCGATGCTTGCCAACGCATTCGAACGTCTCGGTCGCGAGGAGGAAGCGGAGCGCGCTTGGAGCGCTGTCCTCAGCGAGGCAGGCACCGACATCGAACTTGCCGACGAAGCGCGTCGCCGCATCGTCACGCTTTGGATCCGGCAAAAACAGGTGGCTTCCATGGAATCGGTGCTCCGCGCGCGGGTGTTCGGAAACACCGCGGAAGTGGATGCGGCGCGCTTGCTTGTGGAGGTCTATCTCGGGGTGCGTCCCCCGGAGTTGCGCCTCGCGGATGCCACCCTTGAACGCTTGAACGCGCGCCTCGGAGGCGACCGGGCAACCTTGCTTCGTCTCGTGGATGTGCGCCGTGCACGGAAGGACACCAACGGCATCCTGGCGGCCCTATCGGCGCTTCTGCAGGTCGATCCCGATCGGGCCTCGAAGTACTACCAGCAGATGTCCCACGAAGCGTTGTCCGCGTACCGCGACGAGGACGCGCTGCGGTTCGCCACGTTGGCCGTGGAGCGGGACCCGGGCGACGCCTCGGCCCATGAAAGCTTCGCGCGGTTGCTCGAGCGGCAGCATGACCTGACGCGAGCGAGCGCGGAGTACGTGTCGGCGTACCGCGCGTCGCCAACGAATTTTGCTTCCGCTCTCCGCGCGGCGGACTTGCTGTCCACGCAGGGCGACGGTGCGCGGGGACTCGCGATCTATCTTGAGGTTATCCGTCGGGCGAACGACGACGCGACGCTTGCGCAGGCGACCACCGCCGCGACGCACCTTGCCGTCGCGACGGGCGCGGTGGACGCCCTTGAGGAGGCACTCCTTCGCCGGGCCGCCGGGTCCGGTGCGCGTCCGACCCTCCGCCATGCGCTTCTCGAGCTCTACAAGCTCGAGACCGCGTCGTGGCCGCTCGATTCGGCTGCTCCAGGGGCTTTCGACGGCGCCGAGCCGGCCGTCGACGCGAGAATCCGTGCGCTCGCGAAACGCGCGGCGACGCCGCTCCTCGAGACGCTCCATGCGGGGGATGCCGAGGAGCGTCGCCTCGCCATGCGCATCCTCGGGCGCGGCGGAGTGAAGTCCGCGGAGGGGCCGTTGCTCGCCCTCGCGTCGGACGACAGCATGCCGCTTTCGGACCGCGCCGACGCGCTCCTCATGGCCGCTCGCCTTGCGCGCCAGGGCTCATTCGATGCGTACGCCAAGCTCGTTCGCTCGGGCTTGCCCGTACTTCGTCCCATCGCGGTCTGGGGGGCGATGCGCACCGGCGACCGTCGCGCCCCCGCACTGCTTCGAACGTGGATGACGGATGTGGATCCACTCACGCGGTCCGTCGCGCTCCTTTGCTGGGCTGACCTTGTGGGCTCACGTGCACGGGGAGCGTTGCCGGAGTTCGTTGGCCAGGACGAAGTGTCCCTGGTGCGCGTGGCGGCCATCCACGCGTACGCACGCATCGCGCCGCCCTCCGAGCTTGAAAACGTCGCTGTACACGCCTCGGCCGATGATCCGGCGGTCGCGGAGGCGGCCACCGTGGCCCTCGCAGCGCGTGGTATTCGAGTGGATGGGCTCTATGACGGGCTCTTCGAGCTTCGTGAGGAGCGCCGCGCTGTGGCCGCCCATGCCGCGTGGGTTGAGAGCATCGTGCGCACGCGTGCGGAGAACGACCCCGACCGCCCGTTGCCCGCGACCGTCAATCTCGAACACGTGATGACCCAGACGTTTGCGGGCGCGGCGGCGCGCGACGGGAACTACGGTTGGCGCTTTGTGGCGGCACTCGCCCGCCGTGCGCCGCGGGTCGTCGACGCTGCGACGCTCGATCTTGAGCCCACGTTGCTGCTCGTGGCGATCCGCCGTGCGCTTTCGGGGCCTCCGAATCAAGTTGCGCTGGCGCTCGGACTTCTGCGACGAGGGGTTCGCGAAGCGGAAGGGCGCGATGCGGCCCGCGGACCATCGCCGTTTGTGGAGGCCGCGATCGCGGTCGCACCGGTGCTTGAGCGCATTGCGGCGGACCCCCGCCGACCGTTCCGTGTCGACGCGCTTGCGATCCTCCACGGTGTGCACGCACCACACTCGGCGGAGCTCCTTGCCGACGCGCTCGAGGACGGCTCCGTCGTGACCGTGCGAGGCGTGCTCGACGAACTCTCGAGGGACGAACGCGAGGTGCCCCCGGCGCTCATCGAGCGCAGCTTGGTCGAGGTGGCCGAACGCCACGCGAATTGGATGCTACGGCGCGCCGCCCTCGAGATCCTCGCCCGCGCGCCCATGTCCCTGAGCGCGCGGCGCTCGGTGCTCGGGATTGCGGAGAACGACCCCTATGCGTTTGTTCGCGAGGCCGCCGTGCTTGCCGTTCGGCGATCGCTCGACGACGGTGCGCGGGCCGTGCTCGAACGGGTGGCGACGGTCGACGCGGAACCTCGCATTCGCGAAGCGGCGCGAACCATTCTCGCGTTGCCCGCCCCCTGAAAACCCAGCGCGCCGCTCAAGAACCTCGCAATTTCCACTCGCCCTCGGCCGTGTTCGTTGACGGCTTGGCCTCGATTCGCCTACAAATCGTGTGGTTTCGCGCGGAGAGGTATTGACCACCCAATGGAGCTCAGCATCGGGATTGTCTGTGGGGCGTGCGACACGTTCCTCCCGGTCGAAGCGCACAACTGTTTCAATTGCGGGCACCGGTCGGTGCTCGACCCCCGGGCCCAGCGCGCCGCGCTCAGCCTAGTTTCGAAGGAGGAACCCATGGAACAAGCCCGTAGCTACGTCTGCAAGCAGTGCGCGAGCCCCGTGCCGCCGCAGCACAAGTTTTGCGGCGCGTGCGGTGCGACGGTCCCGGCGGAGATTCAGGCGCAGGCGGTGGATTTCTTCGGTGCGATGCAGGCGCCGGGCAAGGCGCGTCTCGTGCTGATCCGCGGCGACCAGGGGGTGGCGGGCGTGACGTATTTGCTCCACGGCTCGGAGCACATCGTGGGGCGCCAGGACGCACAGATTCTGTTCCCCGAAGACGCGTGGCTCAATCCGAAGCACGCGAACTTCCTCTACCGAGACGACAAGCTGATCGTTCGCGACGAAGGCAGCACGAATGGCGTCTACGTCCGCGTGCTCAAGCCGGAGCAGGTCGGCGCAGGCGACTATTTCCTCGCAGGGCAGCAGGTGTTCCGTGTGGACGCGACGCCGAAGGATTCGTCGGGCCCCGAGGCGGATGAGACCTTCTTCTACTCGTCCCCGAAGCAGCCGAGCCCGTTCCGTGTGGTGCAGGTGCTCCAGGGCGGCGCGGACGGCATGGCGTTTTGCGCCGGCGAGTCGGGTGTGACCATCGGCCGCGACGGTTGCGACATGAATTTCCCCGACGATTCGTACATGTCCGGTACGCACGTGAAGGTATCGAACGATGGCGACCACTTCGTGGTGGCGGATCAGGGCTCGAAGAACGGCACGTTCGTTCGCGTGAAGGGCGAGCGCGAAGTCGGGCACAGCGACTACGTCTTCGTCGGCAAACAACTACTCCGTGTGGAAATGACCACCTGAGGCACGGGCAGCAACCGAACTTGAACGCGCGAAGGAGATCACGATGATTGCTTGCACCCGTTGCAGTAAAGAAAACCAAGACCACTACAAGTTCTGCCTTGGCTGCGGTGCCGAACTGCCGCGTGACGCCGCCGCGAAGGCAGCGCCGGCCAAGCCCGCGACGCCGCCCTCGGGATTCCACACCAAGGAAGACTTCAAGGCGCCGGCCAAGGGCGATGCGCCGAAGGCCGAGCCCGTTGCCGCCGAAGGAAAGAAGAAGGCGGCCGCCGTGCCGAGCTTTGGTGGTGCCCCCGCGAAGAACGCTCCGCCGCCGTCGGCGGCCAAGCCCGCTCCCGCAGCAGCAGCGGCCACCTCAGGTGATTCGGTCACCTGCGAGAAGTGCAGCAAGGTCAACCCGACGTCGTTCAAGTTCTGCGGCGCATGCGGCAATAACCTCCTTGAGCAGCGCGGCCAGACGCCGCCGCCCTCGCCGGAACCCGCCGCCCCGACCGCCACGTCGGCCCAGGCGCCGCGTGGTTCGCTGGTCGTCATTCGCCCCGATGGAACGGAGGGCGAGTCGGTGCCGCTTGGTTCAGGAACCACGAAGGTGGGTCGAAACGCGGGCGGTGTCTTCGCGAACGACGCCTACCTCTCCCCGGACCACGCAACGTTCACGTTCGACGGCGATAGCCTGAGCGTGACCGACAACGGCAGTCTCAACGGCGTCTATTGGCGCATCGAGCCGGAAGCGCCCGTGACCCTCGACGACGGCACCGTCTTCCGCATCGGGCAGGAGATCGTTCGCTTCTCGCACCTCGCCGCGCCGAAGAGCGCGAAGGGCGTGGATGTGATGGGCAGCCCGAATCCAGGGTTCCTCGGGCGCATTGCGCTCATCACGGGGCGTGACTCGACGGGCAATGCGTATTGCATCCCGGCGGACGGGTTCCATCTCGGCCGCGAGCGCGGCGACATCATTTTCCCGGATGACGGGTACGTGTCGGGGCTTCACTGCCGTATCCACCGCGAAGGATCGAAGGTTGCCATCACCGACGTGGGCAGCTCGAACGGTACGTTCGTTCGCGTGAAGGGGAAGCTCAAGCTCACGAGCGGCATGCTCGTGCTCATGGGCCAGCAGCTCTTCCGCGTCGAATACTAGGACGAGGGCGAATCCGGTGGGCGGACGGGCGGGCTTTCGAGCTGCGCCAACGACGGCACCGGGTACACGCGCTTCGCGAGGAAATCCAAGACACGCCCCACGGTCCGCTTCGGCTGTTCGACCGGTGCGGCGTGGCTACCGCCGGGCAGAACGAGGAACTCCGCGTTCGGGATGCGCTCGCTCATTTCGCGGGCGAGGGCCGGTGGCGTGAAGGTGTCGCGTTCCGCCGCCACCACGAGCGTCGGTGCGTTGATGGACGGAAGAAGATCCTCCGCCGAGTGGTCGCCCGCCGAGTGCAGCGTCTCGAGAAACACGCCGGGCTCCATCAGGCCGATGTGGTTCCAGTAGTTCCGGAAGTCCTCTTCGCGGATGGCGAGTGAGTCCACTTCGCCGACTGCACGTGCAAACTGGAACGCGACCGAAAAGGGAACCCGCCCCCAAATGGCCCGTGCCAACCCGCGCCGCGTACCCACCATTTCGAGGAGCTTCGGGAGCACCTGCTCGAGCACGTTGGTCCCGTGGAACGTATGGGTGATGTGCCCGTAGCTTCCGCAAAGCAGCCCGAGCCCCGCGATGCGAGCCGGATCCCGTCGGTAGAGTTCGAGGCACACCTGAGTGCCCATCGAATGCCCAAGGGACGCGGCGCGCTCGATGCCAAGGTGATCGAGCACGTGAGACACGTCGGCGGCGAGCCGTGCGATGCCGACTCCACCGTCGCCGGGGGGGCCGCTTCGGCCGTGGCCCCGGTAGTGGCAGTGCACGACCCGGTAGTGTTCCGCGAGCGCAGGTTGAAGATAGGCCCAGACGAATCCGTCGCAGCCGATGCCGTCGCTCAGGACGACCACCGGTCCGCTGCCCAGCACGCCATAGAACAGACGCGTGCCGTCATCGGCGGAGATGAAGCCCTGATCTTCGTACTTCAAACGCGATACGCCTGACCGTCGGCGCGGCGTTCTACTCGAGCTCTTCGTCGTCCGGAATGTCGTTGACCGACGGAAGCTTCCGGATTTCGGGGAGCCCAATCTTTACGCAGCGTTGAACGATCCACGAAAGCGAGCGGTCGAGCCGGGTCGCTTCGTGCTGAATGTCCTGAAGCATCGATTCCGGGAAGTAGAGGCTCTGCTTCCTTTTGTCCGTTCCAGCCATCCTGGGCTTCCTTCCTTTCAGAGGACGTGTGTGGCGCGCTATGGGCTACGCCAGCACTTGTCTTGAAGATTCCTACACGCATGATGCACGAGTATGGGTCGAAGCAACACCCCCAAAATGAGGCGTTTTTTCCCGTCCCTTGGTTGGTGCCTGGCCCTCGTGTTGGTGGGGCTCGGGGGCGCGGCGGTCGGGATGTCGGTGGCGTGGGCGATCCCGGAAACCGCGAGCCCGTACGCGAACCTGCAGATCTTCTCGCGGGCCCTCGCCCACATCGAGCTCAGCTACGTCGACGAGGTGGACCAGGATGCGCTCATTTACGGCGCCATCCGCGGGATGGTCGAGACCCTCGATCCGCATACGGCGTTCATGGATCCGAACGAGTACCGGATTCTCACGGATGATACGGAGGGCGCCTTCGGTGGTGTCGGCGTTGAAATCCAGGCGGTCGATGGGTGGCTCACGGTGGTCGGCGTCTTCGACGGGACCCCGGCGGCCCGGGCGGGGCTGCGGGTGGGCGATCGTTTCCTTCGTATCGCGGATGCGAATGCACGCGATCTTCGGATTTCGGACGCGGTGCGACTCATGCGCGGCAAGCCAGGGTCGTCCGTGAAGGTGGCCGTGCGTCGCGCGAATGTGGATAGCGCCATGGAGCTCACCCTCACGAGGGAAGTGATCGAGATCGAGCCCGTCGAGTCCAAGGTCATCGCGGGCGGGATCGTCTACGTGCGGCTCAAGACCTTCGCTGAGACGACGACGCGGGAGCTTCGGCGTGTGCTCGATGAGGCGGTCGTCCAGAGCAAGGGGCGGGGCGGTGTGCGCGGCGTGGTGCTCGATCTCCGAAACAACCCGGGCGGTTTGCTCGATCAAGCTGTGCTTGTTGCAGATGAGTTCCTGGTGAGCGGCGTCGTGGTTTCGACCCGCGGCCGATATGGCGCACTCCTCAGCGAGGCGAAGGCCGTGCGGGCAGGGACACGTCCCGAGTGGCCCCTTGTTGTGCTCGTCAATCGCTATTCCGCGAGTGCTTCCGAGATCGTTGCGGCGGCGCTCCGCGATCTCGGCCGAGCCGTGGTCGTGGGGGAGCCGACCTTTGGCAAGGGCAGTGTTCAGACGGTGATTGAACTGCCCGACGCGAGCGCGCTCAAGCTGACCATCGCGCGTTACTACACGCCCGCGGGGCGTTCGATTCAGGCCGCGGGCGTCACGCCCGACGTGTCGATCGCCGATTCGTTGCTTGATTCCGACAAGGACGCCGCCCCGTCGGTCTCCGAGGCGTCCCTCGAGCGGCACTTGCCGTCGAAGCGCAGCGAAGGCCAACCACCGCCCGAACTCGACGGAGATTGGAAGGCGGCCATCGAAGCGGCGGACGTGCGCCAAGTTCAGAAGGCGCTCTTCGAAGGCGACGCGCTTGCGCGTCAGGCCGTTGCGCTCGTTCAAGCGCGGATTGCAGTCGGCGAGTAACGAACGGAGCTCTAGTTCGAGGCCGGCGCGACGCTCGGGCTTGGGCGTGAATCGTCCTGACGGATGGAGTAGCGGACGAACGCACGCAGGATCTCGTTGCGCTCGAGGTTCCCGACCAGGCGTTTGACGTCTTCGTAGATGGACGGATCGACGAGGAGGGCGCCGATGGTTCCTTTGCCCGCACGGACGTCGGAGGAAATGGCCTTGAGGTCCGCGGACACCTCGGCGAGGTTGTCGAGAATCTCGCTTCCGCGGTGGCCGTAGAGGATGTCGTGCGCGGTCCCGTCGCCCGTTCGAACGGACTTCATCATGAGCGTGAGCTCTTCGGACGCGTTTGCGAGCTCACGGACGAGCTTCTTGCCGGAGTCGCCGTAGATGAGTTCATGGGCGGTTCCGTCCCCGTTTGCGACTTCGTTCCCGATGGCGCGGAGGGACGCGGCCGTCGCCACGAGTTCCTTGCTCATGGCATCGGCGTTTGCGAGCGTCGCTTCGACGTGGGCTGCGGTCTCGGGTCGGTTCAGACGATCCACGAGACCGCCCTTGCGGGACACCATCTCGCTTAGCGTTGCGAGATTCTTTGCGGTGGCTTTGACGTCGTCGCCGAACTCGGGATCCGCGAAGGGCTCCGTGGCGGACCGGAGGTTTGAGATGGTGGCCTCGGCGTCGATGAGGATCTTCGACGCCTTGGTCATGTACTGACCGAGGTCCACCGGCGACTCCGAGGGGATCGTGCCGCCGGGCGGGATGGCCGCACCCTGACCAGGCACGATATCGATGAGCTTGTCGCCGAGCAGGCCCTTGTTTCCGATGGTCGCGAGGCTGTCGACCCGCACGTGCTTGGCGGCGTCGGCGATGAGACCGAACCGTACGTGGATCTTGCCGTCGTCCTTGAGCTCCACGGACGTGACCGTGCCGACGTCGACGCCCGCCATGCTTACGGGGCTGCCGGGGCGCAGGCCGCCCACGGTATCGAACACGGACTGAAAGTCGACCTTGCGGCTGAAGACGTTCTGCTTGTTCCCAACCGCAAATGCGACGATGCCAGCGATCATCAATGCGGCGAAGACGAAGATGCCGACTTTGATCTCCGTGCTTCGAGAATTGGGGCCCATGGGATTCGCGAGGGTGGCCCGTCAGCCGCCGGTTTGCAACAGCGTATGGGTGTCGTCGTTGTCCGGCGCGTTCCCTTCGATGAAGTCGCGGACGCGCGCCTCACGGCTTGCCCGAATCTCATCGGGAGTCCCCGAAAAAATGATCTCGCCCGAATGAATCATGGCGATGCGGTCACTCACATAGAACGCGCTGTGCATGTCGTGGGTGACCACCACGGACGTGATGTTGAGTCGATGCTTGAGGTGCAGAATGAGTTTGTTGATGCGCGTCGTATTGATGGGATCGAGGCCCGTCGTGGGCTCGTCGTAGAGCAACACTTCGGGGCGCACGGCGATGGCGCGCGCGAGCCCCACGCGTTTCTTCATGCCGCCGGAGAGATCCGCAGGCCACATGTACTCGATGCCGGGAAGGCCAACGTACGTGAGTGATTCGGCAACGCGTTCGCGAATCTCCTCCTCGCTCATGCTGAGGTGTTCGCGAAGCCCGTAGGCCACGTTGTCGGCCACGGAGAGCGAGTCGAAGAGTGCGGCGCCCTGGAACAGCATTCCAATCCGCCGTCGTGATTCGGCGAGGCGTGCCTCGTCCATCAGCACGACGTCGTTGCCGTCGAAGTGGATGGAGCCATCGTCCACCTTGAGGAGTCCGACGAGCAGCTTGAGCATGACACTTTTGCCACAGCCCGAACCCCCGATGATGGTCAGGGATTCCCCTCGCTCGATGTCGAGATTCAGGCCGCGGTAGATGACCTTCTTTCCAAAGGCCTTCCGCACGTTACGAAACTCGATGAGCGCCACGGGACGCGTACGATAGCCACTCGGTCGGCGCCGGCCCAGCCGAAAGTCCACTCTTCGCCCGGTCCGCGTTAGACTCGCCCCCATGCGGCGTTCCAAGTGGCTTTTGGTTGGTGGTTTGCTCGCAACCCTCGCCTCGGTCGTACCCGGCGCGACTGCCGAAGCGCAGCGACGTTCCCGAGTTCAGGTGGAGCACTTCGATCGGACGACCATCCGGTTTGATGCGATGTTCGGCATCGGCTGGTACAGCGACGTGGGCCCCGGATTTCGCGTCGAGTTCCCCATCGTTCGTAACCTCGTGCGCGGTATTCAGAACGAACTCTACATCAGTGCGGGCATGGAACTTCGCTGGTTCTATCACCCCATCCACGACGGATTCGGTGTGTACCCAATCGGCGTTGGGCAATGGGACTTCCACGTGGGGGACCGGTGGGTGTTCTTCCCGGAGCTCGGCATGACCGGCATCTTTGCTCCCGATCGGAGACGGTTCTGGAGGCCCGTTCTCGCGCCATACTTTGGCGGAGGCTTCCGCTACTATTTTGGTTCGCGCACGGCCATCGTCGTTCGCACGAGTTGGCCCGTGGGCTTTCAGGTCGGGATCACGTTCTGATGCGCGTGCGGCATACGTTGCATGCGGCGGGCGTTCCGGTGCTCGCGATCATGGTTCTCGCATCGGGGTGCAGTTGCGACGATGACGGGAGCAAGGGAACGCGGGACGGCGGGTCGAGCGCTCCGCTCGATGCCGACACGGACGATGGCGCGAACAACGGAACGCTCGATGGTTCGGGCGGCAACGGCAAGGCGCTCGATGTGCACGTGGTCATCACGGGCGACAACGCCTACGGCTTTGGCTACGGATCCACGACGAGCCTCGCCAACTACTTCAACGGCATCGAAGACAACAGCGACGACATCTTCGTTTGTAGCGCGGCCTGCGATGCCTCGACCCCGTGTGCCGTGGGCGCGTGCGACACCTTTGGGACTTGCAACGAAGACCGCAGCGGACCCGAAACCTATGTCGTCCCCGGTTCGGCCGCCGTCGCGGGCGACTATCTCTATGTGATCGCTTGGTCGGACGACGCGGTGACCCAGGGGGTGATCGGGCAGTTTTCCGCCGCCGACGGGAGCAAGGTGGTCCGCACCGGGGCCAGCACGTGGCAGGTGTGCGCCACGGGTGTGGACTACGACATCCCTGGAGATGACCCGTCGGAGAGCGTCATCAACGAGTGGCTCGTGCGGTGCAACAACGGCGAAGGCCTGAGCAAGGGGTGGGTGGGCACGACGGCGAACGCCGAGCATCGGGCGCTTGCGGTACTCGAACCGCCCCTGACCGAGCCTCCCCAGTTTGCGCCGCTCTGTCGCAAGCCCGCTTCGCAGGCCGGCGACGCCATCGACGCGGAAGCCAAGTGGATCTGGTTCGACGACGACGTCACCGACAATCAGTCGCCGTTCGTTTCCACCGGCGATCCGCGTGGCGAGTTCTACATCTTCCGCCTCCAGATCAGCGAAGTGCTCGTCATCCTTTGAGTGCGCGCTGAGCTTCGGGCTCGGCGTCCACCGTGGCCGGTGGGGTGGGACGACCGGGGATTCGAAGTGCCCTTCCCACGGCTTTTGGCTGGAATCTGCGTTGGAACACGGCTTGCCTATGTGAACGCGATTCCATGTCGCAACGTCGCCGAACGGGTTCTGCACAGATCGAACAACTCGTGATGCTGTTCCTCGTGGGGACCGCTGGGGTGGTGGGATTCGCGGGCCTCGGCGGCGCATTCGATCACGCCATCGGCGCGCGCGGCGGCTTCGCATCGCCCGCGACGCCGGTCGCAGCCGTGCACGCCTCGACGGCCGCGTCGGTTTCCGCGCAGGCGGGCCTCGGGCCCGTGGCGCGCGAAGCGCTCCGCGCAGCCGAAGCCGCAACACGCTCCGACAAGCTCGCCGCCGCCGCGACCGTGCGCGTGCGCTGGCGCGTGATGCCGAACGCGCTGCCGGTGGCGACGCGCTTGCGGCGATGGACACGATCCTGGGACGGAACGAGTTTCAAACCGCTCGACCGCTCTTCGACGCGGGACGTTCCGGTTCACCGATCAGCTACATGCAGTACCTTGGCGCAGGCTTTCTGAAGCGCCTCGAGGCCCTCGGTGCCGATGGGCACTGGATCGACATGGGCTCGGGCGACGGCCTCGCGATCACGCAGTTCTACGAGCGCTTCCATCGCCGCGGGCTCCTCCATTCCCCGAGCGATGTGCCGCAGACCACCGCCGTGGCACGCGTGGAAGGGCGCACCGGATCGCTTGCCGCGCGGTATTCAGAGTTCACGCCGATGTACGGCCGGTTGCTCGAGGACATCGCTCCGGGAGCTCGCCTCGGCCGATGTGATCAGCGACGTGTGGGGGCCGCTCAGCTATTCGCCGCGAATGGATCATGTGTTCCAGCGGTATGCGTCGCTGCTCAAGCCCGGGGGCGAGCTCTTCGCCACGCTGCCGCTTTCGCACACCTTTGGGCGACGCGCGGGCGGCACGATTGGGATCCACATGCTGCTTGAAGACTGGTTCGGTGGCTCGAGCGGGCTGCGCCTCGACCGGGCGGAGCTCGCGGCCGAGTCCACGGTGCGGCTACAGATCGCTCGCACGGAGGACGCGCTCCGGCTCCCCGATCTCGAGCAGGTGCAGATGCGCGCGGGGATACCACCCCGCCGCATTTACGAGCTGGCGCCGTAGGTCACTTGGACGCGGCGGCTCGCGACGCCTACGGGGTCGCGTCGACGCGGTAGCCGACGATCAGCGTGTGATTCGCTTCGTCGCGGCAGGTGATCACCTGGCCGCTCGCGGAATCGAAGAGGAAGCACGTGTTCGGGTCGTAGCCGGCTTCCTTCGCGAGATCCGCTTCCGGGCGTGTGCTCAGGTTGAAGACCTGGCTTCGCGAAGGATCCGAGAAGACCTCGAGTGCTTCGTCCGACGACGCGCAGATGTTGCCCTTGATGTCGTCGAACGTGCTCGGATGGAAGAACGAGCGAATGGACTCGCCCGAGGGATCATTCCTGCATTCCGAGACGACGTTTCCGAGGACAAACGCCAGCGGCACGCGGGCGAGTTTCTCGAGCATCGGGTTCATGGCGGCGCCATCCTCCGGGAGCGCCGTCGCCTGATCCTTAACCTGGAAGTAGAAGAAGACGCAGGAGCCGATGCAGCCGAGGACCACGAGGGCCAGGCACCCGATGGCGGCAAAAAGGAGTTTCTTCTTCTTGTCGCGCGCCGCGTCGTTCGCATCCGAGCCACCGCCACCGCCGGTCGGTGCTCCGAAGCCGCCACCCGCCGGGGGCTGCCCAAACCCGCCGCCCTGACCAAAGGCGGGTGGGGCAGGGGCCTTGGGCGCGTTGGATCCACCGAAGGCCGCCGGCTGGGACGGTGCGCTCCCCGGGGATGATGGCGTTGCGCCGCCCGAGCGCGGCAGCCCGCCGAACTCGGAGGCCGTGGGCGGGGCGCCGAACTGCGGGCTCGTGGGGCTCGCCATCGTCGGGGCCGTGCCGAAGGAAGATCGCGTGGGCAGATCGGTCGAAGGGCTCGTCGCCGCATCCGAAGGTCCGCCGAAGGGTTGCGCTGGTTTGGACGCCGCGCCGCCGGGGACGCCGGGGGTGCCCGGCGGGCCCGCGGGTTGCGAGGGCGATCCGGGGGTCTGCGGCGCGACCATGGGGCCGAGCATCGTCTTTTGGAACGCGAGGTTGCGTGCGCCGGGGGCGGGGGCCGGCGGAGCCTTCGATCCGGCCGCGGGTCCCTGCGGGCGATCGGACATGGGCCGCGCGGGCGCCGGGGGCACGGCCCCGGGAGCGGGCTCCGACGCGCCGGGCTTCTGCGCGATGGGCGGCGTCTGCATCATCATGGTGCCCTTGAACTTCTTCGCGCCCTGCTTCTTGAGCTCGGCGCCGCACGCAACGCACTTCGTTGCCTCGTCCGTGTTTGGTTTTCCGCAGTTCGGGCAAAAGACGGTCACAGGCAGCCTCCAGCGAGGCGCTACGGTACCCGCTCGCGTGGGGCACGGGAAGGGATTTCCAGGGGAACTTCCGCGCCAAAACGGCTCCGCCCCACGCTTGACAGCGACTTCGCCGACGCCTAGCGTCCGCCCGACCCGAAAAGCGAGATTTCGCGCACTTAGCTCATGTTTCGAGCGCCGACGGCGCGCCCCACCTTGAGAGGTCTTCGAGATGGCCTTCGCCCTGAGTCCCGACCGAGAACAACGAGTCAACGAGATCATCGGGCGCTATCCAACGAAGCGAGCATCCGTGCTCCCGCTGCTTTGGCTTTGCCAAGAGCAGAACGGTTGGATCAGCGCCGACGTCATTGAGTTTGTGGCCCATCGCCTCGAACTCTCCACCGCGGTGGTTAAGGGCGTCGTTACCTTCTACACGATGCTCTTCGAGCACCCGGTGGCGCCGAATGTGGTGTGGGTGTGCCGCACGCTTTCGTGCGACCTCCGCGGCGGCAAGACCATCCAGGAGCACCTCGAGAAGCGCTTCGGCTGCCACGCCGGCGGCACGAGCAAGGATGGCAAGTTCACGCTGCTCAAGGCCGAGTGCCTCGCGGCCTGCGGGTACGCGCCCATGGTCCAGATCAACAACGAGTTCCACGAGAATCTCACGACCGAGAAGCTCGACCGCGTCATCGACGAGATTGCGGCGCGCACGCCCGATCAGCGCTCGAAGCGCGACGTGACGACCGAGAAGGAGCAGCACGCATGAGCCAGGCGTTCGAACCGGTGTTTACCCGCCGCTACGCCGTCGAAAACGCGCACCTCCTCGAGGTGGCGGAGCGTCACGGTGCCTATCAAATGGCGCGCAAAGCCCTCGCGATGGATCCCGGGGCCGTCACCGAAGAGGTGAAGAAGTCCAACATTCGCGGTCGCGGCGGCGCGGGCTTCCCGACGGGCATGAAGTGGGGGTTTTTGAACCCGAAGCCCGACGAGAGGGTCTACCTCGTCATCAACGCCGACGAGAGCGAGCCCGGCACGTTCAAGGACCGCTCCATCATGGAGAAGGATCCGCACAAGCTCATCGAGGGCATCCTCATCGCGTGTCACGCGATGCGTTCGGAGTGTTGTTACATCTACGTGCGCGGCGAGCTGCCGTTTTGCATCACTGCCCTCGAAAAGGCCATCGGCGAAGCGCGCCAGAAGGGCTACGTGGGCGACAACGTCCTCGGCACCGGCAAGAAGATCGACATCTTCGTGCATCGTGGCGCCGGCGCGTACATCTGCGGTGAGGAAACCGCGCTCTTGAACTCGCTCGAGGGTCGCCGCGGCGAACCGCGCTTGAAGCCCCCGTTCCCGGCGGTGAAGGGTGCGTTCGGCATGCCGACCATCGTCAACAACGTCGAGTCCATCGCGTCGGTGCCCGACATCCTCGAGCTTGGCGGCGAGAAGTGGTCGAGCCTCTCGCGCCTGCCGAAGGACGGCGGTTCGCGCCTCTACGGCGTGAGTGGTCACGTGAAGAACCCGGGCATCTTCGAAGCGCCCGTTGGCATCACGCTCCGCGAACTCATCTACGACTACGCGGGCGGCATGCTCGACGAGTCGCGTCCGCTCAAGGCCGTGGTGCCCGGCGGCTCGTCCACGCCGATCCTTCGGCCGGACCGCACGGTCAACGCCCCGAACCCCGAGCACCCGCTCCACGCGTGGCACGGCAAGAGCGAGATCGACGTTCCCATGGGCGTCGACACGTACCGCGCGCTCGGCACGATGCTCGGCACGACGTGCGCCATCGTCATGGACTCCTCCGTGAACATGGTGGAGGCGTGCCGAAATCTCATGCGCTTCTACAAACACGAGTCCTGCGGTCAGTGCACGCCCTGCCGCGAAGGCACCGGTTGGCTCGTGGATCTGCTGAATCAGCTCTGCGAGGGCCGTGCAAGTGAGGGCGACGTGGCGACCCTCGTCGACGTTGCGAACAACATGATGGGCAACACGATCTGCGCGTTTGCGGAGGGCACGGCCATGCCGCTCCTCGGCTTCGTGCGGCAGTTCCCAGACGAGTTCATGGCCGCTGCGAAGCGCGGCGTGGGCAACGCGCGACTGGACGCCAGCGTCCGCACGCTCGTCGCCGGGAGGGCCGCATGAGTTTGGCTGGTACGCTCCTCTTCTATCTGTGCGCGACCATTGGTGTCGGCAGTGCGGTCGCGACCGTCACGCTTCGGAGCCCCCTCCGTGCGGCGGTGGCGCTCCTCCTTCACATCGTCGCGCTGGCCGGCTTGTACCTCACGCTGAGCGCGCACTTCCTCGCGGCGCTACAGCTGCTCGTGTACGCGGGCGCGGTGGTGGTGCTCTTCGTCTTCACCATCATGCTCATCGGTCCCGACGCCGAGGTGCCGCCGAATGCGCGCACGTTTGGCGTGCGTGCACTCGGGGTGGCGGTGGTGGCGCTCTTGACGGCGGCGGCCGTGTCGACGGTGGTCCGCATCTCGCCCCAAACCCCAACGCTCGCCGGCTGCACGGCGGAGCAAGGCGCCGAGTGTGGTCAGTTCGGCGGCGTCGGCGCCCTTGGGCGCGTGCTCTACACCGATAGCGTGATTCTGTTCGAGCTCGTGTCGGTGCTGCTCCTGGTGGCGGTCATCGGCGCGGTGGCCGTGGCCCGCGGTCGCACGACCAAGGAAGCGGAGGCCGCAAAGGCGCGCCGCCTGGCCCGCGAAGCCGCGGAGGCCGAAGAGGAAGCCGCTGCGCGCAAGCTTTCGGCGGAAGTCGCCGCCCACGGAGGGCACTGAGTCATGATTAGCCTCGGACACTACCTCGCGCTTGCGACGCTCATCTTCGGGCTCGGCGCGGCGGGTTTCCTTTCACGGCGCAACGTGCTCATCCAGCTCATGAGCATCGAGCTGATGCTGAACGCGGTGAACGTGGTGCTCGTCGCATTCAACCGGTTCCACCCCGAGAACCATGCGGGGCAGCTCTTCGCCTTCTTCGTGATCGCGGTGGCCGCCGCCGAAGCTGCGGTGGGGCTCTCCATCGTCATCTCCCTTTTCCGCCTGAAGAAGACCGTCGAGTCGGATCGCGCGGACCTCCTCAAGCACTAGTCGAGAAAGACCATGCACGCAGAACTCGCACTGACGATGGTCGTCCTCCTGCCCCTTGCGGGCGCGATCATCAACGGAATTTTCGGTCGTGGAGTGGAAACGGCCGATGAAAAATCAGCCGTTGGCAAGCTCGCAACGGGCGTCGTGGCCGCCGCGTTCTTCGCCGCCGCGTACTGCTTCTATGTGCTCCTCCAGCACGAAGGGGAGCCCATCCGCGCGCACCTCTACGACTGGTTCACGCTGAGGCTCGGCAGCCACACGATCCCCATCGGCGTCACGTTCGTCATGGATCGCTTGAGCGGTGTGATGACTCTGTTCGTCACGGGCATCGGCACGCTGATTCACGTGTACAGCACCGGGTACATGAGCGAAGACCCGAGCTACGCGCGGTTCTTCACCTACCTGAACCTCTTCATGGCGTCGATGCTGATCCTCGTGCTCGGGAGCAGCATGCCGCTGCTCTTCGTGGGCTGGGAGGGCGTGGGCCTCTGCTCGTACCTGCTCATCGGGTTCTGGTTTGAGAACCCGAACTACGCGGCGGCCGGCAAGAAGGCCTTCATCATGAACCGCATCGGCGACTTCGGCGTCATCGTCGGGATGTTCATCCTGATGATGGCCACGGGGTCGCTCGAGTTCTCGGGCATCAACGCGGCGGCGCAGAGCGGTGCGCTCAAGGGCACGTTCGAGCTGCCCCGCCCCGAGATGCTTGGATCGGCCGCGGGCCTTGTGCTCGTGCTCCTCGGCCTTGGCGTTGTGGCGTTCCTTCGGAAGAAGGTGAACCTCTCGCCGCTCGCATGGCTTGTGGCGGCCGCGGTGCTCGGCGGGGCGCTCTACGTGCTTTTCGTGGTTTCGCCGACCGTTTCCATCGCGACGGCGGCGTGCCTGTTCCTCTTCCTCGGCTGCACCGGCAAGAGCGCGCAGATCCCTCTCTTCGTCTGGCTGCCGGACGCCATGGCGGGCCCAACCCCGGTCTCGGCGCTCATCCACGCGGCGACCATGGTCACCGCCGGCGTTTACCTCTGCTGTCGCCTGTCGCCCGTGTTCATGCAGTCGCCCACGGCGCTCATGATCATCTCGGTGGTGGGCGCGCTCACGGCGCTCCTCGCGGCGACCATCGCGCTCGTTCAGAACCACATGAAGCGCATCCTTGCGTACTCCACCGTGAGTCAGCTTGGTTTCATGTTCGCGGCGGTGGGCGCGGGCGCGTTCACGGCGGGCTTCTTCCACGTCTTCACGCACGCGTTCTTCAAGGCATGCCTCTTCCTTGGCGCCGGTGCGGTGATGCACGCCGTCCACGCGCACGGCGATGCGGACGTGCGCCTGCTCGGCGGGATGCGAAAGCACCTTCCAGTGGTGCGTTGGACGTTCCTCCTGAGCTGCCTTGCCATCGCGGGCTTCCCTCTCACGAGCGGCTTCTTCTCGAAGGACGAGATCCTCCTCGGCGTTGTGAACGCCCAGGGCATCGAGGGCTATTCGCCTGAGGTGAGCTGGTTCGTGTTCGGCGTCCTCGTCCTCGCGGCGACCATGACGGCGTTCTACATGTTCCGCCTGTACTTCCTGACCTTCGCCGGTGAGTACCGCTCGGCAAAGGCGCATGGTAGCGACGAGGCCGGCCACGACGACCATGGGCACGGCGAGCACGGCTACGCCGAGCACCCCCATCCTCCCGAGCCGGCCATCGCGTGGCCGCTGCGGATTCTCGGCGTGGGCGCCATCCTCGCCGGGCTCGTGAACATCGAGCCGATCCTGCACGTGCTCCACATCCACCCCGAAGGGGAGTGGGGCAACTGGTGGGGGCACTGGCTTGGTCCAGTCGTCGCGTCGGCGGGCGAAGGTCTCGAGAATGGCTGGATCTACGCGGCCATCGGCGGGACGGCGGCCATGGCGGTCGGCATCGGCCTCGCGTACTCCATGTACGGCTCCGGCACGCGCATGCCTGCGGAGAATCCGGGCGCGTTCCACCAGCTCCTTCTCAACAAATGGAAGGTCGACGAACTCTACGAAGCGGTGGTCGTGTGGCCCATGCGCTGGGTCGCCGAGTTTGCCGCGGCCGTCGACAAGTACTTCGTCGACATGATCCTGGCGAAGGCCACCGCGACGGCGGTGGAGATCGGCGGGTTCCTTTTCACGCGTGTGCAGAACGGCGTGGTCTACGCCTACGGCACGGTGATGGCGCTCGGTGTCCTCGGCGTGGGCGCGTGGTTCTTCCTTCCGCATCCGGCGCTCACGGTCGAAAAACTCGAGGGTGAAACCGCGTCGCTTCGCGCTGCGGTGGGTCTCGGCTACGCGTATCGCTGGGACGGCGATGGCGACGGCGAGTTCGACAGCGAGGAGTTTGAGGGCTCGAACACCCTCGAGCGCACCTACGCTGCGGGCGAGCGCAAGGCCTTCGTGGCGCGTCTTGGCGGCACGCTCGTCGGCGCCGTGGGCGGGGCCGATGTGGACATCACGCTCCCGACCGACGGCTCCGCCGTGACGCTTCGCGATTCGGAGCTCGGGGCGCTTTGGGCGAAGTCGAGTGCCGATGGCAGTGCGCCGGTGCCGCCCGTGCTCCGCGTGGACGGCGACGAAGTCGTGGTTCGTCCGAACGACGCCCTGTCGGGCCGTGACGGCAACGAGTTCCGCCTCAAGTACGGCGAATCGGCGCAGCTTGGGAACCGCACGCTCCGTGTCGGCGCCCTCGTGCGCTCGAGTGTTGAAGTGCAGAACGCCTTCGGCGTCGTCCGGCGTCAATCGAAGGATTCCGTGATTTTCCCCGCGGAGGCTGAGCATGCTGAGGCTCGGCACGCGACGGTGGGAGGTGCCCTGTGACCGAGCATCTGCTTACGCTCCTCGTGGGGCTGCCCCTTTTGGGCGGGCTCTTCGTGCTGTGCATGCCGCGCCAGGACACGAAGCTCCTGCGCTGGTTCCCTCTCGGTGTGATGGGCGCCACGTTCGTCATGTCGCTGCTCCTTCTGACCGGCGACTACAACGGCGCGTCGATGCAGTTCGCTGAAACCGCGTCGTGGGTGCCCGCGCTCGGCATCGGATACCGCGTGGGTGTCGACGGCATTTCGCTCTGGCTGGTGCTCCTGACGACGCTGCTTACGCCCGTGGCGCTCTTCGCGTCGTGGCTGAGCGTGTCGACAAAGGTGAAGGAGTACGCCGCGGCGTTCCTTTTCCTTGAGGCCGCCATGATCGGCACCTTCGTCGCCCTCGACGTCTTCCTCTTCTACGTGTTCTGGGAGCTCATGCTCGTGCCGATGTACCTCATCGTCGGCATCTGGGGCGGTCAGGATCGCGTCTACGCCGCCGTGAAGTTCTTCCTCTACACGATGGTGGGTTCGCTCCTCATGCTGGTGGCGATCCTCTACCTCGTGTCGACGTACAAGGGCCTTACGGGGCACTACTCGTTCGACCTGATGGAGCTCAAGCGGGTGGCATTCCCGCTTTCCACGCAGCTCTGGCTCTTCGGTGCCTTCGCGCTGGCCTTTGCCATCAAGGTGCCCATGTTCCCGTTCCACACGTGGCTGCCGGATGCGCACGTGCAGGCGCCCACGGGCGGCTCGGTCATCCTGGCCGCGGTCATGCTCAAGCTCGGCACGTACGGGTTTCTGCGCTTCGCCATTCCGCTCTTCCCGCTCGCGGCCCACGAGGCGGGGCCGAGCATCGCGGCGGTGGCCATCGTCGGCATCATCTACGGTGCGTATTGCGCCTGGGTGCAGCGGGACGTGAAGAAGCTCGTGGCGTACTCCTCCGTGAGCCACCTCGGCTTCGTCATGCTTGGCGTGTTCACGATGAACGTGAGCGGCATTTCGGGCGCCATCCTTCAGATGGTCAACCACGGCATCTCGACCGGCGCGCTCTTTATCTTGGTCGGCATCATCTATGACCGCCGCCACACCCGTGACCTCGACGCCTTCGGCGGCCTCGCCAAGGTCATGCCCGTCTACGCGACGCTCTTCGTCATCGTGACCATGAGCTCCGTGGGGCTTCCGGGAACCAACGGCTTCATCGGCGAGTTCATGATCCTCGCGGGGACGTTCGCTTCCGAGAGCTATGGCATCTGGCCGGCCATGTTCACGATCTTCGCGGCCACGGGGGTCATCCTCGCGGCGATCTATATGCTCCACGCGGTCCTCAAGATGTTCTGGGGCCCGGTGAAGCACGAGGCGAACCAGGGACTTCCGGACGCCCGGCCCTACGAGCGGGCGGTCCTCGCTCCCCTGGTCGCGCTCATCTTCGTGGTGGGCCTCATGCCGAAGCCCTTCCTCGACCCCATGGAGACGTCGGTGTCGGCCCTCATCACGGAGGCCCGCGGCAAGGCCCACGCCTCGCAGCACGCGACCAAGCCCGAGCTCTACACCCTTGAGGCGGAGGCCCAGCCCGCCACGGCCAGCGCCGAAGGGCGCCCCACGAAGATCGGAGGCTAGGCCATGACAATGAACGTAATCATTGCGATTTCTCCCCTTTTGGCCCTCCTCGTGGGCGGCCTCGTTCTCATGATGAACGACGCGTTTTCCGAAGAACCCGCGGGGGTTCCGGTGCTCGGCGCGGCGGTCCTCGGGGTGACGGCGGCCCTCTCGGCGGGCCTCTTTGTCTCGGGGCAGGCGGCGGCGGCGGGAACGCTCTTTGGCGGGTACCTGGTGAACGACCCCATGTCCCTTTTCGTGGACGTGGCCATCGGCCTCGGCGGCGCGCTCACGTGCCTGCTCGCGGGCGGGTACTTCGAGGAGCACGGGGACGAGCGGGGCGAGTTCTACGTCCTCGTCGTCTTCTCGGCCTTCGGGGCCATGGTGCTCGGCCGTGCGACGGACCTCATCTCGCTCTTCATCGGGCTTGAGACCATGTCGCTCGGCGTCTACTGCCTTGCGGGGTTTCGGCGCACGTCGTCGCGTTCGGCGGAGGGCGCACTCAAGTACTTCCTCCTCGGTTCGTTCGCGGCGGCCATCCTTCTCTTCGGCTCCGCGCTCCTCTACGGCGCGTCGCACACGACGTCGTTCAAGGGCATCGCAGACGCGGTGAGTGCGGGCACGGCGGACCCGTCGCTTGTGCTCTTCGGGCTGCTCATGCTCATCGTCGGACTTGCGTTCAAGGTGAGCGCGGTTCCGTTCCACATGTGGACGCCCGACGCGTACGAAGGTGCGCCGACACCGGCGACCACGTTCATGGCCGTGGCGGTCAAGAGTGCGGCGTTCGCCGTGCTCGCGCGCGTGCTCCTCGTTGCCTTCGGGAGCGAGCTGCTCACCGATGCGCAGAGCGGTTGGCCCCCACTGCTCGGCATTCTCGCGGCGATCACCATGGTTTACGGGAACGTTGCGGCCATTGCGCAGACGAGCGTCAAGCGGATGCTTGCGTACTCGTCCATTGCGCATGCGGGTTACCTGCTCGTGGGTCTCGCGGCCACCGTGCGCACGGGTTCCACGGCACTGAGCGCGGTGCTCTTCTACCTTCTCGCGTACACGGTCTCGAACGTGCTCGCGTTCGGCGCACTCATCGTGGCCGGCTCGCATGGCAAGGAGGCGGTGAGCTACGAGGACCTCGCGGGCCTCGGGCGTCGCCACCCCATCGTCGCGGTGCCGTTCGTCATCGGAATCCTGTCGCTCATGGGCTTTCCGCCCACCGCGGGATTCTTCGCGAAGTACTACGTTTTCAGTGCCGCCGTGGCGGCGGGCGGCTGGATGGTCGGGCTCGCGATTCTCGGCATGCTCGCGTCGGCCGTGGGCGCCTACTACTACCTCCGTGTGCTCGTGTTCCTCTTCATGAAGGAACCGCGCGCGGGTGCCGCGGTCGCCGTGCCGATGCGTTCGACATACGTTGCGAGCGCGCTCTCCGTCTCCGCGATCATGGTGATGGCGCTCGGGCTCATGCCGTCGGGCGTGCTTCGCATGGCCGTCGAAGCGGCGACGCATTTGCTCCCGAACGCGTGATCCAAATCGCGCCATGGGCGCACGACACGTTCGTGCTCCGGTCCGCCGTGCGGCCCGCCTGGTGACGTGTGTCTTCGATTTCTGCGTCGTCGTGTGCGTTTGATCGCGCACAAAATTCCATGATCTCGTGATCGCAACGTGTTCGCGTTGTGTGGTTTCGGGACCCTCTGCTAGGTTTCACGCCATGTTTTTGGCGGACCGCATGTTTGGAGACGGCACGGCACCCGGTGTGGTGCTCTCCGTCGCGGTCATGTCGAGCTGCACCGGCTGTGTCGGTTCCGACGGGAACCACGAGCAGACGGCGCAGGGCGTGAATGCCAATCCTCCCGTCGGCATCGTCGAGGGGGTGGTGCTGCTCGCCGAGGAAACCGAAGTCCCGTCGTACGACTCGACGCCGGCTCCGAATCAACCCGAGCCACCGAAGTCGTGTAGCCCGCCGAAGATCCTCGACCACCAGCCCGTGCACCTGACCGACGGCCGCGGACTTGAGAACGTTGTCATTGGCGCCACGGACTTCAAGCGCGCGCCCAAGCACAAGCCCGCCACGCGGGCGGTCACCATCGACGACTGTCGGCTGAGCCCACAGGTCATCGCCGCCACGCGGGGCGACACGCTCCGGCTGACCAACAACACCGACTATCCGTTCCTCCCGGAGCTCGGAACCTCGCAGCTGCTCCAGACGCTCCTCCACCGGGAGACCCGGGACATCGCCCTCGAGCAGGGTGGGGTCCTCAAGCTCGGCTGCGGATTTGCGGCGGAATGCGGCCGGACGGACGTGATGGTCTTCTACCATCCGGTCCACGCGATTTCGGGAAAAGCGGGCAAATTCCGTATGGTTAACGTGCCCGCGGACGAGGATGTGAAGCTCCACGCCTGGCACCCCCTCTTTGAGGAGGCCATCCAGACGGTGCGCGTCAAGCCCGGGCAGACCGTGCGGGTTACCTTCGTCCTCCGCCCGGTCGAGGCCCCCGCGAAGGTGGCGGTGACCCCGACGGACTCCGCGGGGGCGCGTCGCCCGTAGCGCCCGCCGGCGCGGAACCGCAGATCCGCTAGAGTCTCGTCTCGACCATGGCCCTTCGACGCACCCGCGACGTTCGGACGCCCGTGTGTATCCGCGTTGATGGCAAGGAGGTGGTGGCCGACGAGGGCGAGCCGCTGACGCTGGCCATTCAGGCGAGTGGTCGCGACGTTCTCGCGCGCAGCGTGAAGTACCACCGTCCGCGTGGACCAGCTTGCTACGCGGGCCGTTGTGATGGGTGCCTGATGCGTGTCGACGGAGTTCCGAACGTCATGACGTGCCGGGTTCCCGCGACGGATGGGATGGTCGTCGAAACCCAGAATGTGCTCGGTAGTGCGGAGGCGGATTTGCTCGCCGTGACCGATTGGTTCTTCCCGAAGGGGATGGACCACCATCACATGTTCACCGCGTTCGGTCCGCTAAACCGCGTGATGCAGAAGATTGCGCGGCGAATCGCGGGGATTGGCCGGTTGCCGGAGGCCGTTGCGTCCGCCGTCGCGCCAACGGACCTTCGTGCGGATGTGGTCGTCGTCGGCGGCGGGGTGGCCGGACTTACGGTGGCACGTGAGGTGGCGGCGACGGGCGCTTGCGTACGGCTCTTCGAAGAGGAGCAGAGTCTTGGCGGCGTGAGGGGACTCGAGGCGCGGGCGTACGCCGAGAGCGAAACCGAAAGCGAGTCGGCGCAGCGGTTTGATGCGGACGTGGGTGCGACACTTGAGGACGAGGCCGAGGAGGCGGGCGCGATCATTCACCGTCGGACACCGGTGGTGGCGATTCTCGACGGTGTGGTCGTCGCGCACGCGGAACAGGGCCTGATTCGCGTGGAAACCGGCGCAATCGTGCTCGCCACAGGCACCCACGAGGGGGCCGTGCCCGTGGAGGGCTCGGACTTGCCGGGCGTGGTGGGCTGGCGCGCCGCGCTTTCGTTGCTCGCGTGTGGCGCCGTGCCCGGGGAACGGGTCGTGCTCCTTCACGACGACGACCACGCCACGTCGTCCCTCGCGGCGCGGTATGTCGCCGCGGGCGTTGAGGTTGTGCACCGCGGTTCGCCCGCGGGGCTTCGGCGCGTCGAAGGTGGCCATGCGGCGGAACGCGTCGTCGTGGAGGACGAACGCGGCGAGCGGACGGTTCCGTGCGACGCGGTGGTGCTTGCTGCGAAGCCCTCGGGGGCGTTCGAACTGGGTGGCCAGTCGGGCGCCGACGTGGCGTGGCGTGACGATGGATTCTGGATCGTCGCCGATCCGAAGAACGGCGCCACGCGGACGCCGGGGGTGTGGGCCGTGGGGGCCGCAACCGGCGTCGTCGACCCGGAGGCCATCGAATCCCAGGCCGAGGCGTGCGCGCGCGCGGTGGAGGCGCACCGTGTCGGATAAGATCATCCTTTGCCGCTGCGAGGACGTGACGCTTCACGAGGTTGAGAAGGCCGTCGCGTTGGGGCATCGGGACATCGAGTCGGTGAAGCGCTACACGGGTTTCGGCACGGGGTGGTGCCAGGGCAAGCAGTGCCTTGCCGCGTGCGCGCGCACGTTGGTCGCTCTCGGTGGGGAAATCCCGCGAGAGCCGATCACGCCGCGCCCGCCGTTTCACCCGCTTCCCCTTGCGCATTTGGCGCTGCTTGAAGAGGACGGGGAGGACCCCGCGTGATTCGCGAATCGGACGCGAACATCGTCATCGTTGGCGGCGGCATTCAGGGGCTTTCGGTCGCCTACGAGATGGCGAAGCTCGGCATGAAGCGCATCGTCGTGCTCGAGAAGAGCTACCTCTGTAGCGGCGCTTCGGGACGGAACGGTGGCGGCGTGCGCGCCCAGTGGGCGAGCCGCGACAACATCGAGCTGATGCGGGAGTCCATCCAGATTTGCCGTGATTTCGCCGCGGAGATGCGCATCAACGTGTGGTTTCGACAGGGGGGGTACCTGTTCGTCGCGCGAACCGCGGACCGCGCGGAGCAACTCGAGGCGTCCGTGGCACTCCAGCGTGAATGCGGCCTCGATACGCGTCTCCTTGGACCCGAGGGAGCGCACGCCATCGTGCCCGAGCTCGATGCGTCGCGGATCATGGCGGCGAGCTACAACCCAACGGACGGCGTCGTCTTTCCGTGGCCCTTCGTTTGGGGGTACGCGGAGGGAGCGCGTCAGCGCGGCGTTGAGATTCGCACGTTCACGGAAGTCGTCGATGTCGAGACGGCGAACGGCAAGGTGATCGCCGTGCGCACGCCGGACGAACGGATTCGGACATCGCTCGTGCTCAACGCAGCCGGGGCCTGGAGCCCGGAAATCGCTCGCATGGTGGGGGTCGACCTTCCAACCAAGCCGCATCGTCACGAAATCTGCAGCACGGAACCGCTCAAGCCGTTCTTGAAGCCGCTCGTGGCCGATCTCGCATCGGGTCTCTATTTCTCCCAATCGATGCGCGGCGAAATCGTGGGTGGGATTTCGAACGCGGAGGTTCCCGAGGGGCTCGACCAAGGGAGTTCGCTTCGGTTCCTCGGTCTCTATGCGCGCGCGCTGACGCGGGCGATGCCTCGCCTGGGCGCCGTACGCGTGCTTCGGCAGTGGGCGGGTTGCTATGACCTGACGGTCGATCGGGCCCCCATCATCGGTCGTGTGGACGGCGTGGAAGGGTTCATCCTGATGAGTGGGTTCATCGGGCACGGCTTCATGATTGCGCCGATCATGGCGCGCATCATGGCCAAGTACCTGGTGCAGGACGTGGATCACCCGACCTTCACGTCCTGGGCGTTTCGCCGTTTCCGAGATGGAAACCTGTGCGGCGAAACGATGGTCCTCGGCTGACGACGGGGTTACGGGAGGACTTGGCCGGCCGCGACGCATTGGGCGGTGCTCCCGCCGGCGCTGATCTCGAGGAACGTGGTGCTCGTGTTCCACTGGATGTTGACGTTGGGCTTCACCTGGAGCGTCTGGACGCGCGTCGGGAGATTCGCGTTCGCTTCGGCGCGTAGGTCGACGCGCATTCGAGGGGTGTCCCGGAGCAGGGCGTAGGCGCCCGGGAAGTGGATGAAGCCGCCCGAACCCGAGTTGAACGTGGCGGGGCCTGCGTCGCGCGGAAACAATACGGAGCCCACGCGGACCGGTGCGGTGCCCGCGGGTGATTCGATGTCGAGGTCAAACCAATCGGCGTTTGTGCCAGCTGCGCCCCGGCGGAGGACCAACGCCATGCATGCGCCGGGCGCGAAGGCCACGGGGCGAACCACGCGGATGAAGGCGCCCTCCGGATCCACCTCGGCGGCGGAGCCCTCGGACGCCAGCATGTCGGCGATGGTGCCTGCGCCGAACCGCTTGAGCAGCGCGAACGTATTCGACAGGGATCGGCGGACGCCGACCTCAAACACCGCGGCACCGGCGGTGGCCTGGTAGAAGACGAACGTCCAATCGTCGTCCGGCACCTCCTTCGGGCATGCGGTGAAGCGAATGGTCGTGAGTTCCTCCTGGGGAAACGTCCAGTTCGCGTAGTACATGACCGCGGTGTTCGAGTACGGGTCGTCCTGCGACGCACAGCAGGCGGCATCGACGCAGGAGCCGTTCGGGCAAGCCGTCGCTGCGCCGTCGAGCCCGCAGCCCATGAGGGAAAGCCCCCCGGCCGCGCAGCGCACGTCGGGATTGCACATGGTCTGGGTCGATCCGTCGTCCGTGGGGCCGTCGGCGGCGCCATCTCGCGTGGTCCCCGCGTCGCGCCCCACGAACAAGGGATCGGAGCCATCGCTCGGCGGGGCGCAGGCGCCGAACATGGCGAGCGCCAGGGCGAGCGCCCATCGTGCGTGCGTTGGCACGGCGAAAGGCGTGGGCGGGGGCCCGGGATTCGGGTGCGGCACCATGGAAACAGCGTAGGGTAGTGCCCGTGACCGCGGTGGTCGAATGCCGCGGCTCCGTGCGGCGAAGGCACGGACGAACCGCGGGCAACACGCACATGGAACGAATCGTCGAGCGACGCAAAATCACGTTCGGGACCGGCACGTCGTTCGTGCCGGACCTCGGAATCGACGACGTCGATGGTGTCGGACCGGGTTGGTTTCGGGCCATGCGCCTCAAGCGTTGGCAGGCGGTCCAGTTCGGCTCACCGGAGATCTTTGGAAACGTCGCCGTGTTCTCCGCGGGACTCCTGGCCATCGTGCAGATGAAAATCTGGGATCGCGCGACAAATCAGCTTCATTTGTACGAGCGGAAGTTCGCTCCGTGGAAGATGCGATGGAGCGCGCGCGTGGATGAGGGCCGCGTGGCCGATGCGGCGACCGACGCGATGGTCTCGTTCCACAACCGCTGGCCGTCGGGGGAGATCGTCGTGCGTGCCGATGTGCCGCCGACGCGTGCGTTCCCGGGGAGTGTGCTCCGCGTATCCCTCGACACCCGGGCGACAAGCCCCTTGGTTGCGGCCATGCCGTTCGACTCGGTTCGTGGTGCCGTGGCCATGAAGGCGTGCCTTCCCATCGCGGGCACGCTGACGGCGGGCGACCGAACGTACGACTTCGATCCCGGAAGTGCCTTCGCCTTCCTTGATCACCACCAGGGCTACTACCCGTATCGGATGCGATGGGATTGGGTCACGGGCGCACGCATTGGCACCGACGGCAACCGCGTGGGTTTTAACTTCACCCGAAACCAGGCGCAGAACCCCGAGGTGCACGGCGAGAATGCGCTGTGGGTTGGTGGTGAAGTCCATCGGCTGCCGCCCGTGACGTTTGAGCGCGCCGGGCACGGCGGCGGGGAGACGTGGCGCATCCGCGACACGCGCGGGCACGTGGACGTGCTCTTTCGGCCGTCCGTGGCGAGCGACCTCCACCTCGAGCTCCTGCTTCTCGCGAGCCACTACCGCGGGCCCTTCGGTACGTTCACCGGATCCATTCGCACGCCCGGTGGGCATGTCGAGTCGGTCGACGGCGCCGTCGGGATGGGCGAGGACTTCTACCTGCGTGCGTAGCCCGTGCGCGCCCGCGGGCGTGGTCAGTCGATGACCTTGTCGATGCGCGAGCCGCGGAAGCTCGACGACCACGGCCAACCGCCCGACCAATAGATGAGGAGCGCGCGGCCCTTGAGTCGCGTGGCGGGGACTGGACCGTAGGAGCGGCTGTCGCGCGATTCGTCACGGTGATCGCCCATGACAAACACGTGTCCCGGGGGAACGGGTGGCCACTCCCGGTCGTTGTACTCGTGGTAGATGCTCTGGCTCGTCCGATAGCTGTGGGAGCCGAGGTGCTCCTTCTGCCACGTGCATTCCTCGTCGGGGCCGTCCGTGAGGCGGAAGTCGTGGTCGGTGCACGTGGCGCGCTTCGTGTGCTCGGCGAGGGGGGTGCCGTTTCGGTAGACCACGTCGTCGCGAATGGAGATGACGTCCCCCGGGAGGCCAACGACGCGCTTGACGATGTCCACGTTGTCGCCCGGCGCCGTGAGGATCACGACGTCCCCCGCGTTCGGCATGCCCCAGCGAACCAATGTCTCGTTGCGAAGCGGGACGCGCAGCCCGTAGTAGAACTTCGCGACGAGGACGCGATCGTGGTTATAGAGGGTGGGCTCCATGGAGGGCCCTTCGATCTCGAACGCCTCGAAGAGCAGGATGCGGATGATGCCCGCGAGGACCGCGGCCCAAAGCACGGTGGTGAGGGTCTCGAGCAGGTCACCGCGGTCCTTCGATGCCTCCGCAGTCTCGTCGGTCATGCCTGCGCTGGTCTCCGGCGCAGGTGCCTTCGCGGGCCGTTCACTCTTTCGCTTTGTGCTCATCCGTGCACCGTGGGCTCCGCTCCGCGAGGATAGGCGATATCGCCCTCCCTCGTCGCGAGCGTCGCGAGGCGCGCCCAGGTGGCCTCTTCGCCGAAGATCGACTCCGCCAGGCGCGTAAAAAGGCGATGATGGCGGGCCTCCGACTCCATGAGGTCGCGGTAAAAGGTGCGCAGTTCGGCGCTCCCAAGCCGCTCGGCGAGGAGCTTGAAGCGCTCGCAGGAGCGAGCTTCGATGAGCGCCGAGACCAGGAGCCGATCAAGGAGGCGCGGAACGTCACTCGCTTCGCGCTTGGTCGCCGCTTGGAGCGCGAGCACGTAGTCGTCGGGCGCGGGCGGATTCAGGCGAACGCCGTGCGCCGTGGCATGGGCAAGAACCGCTTCGAAGTGCTCCATCTCTTCCTTGGCGAGGGCGACGAGGGGAGCCACGAGTTCCGGGTGCGCGCCGCCCCATCGACCCACGATGGATAGGGCGCTCTGCGCGGCCTTGAGCTCGCAATGGGCGTGGTCATCGAGGAGCCTTCCAAGCTCACCTTCAACGGTATCGACCCAGGCGGGGTCCGTGGGATGGAGCAGTCCGAGCATGGAAGGGTTTCGCGCGGGACGACCGGGGCTCTGGCGTGGGGGCGGTTGGAACGCTACGTTCCGCGCGCTTTGCCCGGTCGGGAGACGAAGCTAGTTCTCGGGGCGGAGCGGGTCAAGGAATGACGAATCTTTGCCTGGCAGTGGAGTGTGCGACCGCCCGAGGCTCGGTGGCGCTTGTCGACGAACATGGCGTTCGCGCCGTTCGCGATTGGGATGTGCCCGAGCGACATGCGGAGTCGGTATTGCCGGCCATCGAAGCCGTCCTCGACGAGGCGGGGGTGCGTTTCGACCAAGTCGCGGTCATGGGCGTGGACGTGGGGCCCGGTTCGTTCACGGGCGTGCGCGTGGCGTTGGCGACGGTGAAGGGTCTTGCCTTCGCACACCGTATTCCGGTGGTTGGCGTGAACTCGCTGGAGGTACTCGCCGTGGGTGCGGCGGCGGGCGACGCGGACTGGAAAAAAGGCCCGTCCTGACCGCGCTCGATGCATTCAAGGGGGAGGTGTTCGCCGCGCTCTTACGCGGTGCGCGGCGTCGACGTGCGCACCGTGCTCGCGCCATTCCATGCGGACCCGGCGTCGGCGCGCGAGCGTTTGGAGGCGACCGCCTCTTCGGAGCGATCTTGCCTGCGGGCGATGCGCCAGCGCGTTGGCCCGACGCGTTCGAGGGGTTGTCGGAGCTCGGAGCGCCCCTGTTTCGATCGCCCACGGCCGCGGCGCTGGGTGCGATTGCCCTTGGGCGATGGCCGGTGCGTGGGGCGGACGACCTGCTGACGCTCGCGCCGTTCTACCTGCGGGGTGCGGATGCCGTGCTTCCCGCCTCGCCCCTTCGCGTCTCGGACGAACCGCCCCGCTGAATCGGCGTTGCGGTTGAGCGCGGCCCGCGACGGAAGTAGGGTCGCCACCCCACGGAGGAACCCATGCCCTCGTTTGACGTCGTTTCGAAGCTCGATCACCACGAAGTGGACAACGCCCTGACGCAAACCCAGAAGGAAGTGGCGCAGCGCTTCGATTTCCGTGACACGGACACTTCGCTCGAGAAGACCGCAGAGGGCATCGTGATCCGCGCCAACAGCGATGGGCGCGTTTCCGCCGCACTCGACGTCCTCCGCGAGAAGATGATCAAGCGGAAGGTCGACCTCAAGTCCCTCGACCCACAGGCGGTGGAGCCGGCGGGTGGCTCCACGTGGCGCCAGGTGGTCAAGCTTAAGGAGGGCGTCGCCCAGGAGAAGGCCAAGGACATGGTCAAGGCCATCAAGGGCACGAAGCTCAAGGTGCAGGCCTCCATCCAGGGAGACGCGGTGCGGATCACGGGCAAGAAGAAGGACGACCTCCAGGAAGCCATCGCGTTCCTACGTGGGCAGGACTTCGAGCTGCCGCTCCAGTTCACCAACTTCCGCGACTAGAGCCATCCGCTCGACGAGCCACGCGTGGCCCGTCGAGTCAGGCGGGCGGCGCGGCGGCGGCGACGCCCACTTCGAACGCTTCGCCACCACGGTAAAGGCTCTCGAACATGCGCGCGCTTCGGTCCCAGGTGAAGTCGCGGCGCATGGCTGCGGACTGCCTTGCTTCGAAGGCCTTCGGGTCCTGAAACGCCGCGGCGGCGCGGCGGAGCGCGCCGAGAAGGTCTTCCTTGCCGAGGGTGGCAAAGAGGAGCCCGGTGCCCGTCGAGAGGGAGGCGTCGAGGTCGACGATGTGCTCGCCGAAACCGCCCGCGTCACACGCAATGGGGAGCGCGCCGTACCGGGCGGCAACCAGGTGTGCCTGCGACTGACCCGCCTCGCCTGCGAGGACCACGAGGAAATCCGCCGCCGCCACCAACTCGTGCGCGGCATCCGCTTCGGCGGACTCCCACACGTGGATTCGATCCGGGAGGCTCCGGACCAGCGCATCGAGTTCCGCACGGCGCTCGGCCGACGGCGCGTGGTCGAGAAGCACGACAAACTGAACGTCGTTGCGGAGCGCGTCGGGCAGAGCCGCGATCAGTGCCTCGAACCCCTGGTCGTCCGCCGAGCTGGGCCATACCGCAAAGAGCGGCGCATCGTTTCGGTGGGGGAGGCCGAGCTGTCGCTCGAGGTGCGCCTTGCACTGGGCCTTGCCCCGGAGGTCCATCGGGTCGAAGCGTGAGGTGGGCGCCGTATCGATGGCGGGGTTCCAAAGGGCCGGGTCGATGCCCGCGGGCACCACGCGCACTTCGCGCCCCGCGTTCGTGAGCGCCTGCGTCACGCGCGCCAGGCGGGGAGACGATTGAAAGAGCGCGGCGAGCCGTCGGCTCGGCACTGTCACGTGGCGTGCGACCGGGGCCGCAGCTTCGAGCGCGGACTCGGCGGTCGCCGCGTCTTGGCCCAGTCCAAGTTGCGTGCGGGAGGCCGCATCCAAGGGGAGATCCCCCGTGGCGGAAAGCATGGTCAGCACCGTGCGCGTGGACGCCTCGGGGAGCACGCCGCGGAGTCGCTCGAGGGCGAGCGCACCGGACCACTCAAACGCGTGGACCGCGTCAAACGTTCGGTCGAGACCCTTGACGAGGGACGCGGTCGCGTGGGCGAACACCGCGGCGCGGAGGAGCTTCGAGGCGTCCTCCTGGTCGATGCGCTGTGCGTGGCCGAAGACCTCATCGTGGGCGACGAAGAGCTGCTGGACTCCGCGCGGCGTGCGGCCGTCGTAGAGCGTGCAGGGGTATGCGTTCCCGCCGAGCTCCACGTCGAGCTTCGTGAGGCGGCGCGCGAGTGACCGGGCCGACGGGTCGATCTGCTCGTAGAGAGGGGAGACGACGGTCACCTCGTGGGACCGGGCCTTCAGGATCTTGGCGAGGGCGTTGACCGCTGCGCCGGTGGCGTCCCGCTCTTCAACGGACGGGGTGACGAGGAGGATCTCCATGGGCGCCGACCATACACGGCCCCGGCGCCAGTGCCACGGGGCGAGTGCGGGACCGCGGGGGGGCCGCCATCGCGCCCATGGCCGCTCAAATCACCAGATCGAGCCCAAGCATGATGGCCCAGGCCATGGCGCCGCTCAGGGGCAGCGTGAGCACCCAGGCAACGAGGATGTTTCCAGCCACCCCCCATCGCACGGCGGAAAGGCGCTTGCTCGCGCCAACGCCCATGATGCACGCGTTGATGCAGTGGGTGGTCGACACGGGCACCCCAAGGTGGGACGCGCCGAGGATGGTGAGCGTGCCGGCGGTCTCCGCGGCGAAGCCCTGGAGGGGCGTGATCCGAATGATCTTCGTGCCCATCGTCTTGATGATGCGCTTGCCGCCCGCGGCGGTTCCGAGGGCGATGGCGCCGGCGCAGGCGAAGATGACCCAGGTCGGGATCTGATCGGGCTGCGCGGGGAGCATCCACGCGGGCAGGTCAGCGTGCCCCGCGGTGACCCACGCGATGAGCGCGAGGGTGATAATGCCCATGGACTTCTGGGCATCGTTCGAACCGTGGGAAAACGCCATGGCCATGGCAGACAGCAGTTGGAGTCGCCGTGAAGTCCGGTGCACGAACGAGGGCTTGGCAATCCGGAACGCCCACGTGAGTGCGACCATCACGAAGAATGCGACGACGAAGCCGATGGCCGGTGACGCGACGAGCGGCACGAGCACCTTCTGGACGAGCGCGTTCCAATGGAAGGCACCAAGCCCCGCGTGGGCGACCACCGCGCCGGCGAGGCCGCCGATGAGCGCATGGGAGGAACTCGACGGGATGCCGTACCACCAGGTGATGAGGTTCCAGGCGGATGCGCCGAGCAACGCCGAGAGCACCACGGTCTGCGTGACAATGGCCGGATCCGCGAATCCGGTCGCGATGGTCTTCGCCACGGCGGTACCCGTGATCGCGCCCGCAAAGTTCAAAATTGCGGCGATCAACACCGCCGTTCGGATGGGCAGGACGCCCGTGGAAACGACCGTGGCGATGGCGTTCGCCGCGTCGTGGAAGCCGTTGATGTAGTCGAAGACGATCGCTGCAACGATGACCGCGATCAGGACCGTCAGCATGACTACCCGTGCTTGACCGCGAGGTTCGCGAGGATGTCCCCAACGTTGTCGCAGTAGTCAATGGCGTGCTCGATGTGGTCGAGCACTTCCTTTTGGCGAATGAGCTCTTTCGCTTGAATGCTGTCATCCGCGAAAAGTTCGCTCATGGCAGCGCGGAAGATTTCGTCGCCGCGCTTTTCGAGGACACGGATACGTCGGCCGAGATCCAAGAGCTCCTCGTACTTGTGCTGCCGAAGGCAAGGCACGGCGTGCTCGATCATCACGCATCCTCGACGAGGGTGTCCATGAGCTCGGTCATCGCACGGCTGGGCGACTTGATGCCGTAGAGACCGCAGGTGCGCGCGGCGAGGTTCGTCAGGTCGATGATGTCGTCGAGTTCGTTCGACAGGCGATGGATGTCTTCGCGGTCGATGGGCGTGACGAAGGTGCGCGCGAGGGCGTCCTCGAGTTCGCGCACGATGCCGTCGGCCTGGTGTTCGATGATCTGGACCGCTTCGCGTACTTCGTCGGCGGTCTTCCCGTCGCGAAAGCTTGCGAAGGCTTCCGCCGACTGCCGCGCGTACGTTCCGAGCGCCTCGAGGTGCGTGAAAAACTGGTCATCCCGGGGGAGGATCCAGCGGATGACGCCCTGGAAAGCCATGGTGGAGACTCCGTGTAGAGGGATCGGGACGCCCGTTCAAGCGAGCCTCGGCAACGATCCGGTGACAATCGGGAATGCGTTGAAAGCGATGCAATTTCAACGCTAAACGGGATGGCCACTCCCGGGCAAATTAGAAGCAGATGGGTCGATCGCGCTCATCGGCGTCACCCGACGGCATGATCTCGCGAAGGTACTCGTACTCCTCCTGGCAGAACACGGCGGTTCCGTTGCCCTCCACGTCGGCGCGTTCGGCGAAGGGGCGAGAGCCGCCGGAGTCCATGAGACGGAGGGGTTGGTCGCCGAGGTTGTGGAACTCGTTTGGATCGTACGGATTCGCGAGTCCGAGGGAGTGGCCAACTTCGTGCGAAAGCGTTGAGCCAATGACGTTGCCGAGCACCCACACCGCGCAGGCAATTTGGTTCGGGCGAGCGCGCAGTTTCTGCGCGCAATCGCGCCCGTCGGTCACTTCGGGAACTCCCCGCGTCAGGTCGTTGGCGTTCACGGGTGTGCCGCCGCGTGCCGGGCGGAACGGATCAAAGATCTGGTCGAAGAGCGGTTCGGCGATCTCTCCGCCGTGACCAAACTCGAAGAAGGATTCGATGAACACGCCGCCATAGCCCGGGTAGTTGTCCTGCTGGGTCTGCGCGTTGACGCCTCCGATTCGGTCCGTGAGCCGGAGGTTGTTCGTGTCCTTGCCCGGCGTGTTGTCGTAGCCGAAGAGGCCCTGGTTGTTGGGGTCCTTTCCGGAGATCTCGACCACCGAGTAGAGCGCGAAATCCTCGGGGAGCTCGGGGATGAACTGGAGGTTTACCCCCACGTACGGCGTCATGGCGGTACGGAGCGTCTGTTCGCGTACGAGATCGTCGACGGCGCGCAGACCAAAACGCCCGAGACTCTCCACATACGAGGGCAGGAACACCACCGTCACCATCTGCCGGAGCGGTGCAATCTCAAAGGAGAGCGGGACTTCGTCGGCCGTTCGTTCCTCTTCGCCGTACCGAGTGACAAGGCGCGCCTTGCCGGAAAAGTGCCCCGACTCGCGGCGGAGGTTGATCTCCTGTCCGAGCCCATCCTCCTCGTTCATCACGTACCGCACGTGGCGCCCGGATACGTACTCGGGGACGAGCACCACATCGATTGCGCGGGTGTTGCCACTGTCGTTCGAGGTGAAGTCGCCCGAGACCTCGAGGAGTGTGAGCGCGGAATCGTCTCCGCCGACGAACCCACCTCCGCGGATGTCGACGAACTGCCCGAGGCTCGCCGAGTTGCTCCCGAGTTCCGTGATGCGCGAAGGGGCAATGGTGAGCTCGATCTGCGAGGGCGGGGTGATGTACGTGACGCCGCCCGCGGCGTCGCCGTGTCGATTGACGATTTCGAGGGAGCCACGGAAGAGCCCGGGGCGGATGCCGCTCAGTTTGAACGAGTACGTGAACGCGCCGCGCGTCCGTGTCGTGGGCGTCTCCGGTTCCACGGGGATTTCGAGCGTTTCGACGGCGATGCATCCGGGCGCGTCGGTGGGGTAGAAGCAGCCGCCGACGCGCGCGAAGGTCGTACCCTCGCCACCGCCCAGGAGAAAGCCGTCACCCTCGATCTGCACCGGGTCGTTCACGTAGATCGACGTGGCGGAATCGAGCGCGGTGATCGTCGGCCGTAGCTCCTGGGCGACCGCGGCTTCGTACTTGATCGGTTCGGATGCCCGCGAGCTCCCCGCGCGTTTGTTCTCGACTTCGATGCGCACCGCCCCCGCGAAGCCTCCGCCATCGCCGCCGAGCGTTCGGAAAAGCGCGTCGGTTACATCGAGTTCGAGGTGTTTCGCATCGACAAACCGCGCCTCAAACACCTCGTCGAAGCGCCCGTTCCGCGCGTTGCCAACCCAGTGGACCGCGTTGGTGCCGTACATGGGATCGAGGAAGCCGTCGCCTTCCATGCGGATGGTCGTTCCCGGCAGTACGATGCTCGGGCCGATGCCGGTGAGAAAGACCGGTGCGACCCACGGGTCGGAGCCTTCGATGGTGGCCGGCGCGCAGGAGGCCAACGCGAGCGCCAACACGGGTGCACCGACCGAGGCGAGCCCGCGCCACGCGGCGCTTCGGCGTATCGCGCGCATCGTCAGTCGAGCTTCCAGAAGCGAATGTCGTAGTTGTTCTCGGCGCCGGCGAACCCGTGCACGACGAGGTAGTACGTGCCTGAGGTCGCTGCGTTGAAGTCGTAGTACTCGTTCGAATCGAGGCTCTGCCCCTGGAACGCGCTGCACGTGCTCGTGTCCGCCTCCGAGCAGGGCGTCAGGTCCGCGCCATTCGCATCGAGGAAGTGGAAGTCGAGATCGTCCGCGGCGGTGACGTGCACGAACTCCGCCTGGACGGCGACGGTGTCGCCCGCAACGAGGTCGACGCGGTACCAGTCGTCACTACCGCCGCAAATGCTGTTGCCCGCGACCGTGTAGCCCTTCCGCCAGTCCACGGCGCGTGCCGAGGACATGCCGTCGTCGCTCTCGTAGGCGTCGGCTTTGCACGCCGTGGGTGCGTTGCAGCTTGCTGCGCGCGCGGTCCACGTGAGCGAATACGTATTCCGTTCGGAGCCGAAGGAGTAGACCCGCGCGTAGTACGTCCCCGGCCCAAGGCAGGTGGTGACCACTTCATCCGAGCGCGTCGTTTCCGAGACACCGAGGGTTTTCCCGTCGGGGCCGATGAGCATGAGGTCCAGGTCGCTCGCGTCGTTGCCGTCGATGGAGACCTCCACTTGCGACGTGGACGTGACCTGAAGGCGGTACCAGTCCTCGTCTTTGGTTCCGCCGCTGACGCAGGAGACGAGCGAGGTTGTGGTGCCTTGCTTGAGCGCGGGGCGCGTGTCCGCGAGGGCGCGGGTGTCGTTGTCTTCCTGCGGGTCGTCCGCGCAGGTCGAAACCTCGTCCACGACGCAAGCGCCCGCGTCCGGAACACACACTCGCTCGCGCGCGTCGTCGACGGAGCTCACGGGTTCGGGCGGGCAGACGTAGCCTCCCGGACAATCCGATGCCTGCACGCAGGTCGGCACGCAGAACGCATCGCCACGGTTTCCCATGCGCACGCATGCGTGGCCGGCGCCACCGCACTGCCGGTCCGCCGCGCACGGAGAGCACGGGTCGGGCGTCGGTCCCGCGGGGGCGACACTCGGCAGGCTCACGACCGCTCGGGATGTGCCCACGGCGGGGAAGCTCGCCGTGTGATCGCAGGGCCCGAGCGCGTCGTCGTTGTCCGTCGCGGAAACGACGTAGTAGACGTTCTGCGTGCCCGCGGCGGGGTTCTTCACCACCGGGTTCGGAATCTCGGCGGACCACTCGCCGCTTTCCCGCGTCCCCGACGTGAGCGTCATGGGGACCTGCGCCATGCGCGAGACATCCGGATCCGGACCCGGGTCGCTCGTCGCGTAGTACACGATGGGCGCGTGCTTAAGCCCGCTGTCATCGTCCACGTGTGCGGTGATTCGAATGTCCGCGTCGCTGTCCCAGTCCGCTGGCGTGTGTGTGACGTTGGGCAGCTCACCCGGACACTCGGGTTTGGCCGGGTAGCGAACCACGAGTAGAAAGGTTTTCTCCGTCGGCGGATTGACGCCGTCGTCGGCCTGGAGGTGCAGTTCACGAAAGCCGCTGCCGAAGGTGTCGTCGGGGGTCGGGCACCACTCGAAGGTCGCGCTGAAGGAATCGTTCTCGGTGATGATCGCGCCCTCGAGGAGGGGTGCTTCCTGGGAGATGGTCACCGCGGGGGAATCCGGGTCGTCCACCACGATGTCGAAGTCGAAGCACGGCGTACGGCCGAGATCGATCGTCACGCCGTTCCCGAGCGGCTGAAGAAACTTGGGCAGGCCGTTGTAACCGACGGAGGAACGGACCTCGACGGTGATGGTTTTCCGCGCCGAGGCGCCGCCGTCGCTCGCGATGAACGTGAACCGGTGACGACCGACGTCGTCGGGCCGCGGCACCCAATGAAACGATTGCGTTCCCTGGTCGGTCACGATGCCCGCGCGGCAGCGGCCATCCTTGCAGAGGTTCGGCGCGTCGGTCTCGAAGCGCACCTTCACGGGATCGCCGGACGGGTCGGTCACCTCGAGGGCGATGGTCAGCTCCGCGCCGACGAACGCCACGCGGTCGGTCAGGTCGCCGAAGATCGGTCGGTTGTCGATGCCCTGGGCGCACCCGGCCGCCGCCACGAGCGCCAGCAGGGCCAGGGCTCGGGAACAACTCGGGAAAATGCGGGCCGTGGGACGGAGCATCGCGTGGGGGAAGCAAAGCAAGGCCCGCACCAGCGGAAACCCCTTGAATTCCAGGCCGCCGAGCGGCTACTGATCGAGCCGCTGGTGTCGGCGGACCGTTGTCTTGATGACGCGGCCCGATTGGAGGGGGGGGTCGTCATGGACTGGTCCACGTCACGGGTACTTTCCGCGTTGGTGCCGCCGCCCGGGGTGCGGAAGGCCGGGCTTCGCGGGTCGCCCGGGTCCATCCGGGGGGCCGGCATTGGGGAGCACCTGGCCGCGCTTCTCCTCCTCGTCCTCCTCGGGTTGGCCGCGGCGGGTTGCGGAAACGATAACGGTTCCGGCGGAAGTTCGTTTGACGCCGGACCGTCACCCCGCATCGAGTCCGGATGGCCCGAGGCGAACGAGTGGTCCTGGAACGGCCTCTGGCAACCGAATTTTCCCTTGGAAGATCTGCTAGATGACCAGTACAACGATGGTCACAAGGGATCTGACGGAATGCCGACACCCATCCTCCCGCCGGGGGAGTGGGACTACACGCCGGACAACGCGGAGTTGGCCAACTGGCGGAACTTCCACGGAAATATCGGAAATTGGGTGTCGATTTCAGACTCGATGGCCCGTCCCTTCGGTTGGCGGCTCGATCCGATCCAGCCTGGCGCCGTGGACTACCAGGGCCCGGCCGCCTACTTCGAGGGGTCGGGTGGTGTCGACTGGCTCTCCCTCGGGGCCGCGGGGCAGGTCCACAGCTTCGGCGACGGGAACCTTCGGGGCGGGCCCGACGTCCTCGTCTTTGACCGCAGCTACGCCCTCGACTTCCGAACCGGCTCGTCCGACGCCCCGGGCCAGTCGGACGACGACCTCGTCGTGATGGGCTGTAAGAACCGCCCGGACGGTTCCTTCGGCATCGACACGACCACGATTCACACGGGGCCGGGCCACGACTGGGTCTTCGCGCGGAACATCTCGCGGACGGCGGTCGACCTTGGCAACGGCGCGAGTGGTCGCACCGATAGCCTCGACAACGGCGACGGAGACGACCTCGTCGTGCTCGGCGGCAATACGCACGATTTCCGCGTCTACGGCGGGAAGGGCGACGACACGGCGGTGTGGTTCATCGACGAGAATGTCCAGACCGAGCGCTGGCTGGGGCCGAACTTCTTCGGCGGTGGCGGTGCGGGCGATGCGCTCTTCGGCGACGACGGCACCGACAGGCTCGTACTCGCGATCCCCACCGATACCCAACTCGTCACCACGACGCCGACGCCCGCGGGCGGGCTCCTCACGAAGCAAACCGACGGAGGCTTCATCGTCGACGAGCCGACGGTCGGCGATCCATTCGCCGTCTACTGCGTGGAATGTGGCGAAGGGCCGGGCGGTCGCCGCACGGTGATCTTCGAATACAACTCCGCGAACGGGAAGATTGAGACCGGCTATTTCTACGTGACGGCCTTTGAAGAAATTCAGGTGGGCCTTGGGGACGGTGCGCGCGTCTATCGCATCGACGACGTGAACGGCACCATCGAACCACTGCCGAACGCGACGCCGACAACGGTGCCCGCGCTGCCCGGGGCATTCTGTGACGGTTCCACGAGCCCCTAGCGTGGCGCAATGCCTCGCGGGCCCCGTTTGGGCGCCCTGCGAAGCTGTGTCACACTCCGGACCATGCGGAACTCAACTTTTCTTTTCTTCGGTCTCTCCCTAGCGATCCTTGGCGCCGCCGGCTGCGGCGACTCGAACAAGAAGCCATCCGGCTCCGACGGCGGACTCGACGCATCC